>JAUXRI010000308.1 GCA_030681895.1 Myxococcales bacterium | reverse complement strand
CCGCCGACTCGTCGACCGTGAACCCGGCGCTCCGTGCGAGGCGCGCCAGCATGTCGTCGTCTTCATCCGGGCTCTGGAGCGAGGGCGCCGGTGACGACAGCAGCAGCGCGCCCTTCGGCTTCAGCGCCAGCTTGGCCGACGTGAAGAACGCCTCGGCGTCATCGAGCAGGTCGACCACGTTCTCGGCGAGCAGGCCGTCGAGCGACTTCGCGCGCACCGGGAGCGCCTGCGCGTCCATCACGACTGGCACGGCGCCGCTCTGGTGAGACGCGGTCAGCACCGCGCGCAGCGAGACGTCGCCCACCAGCAGCGAGCGCCGCTTCGTCGCCAGCCGCGCCGACATCGCGCCCGCGCCGCAGCCGACCTCGAGCACGACGCCATCGGGCGTGCGGTGCTCGAGCCACAACGACGGCGACTGCTCGGTGGCGACCTTGAGCAGCTCGGCGAGGGCGTCGGCGCCTGGGCCTTCGTGCAGCGCCGGCGGGTCATCACCGCTCGCCTCCCACGACGTCCAGTCATCGGAGAAGCGGCCGGCCTCGCTGCCCACCGACGCGTCTGCGAACGCTTTCAGCGTCTGCACGGCGACGCGAGACGAGCGGTCGACCTCGGCGAGCGCCGACAGCGCCGCGTCGTAGAACGTCGCGCACCACAGCGCCGGCTCTGGCACCAGCACGGGCACACCGGCCAGCACGGGATACGGGCCACAGTCGTCGCAGCGCACCACCGTCGCCTGCTTCGCCGTCAACCCCGAGAGCGCTCCACCACATCGGGGGCACGCCAGCGTCGCGCTCGCCCACTTCGGCATCGTCATGGAGCGGACGTCACATGAAACGGTGCGTCTGACCAGTGCGTGCTTTCGGTGGCGTCGCGTCGCGGCGCGACCTATCGAAGACCCTGCGCGGCTCGAGTACGCCGACTTCACCCCGAGGACTCATGCGACACACGTTTCCCCTTCTCTGCGCGCTCGTGCTCATGCTCGGCGCCACGCAGGCCATGGCGGCCCGGTTGTTGATGGAAGACGATTTGCCGGCCGCCGCGGCTCCCTCCTCGGTGTTGACCCCGACCGCCACCGTGAATGAGCCGCCGTCGTTCGGCCTGCACTTCGGCGTCGCCGCAGCCGCCGGGTTCGTTGGCGCGCCGCTCGGGTTCCTGCTCGCCAACGCGCTCGGCAACCTGAGCATCTCCCTCATCCCCACCGCCATCTTCGGGCTGCTCCCGATGGCGCTGGTCGCGCCGGCCTTCACCGCGCTCGCCGCGTGGATCTTCGGGAACTGGAAGCTCACCGACGCCGACGGGAAGTTCAGCTTCTGGCTCGGCTTCGCGGCCGCGACCATCGTGCACATCGCGGCCACCGTCATCGCCGGCTTCGTCGGCGTCAGCCTCGCGGGAATTCCCGGCCTCATCCTCTTCAGCGTCATCGACGGCGCGGCGATGGGAGCCGCGACGGTCGGCACCATGCGCTTCTTCCGCAAGCCCCCCGCGGCGACGGCCTCGGCCGTGTTGCCGTCCTTCATCCCTTCGGTGAGCGCGACGACCGTCATGCCGCTCACCACGATTCCCTTCTGAAAGGAGCGCTCCCATGAACCGACTCATCGTCATCGCGCTCGTCGTCACCGCGTCACTCGCGCAGGCCCAGCAGTGCCGCGCGCGCGCGAGCTGGCCCACCGAGAAGTGGCCCGAGGCCCTCGTCAACCCCACCGCGAAGGCCGCCGAGATCAAAGCCCTCGAGGACTACGCCTTCACCATCGTCGGCAAGCCCGAGGAGCGGCTCGGCTACCGCACCAACAGCCTCCTCATCATCAAGAACGGCGCCATCGTGTACGAGAAGTACGCGCGCGGGTGGGACGCCGACAAGCGCCACATCTCATGGTCGGTCGGCAAGAGCGTGTCGAGCGCGCTGATTGGCGTCGCGGTCCACCAGGGCCTGATGAAGCTCGATGATTCGGTGTGCACGTACCTGCCCGAGTACGCGTCGGACCCGGTGGTGTGCGCCATTCAGGTGAAGCACTTCATCACCTTCTCGCCGGGCCTCCAGTGGCAAGAAGAATACGAGGACAGCGGGTACCAGGTGTCGAGTCCCCTCGCGATGCTGTTCGGAGTCGGCCACCGCGACACCGCGCGCTTCGTGCTGACGCACCGGAAGGTCGCGGAGCCGGGGACCCAATTCAACTACTCGACCGGCTTTGCGCACGTCGCGGCGCTGCTCGCGAAGAAGGCGCTGATGCCGAAGCACGGTGTCGACGGGTTCTGGACGCAGCTCTTCGAGCCCATCGGCATGAAGCGCGTCATCTTCGAAGAGGACAAGGCCGGCACGCCGCAGGGCGGCAGCCTCGTGTACGCGACGCCGCGCGACTACGCGAAGTTCGGCTACCTCTACCTGAATGACGGCTGCTGGAACGACCAGCGCCTGCTGCCGCTGGGCTTCGTGCAGCAGTCGACGACGCCGAACGAGGCCTTCCGGACGAACCGTGGAGATTGCTCAGGCGTCACCGCCCCGGCCGATACGTATCAACTACCCTGCCAGGGCGAGCCGAGCGGCTACATGTGGTGGCTCAATCGTCCGCCGGCCGATGGGGTCGAGAAGCCGTGGAAGGACGCTCCGGACGACACCTACGCGGCGCTCGGTCACTGGGGGCAGCGCATCATCGTCGTCCCTTCGGAGGACGTCATCATCGTGCGGACCGGTGATGACCGGAAGGGCAGCATTCCCGTCAACGAGTTGGTGAAGTTCGCGCTCCCGGTGACCAGGCCATGAAGACGCTCCCCTCGGTGGTAACGGTGATGGTGACGCTCCTCCTCGCCGGCTGCGCGGAGGACGGCGCGAAGCTGCGCACCTACGACAACAACGACCTCGAGCTCATCTCGTCGCAGTCGGCGGTGCAGACCTGCACGTGCCGCTTCGTGATGGAGATGGACGAGGCCTACTGCCGTGACTGGGTGCGCGCGAGCCCGAACGTGGCGCGCTTCACGGTCGACACGGTCAACAAGACGGTCGAAGCCTCGGCCTTCATCTCGTGGACAGGGAAGGCCCGGTTCGTCGACGACAAGCGTGGGTGCGTGCTCGAGTAGCGCAGGCTCAGCGGCTGCAACTGCGCGTGGTGCTGTTGCTACAACTGTCGCCCATTCGGCAGAAGGTGGAGCTGTTGCTGCTGTCGACGCCGCAGCGAGGGCCGCCGGCGCCCGGGTAGGCCTCGTAGTTCGATGCCGACACGGTGCAGGTGCGCGTCGAAGCCGTCGAGCAGGTGCCAAGCGGCTGGCAGAAGGTGGAGCTGTTGCTGCTGTCGATGCCGCAGCGAGGGCCGCCGGCGCCCGGGTAGGCCTCGTAGTTCGATGCCGACACGGTGCAGGTGCGCGTCGAAGCCGTCGAGCAGGTGCCGAGCGGCTGGCAGAAGGTGGAGCTGTTGCTGCTGTCGATGC
>JAUXRI010000295.1 GCA_030681895.1 Myxococcales bacterium | reverse complement strand
TCGCCGGGCTTCGCTTCGATGCGCGTTCCGGTGCCTGCGCTGTGGGTCGACTTCGCGTGAATGACGATGCCCTGCTCGCGCGCGAACTCGACGGCCTGCGCGTTGAGCACCTTGGCTCCGGCGGTGGCGAGCTCCTGCATCTCTTCGGGAGAGATGGAGTCGAGCTTCTTCGCCGACGGGACGATTCGCGGGTCGGCCGAGTAGATGCCGTCGACGTCGGAGTAGATCTCACAGTCGGCGTGCAGCGCGGCGGCGAGCGCGACGGCCGAGGTGTCGGAGCCGCCACGACCCAGCGTGGTGACCTCTTTGTTCCGCGAGACGCCCTGGTACCCCGCGACGATCACGACCTTGCCCTGCCCCAGCGCCTCTTCGATTCGGCCCGGCTTCACCTCGACGATGCGCGCCTGGCTGTGGGTGTCGTCGGTGATGATGCCTGACTGGCTGCCGGTGAAGCTGATCGCCGGAACGCCGATGTCCTGGAGCGCCATCGACAGCAGCGCCATCGAGATGCGCTCTCCGCAGGTGAGCAACATGTCGAGCTCGCGGCGCGGTGGGTCGGCGCTGATCTGCTTGGCGAGCGTGAGCAGCTCGTCGGTCGTGTCACCCATCGCCGAAACGACGACGACCAGCTCCCAGCCCTCGTCACGTCGCGCTTTCACCCGCTGCGCCACCTTGCGGATCTTCTCGACGTCGCTGACCGAGGAGCCTCCGAACTTCTGAACGACGATGCGGGCCATGTGGCCTCCGGGACGCGCGAAACGACGGCGCGCTGTACCGCACTGCACCTGCCTCGCCAACGCGCGGAATGGGAATAGGACGGCGCGGCCCGGTGTTGCGCCTCGTTCAACCTTTTAAAATCACTCAGATTTCTCCGTTGACTTGCTCGATCGCGGCCCCTTAAGTCCGCCCGCTTTCGAAGACCGGAGGGATGCCCCGCATGGCGATGATCGAGGTCGAGCGACTGACCAAGAAGTACCGCGATCGTGTCGCGATCGACGCGCTGAGTTTCACGATCGGCGAAGGAAAAATCGTCGGGTTCCTGGGCCCCAACGGCGCGGGCAAGTCGACGACGATGAAGATCCTCACCGGGTTCATGCCAGCGACCGAGGGCAAGGCGCGTGTGGCGGGCTTCGACGTGTTCGAGAAGCCGCTCGAGGCGAAGCGACAGATTGGATACCTGCCCGAGACGCCGCCGCTGTACCCCGAGCTGACCGTTCGTGGCTTTCTGCACTTCGTCGCCGAGATCAAAGGCGTGCCGCGCAAGCAGGTGAAGAGCGAGATCGATCGCGTGGCGCAGGGCACGGGCGTCACCACGGAGCTCGATCGCCTCAACTCCGCGCTCTCGAAGGGCTACCGGCAGCGCGTCGGCATCGCGCAGGCGCTGATCGGCAACCCGAAGCTGCTCATCCTCGACGAGCCGACGGAAGGCCTCGACCCGCGCCAGCGCAACGAGGTGCTGCAGCTCATCAAGGGCCTCGCGGGGCAACACACCGTGGTGCTCTCGACGCACATCCTCGCGGAGGTGAAGACCATCTGCGAGCAGGTGCTCATCATTCACCGTGGAAAGATCGTCGCGGACGACACCATGGCGGCCATCTCGGGCGGCAAAGAGAACGGCCTCGAAGAGAAGTTCATCTCCCTCACGGCCAACTGACGTCAAAGGACGCTTTCGATGCGCAACATCATCGCGATCGCGAAGAAGGAAATGACGGTCTACCTGACCACCCCCTGGGCGTGGATCGTGTTCACCTTCGTGAGCTTCGTCTCGTCGTTCTTCTTCGTGGGCCTGCTCGTACAGTTCAAGCAGGCGCACGAGGACATCCGCCTCCAGGGAGGCTGGGAGCAGGTCAGCCCTGACGCCCAATTCCTCCGCAACCTCACCGACGGCGTGGTGATGCCGCTGTTCTCCACGATGCTGGTGGTGTTGCTCTTCGTGGTGCCGTTCCTGTCGGCGCGGCTGTTCGCCGAGGAGCGGCGGCAGAAAACGTTCGAGTTGTTGATGACGTCTCCGGTGACGAGCGCGGAGATCGTGCTCGGCAAGTACCTCGGCGGCCTGGTGATCATCGGAGCCACCGTCGGCGTGACGATGGTCTACCCGCTGGTGCTCGCGATGTTCGGCTCGTCGTTCTCGGCGACGACCTCTGAGAAGACCGCGACGCTCGAGTGGGTGACGGTGATGCTCGGCTTCGGCGCGCTCGTCGTCTGGGGCGCCACGATTCTCGCCATCGGCACCTTCATCTCGTCGCTCACCGAGTCGGTGATCGTCGCGGGCCTGATCACCTTCGCCATCTGCCTGGTGTGGATGGTGCTCAAGATCGTCGCGCCCAACGCCGAGGAGCCGTGGCGCAGCGTGCTCGATCACCTGGCGTTCGACGCGCAGCTCCGCAACCCGCTCCGAGGCGTGCTGGATCTCAAACCCATCGTCTTCTTCAGCAGCGTGATCGCGACGTTCCTGGTGTTGACGCACCGGTCGGTCGAGTCGCGGCGGTGGGTGTGATGATGAAGACCCTCGGCAAAGTCGCAGGCGGCGTCGGGCTGCTCCTCACCCTCACCTCCTTCGTCACGCTCTTCGTCACCTCGGGCTCGTACGTCGCGTTCGGCGTGAAGCTGGGGCTCGGCGTCGCGATGCTGGTGCTGTGGTCGGTGACGAACTCCGAGAAGATCGCGACCTGGACGCGCTCGGTGTTCTTCTTCTCGTCGTCGGCGGCGATCGGCTTCGTCTTCATCGCCCTGATGGTCGGCGCGAACTTCATCGTCGCCCGGCGCAACCAGACCTGGGATCTCACGAACAAGAAGCTCTTCTCGCTCTCGCAGCAGACGCGCGACACGCTCAAGGAGCTGAAGGAGCCTGTGAAGATCGTCATCTTCTCGGTCACGCCCCTGCCCGACAGCATCGACGATCTCTTCCAGCGCTTTTCGAAGGAGACGGACAAGCTCACGTGGGAAGTGAAGGACCCGCGCAAGGCGCCCGACCTCGTCGCGAAGTACAAGATTCGCGAGCAGCAGTTCGCGGCCGTACTGGTGCGCAACCCCGGCGCGCCGACCGAGAGCTCGACGACGGCGAATCTCCCGAAGCTGGCCGACGCCGCTGAAGGCGAGCAGGAGTTCACCAACGCGCTCATTCGCCTCGAGAAGGTCGGGGAGCAGCGCGTGTACTTCCTCGAAGGGCACGGAGAAGTCCCGCTCGACCCTGAAGAGCGCCCGATGCCCCAAGGTGGGCCGACGCAGGTCCTCACCAAGGTGAAGGCGGCGTTCATGAACGACGGCTACGTCTGCGAGACGCTCAACCTGGGCAAGAGCAACGAGATCCCCCGCGACGCGTCGGTGCTCATCAGCGCAGGCGCGAAGTCGGCGTACACCGAGGGCGAGAAGCGGCTCATCGAGCAGTACCTCGACGAGGGCGGCCGCTTTCTCTACTTCGCGGAAGCCGCTTACGAGCCTGGCCTCGATGCGCTGCTCGCGAAGTACGGCCTGCAGATCGACAACGGCGTCATTGCCGACCCGCGCGTCGACCCGGAGCAGCCCTACTTCATCGTCGCGCCCTTCTTCGGCGATCACCCGACCGTCGCGGCGCTCAAGTCCAACAAGCTCAACCTGCTGTTCTTCTCGTCACGCAGCATCACGGTGCTCCGCGAAGGAACCTTGCCAGGCGTCACGGCGCTCAACACGGTGTTGACGACGCCCGAGGCCTGGCTCGAGACCAAGCCTGACGAAGACCCGAAGCTCGATCCTGGCGAGAAGGCCGGCCAGCTCGGCGTCGTGGCGGTGTCGACCCGAGACGTCACTTCACCCACCAAGCGCTTCGATCAAGCCCGCTTCGTCGCGTTCGGTGACGTGCAGGTGTTGCTCGATCTGTTCTCCATCGAAGGCGATCGCAACCTGGTGCTCAACGTCATGGGCTGGGTCAGCAATCAGCCGAAGAAGCTCACCATTCGACCGCCCGATCGCGACATCTCGTCGCTGCAGGTCGACGCCGCGATGCTGAGCAACATTCGCCTCGTGGTGATGGACGTGTTGCCCATGCTGCTGATCGGCGTGGGTCTCACCGTGTGGCTGACGCGGCGCTCGCGCTGACGCAGGAGTGACGGCATGAACCAGATGCAGAAGACCCTCGTTGCGCTGGTCGGGCTCCTGCTCGTGGCGGGCGGCGTGGCGCTGTTCGCGTACAAAGGCGTCTACGAGAAGGACGAGAAGACGGCGCAGAAGAAGGCGCAAGACGAGCACCTGTTCGCGACCGGCGCCGAAGGCCGCAACCGTGACGCCGGTGCGGCGACCGTCGAGTTCGTGAAGCTGACCGTGACGACCGCCGGAGAGACGACCGTGCTCGAGCGCGAGTCTGGGCAGCAGTGGCGCATCACGGCTCCGGTGAAGGCGAAGATCGACCCGCTCGTCGTCGATGGTGTCGTCAGCCAGCTGCAGACCGCGCGCTTCAAGACGACCCTCGAGGGCGAGGCCACTGACGCCGAGCTGAAGACGTACGGCCTCGATGCTCCTTCGTTCAGGGTCGAAGCCGAAGCGCTGGTCGACAGTGCCATCCGCAAAGTCTCGCTCGAGGGCGGCATCGAGAACCCGTTCGACGGGACGATCTACATGCGCAAGGACGGCAGCCGCGTCGTGCACATGGCCGAGGGTGGCGTGCGGTGGTCGGTCGCCAAGACGACGTTCGACCTGCGCGAGAAGGACCTGTTCGCGATCGACGAGCCGAAGGTCGAGCGCTTCTCCCTGAAGTCGAGGACCAACGACTGGGAGCTCGTGCGCGGCGAGGACAAGCTGTGGAGGCTCACCCGCCCTGAGGCGACGCTCGCTGACACCGTGACCGTGCAAGCGGTGCTCGGCACCATTCGCGGAGAGCGCGCGACGGCGTTCCCCGGAGAAGCGACCGAGGAACGACTCAAGGCCCTCGGCTTCGACGCGCCGATCGCCTCGGCGACGTTCGTGCTCTCGTCGGGCGAGGTGAAGGTCAAGCTCGCGATGCCGCCGGGCGATGCGGGCTCGGTGTTGTACGCGCTCCGAGAGGACTCAGACGGGCGCGTGCTCGCGCAGGTGAACGCCACCGCCCGGACGGCCTTCGATCGCAACGCCATCGAGCTGCGCGACAAATCGCTCATTCCGTTCGCGAGGCAGCTGGTGACGAAGATCGTCCTCTCGACGCCGGGCAGCCCCGAGGTGATCGTCGAGCGCGAGTCAGCCGATGCGAGCATCGAGGCGTGGAAGGTGACGGCTCCGAAGAGCGGCAAGGCCAAGGGCTACCGAATCGCCACGACGTTGTGGACGCTCTCGGCCATCAAGGCAGGCAGCGTCGTCATCGACAGACCTGACGCGAAGATGATCGAGACCTACGGCCTCGACGCGAAGCAGGCGCGCACGATTCGGCTCTTCGGTCCCATGGGTGCCGAGCTGGCGATGATGACCCTCGGCAAGGAGCTGATCGGGAAAGCCGGCAGCTCGTACGCGATGGGTGGACGCAAGGCGATCGTCGAGATCGACAGCTCGAAGTTCAACGAGCTGCCGTGGACTGCCGACGATCTCCTCGACGTGCCTGCAGCTGACGCGGGCCCTTGAGCTCGGCCCCTCGCGCACCGGTGAAACGGCTTACCGCGGGATCTTGGCCTGAATCGCCTTCAGCGACGCGGCGCCGAGCTCCTTGCTCTGCAGCCCCTCGCCGGCGATCTGCGCGTTGATCTTCTCGATGCGCTCGGTGTTCGCCGGGTGCGTCGACAGGAACGTGAGGAAGCCCGGCAGCTCACCCTTCGCCTTCAGCTTCTCGAAGAACGACGCGAGACCCTGCGGGGCGTAGCCGGCCGCGTTCGCGTACTTCGCGCCGTAGTGATCCGACTCCAGCTCCATGTCGCGGCCGTACGCCATGATGGAGCCCTTGCCGATCAGCCCGGCCGCCAGCACCGCCACGTCGCCCGGATCCTTGCCGAGCGCCATCGCGCCGACCGTCTCGAGCCCCTTCGCCGCGACGAGCTGCCGCGCCGAGTGCCGTGCCACCACGTGACCGAGCTCATGGCCCAGCACGCCGACGACCTCGGCCTCGTTCTCCGCCTCGAGCAGCAGGCCCGTGTAGACGTAGATGCGACCGCCCGGCGTCGCGAAGGCGTTCACCGTCTTGGGATCATCGATCACGAAGTACTGCCACTTCACTCCCGGGCGATCCTGATCGGCGAGGGGCTTGAGCTTGTTCACCAGCCCACCCACGTAGAAACCGACATCCGGATTATCGAGGAACTTCGTGTTCTCCTTCTTCAGCTCCTCGTGCACCTGGAAGCCGAGCTCGGTCTCCTGCGCGTCGGTGATGAGGGTCGAGGCGACGACCTGCTCGGTCTGGCGACGCTGCATCGTGGTGCACGAGCTGAAGATGACAACGGCGATGAGGACGGCAAAACGCATGGAGGACTCCTGACGGCGGTGATGTGTGGGTGCGGATACTCCAGTGGTAACCCTCGGAGCACCTCATTTCATCGACGCAAGTCTACGGAATCACAGTGCCATTGAAGTGCACGCGGGCCGCTTTCTGTTTCCCGACAGGGCTGTGTCCATTCCTGCGAACCCGGACACACCGGGCACACACTGGGAGGACACACCAATGAAGCGAGTGATGATGGCAGCGGTGGCAGTGGCAGGACTGGCGATCACGGGCTGTGGCGTCGACAAGGGCGAGCCGTTTCGCAACGGCTTCCCGAAGCAGGAGACCGTGAAGCTCAACCTGCCCGAGAACAAGACGGCGCTCACGGGCGAAGGCCAGCGTCGCGACGGCCTCGAGGGCCAGATCGCCGAGTTCTACAAGCTGACGCGCGGCGTGACGTCGACCGTCAACGGCGCTGGCGGCGCGGTGCTCACGCTGGTGCAGAAGATCGCCGAGTACCCGCCCACCTCGGTGACGAACAACGTCGCCGTCTGGGGCCCGCACACCGACGCGCTCTCGCCCAACACCTTCAAGTTCACCGTGACGATGACGGCGCAGAACCAGTTCACCTATCTGCTCGAGGCGAAAGGCAAGACCGAGGCTGACACGAAGTACCGCTCGATCCTCTCGGGCTCGCACGTCTCGACGGGCGACAAGCTCGGCAGCGGCACCTTCCTGCTCGACTGGGACAAGGCGAAGGAGCTGCCCGAGAACGACGGCAACGTCGGCTCCGCGAGCTACACCTACTCGAAGCTCACCGCTGGCGCTGACGTGGCGATCGACGCCATCTTCCAGAAGGTGCGCGACGGTGAGACGGGCGAGTTCGTCGACGTCAACTACAACTACCGTGAGCAGCCGGGCAACGGCGGCGAGTTCAAGTTCCGCATGAACAAGAACTGGGTGACGGGCCCTGGCGTCGAGGTGCTGACGGTGAAGAGCCGCTGGCTGCAGACCGGTTCAGGCCGCAGCGACGTTCGCGCGACTGGCGGAGATCTTCCGAGCCAGGGCGCCACCGCGTCGGAGTGCTGGGACACCGGCTTCGCGTCGCGCTTCGTCGTCGCCTCGTGGGACCCCGCGATGACGTACGGTGCCGAGACGGTCTGCGCGTTCCCGACTGCCGAGTACGCGCCGTAACGAAGAGACTCCATGAGCCGCCCGGCGTTCGAAGTCATCGATGGTGGAAGGAGCGCCGGGCGGGCGTGGCTGAAGGAGCTGTATTCGACGTACGGCGGCGCCGTCTTCCAACGGTGCCGCTACTTGCTGAAGGACTCAGCTGCAGCCGAGGACGCCATGCAGGATGTGTTCGCCAGGGCGATGTTGAACGAGACGAGCTTCCGCGGTGAAGCCTCTCCCCTCACCTGGCTGCTCAAGATCTCGACGAACCACTGCCTCAACGTGCTGCGCGAGAAACGCGCCGCCTGGCACGACCAGTACGAATCGATGGAGCGCGTGAAGGGCGAAGCGCATGGAGGCCCCGGCAGCATGGAGGCCCGCGATCTCGTCCGCCGATGCTTGAAGGCGTTCGACACCGAGACGCAGCTGGCCGTCATTCACTACTGGGTCGACGATCTGACCCTCGAAGAGGTCGCCGGGCTGCTGGGCCGCTCGGTGCCGACGATTCGAAAGCGGCTCAACGCGTTCACCGAGGCGACGGGCCAGGCGATGCGGGAAGGCGACGGAGGAGTGGCATGAGCGCGACCGCGTTGAAGCACCCTGGAGTGATGACGCTGCGCCGGCTTCACGCAGGCGAGGCGGTGGGCGATGAGGCGACCCAGCACGCGCAGGCCTGTGACGTGTGCAAGGCCACGCTGGCGTCGTTCGTCGCGGAGCAGCAGCAGTTCGAGCAGGAGATCTCGTTCGATCGATTCGCGGCGGGCGTGGAGCGCGCGGCCCGGCAGGCGAGCAGGCCGGTGGTGCGCCGGCAGTGGCCGCAAGTGGTGATGGCGCTCGCGGCAGGGCTGACGCTGATCGTCGGCGCGCAGGTGGTGCTGTCGCAGGTCGAGCCGGCGGGCACCACGAATCGCGTCAAGGGTGGCGCGGCGGTCTCGATCGTCGTCGCTGGTGTCGGCCCGCAGCGCGCGGCGTCTGAGAACTCGGGCGTGCCTGAAGCGCTCGCGCCAGGGGAGCGGGTCCGCATCGGCATTGCGCCCGAGGCGTGGAAGTACGCGTTGGTGGTGAGCATCGACGACGCCGGCGAGATCACTCCGATCTACATCGACAACGGCCGCAGCCTGGCGATCGGCGCCTCGAAGGACACGATGTGGCTGCCTGAGAGCCTCGAGTTCACGGGCAAAGGCCTCGAACACCTCGTCATCGTCCTCTCGGCGTCGCCGTTGACGCTCGACCAGGTCGCCGCGCCGCTGCAGCTCGCGTACAAAGACGCGCGCGGCGATCTCACGAAGCTCGGCAGTCTCCCGTTGCCCGGAGAGCAGTTCCACCGCACGTTCCTCAAGCCGTGAACCCTTCCCTGCCAGCGTCGTTCGTTCGCGTTCGCCACGTCCTGCTGGCGTGCGTGGTCGCGTCGATGGCGCTCGCAGACGCTCCGGCGACTGGCCCGATTCGTCGCTTCGCGCTCTTCGTCGGCAACAACGAAGGTGGCGAGGGCACCCGGCCGCTCCTGTACGCCGCCGATGACGCGCGTCGCATGCATGACGTCATGCTCCGCCTCGGCGGCACCGCGCAGAACGACGCGATGCTGCTGGTCAACGACTCGTCCGACGACGTGCTCACCGCGCTCTCGGAGCTGGAGCGCCGCGCCCGGGACGCGCGCACCAAAGGCGATCGCACGTCGCTCTTCTTCTATTACTCGGGCCACGCGAAGGACGGATCGCTGCGGCTGGGGAACACGAAGCTGCCGATGGAGTCGGTGAAGGCCCGCCTCGCGCAGGGACCGACTGACATGCGGGTGGCGGTGTTCGATGCGTGCCGCTCGGGTTCGCTCACCCGCACCAAGGGTGTCCGCAAGGCGCCGGCGTTCGAGGTCGAGACCGACGCGACGCGCGCGGCGAAGGGGCTGGTGATTCTGACCTCGAGCGCGTCAGACGAAGACTCCCAGGAATCGGATGCGATCGGCGCGAGCTACTTCTCGTACCACCTGGCCAGCGGCCTTCTCGGAAGCGCCGACCAGAGCGGTGATGGGCGCGTCAGCCTCGCCGAGGCGTACGCGTATGCCTACGAGCGGACGGTCGCGTCGACGGCCGACAGCGCCGCGGGACCACAGCACCCGACCTTCAGCTTCGATCTCGCAGGCAACGGCGACCTCATGTTGACCGACGTGATCCAGCGCAAAGAGGGCCTTCGAATTCCCGGTGACGCGCCTCCGGGCACGTATTTCTTGATCGACAAGCGCGGCGTGGTGGTCGCCGAGATCACCAAGACGGAACCGGAGCGGATGATCGCGCTCTCTCCCGGCACGTACACGGTGAAGCGCCGGCTGATCGATCGACTGCGCGTTGGTGAAGTGCGCATCGCCGACGGGCAGATCTCCACGCTCAACGAGAACGAGCTGAAGAACGCGAAGTTCTCCGACGATCCCGTCAAGGGCACGGGCCTCACCACCGTCTACAGCCGCCACTGGAGCATCTCGGCGAGCGGACAATACCAGGCGATCTTCGACGCTCCGACGGCGACGGGCGGGCTGTTCCCTTCGGCGCCGATGGTGGGTGGCGAGGCGACCGTGCACAACTTCTTCGGCCGCGGCTTCGCGTGGAGCTTCGACGGGCAGTACGGCTGGTCGACTGGCGTGGTGGCGAGTCCGCGGCTCGGCTCACCGGCTGGCTACCGCTACTCGCTCATCACCGTCGGCACGTCGCTCTTCTACGAGTGGAACGAAGAGGGAACCTGGGTGCCGTTCGTCGGCGCGCGCCTCGGCCTCAGCCTCATGAACCGCGAGTTCGACGAGACGATCTTCCCCCGGCAGAGCTTCACGACGATGAGCCCGGGCGTCGTGGCGGGCCTGAAGTACCGCCTGGGCCGCAACTTCGGCATCGTCGCTCGCGGGCGCGTGCACTACCTCCTCTACAACGTCGACGAGACCCGCAGCCTGGGTTTCGCCGAGGTCGGCTTGATGTTGAACTACGAGTTCCGGGACTGATGCCATGAGACTCCTTCTGCTCTTCTGCGTTCTGGCGCTCACCGCATGCGGCGGCACCTGGTCGAACCGCGATCTCGAGTTCGTCGCCGCCCTGCCCTCGCGCGCCGCGCTCTCGGCGAAGCTGCCGGCCTCGTCGACCAGCACGCAGCCGCTCTCTCGCAGCGACGGCCTGAACGCGGGCGAGCCCTCGCAGGCCTTCGCCGAGACGAAGAAGGCCGTGACCGACTTCAACGGGCTGCTCGACTTCTTCCTCGGGGTGCTCGACACCGTGCGCGCCGTCCCTCCGACCAGCCGCTCGGGCGAGTCACGCACCTGGGGCCCGTTCACCGCGAAGGACAACCCGGGCTTCGAGTTTCAGGTGATCATCGCCCTCGTCGGCACCGAGCCGCAGGACACGTACGGGTGGAAGCTGCAGGCCCGCAGGCTCGGCACCCCGGCCTTCTTCGACGTGGTGCGTGGCGCGTTCCAGGCGTCGGCTGAGACGGTGCGCAAGGGCATGGGGCAGATCGAAGTGCCGGTGAAGGACTTCCGCGATCAACTCAAGCTCGGCGAGCCGTTCAACCAGCTCGACACCATTCAGCTCGGGTACCTCACCTCGAGCTTTCCCAACACCTCCACCCTGGCCTTCACCTTCACCCCGGGCAACACGAGCGGCTTCTCGTCACTGGGCTACGCGGCGAAACGCGCCGAAGACGGCTCTGGCGCGATGGGCTTCTCGCTGAAGACGACCGACGTGAACACCACGCGACTCGACGTGATCAGCAAGTGGCGCGCAGACGGCGCCGGCCTCTCGATCTCGACGGTCGGCGAAGGCAACTACCGTGGCGCGACGAAGCTCGAGTGCTGGAACTCGTCGTTCAAGGTCACCTTCTTCAAAGAGAACTGGCCGGGCGGCCAGGAGACGGGGACTCAGGCCGACTGCGTTTCGGTCGACGGGCTGTGACGCAGGCGCTTCGTCACCTGGACCATCACCACTGCCAGCACCAGCCCCGCGAGCACGTCGATCACGTAGTGGTAGCGCAGGTAGACACACGCCAGCGGCATCGACACGACGATCGGGAGCACCCACCAGAACAGGCGCCGCACGTGACGCCACGCGCACCACCCAAGCAGCATGGTGCAGCAGGTGTGCATGCTCGGGAAGCAGTCCCAGGTGATGCGGTTCGCGTCCATCATCGCCTCCTTCACCGAGGCGAGCAGGTAGAGGTCGAGCGAGACGTCGAAGGTGCGGGTCAACACCGGCCCCTTCACCGGGACCAGGGAGTACGAGACGTAGCTGACGAGCAACGCGGCGCCGATCGCGAACGCTGATTCCCGAAGCGCTGGACGGCCACCGAAGAGAAACACCGCGCCGAGCACCAGCGGGTAGAGCACCGCGTAGAACGAGTACGCGAAGGCCAGCCACTCCGAGAGCGGGCGCACGATGATCGCCTGCATGAGCTCGTTGGGATCGCGGCCGAAGAACATGGTGCGATCGATCGTCGCCATCAGCCCGTCCTGCTCCTCGCTCATCTTTCCGCCGACGACCGCGTCCATCCACGCGTAGGCCGAGAGAATGAAGAGCAGCGGCACCCAGTCGCGGAGCACTCCGGCGAAGTCGCGGCCCTGCACCGTGAGGAAGCGCTTCAACTGGAACTTCCCATGGCGCTTGAGCTCGAGGCCGATCGCCAGCCACAGCAGAATCGTCGGCAACCCGAGGCCGACGACACGCAGAAAGACCGTCGCCGTCATGGGAATGAGCTGGGCGGCGCGGGCCTTCGTGATTTCGGCCCAGAGGGTCGGCGTCGAGAGCGCGAGGACGGTGGCGAAGGACAAGGGGAAGGCGGCAGCCAGGAGCGCGCGGGTGTGGAACCGCTGAAGGCGCTCAGTGCCGGGCGGCCAGGCGATCGCCGACATCTCACGAGAGAGCGCGACCGCGCCGACGAGGCCGAGCGCGAAGAAGACCGAGACGGTGCGAAGGCCGGCCAGCTGCCGGTACTCGAGGAACACCGCAGGCCCGACGCGCACCAGGACGAAGGCGATGAACGCGAGCACCGCCCACTCGATTGGCCGAACCACACGTGTCACGAGGCGCGAGTCGTAGCCGACTTTCCATCGACGAGCGCGCGCAGACGGTGTTCGCTCCGCCGGCGATGCGGCGCCTCGGGTTCCTCATGTTCGTCGTCTCGGGCGCAGCCGGGCTCGTCTTCGAGGTCGCGCTCCAAAGATCGTTGACCCGCGCGTTCGGCGTGTCGGCGCTCGCGACGTCCACCGTCCTCGCGGCGTGGATGGCGGGGCTGGCGCTCGGTGCGCTCCTGTTCGGCCGCCTGGCGGATCGATCGAAGGCGCCGCTCAAGCTCTACGCATGGCTCGAGCTCGGCATCGCGCTGTGCGCCGCGGTGATGCCCTTCGTCGTGCCGGTGGCGATTGACGGGTTCGCGTCGCTGGCGCGGGGCCGCACGCTCGACGATCCGCTCGTGCGGGGCGGGCTCTTCGTCATGGCGTTCGGCATCACGCTGGTGCCGACGTTGCTGATGGGTGGAACGCTGCCTCCAGTCGCGCGGGCGCTGGCGTCGAAGAGCGAGCTGGCCAGCGGAGACGGTGACATCGCGCGGCTCTACACGGCCAACGTGCTCGGCGCGGCGATCGGCGCGGCGCTGGGCTCGTATGTCTTTCTTCCCGGCATCGGCCTCTCGGCGTCGATGTGGCTGGGCGCGGCGTTCAACGTGGCCGCGGCGGGGTTCGGCTTCTGGCTTTCGAGGCGAGTCCCCGTGCCGCCCCCACAGCCTGAGACCAACACGAGCCAGCGGGCTCCGTTCTCACTGTTGGCCCTCGCAGCGTGGAGCGGCCTGGCCACCTTCGTCGCCGAGGTGACGTGGTTTCACCTGCTCGGCGCGGTGATCGGCACCAGCGCGTACGCCTTCGGCCTGATGCTCGCGCTGTTCCTCGTCGCGCTCACGTTGGGCTCCGCCTGGGTCTCACGGCAGCCCGACGCGAAGGTCGAGCCTGCGACGCTCGGAAAGGTGCAGGCGTTGATCGCGCTCTCGATGGTGCTGACGTTGCCCCTCTGGGACAAGTCGAGCGCGCTCTTCGTCGTCGCGGGCAACTTCGTCTCGAGCTTCGCCGGCCGGGAGCTGGTCAGAGCCGTCGTCGCGGCGCAGCTGATCGTCATTCCTGCCGCAGTCCTCGGCACCGTCTACCCCCTCGCGCTCAGGCTCGGTGCACGCACCGGGAGTATCGGCCAGTCGATCGGCGGGCTCGCTGCGGCGAACACACTCGGGGCGATCGGCGGCTCGTTGCTGACCGGCTACGTGTTGCTGCCGGCGCTTGGATCGAGAGGGACGATCCTCGTCGTCGTCGGCGGCTGCGTCGCGCTCGCGCTGCTGATGGCGGACAAACGCTCGAAGGTCATCGCGGGAGCAGCGGCCGTGATCGCGGTGGTGCTGCCGGCGTGGAATCTGTCGTCGCTCGCCTCGGGCGCGAACGTCTATTTCGCCGAGACGCCGTACTACCACTCGCAGGTGGTGTGGTCGCACGAGTCGGTGAGCTCAGGCATCACGAGCGTCGTACGGCACCCGAAGTCACAGAAGCTGACCCTGCTCACCAACGGGAAGTTCCAGGGCAACGAGAGCGGCGAGGTGCAGGCGCAGCGGGCGTACGCGCAGATCCCCCTCCTCGCGGTGCCTCGCTTCAACCGCGGCCTGCTGATCGGCATTGGCACGGGTGGATCGCTGGGCTCGCTGGCAGCGCAGCCCTTCGAGACGATCGACGCGGTCGAGCTCTCCACTGACATCATCGACGCGGCTCGGCAGTACTTCGGCTCGGTGAACGACGGCGTCCTGAGCGACAGCTCGAAGGTGAAGGTGCACGTCGCCGACGGCCGCAACTTCCTGCTGCTGTCCGAGGCTCAGTACGATCTCGTGACGATTCAGCTCTCGAGCATCTGGTTCGCGGGCGCGGCCGATCTCTACAACCGGGACTTCTACGCGTTGCTCAAGCGGCGCCTCGCTCCGGGCGGGCTGGTGCAGCAGTGGGTGCAGCTGCATCACATGACGCGGCGCGATCTCGCGGTGATCATCGCGAGCCTCAAGGCCGAACTGCCGCACGTGACGCTGTTCTTCCGTGGCAACCAGGGGCTGCTGCTCGCCTCGACGGAGCCGTTCTCGTTCGACGCCAGGGAACTGGCCCGGCGCAGCGCGATGCTCGAGGGCACCGTCGCGACTCGTGATCTTCCCGGCGGAGACCTGCTCGTGCTGACCGGCAACATCCTGCTCGATGAGGCCGGCGTCGACGCGCTGATCGCCGAGGAGGCGCAGCGGTGGGGACGCGGAGTCGACCGGATGGCCTCGACCGACGACAACCTGTACCTCGAGTTCTCCACGCCACGCGCCAACGTCGACGAGTCGCTGATGCAGGAGGCGCTCGTCGACTCACTCCGCGCGCTGCGACCGGAAGCGGTGCCGCTGAAGGGTCTCGAGACCGACGACGATCGCCTGCACGCCCGGGTCGCGTTCTTGATCGGTCGCGGTCGACTCGACGAAGCCCGCGCGTTGATCCCGTCGCCGGCGCCACCAGCCCTGGAGAAGCTCTCCGCGTGGCTCGCCGCACGACCGCCTCAGCCTGAGTGACGAGCTGGCTCAGCCCGCCTTGCGGTACCAGAGCAGCGAAGCCACTTCGTCGAGGGCCTTCTCTTCGACGCGCTCGACATCGCGGCGCTGTTCATCTCGGCGGGTCTCGGCGACGCGACGGACGACCTCGGCCCGCTGATGTGCCGACGTGTAGACGACGCGCACCTTCGAGACCTCGGCGGCGACGCGCTCTGCTTCTTTTTGTGCCTTTCGGGCATCACTCAGCGCACGAACGTGCGCCGTCTCGGCGATCTCCCACGTGGCCGCGTCGCCGGGCTTGCGCTGATCCTGCTGGGCGATCTTCTTGAGGGTTTCGGCGCGCTCGTGAGCCACCTTCGCCTGGGTCTCGGCCTCGACCACCTGTCGCAGCGCCTTCTCCTCCGCCCGCTCCCTCACCTGCACCACCGCATCGAGTCGAGTCCGCATCGACGGGGCGAGATTGCAGGTCGCGCGCCCATTCCAACCTGTTGAATCGTCGATCACCGCCGTGGGTCAACGTGACCCGCATGGGTTGGGGCGACCTGTCAGAAGCGCGACAACCCGGCGAAGGCAGCCCGGCGAATTCGGCCGCGAGGCAGCCCAGCCCGGCAGGAGGTGCCGCTGACCCATGGCACACGCGCTGCTCAAGCACCCTCCCGAGGTGTCACATGGCTGATGGAATCTACGTGAGCATGAATGGAGCGACGGCCCGGATGGCCCAGCTCGACTCCATCTCGGACAACCTCGCCAACATCAACACGCCGGGCTTCAAGGCCTCGCGGCCGGCGTTCGAGGCGTTCCTGGCGAAGGCGGCGAACAGCAACTCACCGCAAGTGCACACCGCCGCCGTGCAGACCAACCTCGATCTCTCGAACGGCGCCGTCGTGCACTCCGGGGACCCGATGGACGTCATGCCCTCGGGCAAGGGCTTCCTCGCGGTGAAGATGAGTGACGGGCTGGCCTTCACCCGCAACGGCCGCGTGCAGATCGACGAGAGCGGCACGCTGAAGGTGAACGGGCAGCCGCTCGTCGACGTCGACGGCCTGCCGATCATGGCGCCGCCGCAGACGGCCGTGCGGGTCGAGCCGAACGGCACGGTCTACGCGAACAACAACCGCATCGCGCAGCTCGGCATCTTCGAGCTCCACGGATCGATTGATCGCGTCTCGCCGACGCTGCTGCGGCCGCAATCACCCGAGGCCGTCACGCCGTCGTCCGACACGCTCAAGCTCGGCCAGTTCGAGGTGGGCAACTCGAGCGCGCTCGAGGCCGCGGTCCAGATGGTGTCGGCGCAGCGCAACTTCGACACCTCGATGCAGGCGCTGCAGACGTACCGGAAGCTCGACGAGAAGGCCGTCGAAATTGGCCGTATCCGCTGAAGGAGGACGAAACGTGATCCGCTCTCTCTACACCGCAGCGACCGGCATGGACGCGCAGCAGACCAAGATGGACACCATCGCCAACAACCTGGCGAACGCGAGCACCACCGGCTTCAAGAAGTCGCGCGCCGACTTCGAAGATCTGATGAGCGAGACGGTTCGCGCGCCGCAGCAGATCGACCCTCGCGGAGGCACCCAGCCCGCGCCGCTGCAGGTTGGCATGGGGGTGCGCACGGTCTCGACGACGCGCAGCTTCAGTCAGGGCGAGGCGGTGCAGACCGGCAACCCGCTCGATGTCTCGATCGAGGGCGCGGGCTTCTTCCGCATTCAGCGGCCGAACGGCGAGTACGCCTACACGCGCGCCGGAGCCTTCCGCATCGACGCCGACGGCCGGCTCGTCAGTCAGCGCGGCGAGCTCGTCGACCCGCAGATCACCGTCCCAAAAGAAGCCCAGAGCATCACCATCGGCACCGACGGCACCATCTCGGCGCAGATCCCCGGGCGCGTCGAACCGAGCGAGCTGGGCAAGCTGGAGCTCTCGATGTTCCAGAACCCCGCCGGCCTCGAAGCCATCGGCGGCAACCTCTTCGTCGAGACGGCTTCCAGCGGCACCGCGACCTTCGCGCGGCCCGGTGAGCAGGGGCTGGGATCGTTGAACCAGGGCTTCCTCGAGACCTCGAACGTGAAGGCCGTCGAAGAGATGGTCGCGATGATCTCCACCCAGCGCTCGTACGAGCTCAACTCGAAGGTCATCCAGACCGCCGATCAGATGCTCCAGCGCCTGACGAGCATGCGGTGACGCCATGATCGCCCTCCTCCTCCTCGCTGCCGTTCCGACCCCACTCGCCGACGCGCTCGCGCTCCATGCGCCCGAAGGCACGCGCGTCGAGCTGACCAGCTGGACTGCGCCGGCGTGCGCTGCCACCCGCTTCGAGCCGCAGCCCATCGAAGGCTCGGGACGCATCGCCGTTCGCGCGACGGGAAAGAGCTGCTCGGTCTGGGGCTGGGCGACGGTGCGCGTGTACGCGACGCAGGCGGTGGTGACGAAAGACGTAGCTCCAGGCGCTTCGCTCGACGGCGTGATTCGGCTGGAAGAGCGCGAATGGCTGCGCGGCACTCCGCCGGCACCTCGCCTCGAAGGCGCGACCGCGAGCCGTCACCTGCGCGCTGGCGTCGTCTTGCGAGAGACCGACGTTCGTTTCGGCCCTGCGCCCGGGACGTCAGTGCTGGTGCGGCTCACCCTCAACGCCATCAGCATCGAGCAGCGCGGCACCATCATCTCGTGCGGCCAGCGGGTCTGCGCATCACTCGCCTCAGGCAAGCGCGTCTCGGGCACGTTCCGTGACGGCGTCCTCATCACCACCCTCGAGGGCGGAACATGAACTCGCGCCTCCTCACCATCGCCGCCCTGGTCTCCAGCGCGTGCAGCGTTCCGCACATCGACGCCTACGTGCCGAAGCAGCGCAACTACGAGGTGGTGCAGCCGAAAAACGCAGCCGCTGAAGCCGACTCGGGCGGAGGCCTCTGGCGCCCTGACGCGAGGAACGCGGCGCTCTACTCCGACTACCGCGCCTTCCGTGAACAGGACCTGGTCGTCGTGCGCATCGAAGAGCTGGCCGACGCGCGCCGCAGCGCCGACACCAATCTCAAGCGTGACTCCGACATCAACCTCGCGCTGACGGCCTTCCTCAAGGCGGCGGGCACGACGGTGAACGCGGGACCGCAGCTCGACGGAACCGTCGGCCTCAAGAGCGGCGTCGACTTCGCCGCCGACGGTCGAACCGGCCGCACCGAGCGCCTCACTGCGACGGTCCCGGCGATCGTCAAGAAGGTCTTGCCGAACGGCAACCTCTTCATCGAGGGCCACCGCGTGGTGCTGGTGAACAGCGAGGAGCAGCACTTCTACATCTCGGGTGTCGTGCGGCCGATCGACATCACGCAGGACAACTCGGTGCGCAGCTCGTACGTCGCCGACGCCGAGATCGAGTTCACCGGGCGCGGCGTGCTCTCGGACAACCAGAAGCCGGGGCTGCTGACCCGCTTCTTCAACTGGGTCTGGCCCTTCTGATCATGCGCGCTCTCGCTCTCATCGCCCTGGTGTCGTCGTCCGCGCTCGCAGGCAAGGCGCGGCTCAAGGAGCTCACCGACGTGCAGGGGTTCCGCGAGAACGCCCTCGTCGGCTACGGCCTCGTCGTCGGCCTCACCAACACCGGTGACACCGAGCAGGTGCTCTTCACGATGCAGTCGATGTCGGGTCTGCTCGGCCGCCTCGGCGTCAAGATCGATCCCCGCGACATCCGCTCACGCAACGTGGCCGCAGTGATGGTGACGGGCAAGCTGCCGACCTTCTCACGCACTGGCGCGACCCTCGACGTCACCGTCAGCGCGATGGGCAACGCGCGCTCGCTCCAGGGTGGCACTCTGCTCTTCACGCCGCTCTCGGGAGCCGATGGCGTCGTCTACGCAGTCGGCCAGGGCCCCGTGCAGGTCGGTGGCTTCGATCTTCAAGCGGCGTACGCGTCGGTGCGGAAGAACAGCCCAGCGAGCGGCACGGTGCCGGGCGGCGCGACGATCGAGAAGTCCGTCATCCCCAACCTCGGCATGGGCCCGCTGACCTTGAGGCTCCGTCGCCCCGACTTCACCAACGCCTCGCGCATCGCCGCGGCCGTCAACGGTGTCCTTGGGGCCTCGACAGCGAAGGCGCTCGACCCTGCCGCCGTCGAGGTGACCGTGCCCGCCGGCCAGAGCCCGATCGAGCTCCTCGCCCAGCTCGAGGCGATCGAGGTCGACGCCGACAGCCGCGCCAAGGTGGTCGTGAGTGAGCGGACAGGAACGGTCGTGCTCGGTGAGACGGTTCGCCTTCGCCCCGCAGCCGTCGCACATGGTGGGCTGCGCGTGTCGATTCAGACGTCGTTCGGGGTGTCGCAACCGGGCGCGTTCGCGAGCGGCGGGCAGACGGTGGTCGCGCCGAGTCAGCAGGCCGACGCCACCGAGGAGCAGAAGTCGGCGGTGAAGATGCCGAAGGCGAGCACCGTGGATGAGCTGGTCGCCGCGCTCAACGCCATCGGCGCACCGCCTCGTGATCTGATCGCGATTCTCCAGGCGCTCAAGGCCGCCGGTGCGCTCGACGCCGACATCGAGGTGCTCTGATGAAGCTCAACGAAGCCGCCACCCAGCTCGAGAGCGTGTTGCTCAAGCAGCTGCTGCACAGCTCCGGTGTCTTCAAGGGCTCGAATTCACCCGGCAGCGCACATGCGTACGATCTGTTCGCGGAGTCGCTGGCCGATGCGGTCGCGAAGAGCGGCGGAATGGGTCTCGCCAAACTCATGACGGCGGGTCAGCCGGACACCACGACGCCGATGGAACCCATGCCCCAGGCGCACGGGACCCCGAGCGGGTTCGGACACATGTCATCGGGGTTCGGTCAGCGCGTCGACCCGCTGCACCACAAGCCGTCGATGCACACCGGCGTCGACCTGCCTGCCTCGGAAGGAACGCCGATTCCCGCAGCGAAGGCGGGCACCGTGATCTTCGCAGGAGAGCGCGGCGGCTACGGCAACGCGGTCGAGCTCCAGCACGATGACGGCACGACGACCCTGTACGCCCACGCCAGCGAGGTGCTGGTGACCCGGGGCCAAGTCGTCCCAGAGGGTGCCCCTGTCGCGACTGTCGGCCAAACCGGCAGAAGTACTGGCCCACACCTTCATCTCGAGGTGCGCGAGGCGGGTCATCCGATTGATCCGGTCCGCGCCCTTAAGTCCTACCGGCTTGGTGTCGAAGAGATGGGTGGAGGAACCCCATGAAAGTCATCGATCAAAAAGCAGGGCAGATCGTTCCGCTCGCAGCCCAGCGTGCGGCAGCACCAGCTCAAAAGGCCGAAGCTTCAGAGGGACCCAAAGAGAAGGTGTCGGTCTCGAAAGCGCCCGACATCGATCTGTCGGCGGCCCAGAGCGCCGCGACGGCGGGCCGGGCTCAGCGTGTTCAAGACGTGATCGCCGCGGTCAAGAGCGGCCAGTACTACCCCTCACCCCAGCAGATCGCGAACCAGCTCGTCTCGCAGGCTGAGCTCGAAGCGAAGTTGCGCGCGCTGCTGCAGTGACCCACCTCAGGCACCTTGATGCCACTCGAAGCGGCGATCTCACTCTCGATTCAGCTCCGCAACACGCTCGCCGCTGAGGTGAAGCGTGCGCGCGCGGCCCGCAGCGTGCTCAAAGGCATGCAGGTCGACGCGCTGTTGCTCCAGGCGTCGGAGCGCGAGGCGTTCAACCAGGGCTCGAGCCAGCTCTCGGACTCGATCGCCCAGGCGCTCGCACAGGTCGCCACCGAGCACGGCCAACGCGACGTCACGCTGGAGCAACTGACGAGCTGGTACCCATTCGAAGGCGCGCAGCTCGGGTCGGTCTTCGGTGAGATTCGCGCGCTGACGGGAGCGCTTCAGGAGCTCGACGTCTTCAATCAGGCCCTCGCAGAGCGGGCCCTCACCTTCGTGCGCGCCTACGTCTCACACCTCGCACCACGTCCAGCGGCCTACGGGCGCCGCGGCGTGCTGGCAGCCACCGAGGCTTCCACTCACTCGGAGCACGTCTGATGAGCGGCCTTCTCTCAGTCCTCCGTCAAGGAGCGCAGAGCCTCTCGGCGCAGCAGGCGTATTCGTCGACGGTCGCGCACAACCTCAACAACGCGAACACGCCCGGCTTCGCGAGGCAACGCGCCGAGCTCGCGGCTGTCAGCCCAGCCGATCAGATCGGCAACTCGTTCATCGGTCGAGGCTCGGTGCTGCAGGCCGTGACGCAGGCGAGAGATCGTTTCGTCGAGCAGCAGCTCCCGGTCGCCTCAGGCACGGAGCGTCAGTCGACGACCGAGGCGCAGCTGCTCCAGGGCGTCAGCGCGTTGAGCCCCGACGCCGGCTTGACCGACGCGCTCTCGAGCTTTTACGGCCAGCTCCGCGCGCTCGCGCAGAACGCCGCCAGCCCGAACCTTCGTGAAGCGGCCGTCGCTTCGGCCACACGCTTGTCCGCAAGCTTCAACCAGACCGCGACCGCCCTCGACAGCGCACGTTCTGGCGTCGACTCGCGGCTCTCGGGCCAGCTGCCGGAGTTGAACGAGGCGCTTGCCCAGGTCGCGCGGCTGAACTCCGAGATCGCCCAGGCCTCGATCAACGGCGGCCGGCCCAACGATCTGCTCGATGCGCGGCAGAGGCTCGTCGACCGCGTGTCGGAGATCACTGGCGCTCGACCCATTCCCAACAACGGCACCGACGCCAACCTCACCCTGCCCTCTGGCATCTCGCTCGTGCAGGGCGACCGGGCCGCGTCGCTGTCGGCGCTCCCCGATCTTGCCAACGGCGGTCGCCTGGCGTTGTGGATCACAACGCCCTCGGCGACCAGCGCGGTGCAGCTCGCGCAGGCTCCGGGTGGAGAGCTCGGCGGCATGCTCGCGGCTCGCGACGGCGCGATGGCCACTGCGCAGACCCGTCTCGATCAGCTCGCCTTCGACTTCGCCAACGCCATCAACGCGGTGTCGCAGACGGGCTTCGCGCTCGACGGCTCCACGGGCCGCTCGATCTTCTCGGTCTCGGCGACGGCCACTGGCGCGGCGCGCACGCTCGCGACCGACCCCGCCCTGGCGGCGAACGTCTCGTTGTTCCCCGCAGCCGCCGCTGCTGGCGCGCCAGGAGACGGCTCGATCGCGCAGGCCATCATCAACACCGAGTCGCAGCTGTTGAGCTCGGGCCGGAGCGCCGAAGCCGAGCTCGGGAGCATCACCGCGAACTACGGCGCCACGACCGCGCGCACCATGGCCCGCAGCGAGGGCGATCAAGCCGTGCTGAACAACCTCACGGCGATGCGCCAGTCGGTCTCGGGCGTCTCGATCGACGAGGAGTTGGTGAACATGCAGCGGTCGCAGCGTGCCTACGAGGCCGTGAGCCGCGTCATCAAGACCGCCGACCAGATGCTCGAGACCTTGCTGCAGCTGCGCTGAAGGGAGCACGACGATGAGGGTGAGCGACGGCTACATGTACGATCTCGCGAATCGCCGCCTCATGCGGTCGCGCACCGAGAGCACAATCGCAGGGGAGCAGGTGTCCTCGGGAAAGCGGGTCGAGGCCCCGTGGGACGACGCGGCCGCGGCGGGCCTCATCACCCGGTTCGCGCAGGACAAGGTGCGCCAGGGCGCGATGCAGAACGCCGCCGATCGCGCGAGTGAAGAGCTGGGCGCCGTCGACGGTGCGTTTCAACAGGTCGTCACCACCCTGAGCCGGGCGCAGGAGCTCGCGGTGCAGCTCTCCAACGACACGTACAACGCTGGCGATCGAGCCTCCGCAGGCGGCGAAGTGCAGCAGCTCTTCCAGTCCGTCGTGTCTCAGCTCAACATCAAGTTCGGCGATCGTTTCCTGTTTGCAGGGACCGCCGACCAGGCGCCACCGTTCGATGCGACGGGCGCCTACGTGGGCGACACCAACACGAGGCGGGTCGAGATCGCGCCGGGCGTGCTGCAGGACGCGTCGATTCGCGCAGACTCGACCTTCCGCGGCGTCGGTGGTGGCGTCGACGTGCTGGCGTCACTATCGAACCTCTCGACCGCCCTGGGCGCCAACGACGTCGTGGGCATCCGTGCCGCGATTCAAGAGCTCGCCGACGGCATGAAGCAGGTCACCGCCTCACAGTCTCGCGCAGGCGCGATGATGAACGTCTTCGACGTCGCCTCGAGCACCGCGCGCATCAACGGCGACACGGCGACTGACGCTCGCGCCCAGCTCGAAGACATCGACATCTTCGACGCCAGCACCCGGTTCGCGGCCGCCGAGCGCGCGCTCGAGGCCTCGATGTCGGCCGCGGCGAAGTCCTTCAAGCTCACGTTGCTCGACGTGCTCTAGCAAACAGGTGCCGTGATGAGTCGGGCGAGGCCAGAACGAGCCGTCACACCGCACCCCTTGACGCCGTTCTTCAGGCGTCGCCTCGCGTATTTGTTGCGCCTGATGGCCCCCATCGAGCGCTCGATCGTTCGGATTCTGCCGGTGCTGCTGGGCGGGCGGTTTCGCCGACCGGGCTACGACAAGGAACCGCCCGGGCTCGGTCGGATGCCACGAAGGCGACGTTGGGGCCTGGCCTGCGAGGCCGTCGAGCTGCCTCCGCCGCTCGGGTTCACCTGTACGCGCCCGCTGATTCACTCGGTGATGGTCGCGCCTCGCCCCACCGGGTGGGACGTCATCGTCTTCGCCGTCGCCGAGCGCTCGCACGAAGATCACCGGCGGCTCGACGAGCGGATTCAGATGATCCGCCAGCTCTGTGAGCGTCGCGCCCCCGGGCTCAACGTCGTCGTCCGCTCGACTGGGCTGCCCGCCGAACAGCTCTTCTTCGCAGGGCTGGCTGCCGGTGACGTACCGGAGCTCCCGACGCAGGCGTCGATCGATCCCTCCGAGGTGGTGAAGGCGGCGCCCACGCCCTTCGCGCGCGCCCTCTCTCTGACGCTGTCGTCAGAGGAGCCGTTCGCCCGGCTCCTCCCCGGCATCGCCCTCGCGTCGCCCGAGCGGTTCGCGGCTGCAGCTTCGAGTGACGAGCGGCTCCTGCCCCTGGTGCGGCAGCTCTCGGTCGAGCCGGGCATCGTCGAGCTCGAGCTCGCCTCGCGGGTGCTCCGTCACGCGGCCCATCTGCAGTGGAAGCGGCTGACCGGTGCTGGGCGCAAAGTGATTGGCGCCGAGCTCAAGCGCTCCGTGATGGGCTCACAGCTCCTGCCGGCCTTGCGGCCGCTGCTCGAGAAGGTGCTGGAGAAACACCACGCCACCGAGGTGCAGGACGAGACCGGCTGGCACCTGAAGATCGACGATCACACGCTGCTGAGCGCCTCGACGCTCGACGCGCTGCGGGCCCGCGCCCTCACCGAGACGCCGAAGCTCTGCGTCGCGCAGGGCGAGTGGCGGCGGGCGCGCGCGCTGATGGACAGCAAGTCGCCGAGGACGCTCTTCGTGATCGAGCCCGGGTTCCTCAAGCACCTCGCGTTGACGCTCGGGCCGACGGGCAGGCTCAGGGCACGACGCCTGACGACCGAGGCGTGCGTTCGCCTCGCGCTGTCGTTGCGCAGCGCTGGCCGCGGGATCGAGGTCTCGGTTCGGCCCGGGGCGAGCCCGCTCCTGGTGTCGCGACTGGGTCAGATCGCCTCTGCCGAGGTGGCCACAGGCAACGGCTTCGGCGTCGAGCGTGGCGACCGGCTGCTGCTGTCCACCTCGAAGACCATTCGTGATCTGCCGTTCCTCACGGCGATGTCGCGCCCGCGGCGCATCACGCTGCTGCCCGAGCACGCCGAGTGGGTGCCTGCGCTCCGGCCGCCCAGGAGCGTCGCCGGCAAGCCCAGCGTGCGAGCCACGCTCTACGCGACGCAGCAGAACACCATCGCTCGTGCGCTCTTCGTCGATCACACCGGCACGCTCTTCGTCGAGGAGCTGAGCCGAAGCTGGCTCCAACCGTGGATCGCGGACACCCGGTCGCTGCTCGAGCAACATGCAGGCGCTGCCTTTCAGCTCTCGATGAGCCCCTCGCTGGAGTCGATGGGTGGGCGCGTCTCGGCCGAAGACACTGCGCCGATCGAGCTCGCGGTCGAGGTCGACGCCACCGGCCGCACCCTCGTCACGCTCGGGGACGATCGGTTCGGCGCAGGGCTGGCGCTGGGCTGGCACGCCCTCGCCGAGACCGTGTTCTCCCACTGGCCACCGCAGGTGCGGGGCCGTGTGCGGGTCGCCAGCATCTCGATGGCGCGTCAGGCGCCTGACAGCTCGCCGCTCGAGGTGCTCGCGGTGCGGTCGCGCGTGCTGCGTCGCCTGTCGTCGCACCTGGCCTCTTTGGCTCACCGACTCGAAGCCGCTTAAGGCCGGCGCGGGGCGTGCCGAACTGTCAGTTGCAGGCGGAACGAACCAACCGCCTCACCAACCCAACACAGGAGAGGCAATGTCCTTCACGATCCGTAGCAACATCGCGTCACTCAATGCTCAGCGGAACTTGTTCAACACCAACACCATGCAGGCCGACAGCTTCAGCAAGTTGTCGAGCGGCCTCCGCATCACCAAGGCCGGTGACGACGCTGCAGGCCTCGGCATCAGCAGCAACCTGCAGGCCCAGGTGCGCAGCTTCAACCAGGCCAACCGCAACGCGCAGGACGCGCAGTCGCTGATTCAGACGGCAGAAGGCAACCTGAACCAGACGACCGAGCTCCTCACCCGCATGCGTGAGCTCGCCATGCAGTCGGCCTCGTCCGGCGTCGGCAACTCGGAGCGCGGCTACATTCAGACTGAGAACACCGCGCTCATCACGGAAATCACCCGCATCGCGAACGCCGCTGAATACAACGGCACCGCGCTGCTGAACTCGGCGACCTCGCTCACCTTCCAGGTCGGCATCCGCGACGTGGCTGCCAACGATCGCATCGCCGTCACCACGGTGGACTCGACGGCCTCGGCGCTGGCGGTCGACGCCCTGGACTTCTCGACCCAGGCCGGCTCGCAGGCCGCGCTGGCCACCATCGACGCGGCGCTGAACACCGTCTCGAGCTCGCGCGCTGCCTTCGGCGCCGTCGGCAACCGCCTCGCCTCCGTGGTGCAGACGATTCAGCAGTCGTCCGAGTCGCTCTCGGCCGCGAACAGCCGCATCCGCGACGTCGACGTGGCTGAAGAGACCAGCAAGCTCGCCCGCGCGCAGGTGATGCAGCAGGCCGGTGTCTCGGTGCTCGCGCAGGCCAACCAGTCGCCGCAGGTCGCCCTCAAGCTGCTCGGCTGATTCCGCCGATGGGTCCGGGGAGCCCTGAGGGTTCTCCGCTCCCAGCCTGACGACGAACGGAGCCCCCGGCGTTCTGGGGGCTCTCGTCGTTTCAGAGGTTCGTTCGCGGCCGCTGTGAACGACCCTTGCAGGAGCCCACGCGTGAACCTCTCACGCGCCACAGATGCGGCAGGAGTAGACCCATGGCTTCGACCCCCAGCTTCCGTGCTTCAGGCATCTCGTCAGGGCTCGACACGACGTCGATCGTCAACGAGCTCGCCAAGATCGAGGGCCGCGTCGTCGACATGGCCAAGAAGAAGCAGACGGCCTACCGATCGCAGGTCTCGGCGGTCGGCGAGATCATCTCGAAGTTGAGCTCGCTGCGCACGTCTGCCGCGGGGCTCTCGAGCTCTGGGGTGCTGGGGGTGACCGCGACGGGAACGCAGGCGGGCTTCAGCGCCAACCCGTCTTCGAGCGCGGCGAGCGGGCGATACTCGGTGAAGGTCGACGTGCTCGCCGAAGCGGCTCGAATGCGCAGCGCCGGGTTCGCCGCGGCCTCGAGCGAGCTTCGAGGCGGGTCGCTCGACATCTCGATCGACGGCACCACCACCAACGTGATCATCGACGACGGCATGACCCTCACCCAGGCCGCCGACCGGCTCAACCGCACGGGCCTGGCGATCAGCGCGACCGTGCTCGAGACCAACGGGCAGGCGTACCTGAGCATCACCCGCCGCGACACGGGCTTCGTCGTCGGCCAGCCCGCTTCGAGCGCGCTGGAGATCACCGAGGTCTCGACCGGAAACATGGGGCAGCCGCTGGGCGCCACCACGGTGCAGAGCGCGGTGAACGCGAAGGTGACCGTCGACGGCCTGCAGTTCGAGCGCCGCAGCAACGTGCTCGCCGACGTGGTGCCGGGCACGACGATGACGCTCAAGGCGACCACCACGACGGCCGAAGATCTGGTGCTCGCGACGAGCACCGCCGACACCCAGAAGACGCTCCAGTCGTTCGTCGACGCGTACAACGGCGTGATGAAGCTGGTGCGCAGCAACACCGCCATCGCCGAGCTGACCGACCGCGATCAGACGCTCGGCGGAGATCCCTCGGTGCGCGGGCTCCAGTCGGCGCTGCAGCAGCTCGTGATCAGCGAGGCAAACCCGGGGAGCGCGGTGCGTACGCTCGCCGACATCGGCATCAAGACCGGCCAGGACGGCATGCTCAGCATCGACGCGGCGCGCCTCGAGAAGGCCATCGCCACCGACGCCGGAGCGGTGAACGCCCTGTTCCAGAAGGCCTCGACCGGCATGGCGGCAGCGACCACCTCGCTCGTCGATCGCTACACCAGCGGCTCGGACAGCATTCTCGTGTCACGGCAGAGCGGCATCAACCGCTCGATCAGAACGATGGACGGGCGCATTGAGGATCTGCAGCGGCGTGTCGATGCCTATCGGGAGAAGTTGGTTCGACAGTTCACGGCGATGGAGAAGGTCGTCGGCGGGTTCAAGAGCATCGGGAGCTTCCTCACCTCCCTCGAGAAGCAGGAGAAATAAATGAACGCGGCACGGGCATACGCCAGGGCAACGAGCGAGACGGCATCGAAGGAGCGGCTGATGGTGCTCCTCTTCGAAGCGGCGCTCCGACACATGCGGGTGGCCGCGAGCCACCTCGAGTCGAACCAGCCCGCGGTGGCGTTGCCCCTGCTGACCAAGGCGTCCGACATCGTCACGGAGCTCGCCGGCACGCTCGACAGCGCGGTGTCTCCCGAGCTCGCCGACACGCTCGGGCAGGTGTACCTCTTCGTGGCGCAGCGGCTGGCGATCGCCTCGTTCTCGAAAGACGCCGCGACGGTGCGTGAGGCCGAGCGCGCCTTCGCCCCAGTCGTCGAAGGGTTCCAGCAGGCCGTGGCCAGCATGGGGACTGACGCGGCGGGGGCCCGGTGAACCCCGCGCACGATCACCTGGTGGCGAGGCTCGAGGCGATGCGCGCTGCGCTCGACACCTCTGACGCCGAAGGCGTCGCCGCCCTGGTGGACGACACAGTGGCCGACTTCTCTCGCACTCCGAAGCCCTTCGACGACCCGCGGGTGGTCGTGCTGTTTCAGGAGTGTCAGCAGAAGGCCAATCGGCTGCTCTCTCAGCTGCACGCCTCGATGGACTCGCACGCAACCTCACGCCGTGCGGCGACGGCGTATGGAGATCAGCCATGAGCGCGAAGGTCAGCATCGCGATGATCGTGCGCGACGAGGCCGACATGGCGCCGGGCTTCATTCAGTCGGTGCACGGCCTCTGGGACGAGCTGATCGTGGTGGACACGGGCTCGACCGACGACACGGTCGAGATCTTCGCCGCAGCCGGAGCGCGCGTCTTTCACCACGCGTGGACCGACGACTTCTCAGAAGCGCGCAACGTCTCGCTCTCGCATGCGACCGGCGACTGGGTGTTGGTGCTCGACGCCGACGAACGCCTGTCGCCTGAGTTCATCAAGGCGTTCCTCGCGAAGTGTGACGACGAGTCGGTGGGCGCCGTCACCGTGCGCGTGTCGAATCCCCTGCCCTACGGGCATCGGCGGGAGTCGTGGGTGTTGAGAGCGTTCCGGCGCGACGATCAGGTGCGCTACCGGCATGCGATTCACGAAGACTGCTCGAGCGAGGTGGCGCGCATGTTGGGGCGCACCGGCCGAACCATCGAGCGCATCGAGGCGCCGATCGATCACCTGGGCTACGTGCGCAGCCGCGCGGCCGCGAAAGAGAAGAAGCAGCGCGATCTGGGGTTGCTCGAGAAGTGCCTTCGCGCCGACCCACACGATTTCTACAGCCACCTCAAGGTGCTCGAGCTGGCCAGGTTCTGGCGAGACAGCGTGTTGTGGAATGACGCCGCGAGGCGCTCCATCGGGTTGCTCGACGAAGCGGGGCCCGAGGTGCTGCGGGGCGTGCCGTGGGCGGGAGAACTGGTCGCGCTGATCGCCGAAGGTCTCTTCCGTGCTGACGGGCAGGTCGGTCTGCTGTTCCTCGATCGCTGGGAGCCGTTCCTGATTCCCGGTGCGCCCTTCTTCCATCGGCGCGCGCAGCATCACGAGGCGCTGGGCGCGATGGACAAGGCAGGGGCGGACTTCGCGCGGTGTCTCGAGCTGGGAGAGCTGCTCGGCGATCACCAACTCACCAGCGTGCGGCCACGACTGGGCCTGGCGCGACTGGCGTTGATGAAGGGCGCAGCGACTGAAGCGTTGGCGCACGTCGACGAAGCGCTCGAGGTGCAACCGAGAGATCCCGAGGCGCTCGTCGCGGCCGCGGCGTTGCGACTGCAGCTCGAAGGCGCCTCTGGTCTCGCGTCATGGGTCGCGGCGCACGAGCTTCGCCATGGCGTGTCGGCGGAGCTGTCATGGGCGGTGGGCGACGCGGCGCTGACGCTGGGGAACGTCTCGGTGGCGATTCCTCCACTGCGTCGTGCGGCCGGAGTTCCACCGTCTGGGCCCGCGGCGCTTCGTCTGGCACAGGCGCTGCTGGCCGATGGTCAGCTCACCGCGGCCGAAGCGCTCACCCGCACCTTGCTCGCGGGCGACCCGGAAGCCGGCCTCGGCGTGCTCGTGTTCGATCTCATCTCAGGCCAGGACACCGCGCTCGAGCTCGAGCTCACGCCAGAGACGGCCAACGCGTCGATGCGACACTGGGTCGACGCGCTGATGCGCTCGAAGAACGTGGAGTGGATCACCACGATGCGCCGCAACGCGGAAGCGGTTGGCGAGGCGTTCCCGTGGTTGACCGAGTACCTGCGCCGCGCGGGCTGAAGCGGACCGTCTACTTCCGCCGGTTCTTCTTCTTGTTGTCCTTCTCCCGCTTGCGCCGTTCCTTCAGCGCCTTGCGCTCGGCATCCGACTGCTTCGCGGCCGGCCCCATCGAGTAGCCCTGCAACCGGGCCTGCGCGAGCTGCGCCTTCGACATCGGCGGCGTGTACCCAGCAGGCAGCCCCGGCATCTGCGGCATCTGCATGCCCATGCCTGGTCCACCCATGCCCATCGCCTGCTGCATCAGCGGATCCTTCGCGAACAGGCTGCCCAGGTTCATGTCTTTCAGCTTCGACATCTGCGCCAGCTGCTTGAACCCGGGGATGTTGCCGAGCAGGCCCGGGTTGTCGCCGATCGAGCCCATCATCTGCTGCATCATGGTGAACTTCTGGAGCAGCTCCGCGACGTCTTGCGGCTTGCGGCCCGAGCCCTTCGCGATGCGATCGATGCGCGACTGCTTGATCACCGAGGGCGTCTTGCGCTCCTGCTCGGTCATCGAGTTGTAGAGGGCCTCGATCTTGTCGAGCTCCTTCTCGTCGGGGTTCATCTGCTCGGTCATGTCGCCGAACAGGGGGAACTTCTCGAGCAGGTCCTTCAGCGGGCCCATCTTCCGCACCGTGCGGATCTGCTCGACGAAGTCCTTCATGCTGAAGTTGCCCGAGAGGAGCTTCTTCGCGTCCTCCTCGGCCTTCTTCTCGTCGACGACGCCCTCGAAGTCCTTCATCAGGCCGACGATGTCGCCGAAGCCCAGAATGCGGCTGGCGAGGCCGTCGGGGCGGAACTCCTCCAGCTTGTCCATGCCCTCGCCCATGCCGAGGAACTTGATGGGCTTGCCGGTGACTTCCTTGATCGATAGCGCCGCGCCACCGCGGGCGTCACCGTCGAGCTTGGTGAGAATGAAGCCGTCGATGCCGATGCGCTTGTTGAAGGCGTCAGCGGTGCGCACCGAGTCCTGGCCGATCATCGCGTCGCAGACGAGCAGCGTGGAGTCGGGAGAGACGCCCGCCTTGATCGCCTCGAGCTCGGCCATCAGCGCGTCGTCGATCGCCAGGCGGCCGGCGGTGTCGATGATCACCGTGTCGAGCTTCTCGGCGCGGGCCTTCTCGTACGCCTTCTTCGCGAGCTCTGGCGGCGTCAGCCCCGCTTCGTGGAACACGGGAATGTCGAGCTGCGCGCCCAGGACCTTGAGCTGATCGACGGCAGCGGGCCGGTAGATGTCGGCCGCGACGAGCAGCAGCTTGCGCCCGTCCTTCTTCAGCTTCATCGCGATCTTGCCGGTGGTCGTCGTCTTCCCCGAGCCCTGCAGACCGACCATCATGATGCCGCTCACCTGCCCCTTGGGCTTGAGCGCGATCGTCGTGTCGACCGGCCCCATCAGGGCCTCGAGCTCGTCGTGGCAGATCTTCACGAAGTGATCGCCCGGAGCGACCTTCATCTTCCTGCCCTGCTTGTCGGTGGTCGACGTCTTCACCGTCTCGCCGACGGCCTTCTCACGCACCCGCGCGACGAACTTCTTCACGACGTCGAACGCCACGTCGGCTTCCAGCAGCGCCACACGAATGTCGCGCAACGACTCGTCGACGACCTCCGGAGTCAGCTCGGCCTTGCCCAACAGTCGATTGCGTGCGGCTTTGAAGCCCTTCGATACGGTCTCAAGCATGGGGCGTGCGGTATACCCACATGGCACGAGTGGCGAAACTGGTAGACGCAGCGGACTTAAAATCTGCAGGCCCAAACGGCCGTACGGGTTCAAGCCCCGTCTCGTGCATGCAGTCGTTCTCCGGGTAGGCGCCGACCTGCCGCCCGTGGAGGACCCGGATTCAACAAGACCCAATGTCGGGCCCTGGAGCCTTTCGTTAGCAATTCTTCGTGGCCTCCAAGTCCGTCGCGACGTTCATCTCCCGCCCCTCCCCGACCCCGGCGCAGCCGCGTGGCCTTCCCGTCGACGGGCCCCGTGCCGTCCTGCCGCTCACCTTCGACGACGAGGTGGCCGTCGGCCGCTTCGACGACATGGACACGTTCGCCCGGCTCTGGGCCCACGCGGTCACCGATGGCGCGCTCAAGCTCGAGGTGCCGCTCGACAAGCACCTGGAGTCACCCGTCGGCTGCACGCTGCTGATCGGTGACGACCGGTTCCCAGCGCAGCGCCTGAAGATCCTCGACGCCACCCGCACCGTGATCGAGCTGCTCCCGTCTCCTGCCCTGCTCACGTGCATCGCCCGTCACGCGAAGGAACACCACGCGGGCCGACCCGTCCACCAGCCCTCTGGCGTCGCGCGGAAGACGGAGCGCTTCGAGACCGCCCTCGACGTGCAGTTCACCGACGTGCCCCACCTCGCCGAGCGCTACGCCGCCGACATCTCGCATGGAGGCATGTTCGTCGCGTGCACCCCGCAGCCGGAGCTCCACCGTCACCTTCCCCTGCGCATGACGCTCCCGACGGGTGAGAGGCTGGAGGTGCCCGTCGTCGTCGTGCACCGCATCACCACCGGCCCTTCCCCAGGCGTCGGCGTGCAGTTCGTCGGCTCGAACGAACCTTTGTTGCACGCGATTCAGTCGCTCCTGGCGAAGTACGAGCTGCGCCGTCCGCGCGTGCTGGTGATCGACGACGAGGCCATCTGGCGCAGCACCATCACGAAGGCCCTCGAGCCCATGGGCATCGACGTCGTGACCGCGAAGGATGGCCGCGAAGGCCTCAACACGCTGACCGACCTGCTCTTCGAGCTCGACCTCGTCGTCCTCGATCTCCACATGCCGTACATCGATGGCCGGGGCCTGCTCGAGCGCGTGCGGCGGCATGGCAACGAGACGGGCCTGCGACTGTTCCTGTTCTCGGCGGCGGGCCCTGATGAGCTCCGCGCGCTCGGCGAAGAGTCGCTCGCCAACGCGATCTTCTCGAAGCTCGACCCGATCGACTCGCTGGTGAAGCGGCTGGCGCTGGAGCTCGGACGTCCGGCGCCCCACCTGCGCTGACGGCTACAGGGCGCTGTTGCGGAACAGCACGTGCGCAGTCGTGCTCGTGTCGGTGGCGGTCAGCACCAGCCGATCGTCGACGATCACGCCCTGGTTCGCCGACGGCGGGAACATGCCCGCGAGGATCGGCAACGGCACGTCGAGCCCGCGCAGCCCCGCGTTGCCGAACGTCGTCTCCACCACGCCCGCGGCCGAGAAGCGCGCCACCGCCACGATCAACGGCAGGCCCTGCATGGCGATCACGATGCGGCCGTCGTTCATTCTGCCGAGCACGATCGTCGAGGTCTGCTGGGTGTCGAACGGCGCCTCCACCACGCCGCCCGTTCCGAAGGTCGCGTCGAGCTGGCCCTGCGCCGTGTAGCGAACGAGCTTGATGGCCCACGAGGCGGCGGCTCCGTTGCGGCGCGAACCCGACAGCAACAGCTCACCGGTAGGAAGCGCGATGAAGTTGTTCGCGAACCCGCCTGCGCTGGTCGCGATGCCCGCCGTGCCGAACGTCATGTCGAGGGCGCCTGTGTCTTCGTAGCGGGCCACGATGAAGTCGTCGCCGCCGCCCACCACGACCTTGAGGCCCTGAAACGCGAGGCCGCGCGCGTCTTCGTTCTTGCCGAAGTCGCCTTCGACGCCCGTCGCTCCACCGAACGTCGAATCGAACGCGCCGTCGGCCGAGAACCGCGCGACGCCGAAGTTGGCTCCGTTGGTGCCCGACATGCCGCGGGTGATGAAGCCGGCCGCGTAGATCTTCCCGTCACTGCGAATCGCCATGGCGTGCGCAGGGCCGCCGAAGCCGATCTTCGTCTGCGCCCGCCCACCCGTGCCGAACGTCGTGTCGAGCACGCCGTCAGCGGAGTACCGCGCCATGCCGAACGCGCCTGACATGTCGCCCTGGGACTGCACCGTGCCAGCGACGATGATCTTGTCGCCTTGCAACTGCACGGCATACGCGGTGTCGTTCTTCTGCTCGATCACGAAGCCCGCGTCGGCCACGACAGGGTCGATGTACGTCGGCCACGAGAGCGTCGTCTTCCCGTTGGTGCCGAACGAGGTGTCGAGCTGCCCATCGGCCAGGAAGCGCGCGAGCTGAAAGTCGCTGTCGGTGTTCGGCTTGAGCTCGGCGCCAGCCACCAGGAACTTCCCGTTCTGGGGCGCGATCGCGTTGCCGGTGCCAGTCAGGCGCATCGGGGTCGAGCCCGCGTCGCGGCCGGCGTCAGAAGAAGCGCCGCCATCTGCCCCCGACGACATGGGGCCACAGGCAGTCACGGCGACGAGCGGGAGGAGAATGAGTCGCATGGTGAGTCCTTGATTCTGCAAGCAGGCCACCAGCTCGGCCCGTGGTGGAAGATCAGGAGGCTTGGAGCTGAGGCGTGTAACAGAGCCAGCCGGCTGTGACGGCCTCCGTCACGGCTCCTTCGGAGCGGCCGGTCCGATGAGCAGGAAGCCGCCGTCGAGCGCTCTGACGGGGAACTCTGCCTGCCAGCGCCTCACCACCTCGAGAAAGACGTGCGGCTCGTGCGGCAGCACATCCATTTCCGGGTGAACCAGCGCCACGGCACCCGGGCGGCGAAGGCAGTCGAGATCGGAGAGCGGCATCAGCCTTCGCGAGTACCCGAGGTGCGGGAACAACGACGTCTGCACGCAGACGATCGGCGCGCTCTTCGCTTCGGCCCAGGCGCGTTGCAGTTGACGGTGCACCTCGAGCTGAACGGGGACGGCTCTTGGGTAGCCACCTCCGATGCCGGCGAAGAGCACGAAGGCCACCAGCACCGCGGCCTCTCCCCACTTCGCGGCGCGCGAGGTGCGCCATACCGCCCAGACGTCGAGCACGCCGAACACCGAGAACGCCAGCAGGGGCAACGCGTAGTAGCCGCCGAACTCGCGCATCATCTCGTAGTTCGCCGCGCCCAGGAGCAGCACCGTTGGCGCCAGCCCGCCCACCGCGCGCACCGATCGGAATGGGAGAAGCAACAGCGGCAGGAAGAACGCCCACCAACGCGACGTCGCGACCTTCGTCACCACGCTCCATGGGTGGCTCAGCATGCCCATCACCACGGTGCGCGGCGTCGTCCCGAAGTCGCTCCAGAACGCCCAGTAGCCCGCCTGAGTGTGCCCGGTGAGCCGTGGCTGCAACAGGCCGACGTAGAGGGCCATCCAGCCGAGGCAGACGACGGTGATCAACAGCGCCTGCCGCCATCGCCAGCGCTCGACCAGCGTCGCGAGCAAGACGAAGCCCAGCACGAAGAGCACCGAGTCTTCCTTCGTGCACAACAACGAGACCAGCGAGAGCCCGACGATCTCGTCGTTGCGCTCGATCCACCCCACCAGGAACCAGAGCGTCAGCAGTGGGAGCAGCAGCTCCGGCCTGAACCCGCCATGGAGCGACCGCCCCATCCACGAGTTCGACACCCACAGGAGCACCGCCGCCAGCTCGATGGCGCCGTGTGGACCACCGCACGACAGCCGGACCAGCCGTCGCAGCGGGAAGATGCCCAGCCACACCACCAGCGGCGCGCTCACCACCAGCCACAGCGGCGAGTCGTACAGCTCGTGCAGCGGCACCCAGAGCAGCAGGATGAAGCTGGAGTGCACGCCGAAGTGGTTCACGTCGTAGATCGGCGAGTACCCGAGCCGGCCGTGGTGGGTGCTCTCGAGCATCCAGTCGAAGATGCTGAAGTCGACGCCGTTGACCCGGAACCCGAAAAACCACGTGAGGGCGACGAGCTGCAGCCAGATGAAGCTCGCGGCCAGCAGCAACCGCCACGCCCGCGGATCGAGCGCGAGCGTGAAGTCGGTCGGGCGCCTCCACCACCCGGCGATCAGGAGCACCGCGATCGCCTGCTGCGGGTAGCGGAACGACACCGCGTCGCCCACGAGGGGCCCGAGCAGCCCAGCCACCAGCATGGCGACGGCCGCCACCACGCTCAGCCTCGACGGAGAGAGCCACCGTTGGTCCACGCCGCCCGGTCGTCACTGAAAACCCGAACGAGGGCAAGCGGTTCAGTCAGCCGATGCGGGACCGGGAACGGCGCGTTAAGCCAGCCCCATGAAAGACGTCATCGTCTACGCCACCAACTATTGTCCTTACTGTCGTCAGGCTGAGCGGTTCCTCACCGAGAAGCAGGTGCCGTTCCAGACCGTCGACGTCACCGAAGACGACGCGATGCGCGCGAAGTTGGTCGAAATGAGCGGCCAGCGAACCGTTCCGCAGATCTTCATCGGCGGGGCCTCCATTGGCGGCTATTCCGACATGATGGCGCTGCACCAGAAGGGCCAGCTCATGCCCATGCTGGAAGGCTCGCCCGCCCGTTCGGACACCGCCTCAAGCGCCTGATTTCAGGTCGCTTCAGGCATTCTGCCGCGTACCCACAGACAGGGTTGGAGACCTACCGATCAACCATGTTACGCAGTAGGTGAGTGCCGGCCCGTTCGCGGTCCTCCCGACACAAGATTCGTGGTGCCCACAAGGCCCCGAGGACGTGCTCGAGCGAGGAATGCCGAACAGGCCGGCACTCAGTTTTTCCTGCTGCGGAGGGGACATGAATCGCCGGCTCGGGGTGGTCGCGGCAGTCGTGGTGCTGACGGGATGCTCGGGGCTGTCACGCGTCATCAAGGCACCGCCCCAGCCCCTGCAGCTCACCACCGTCTTCGTCTATCCCGTCGGCATCACCGGCATGGAGCCCAGCCCGGCCCGGGTGTTCGAGCTCTCCCAGCGAAGCCTCGATCGGGCCGTGAAGGAGGCTGGCGATCGCCTGGCCTTCTACGGGCCGACCGAGTTCAAGGTGATGAAGCCCGCGGTCGACAACGCGTGGGTGGCGAGCGACGCGATCCCCGTGCTGGTGAAGTCGGGCTCCAGGCCAGATCAGGGCGCGGTGCTGCGGGTGACCATCGAGCGTCGCGTGGCCAGCTCGACGACGCAGGCCGAGTCGCTCAAAGGGCAGGCTCGCGGCGGGTCCTCGAACGAAGAGACGACGTGGCTCGTGCGCGCCGAGGTGCTGCACCCGTCGTCCTCCACGACGCTCATCGAGGTGTCTGGCCAGGTGACCGTCGACCCGTTCGCGGTGCCCCCGCCCGAAGCCGAGTGGGACCCGGCGCCCCAGCTGACTGTGCTGGTCGACTCCATCGTCTCTGCGGCCATGCGTCACGCGGCCGATCACGCGGCGAGCCGAACCGTGAGCCCTGCCCCCGCGATCGTCGTCGCGGCGACGCCCGCCTCGATGCAGTGGATGGGCGCGGGCGACGAGAACGCCGACGCGCTCCAGCGGGAGATCGCCCAGCAGAACCGCGCGCGCGTCCTCGCCCCCTCAGCGACCGAGCAACAGGCCGCGGCCCTCGCGAAGGGCCTCCCGGGCACCGGCGTGCTGACGGGTGATGGAAAGCTCCAGCCGGGTGACGTGGTGCTGACCGTCGACCAGGTCCCTGCGCTGCCGCATGTGCTCGCGCGCATTCGCTTCAAGGGCGCGCCGGCCGAGCTCGAGGTGAAGCGCGCGACTGGCGCCATGGAGCAGCTCGTCTGGCCCTGAGCTAGTTGAGGAGCGTCGGTTTCCCCGGCGCCGTCGCGACCCCGATGCCCAGCCGCGCGCGCATGAACTTCTCGATCACCGTCAGCAGCCCATCGAAGGTGTCTCGCATCGCCCACGCCTGGTGATCGATGTCCATCATGCCGCCCGCGCGCTTGAGGCCGTCACGCAAGGCCGTCTGCACGCCCGGGCAGTCGGTGCGCGAGTCGATGAGCTGCTTGGCGACCTGTTGGTAGAGCCGGAAGCACTTCTCGATGTCTCCGTCATTGTACGCGGGCGCGCCCTGCTGAATCGCCACGGCGATGGCGCGCGTGGTGGCCTCGAGCCCGGCCAGGTTCGAGCCATCGAGGAGCGAGACGGGGTGTTGCGGAATCTGGCGCGATGGCCCGCGCTTCGGCCGGTGGAGCGACGCGAGCGGCAACTGCTGGTTGAGCGGCATCAGCGGCTCGACGTGTTTCCACGGCACGCCGAGGGCGACCAGGCCATCCTCGCTCTCGGCCATCGTCACCACGCCCAACACCGTTCCGTCGGCACCGACCAGCGGCCCACCCGACGCATCGGCAGGGACCGAGCCCTGGAGCGTGTACACGGTGAGCCCGGGACCGACGACCTGTGCAGGGCCGAGCACCGCTTCCACCCAGCGCACGCGGTCTTCACTCGCGACGAGCCCGAACACGTAGATCGTCTGCCCCTCTGCGGCGAGCTTCACGCCAGCGGGACGAACGGGCGATGCGTCGAGCAGCCCCACGTCGAGTACGGCGAGATCGCGCTTCAGATCGACCGAGCAGACCGCCTGCACCGGCAACGTTCTGCCGTCCGAGAGGTGCGCGGTGATCGTCTTCTCGTTCGCCACGACGTGGAAGTTGGTCACGATGCGGCCGTTGGGCGCGACGAAGCCGAGGCCGTAGGCCCGCTCGAGCTCGAGCACCACGATCGCGCCGGCTGCGTCGAGCGGGATCATTCGGCGGCCTTCGTCATCATCTGCACACGCATCGACCACTCCACGCACGCGCCGGCCTCGTGCGATACCTGCGCCATGCCCGAACCCCGCCCGTGGACGTTGCTGCGGACCCGCGCTGAACGTGACTTTCGCATCTTCACGGCCCAAACGCTCGACGTCACGGCCCCACGTAACGGCGCCGAATACGTGCGCACGGTGCTGAAATGCCCTGACTGGGTCAATGTCATCGCCCTCACCACCGATCAGCGCGTCATCCTGGTCCGCCAGTTCCGCTTCGGCACCTGGTTGAACACCCTGGAGATCCCCGGCGGCATGGTCGACCCCCACGAGGTTGACCCTCAGGCCGCAGCCGTGCGTGAGCTCGAAGAAGAGACTGGGTTCGTTCCAGGCTCAGTGGAACGGCTGGGCACCTCGTTGCCCAACCCCGCGATTCAGACCAACCGACTCCACAGCTACCTCGCCCGCGACTGTCGGCAGGTGCACGCCGGGCATCAGGACGGCAGCGAGGACATCGAGGTGGTGCTGGCCGAGCGGAAGGACATCGCCCGGCTGGTGACGACGGGAGAGATCTCCCACTCCCTGGTGCTGGCGGCGTTTCTCTTCGACGCCCTGGGGCCCAACGCGCTCAGGGGGTGAGCTTGAAGAGCTTCACCACGCCCGTATCAGCCGCGGCGACCCACACTCCGTCTGCCGACAGCGCGAGCCTCACCTGCTGCTGAACGGGGAAGGTCTTCGTGATCGTCCCCGCCGCGATGTTCCAGACCCGAATCGCTTTGTCGACCGACGAGGTCGCGAGCACCTTGCCGTCGATCGAGACGACCGCCGAGACGATCTCGGTGCTGGTGCGCTTCTCGGGCATCGAGGCCTCGGACACGGGGCCCTTGAGGGTCGCGCTCACCTTCCCGGTCTTCCGGTCCCACACCTGCACGTCGGGAGACTTCGGGCTCCAGGTCAGCAGCGCCGAGCCGTCTCGAGAGAGCACGACCATCGACGCTTGATTGTCCATCGACACGTCCTTCTTCGACTTGCCGGTCTTGAGATCGAGGGTCCGCAGGATGTGATCGGGGGTCGCGACGATGGCCTCTTTCCCGTCGGGCAACATGCCGACCGAGTTGGCCCGCAAGGTCAGCAACTTCTTGCCGTCCTTCACCGAGTAGAGCGCGGCGTTGCCGTTGAAGCCGGTCACCATGAGGCGCTCGCCAGAGGCATCGAAGGCGACCTGCGAGAGGGTGTCGGGGTGGAGAATGGTCTGCACGACGGTGCCCGACGGCACCTCGACGACGCGCACCTCGAACGACGAGTCTCCGATGGCGAGGCGCTTGCCGTCGGCGGTGAAGGCGAGCGAGACGGGCTGCTCGCGGGCGCCGGGAATGGTGAGGGTGACGGCGCCGGTCTCGAGGCTCCAGAAGCGCACCGACTTGTCGCGGCTGCCCGAGACGATGGACGTGCCGTCAGGGCTGAAGGCCAGCGCGGTGACGACGTCGGTGTGGCCGCGCAGCATGACGGGGCTGCCCGGCACGAGCGGATCGACCGGCAACGCAGACAGCGCAAGCGCGAGAACGAGTGACGTCACGACTTCCTCCTGGCCTTCAACTTCGCCTGAGCGATCTCTGCACGCGTCCAGACGCCCGAGCGCCCACCGCTCTTGTGCTCCAGCTGAATCGACTCGATCGCCATGCCGCGATCGATGGACTTGAGCATGTCGTAGACCGTCAGCGCCGCAGCCGAGACGGCCGTGAGCGCCTCCATCTCGACGCCGGTACGGTCGACTGTCTTCACGGTCACCTTGATATCGACGCCGACCGACCCCGCCGAGAGGTCGACCTCGACGCCAGAGAGGCTGATCGGGTGGCAGAGGGGAATGAGATCAGGGGTCTTCTTCGCGCCCATGATGGCGGCGACGCGCGCGGCTGCGAGCACGTCACCCTTCTCCACCGTGCGATCGCGCACGGCGGCGAGGGCCTGGCTCGACATGCGCACCCTGCCCCTGGCGACCGCGACCCGCTCCGTCTTTGCCTTCGCGCCCACATCCACCATCTTCATTGGTGCTCCTCCGCGGGCCGACGCCCGCAGGCAGGATGAACACCAAACCCGGCCGGGGTGAAAGCCCTACCTGCGCGGAACACCCTCCCTCGTGGCTGGGAACGCCTCGCCCTACCACCCTTCGACGATGGTCTTCGGGAAGCCCTTCTTCAGATCGTCGTCAGTGATGTCCCATTTCGAGAATGTGCCCCCTGAGACGAAGACGGCGTCCGGCCCCATTTTCGCCGCTGCCGAACCGACGACCAGGCCCGCCCACCCCTTCTTGATGGCGCGAGGGTAGTTCTTGTCCACCGACATGCTGGACACGTCAAACCGCAGGTAGGTGTCCGCCTGTGTGTTGAAGAAGTACACGCGATCGAAGGGCGGCAGGTTCATCAGCGGCACCTGCACGGCGCTTCCCCACTCGACTGCGACGTCGATCTTCTCCGAGAACGGCGGCTTCAGGTTGAAGGGCTCTGCCGTCAATGGGCCGCTCTTGCCGACCTTGTCCTTCTCGATGTTCCACCGCGCGAACCGCTTGCCGCTGAAGAAGTAGTAGTCCTTGCCGAAGTTCGCGGCGGCGTCGATGTGATCGGCGGGCACACCGCTTTCTCCGAGTGCGGCGAGAAGGCCCGGCCACTCCTCTTCGATCATCTTGGGGTAGCCGTCATCGACGCGCCGACCGGTCAGCCGAACGTACTGGAGTGCTTTGAAGGCATACGTTCTCGTCTGCGTATGCACCAGTGAGGGCAAGCCCGAGAGCATCGCGTCGGCATTCTCGAGAAACGGGTGGCACTCCTTCTGAGCCCACGCCTGGTCTGCGACCCACCCCTCATGACCGCCGACCTCGACGGCGATCTTGTAGACGTCGCCCATCTTCCTGCAGGCGAAGCGCTGAGCCTCATTCACTGCCCCGACGTAGTAGTCGTCGCAGGTGATCAGGATGTTCTCCTTGATCTGCTCGTTGCACGTCTTCTCATCTCGGCCGTGGTAGCAGTAGTCGTGCTGGTCGCAGGCCGCGACGAACAGAGGCTTGTACAGGTTGTCAGGGCCGCTGCAGTGGTCGGCACGCTTGCCCGACACCAATTGGGGACAAGCCGCCGTCGCCATATAGGCGTCGGGGAAGGCAAACGCGTCGGTCGGAATCTTCGGGCACTTCTTCTTGCCGCATGGCTTGCAAGCGAAGGCTTTGGCGTCCCAACAGTGCCCTTGCGTCCCCACGGCGCCATGCGCGCAGTCAACGGGTCCGTCCGCGCAGTCGGCGAGCGCGGACCACGCGAAGAGGCAGAGAACAGCGGCGAGGACGAGACGCATGACACTCCTGGAATGAGATGGTCGATGGAAGACGCCTGACGGCCCTTTCCGCAGGCGCTGAACAAGCTTTGCGCGCCAGGCCGGAACGCTACCAGCCGCAGCTCTGGCCCTTGTTCTGCTCGGTCAGCCACGTCTGCAGCGGCGCGAAGTAGTCGACGAGGGCCGAGGCATCCATCTGGCGCTGGCCGGTCATCACCTCGAGCGCGTCGGGCCACGGCTTCGACGCGCCGAGCTCGAGCATGGCTTTGAGCTTCGCGCCGGCGGCCTTGTTTCCGTACACGCTGCAGGTGTGGAGCGGCCCCTGGTGCCCCGCCGCCTGGCACATCGCGCGGTGGAACTGGAACTGGAGAATGCGCGCGAGGAAGTAGCGCATGTACGGGACGTTCGCGGGGATGTGGTACTTCGCGCCCGGGTCGAAGAACTCCTCGCCGCGCGGGCCCTTGGCCGGAGCGATGCCCTGGTACTTCAGGCGCAGCGCCCACCAGTGCTCGTTGTACTTCGAGGGCGGCACCTTTCCGCTGAAGACGTCCCAGCGCCACTGGTCGATCATGCGGCCGAACGGCAGGAAGGCGATCTTCTCGAGCGCGTCCTTCATCTGCACGTTGATCACGCCCTTGTCGTCTTTGGGCAGCGTCTCGATGAGGCCGAGGTCCTTGAGGTACTTCGGCGTGATCGACAGCGTCAGCGCGTCGCCGATGGCCTCGTGGAAGCCGTCGTTGGCGCCCTGCTGGAAGAGCACCGGCTTCTTCCAGTACTGCATGAAGTAGTAATTGTGGCCGAGCTCGTGGTGGACGGTGATCAGATCCTCCTCGTCGAGCTTGATGCACATCTTGATGCGCAGATCGTTCGAGAAGGTGACGTCCCATGCGCTGGCGTGACAGACGACGTCGCGGTCCTGCGGCTTGGTGAACTGGCTGCGCTCCCAGAACGTCGCGGGCAGCGGGTCGAAGCCGATCGAGGTGAAGAACTTCTCGCCGATGCGCACGAGGCCCTGCTCGTCGAGCTTCTTCGCCTTCTTCAGCTTCTGCAGGCCCGCGGTGACGTCGAGGCTGGGCTGGCCCTGGTACGGCTCGACCATCGGGTAGACGTTCGACCACTCCTGCGCCCACATGTTGCCGAGCAGGTGCGCCGGAATCGGGCCGCTCGCCGTCACCTTGTCGGCGCCGTACTTCTTCGAGAGCTTGCCGCGCACGTAGCAGTGGAGCTGATCGTAGAGCGGCTTGACCTGGTTCCAGAGGCGGTCGGTCTCGGTCTCGAACTCCGCGGGGCTCATGTCGTAGGCGCTGCGCCAGAGCTCGCCGAGATCCTTCGGGCCGATCTCCTTCGCGCCCTCGTTCGACAGCTCGACCAGCCGGGTGAACAGCGGCCGCATCTCTTTCGACGTCTCGTGCCAGCCGCGCCACGCTTCGTATTGCTCGTCGTAGCTGGGGGCCTTCTTCTCAGAGACCTTCGTGAGCACGGCGGAGAGATCGTTCAGATCCTTGCACTGCTTCTTGTCGGCCTCGGCGTCCTTGCCCGGCACGTGGCCGTCTGCGCAGAACTTGCCCTTGCCGTAGAGGCCCTCGAGCTTCGCGGCGGTGTTGGCGAGCTCGGTGCGCTTCGCGGCGTCAGACGGCGCCGGGAGCGACTGCGACACCTTGAGCAGCACCAGCATGCGCTCGGTCTCAGGGTCGAGCTTGATGCCCTTGTACGTGAGCGACTTCTTGATGGCCTGGCCGATGAACGCCATGGCGTCTTCGTTCATCGCCGCCGCGTTCCGCTCGGTGTCGTCGGTGATGTAGGTCGCCTTGATCCACTCGGCGGTCGAGCTGCGAACCCACAGGCGCTTGAGATCGGTCTCGAGCGTCGCGGCGAAGGCCCTCGCTTCGGCGGCCTTCTTCTCGTCGACGACCTTCTTCTCTTCAGCCTTCACGGGAGGCGGCGGGTTGCGGTTGGGCGGCGGCATGTTGCCGGCCACGAGAGCGCACGACAGCGAGAGGAGCTGGAGCATGAGCGCCGCCATATTCGCAGGGACGCCGAGAGTCGACGGAGATCAGGTCAGTGGTTGAACGCGCTACGGGACCTTCGGCAACGCATCGAGGACCACGTCCTTCACCACGACCTGCCCGGGCACCACGTCGATGGCGAGCGCGCGGATCGTGCCGTCGGGTTCTTTCAGCTGAAACGCGTGGTGGCCCGCGGGCACCCACGAGTCGAGCGGCGTCTGGCCGAGCGCCTGCCCCATCAACATCACCGACACCGGGCGATCGCTGCGCACCGTCAGACGCCCCAGCCCACCCGACACCTCGGCCTTCGACATGCGCGAGAAGAGGAAGACGCCTCCACCTGCGCCGAGCACCAGCGCGAGCAGCGCCGCGATCACGATCGGCGCGCGCGACGGCTGGCCACGCCGACTGATCGCCTCTCGCGACGGGTCGGTCGGCACCGTCTGGATGTTGCGCATCGAGACCCGCGGCCCCTGCATCACCCGGGTGCGATCGGCCTTGCCGTCGAGATCGCCGAACAGCTCATCGCTCAGGCTGGCCTGCGGTTGAGGGGTGCCCTGGCGCGCCGGCTGCGGCTGCGGCGTGGTCGAGGCTTTCGCGGGCTGCGGGTTGGGGGTCGCCTGCCGGTTGGGAGAACCAACGACCGTCGAAGCAGCCTGCCGGCCTGGCTTCGCTTCGATGGGGATCGGCGGAGCGCGCACGCCACCGTGCTCTGGGGCTTCGCCAGTCGGCTCGACCTGCTGCCGCTGCTCGAGGATCTTGCGAGCGCGATCGCGCAGCTCGGCGACCGCAGGCCCTGACTCGATCATCGTCCGCACAGGAACGTCGAAGGCGAGCGGCGGCGGAGGGGCGGTGGGGCGCTGCACCATCACCGTGCGGCCTTCCGAGGGCTCGACGACTGCCGCGTGCTGATCCGTCGAGCCCACTGCCTCACGCGGGACGCGGGTGAGGAGCTTCTCCATGTTGCGCAGGCGCTCGGCGAAGCGCTCCTTCACCATCTCGGCGCAGCGTTCCTTCGACCAGGCGGTCGAGCCGGCGGCCAGCGACAGCTCGCGAATGAGATCGACCGCGCTCTGGTACCGCTTGTCGCGGTTGCGCTCGAGGGCCTTCATCACCACCGCGTCGAGTGCCCTGGGGACTCGCCGGTTCACCTTCGACGGCTGGGGAATCTCGGACTCGTAGACGGCCGCCATCTCGGCGCCGGCGTTGCCTCGCAGGAACAGCCGCTGCCCGGTGAGCAGTTCGTGGAAGATGATGCCGAGCGAGAAGAGATCGCTGCGCGGGTCGAGGTCTTTGCCGACGGCCTGCTCCGGCGACATGTACGCGGTGGTGCCGCGGACCATGCCGGCCACCGTGCGACGCTGAGCGCCCATCGCCCGTGCGATGCCGAAGTCGAGCATCTTCGTGGCGCCGTCGAAGCCCGTCATGATGTTTCGCGGCGTCACGTCGCGGTGAACGATCGGCTGCGCCTGGCCGCGCGCGTCTTTGTGCAGGTGGGCGTGAGCCAGGCCCTGCGCCGCTTCACGAATCACCGAGAGCGCGTAGCCCAGCGGCACGGCTTCGTTCTGCTTCGTCCAGGCCTCGACGATCTCTTCGAGGTTCGCGCCCTGGATGAACTCGATCACCATCAGCACGTCTTCGCCGGCGCGCTCGAGATCGACGACCTGCGCGACGTTCGCGTGCGACAGCGTGGCCGTCACCCGCGCTTCATCGAGCAGCATCTGCAACGCGACGGGGTCTTCGCGCTGCTCGGGCAGAATGTTCTTCAACACCACCGGACGATTCGCAAACGGCCCCGTACGGGCAAAGCCGAGGAAGATCTCCGCCATGCCTCCAACAGCCAGGCGACAGAGGACCTCGTACTTCCCGTAGCTTCTGCCCGTGAATTCGTCGGGGGCCAGCTTCATTCGCCGCTCGACTCTACTCTTCTGCGCCTCTGCAGGAAGAAGCCGGCCGCGACGAGGAGCACGCTTCCTGAGGTGGTCTCACACCCGGTCTTCTTTGCCGGTTGCTCAGGCACCGGCGCGCCACAGGCTGCAACATGATCGGCGGGCAACCCCAGCTCCGCGAGTTCCACTGGCCACGTCACTGCGCAGGCCGTTGCTGCAGGCGACCCGGCGGGACATGAGATGGGCCCTGAGATCCGGTCCCACGTCAGCACCGGGGTGACGCTCTCTCCCAGCGTCGCCAGCCCGAAGCCGTCCTCGACTGGCTGCCGCCCACACACCAGCGTCTCGGCCTCGACGCGCGCGACACACGCTCGCTGCCTGGGGCTCGGGAGCACCGCGAACGACACGCCGTCGGTCGAGGCGAACACACGATCGCCCACTGCCACCCACCAGCGACCGCCGTCCTGCGCGACGCTCGAGACGCGCCCATCGGCCTGGAGCACGACGCTGAAGGTGCGCCCACCGTCGACACTTCGGAGCAGCGACGATCGCACCGGGAGCGCCGAGTCGTCGGTGATCGAGGCGAAGACGACGTCGGGATCGGAGGTCGAGACCGCGTGAACGAGGAACACCGAGCCGGGCGCCAGGCCCGCCGGCACATCGATGGCCGTGAACGTCTGGCCTCGATCGTCGCTCACGGACAGGCGGGCGCGGCGCGGGTCGAGGTACCAGCTCGACACGTAGACGCGCTGCGGGCGCGACGGCGCGACCTTCACCGCGTTGAAGAACGCGTTGGTCTCCCTCAGCGACGTCCAGCTGAACGTCTGCCCATCGTCGGTCGACACCGCGAGGCCGTTCATCACGCCGAACTTCGACGAGGTGACGAAGAGCGCGCCCTGCCCCACCGCGAGATCCGCAGCGCCGGTCTCATCGAAGAAGGACTGTCTGGTGAAGGAACAGCCGCGATCTCGACTGACGAAGAGCCCCGAGAAGGCGCCGGCGAAGAGGGTCCCCGATGGCGCCGCGAACCACGTGGGTTGCTCACGATCCCCCAGCCCGAGGTGATCGGGGCAGATCCACTTCCAGGTGCAGCGATCGTCGGTGACGAGCAGGCCGAACGTGGTGGGCACGACGAGTCCGCCGGGCGTCCACGGGTTGGGCGCGACGCTGAGCGTCTGCGGCGGGAGGCCGTGCGCGAACGCGGCTCGCGCGACGAGTCCGAGGAGGACGATGGCGCTACGCACGCCGCCGACTCTGCACGAGATCTTCGATCTGCTGGACCACCTGCGAGAGCGGGAGCCCGGTGGAGTCGATCTGCACCGCGTCATCGGCGGCCTTCAGGGGCGCGACCTCTCGTTGCGAGTCTTCCCGATCGCGGCGGTTCTGCTCGTCGAGCACCTGGCCAATCGGCTTCTCGCTGCCCTTCTCGAAGAGCTCTTCGAAGCGCCGGCGCGCTCGGATCTCGGGGTTCGCGAAGAGAAACACCTTCACGTCGGCGTCGGGGAACACCACGGTGCCGATGTCGCGGCCCTCGAGGATCGCGCCGTGCTGTGCCGCGAGCGCGAGCCTCCGCTGAACGTCGAGCAGGTGGTTTCGCACCACCGGCCGGCTCGAGACCTGCGAGGCGGCGAGCGAGATCTCGGGCGTTCGAATCGCCTCCGACACGTCTTTCCCCTCGATGAAGACGTGGTTCTGGTCGTCCTCGATGTGGAAGGTGACGGTCAGCCCCTGAAGCAGCACCTGGAGCTTCGGGTCGTCGTCGAGCGCGATGCCCTGCCGTCGGGCCTCGAGCGCGACGCACCGGTAGATCGCGCCGGTGTCGACGAGCGTGAACGCCAACCGCCGCGCGAGGATCTTCGAGACGGAGGACTTGCCCGCTCCGGCAGGGCCGTCGATGGCGACGATGAGCGGGCGCGTCATGTCACTACTTCCCCGAGAAGACGCCGAGCGCGCGGAACTTGTCGTAGCGCTGATCGACCAGCTGATCGGGCTTGAGGCGAGTCAACTCGCGCAGGTGTTTGCGGAGCGCGGTGCCGAGCGACTGGGCCGCCGCGGCAGGATCGCGGTGGGCGCCTCCCGCAGGCTCGGCGATCACCTCGTCGATCACCCCGAGCGCCTTGAGATCGGTGGCGACCAGCTTGAGCGCCTCGGCTGCCTTGTCGGCGCGGGTCGCGTCGCGGAACAGAATCGACGCGCAGCCTTCGGGAGAGATGACCGAGTAGATGCTGTACTGCATCATCAGCACGCGGTTGCCGACGCCGATCGCGAGCGCTCCGCCGGAGCCGCCCTCGCCAATCACCGTGCTGATCACCGGCACCGGCAGGCCCGACATCACCTCGAGGTTGGTGGCGATCGCCTCGGCCTGACCGCGCTCCTCGGCGCCGATGCCCGGGTACGCGCCCGGCGTGTCGACGAAGGTGAGGATCGGGCGATTGAAGCGCGCGGCGAGCTCGAAGAGGCGCTTCGACTTCCGATAGCCCTCGGGCCGGGGCATGCCGAAGTTCCGCAGCATGTTCTCCTTGGTGCTGCGGCCCTTCTGGTGGCCCATCACGAACACCGGCTGCCCGTCGAAGCGCGCGAAGCCGCCGATGATCGAGGGGTCCTCTCCGAAGAGACGATCGCCCGCGAGCTCGCAGTAGTCCGTGAACAGGAAGTTTATGTAGTCGAGGAAGTAGGGGCGCGCGTTGTGGCGCGAGAGCTGAACGATCTGCCAGCGCGAGAGCTCGTTGAAGATCTCTTCCTGCAGGCGCTTCGCCTTCTTCTCGAGGCGGCCGATCTCGACCGTCATGTCGACGGCGCCGGAGCGGGAGATGCTGCGCAGATCACCGATCTTCTTCTCGAGCTCCAACAACGGGCGCTCGAAGTCGAGGGAGTGGGCGGGGCTGGCCATGGTGCTGCCCGATTTCGCGCGGAACGCTCCCGGCGGCAAGCGCTTCGTCAGCCCTGAGTCGCGATGATGACCTCGCGGGCAACACCCTGAATTCGCGCCGCGAACGCGGTGACGGCCGAGAGCGCCTGGTCGGTGCGCGCCATGAAGGTGGCGCCCTGGAGGCCGACGAACCCGAGAATGGCGGCCTTCTCGAGCAACGGGTCGCTGCGACTGCTCGGCGCGGCGGAGCGGCCGGTCTTCTCGAGCAACGCGAGCACCTGGGCATGGGCTGGCCGCGGCATGGCGTTCATCGTGAGCAACGTGCCCGCCGCCGAGGTGAGCGGGCGGCCAGTCGGCAACGCCAGCAGCGCGAACGCGTCGGCCCCTGCCCCGGTGCCCCGCGACGCGACGTGACAGGCCTCACCGAGCTGCGGGGCCCCGATCCGATCGAAGAAGTTCCCGAAGGCGCCGAGCTGATCCGACGTGTTCTGCGCGCAGTACCAGCCGAGCACGCCGATGAGCGGGGCTGGGTTGTGCGCGGCTGCCAGCATCGACGAAGCCGGGCCCAGCGCGATGGCGAACTCCTGGGAGCGTTGCTGCGACCGCTGAGAGCTCTCGCGGCTGAGCTCCTGGCCAGCCACCTCGACGGTGTTCGAGTCCTTCACCTTCGCCGTGAACCCGTCGCCCAGCTCGGCGCGTTGCCCGGCCTTCGCGAGCAGCTCGAACGGCTCTCGACCGCGGGGCCGCACGGTCCACGAGCCCGCGTCGTTGGCTGAGACGCTCGAGCCGTTGGGCGCGACGATCGAGCCCAACTGCGCCATCAGGCCGTACAGCGCCATCCCCTCTTTGGGGTTTGCCGACTCGAGCAGGCGCTCCACGACGCGACCTTCACGATCGAGCCCGGTGCGATCCATGTGCGCGAAGCGATGCGCGAGCTCCTTCACCAGCGGGGCGTCGACCCCGGCCAGGGTGAGCTTCGCGCCGATGCTCTGGAGAAAGCGCACCGAGAAGCGCCGCTCGACGCCGTTGGCGGGCGTGAAGCTCGACGATGGGAGGTTGGGGATCGGGACGGAGATCGTGCCGCCGCTCGATGGCGTCTTCACGACGTCGATGAGCTTCGGAGCGCCACCGATGGAGGGCGGTTGGATTTTCATACGGGAGTCTGCGCGCCGAAAGGCGAGCGGCTCCATGGTCATTCAGCCGACCCAGCTACCGCGGGCCGCCGACCTTCTTTGCGTGGGCCTTCGCGGCGTCGGGCACGGTGGTCGAGTAGTGCACGACGCCGTCCGCGTCGGTCCACCGGTAGATGTCGTTGCCCGGGGTGCGCGGAGCCTCTGGGCGCGGCTCGGGCGGAGCTGGCGGCGGCAGCACGACGGCGACCTGGGCAGTCTTTTCCCGCTCCAGCTTCAACCGTTCCTGCGCGAGCGCCTCACGCTCGGCCGAGAGTTTTCGCTCCGCTTCGAGCTGTTGATGGAAGAGCACCTCACGCTCGGCCGCGACCCGACGCTCGTTCTCGACCTGCGCCTGGAGCTGCTGACGCGCCTGCTCCGCTTCCCACGCGCGGCGCTGCTCGGCCTGCTCTGCGGCAGCGCTGCGGCTCTCCTGCTCCTGCCGGACCGCCATGCCCGTGTTGACGAAGTACGGCACTACGACGACCGGGGACCGCTGCCGCGACCGGGGCCAGTCGAGGTTCCGTGGGGTGTTCGCGAAGCCCGGGGCTGACGTCGAGTTGGGCTTCCAGCCGCCGACGTAGCCCGTCCACACGCCGCCGGTGTCAACCTGCGCGAAGGTGACGCTGCCGATGAAGACGGTGGAGAACACGAGCGACCGGATCATTTTGATATCGTGACGACGTGCCGCGTCCAAAGCAACGGGCACCGACAAAAGGCCCTCAGCCAGTCGAGGGGTTGCCGCTATGGTCCGCGCGGTGGACGCCCTGATCGCCAAACCCGAGGCCGAGGTCACCCCACAGCTCCATCGCGAGTTCGGGCCTGCCGGCCGGTGGATGAGCCGCCGCTACTTCGAGCCGGTGCGCTTCGCGCAAGGCGCCGTGGACGAGCTGCAGGCGCTTCACCAGAAGGGCTTCGTCGTGCACGTCATGCGCACGACCGCGTGGGTGAACTTCCTCTACCTTCACTGGGCGATGGTGCGGCGCGGCCTGCCTCCCGTGCGCGCGGTGGTGAACCTGCGGCCGTGGTTCACGCGCCCGTTCACGCTCGCGGCCCAGCGCGGCGACTTCGACGTGCGCTTCACCTATGCGCGTCGGCAAGGGGGCTCGGGCCTCGTCTTCCTGAAAGAGAGCTCGTTCAACTCGGCGCGCGGCAAGCAGACCGGAGAAGATCCCTTCCCCGCGCTGGTCGAGATGGCGCGCAAGTCAGAGACGCCCGTCTTCCTCGTGCCCGAGCTGTTCGTCTGGGAGAAGTGGCTGCAGAAGATCACACCGAGCGTCTTCGATCGCATCTTCGGAAGCCCTGAGGCCCCGGGCTTCCTGCACTCGGTGGGCGCGTTCTTCCGCAACTACAAACGCGCGCAGTTCAGGGTCGGTGAGGCGATCGATCTCAAGGCGTTCGTCGCCGATCACCCGAACGAGACGACCGAAGTGATCGCCCGCAAGGTGCGCAGCACGATTCACCACCACCTCGCGCGAGAGACCCGCTCCGTCTTCGGGCCGCCGCGAAAGCCGACCGACCGCCTCATCGACGAGGCGATGCGCGACAAGGTCTTCCAGCAGTCGGTGACCGAGATCGCGAAGGAACAGAACAAGAGCACCGACACGCTCAACCGCATCGCGAAGCGCAACTTCGCGTCCATCGCGGCGCGCTACAGCCCGAGCGTGGTGGGCTTCACGGCGCCGATCCTCCACTGGGTGTTCAACCGCATCTACGACGGGGTCGAGGTCGACGAGGTCGGCCTGGAGCGCGCGATGAAGGCCGCCGCGCACGCGCCGATGGTGTTGACGCCGTCACACAAGAGCCACGTCGACTACCTGATCATGAGCTACGTGCTCTTCCAGCGTGGCTACACGGTGCCGCTGGTGGCCGCGGGCGCGAACCTGTCGTTCTTCCCGCTCGGGCCGTTCCTTCGCCGCGGTGGTGCCTTCTTCCTTCGCCGCACTTTCAAGGGCGACAAGCTCTACACGGCCGTCTTCAAGGCGTACCTGAAGAAGCTGGTGCACGACGGCATTCACCACGAGTTCTTCCCCGAGGGCGGCCGCTCGCGCACCGGCAAGCTCCTGACGCCGAAGCTGGGCCTCTTCACCTGGCTGGTCGACGCCGTCATCGAGGGCGCACGCAACGATCTGCTCTTCGTGCCGGTGGCCATCGACTACGAGAAGGTCGTCGAGGGCGCGAGCTACCGGGCGGAGCTGGCCGGCGGCGAGAAGAAGCCAGAGGACCTGAAGGCGTTGTTGTCTGCCCCGAGCGTGCTGGCCGAAAACTACGGCCGCATTCACCTCACCTTCGACGAGCCGGTGTCGGTCGCCCAGTTGATGAAGGAGCGCGGCATCGATCGGCTCACGGCCACTGACGAGCAGAAGAAGACGCTCGTTCGCGCGCTCGGCCACCGCGTCATGCACGGCATCTCGCGCGTCTCGACCGTGACGCCGCACGCCCTGCTCGCCTCGGCCCTGCTCGCCCACCGCCGTCGCGGCATCTCGGTGCGGGAGATCACAGATCGCGTGATGCTGCTGCGCCAGATGGCGACCGACCTGAAGGCGCCGCTCTCGGTGCAGCTCAAGGACTCGCCGTCATCGCCGACCGTGCTGGGGCCCATTCAAGACGCGATGCGCATGTTCGCGTCCGAGGGGTTCGTGCGCATCGTCGAGGCGCGCGGCGAGCCGATCTACCAGGTCGAGGAAGACCGCCGCACCGAGCTGACCTTCTACAAGAACACGCTGATGAACCTGATCGCCGGCCGCACGATCGTCTGCGCCGCGCTCTTGTCGGTCGAGTCGGGCAAAGCCGCCGATCAGGTGGCGCCGAGCGTGAGCCTGATTCGCGAGCGGGCCCTGGTGCTCTCGCGACTGCTCAAGATGGAGTTCATCTACCCGGTCGGTCAGACGTTCGAGAACATCTTCGACGCGACGGTGGTGCACCTGACGACGCTGGGGCTCCTCGTTCGACAGGAGCAGACGGTCTCGGTCGCACCAGAGGCGCATGTCAGGCCGTCGGTGCAGTTCCTCGCCGATCTCCTGCTCGACGTCCTCGAGTCGTACCTGCTCGCCGCGCGCCAGACGGCCGATGCCCCGAAGGACGGTCAGGACAAGAAGGACTTCCTCAAGAAGGCGCTCGAGAACGGCCGCGCCGATTTCCTGGGCGGGACGATCATCTCGGCCGAGGCCGTGTCGAAGTCGGCGCTCGAGAACGCGCTGACGTACCTGTTGGAGCAGGGCTTCCTCACCGAGCAGAACAAGCGCCTGGTCCCCGGCAAGCCGACGACCGATCTGGTGACGCAGCTGAAGCTCTTCCTTCCCGAGGTGCGGTGACGTGAGCGCATTGGTCTTGATGGTGCTGATGCAGGTCCCCGACGCAGGCGTCTCGTCGCACCCGCTCGAGGGCGTGTGGCAACTCGATCTCGAGCAGTCGACCGACACCGGGCCGATCCTCGAGAAGCTCGGCGTCAGCTGGTTCGTGCGCAAAGCCGGGAAGTCGGTGCGCCCGATTCATCGCATTCGGGTGAACTCGGGCACCCTGTTCGTCGAGATCGACGCGAGCATCTCGAAGAAGCGGTTCCAGCTCGTGCTCGACGGCAAGACGCCCACGACGGATGACTTCTTCGGAGACGGGTTCTCGTACACGACGGTGCTCGACAACGGGGTCTTCCGCTCCACGGGCCGCATGACGGACGCGTCGAAGAAGATGGGCATGATGCTGGAGCGCCAGCTCAGAGAAGACGGCTTGATGCTCTACCGGATCTCGCTGCTGCCCGACGGCCAGGAGCCGATGGTCATCGATCGGGTGTTCCGCCGGAAGCCGTGAACGCCGCGCCCTGCCCTGCGCGCCACTGCGATCTCGCCGCCTCGAACGCTGGCGTCCAATCTCTGCCTCGAATGATAAACGGCCTGCCGTCGAAGCACCGCTGCGCCCACGCCTGTTCGACGAGCGTCGCCTGCTGTTCGCAGTTGAGCTGCGGCCACGCCTTGCCCTGCAGCAGACCCTTCTCGAGCTGGTAGCCGTCTCCGAGCGTCTGCGCGTGGAGCGAGTCGGTGATGTACGCGTGCCCACCGTTCTGGAACTGCCAGACGTGCGTGGCCTCGTGGACGATGAGCTGCATCGGCGCGGTGTGAGCCGGCATCGGCAGGTGCATGGTGTTCTCGATCACGAAGGCCCGGCGGCTGAGGTTGATGAGGCCGTGCAGGTCTTCGCGAATCTCGATGGCGTCGAGGTCGAGGGCGGCTCCAAACACCTCGGCGAGCACCTGGCGTTCGGTCTGGTCGACCGGCCGACGAGGGGCGTGGCTCCACGAGCCCACCTGCGAGACGAGCCGGGCGAGCGCCCAGCCGACGCGTCGTTTCCAGCTCATCGACAGGTCGACTGAAACAGAGGCGGATCCCCGGCGATGGCCTCGCTCGCGGTGAAGTACGAGCGCCCGTCGGCGGCGAACGCGACGGCTTCGCCCTGGCCTTCCTGCGCGACTGGCACCGCGGTGGGCATTCCGGTGAAGGCCGACTCGAGCGAGCCACCGTCGGTGCGCATCAGCACGAGGCGGTTGTACATGCGCAGCAGCACGGCATCGCCACACGGGCTGACGTCGGCGCCGGTGAGCTGGCTGTCGGTCGGCCCGGGAATCGGGAGCGTCGCGACCTCTTCGAGCGTCGCCTGCGTTCCCGGCGTCAGCGGCATCGGGAATCGGAAGGCGGTGCTCACCTGAAACGAACCCGGCGCCTTCGTGATCACGTACGGCCGCCCCGACGTGGGGTCGACGATCAGCGACTCGGAGTTGTGCTTCACGCCCATCGGGTACTGCCACGGCAGGCGCTGCGCCATGACGGTCACGACGGGGCCGCCGGGCACGACGATGGGCTCGGGGAGGACGTAGAGCGCGTAGTCAGTGCGCACGCGGTTGTTGTCGCCGATGTCGCCGATGAAGAGGCACGAGCCACTCGCACACGGGCCGACGGCGAGATCTTCCCAGTCGCGGTTCGTCGCGCCCTGCACCGAGAACTCCTGGAGGAGGCTGCCGTCAGTCGACGACAGCGCGAAGAAGCGGGCCGAGTCGCCGGAGTCGTTGTGGGCGAAGAGCACGCCGGGCTGCGTTCGGCTCGCGACCAGCCCCGAGAGTTCGACGACTGGAGCGACGATCGTCCCGAGCGCGCGGGGGTTGGTCCACGACGAGCAAGACGGTTGGCAGACCGAGCCGGCGTCGAGGGCTCCTGCGTCGGTGACACCACCGTCGGCGGCGCCGGCATCTCCGTCAGGGTCCGGCACCAGGAGCTGCGCGGGCTTTGGTGCGCACCGCAGCCCAAGAACGACGAGACAGAGGAGGAGCAGTCGCATCGTCAGGCATCGTGCACGAACGGCGCGGAACACGGAACGCCGATCACATCGACGCGTCGTGCACGATGCGCCAGCCGGCCTTCGTTCTCAGCAGCACGATGACGGTGTTCCCGCTGAGCGCCGGCTTGTCAGGGTAGCGGAGCGTCCACTTCGCCGAGATGGACACCGAGTCCCTCGTCTCCCGCACGTCCCACGGATCGATCGAGAGCTGCCCCATCGCTTTCCCGTCTGGGTACCGCTTCTTGTAGCGCGCGAGCACTTCGGCCCGGCCGCGCGTCACGCCGTCGGACGCAGCGACGCCAGCGTCAGGATTCGCAGCGCGCGGAGGGCTCACGAACACCGCGTCGTCGGCGTAGGTCGCGCAGAACGTCTCGAGATCTCCACGGTTCCAGGCGGCCACCTGCTGATGCACGAGCGCGAGCACCTCGTCGCGCGGCGCCACCCCACCGTCGGCAGCCAGCACCAGCGTCAAGGCGAGGCGGAGCATGTCGCGATCGCCACCTTCTGCATCTCGGTGAGGAACTGCTCCGGCTTCAAGAAGCCGGTGACGCGTGGCTTCTCGAGCACGTCGCCGGTCGGGCTGACGAAGGCCACCGTCGGAAGGCCCTTCACGCCGAACTTCTCGTAGAGCTTGTCGGTGATCTCGGAGTCGTTGGTGCCGTCGACCTTGATCGTCACGAAGCGCTGCGACTCGGTGACGACCTCTTTCGCGACGTAGGTGTGCTGGTCGAGCTCCTTACAGGCGGCGCACCAGTCGGCGAAGAAGTCGATCATCACCGGCTTGCAGTCGTGCTTTGCCTTCGCGAGCGCGACCTCGAACGCCTCGGGTGAGCCCTGTTTGTCAGCCTGGAACACGAGGCCCCACGCGAAGTCGGCGCTCGGACTGGTGAGCTTCACGAGCGCCTCACGCGCTTCGGCGAGCGACGCGGCGATCTGGTTCTTCTTCGCCTGATCGGCTTCTGTGCCCAGCTGCTTGTCGAGCGCGGCGATCTGCTGCTCGAGCACCGCGCGCTGATCGGCCAGCTGGGGGTCGGCCTTGACCGGCGCCGGGACTGCGGACGCAGAGACGCGCAGCAGGAACGCCGCGACCAGCACCGCGACGCCGAAGCCCTTCAGCGGCCACTCGCCCTTCTCTTTGAACGACAGGTGCACCGCGCCGAGCATCACGCCGAGGAACGCCAGGCCGGCTGCGATGGCGATGCCCGCGTACCGGCCGATGACGAGGGCGATCCCCTGGAGCGTGACGTTGATCAACGGGAACGCATCGCGCAGGTACGACGCCGCGAGCGCGAGGAGCGCCACGCCGAAGACGCTCTTCACCCACTCCATCCACACGCCGCCCTTGGGCAGCCGCACCGTGAAGACGCCGATCAGGAAGAACGGCACGCCAATGCCGAGGGCGTAGATGAAGAGCAACCCTGCGCCGAGCACGGGGTCCTGCGTCTTCGAGACCCATGCGAGCACGCCGGTCAGCACCGGGCCCGTACATGGCGCTGCGAGGAAGCCAGCCACCGAGCCCATCAGCAGCGCGCCGATGAGGCCACCGCCGCCGACGTTGTTGAGCTTCAGCGCAAGACCCGACGGGAGCGCGAGATCGAAGGCTCCGAACATCGACGTCGCCAGCACCACCATGAAGACCGCGAGCCCTGCCACCACCCACGGATTCCCGAGCGCCGAGCCGAACGCCTTGCCCGACAGCGCGGCGATCACGCCGAGGATGCTGAAGACCGCGCCCATGCCGAAGACGTACGCGGTGGTGAGGACGAACGCGCGGCCCCGGCTGTCGGCCTGCCGGGCTCCGAAGACGCCGACGGTGATCGGGATCAACGGGTACACGCAGGGCGTCAAAGAGGTGAGCAAGCCGCCCAGGAAGATGGTGCCGCCAGCGAACAACCACTGCCCCGAGTCCAGCAACCCCGACGCGTCGAGCGAGCTGGCGGGTCCCGTCGGAAGAATCTCTGGGACCACGGCCAGCCCGACCGCCGCCAGAACTGCCAGACCGAGTACGAGAGTGCGTCCCATGTGCGAGCCCTATGTAATCAGAGGCTCGGAGGTTTCAGGGGGATTCAGCTGGGATCGGTCGGTTTCTTCGGCAGCTCGAGCCCTGCGCTCCGGGCCAGGCCCATGACGCCCTCCACCGCTGCGGCGATGTAGCCAAACGGGTTGGCCCCATCGACGGCCGTCACGTGCACCTCGCCCATCTTCTGCTGGAAGGCCATGGCGAGCTCCGGCAGGCGGTTGGCGACGGCGAGCTGAATGGCTTCGGGCGACAGCGTGTTCTCGATCTCCTTGAACTTCGCGGCGCGATCGAGCTCCAGCTTCGAGAGCAGCCCCTGCTTGTGGACCTCGAGCTCGACCGTCTTCGCTTCGATCTCGGTGAGCTGACG
>JAUXRI010000029.1 GCA_030681895.1 Myxococcales bacterium | reverse complement strand
AGCGCATCGGCCAGCACGCGACGGCGCACGAGGTCTGCCGGAGCGTCCCAGACGGCTTCGTACATCTCGTGAATGTGCGCGTTCGTGGACATGGCGACACCGTGACGGGCTGACTGCTCGACGAGGCCGTCACTGACGCGGGCGCAACGAGTGTCACGATTGGTGCGGTTTCCGCCCCGCGCGTGACGGCCGCCTCGGACCGCGCGCTTGCGGCTAAGGTGGCGCCCTGCATGCGACTTCTGTTCTGCATCGTGCTGATGGCGTTGACGGGCTGCGTGACCATCGTCACCCGCACCGGAGGAAAACGGGCTCCGGGCGCCGATGTGCACGAGGCGCACGGCTTCATCATCCTCAACGGCGAGCGCACCGCGGTGAAGTGGTCTGACGGAGACAGCTTCGACTTCGAGTCCGGGCCCTACGACGGCCAGGGCACACGCCTGTTCGGCTACAACACGCTCGAGTCGTACGGGCCGGTGCACCGATGGGGCGATTGGACGCGTGAAGAGCTCTACACGCTGACCAAAGGTGACTCCGACGTCTGCGCATCGCAGGAGTGGGAGTGCACGACGTCGGGCGCTCCCGATGCGTACGGCCGCGTGCTCGTCGAGTGCCCGAAGCTGGCGATCGAGATGGCGCGTCAGGGCCGCGGGCTCGCGTACGCCATCAGAGGCAAGCCGAACCGCCTCGTGCTCGACGCCATGCACCAGGCGCAACGCGCGCGCCGCGGCATCTGGGCCAAGGGCGTTCCCAAAGGCCTCATCACCGCGCTCCACTCGTTCGCGGAGAACACCGACGGGAAGTACCCGACTTCGTCCAACCGCATCCTCGACACGCGCACCGGTGAAGCGCCGCTGCGCAAGCACACCGACTACTACCAGCTGTGTGAAGAGGTCTGCCTGCGCACCGAGGGCGACTGGTCGTGCATGGTCTACGTGCCGTACGAGCTTCGGTACAAGAACCAGCCGCCGTGCCTCATCGGCGAATGAGCGTCGTCGACGAGAAGAAGGCGCTGCGGGAGCGCCTGACGGAACTCCGAGCGCACGCAGCCGCGACGACTCCGACTGCTGCAGAAGACCTCGCGCGCGCGTACGCCGTGAGCACGGTTCCTTCCGTCGTCGCCGGCACCTTCCCGATGCGCAGTGAGCTCGACCCGCGCCCGTTGATGCGTCGACTCAAAGCGCTCGGAGCGACGCTCGCGCTCCCACGAACGCCGCGCCGCGGGCAGCCGCTGACGTTTCATCGATGGGACACAGGCACCCTGCTCGTCACCAGTCGTTACGGCGTGACCGAGCCCGTGGAAGAGACGCCCATCGTGATTCCAGACCTGGTGCTGGTGCCGCTCCTCGCCTTCGACCGGACTGGAGCTCGGCTCGGGTACGGCGGCGGCTACTACGACGTCACGCTCGCAGCGCTCCGCGCATCGGGTCCGGTCTTCGCGCTGGGCCTCGCGTACGCAGTACAGGAGATCGACTGCGTGCCGACCGAGCCGCACGACGTTCACCTCGATGCGGTGCTCACCGAGCGCGAGCTGATCATCACGACGCGTTCCGAGTAGCGGTCTTCCCGGCGAAGGCCATCCAAGGTCGAGGTCACCGAGATCATCGAGTCGCCATCGCGCCACAGCCAGCCGATCGGACGCATCATCGAGCCGTCGGAGCTGCGGCTCAGCGCGCACGACGTGAAGTTGCGCTCTTCCGTCATGAGGTCGTCCGTTCGGATCAGTCTCTGCGAGCGTGGCGGCAAGAAACGTCTCCCGAACTCGAGCGGCGATCGTGCCCGGGTTTGACGCGCCAGTGCAGGAACTCCGCTGCCGAGCGAAGCGCGGAGGTCGCGTGGTGCTGGTTGCCGCCGCCAACAGCGTCGTCTTCATCGTCTCCACCGTGGCCTTCGACGAACGCTCGGCTACGCTTTGCCCATGCGCGCTCTGCTCCTCCTGCCGTTGCTCGCCTCGTTCGTCTTCGCGGCACCGCCACCCGATGCTGGATCGGCCAAGGTCGCCGCCCCTGCAGAGCGGGCGCTGTACGCCACGAAGCCGCTGACCTCCGCCGACCTCTCGAGCCGATCGCTGCGCGAGCTGACGTTGATGCGAAACTGGATCTACGCGCGCCGAGGCAACGAGTTCCGCCGGGCGTGGCTGCGCGACTTCTTCGCGAAACAGAAGTGGTACGCGCCGAACCAGATGATGTTCCTCTCGGGCGCCTGGCGAGGCGAGAGCGAGGACCAGCCTGAAGACTGGGCTCGCGACGACAAGAACGCCGAGCTCATCGCCGAGTACGAGTCGAACCTGACGACCGAGCAGCTCACCGCGATGCGGGACGCCGTGCGCGCGCGCATGAAGAACGTGAAGGAGGCGAACGCTGATGATCTCATCGAGCTCAAGCTCATCTCGGTGCGGCTCGGCGGCTGGGCTGGCGAAGGTGAGCCTCCCGCAGGCCTCACGCCGCTCGAGAACCCGAAGCGTCTCGACGGGCTGCTGAAGCTGACCGACCTCGACGACTTCTCACCGCGAGACTTGAAGCTGCTGCGCAACACGATCTTCGCGCGCAAAGGCCGGCCCTTCGAGACGCCGCTGGTGAAGGGGCACTTCAAGACGGTGCAGTGGTACGTCGCCGACGCGAAGTACTCCGACAAGTTGCTCAACGACGTCGACAAGAAGAACGTGAAGCTCATTCAGTCGCTCGAGCGCGAGCTCAAACGCGAGGCTGAAACGAACTTCATGGCCGGGGCCTGATAGGCCCTTCGGTCCCCCGGGCGGGGATCACCAGACAGAGAAACCGAATCACCAATCGGCGCGGGTCTTCGTCTTGTTCGTCAGGACGGAGCCTAGCGACTCGAGCAGCGACAGATCCGTCGTCGCGTCATCGAGTAGTCGTGCCTGCTGGCCGTGGAGCCCTGCGCGAACGGGCACTGCGGTCGCGCGAATGACGCGGGCGTTCTGGAGCTCGAGCCGAACGAGCAGGCCTTCGTCCTCCATCGTGCAGTCACAATCGAAGGCGAGGTTTCCGAGGCCCCACGCGATGACGGCGGGCCCGCGACGTTCGACGGCGCCGATGGCGTGACTGCCGTGCGCGAGGACGGCCTGGGCGCCTGAGCTGACGGCGAGTTCGACGGCGCGGCGAAGTGACGGCTCGGGCAGATAGAGCGACGGCGCGAGCACGTGGAAGAGCACGATGGTGGGCTGGTGGCGCGTGAGGCGCGCTTCGAGATCGGCGGGAACTCCGGCGGAGAGATCGACCTGGAGGATCGCGAGGCCGGCGATCGAGGCGCTCCCCAGCGGTGCGACGTCGTACTGTTGAAGCGCGGCGCGCGTGCGCTCGAGGCCGATGACGCCGTCATCCATCGCGTGGTTGTTGTCGACGCCAGCCGCGATCACGTTCGCCGACTTCAGGCGCGTGGCGGAGTCTGGAGGATTGAAGAGCGCGTTCGCCGACGACGGGCGGAGTTGCGTGGAGATCGGCCCTTCCAGGTTCACGATGAGCGGGCCGTCGAGCGCGAGACTCTCGAGGGCCGCTCCGCCACGTTCGCCGAAGTGTACGTCGCCACCGAACCAGAGCACCGTGGGCCGCTCCGGCGTGGTGTGACGAGCGCAGCCTCCGAAGCAGCCCGCCGCGAGCATCCCTGCGAGCGAGGTCAACCAGAGACTGCGGCGTGCGAGCCTCTCGAACGGGAACCGATCGATGCGACCAGGGCACAAACGCGGCCCGTGGCGGTCGCCCTTCGCTCCGAGCCGATTCATGGTCGCCAGACGAGATGCGCCGCAGCCGAAGGGCACGCCTTCGTGAACTCGATCGACTTCGCGACGGCTGGAGCGGCTGCTTCGCGTGGCGCGTCGTGGAAGCCCTTGGTCAGGAAGTACTCGCGCGCCGTCGTGGTGAGGAGCGAGACCGACTGCAGGCCCTGCTTGCGCGCCTCGGCCAGTCGTTCGTCGACGAGCGCGGCCCCGAGACCGGTTCGCTGTAGCCGTGGCTCGACCGCGACGGAGCGCAAGAGCCCGTCGTGACCGTGTCGTTCGAGCCCCGCGACGCCGACGATCTTCGAGCCCTCGACGGCCACCACGTACGCGGCGGGGAAGAGGTCACGGAGCCCATCGAGTGGAAGCGACAGCCGTCCCAGGAGCGACTCCACCTCGCCTTCATCGCCAGCACGCGCGACTCGCAGCCGCCACGCCGACGACCAGCCGAGCTCGACCGGAAGATCGCCGAGCCGCTCGATGCGCCCATCGCCGTCGAGCTTGAGGCCGATGAAGCGCACGCCGGCCGCGCGCGCGGCTTCACGATCGAACCGTGAGTCACCGATCATCACCGCGTCGGCCGCCGACACGCCGAGCTCCTTCAACCCGAGGAGCACGAGATCGGGCGCCGGCTTCGCGTGCTCGACCCGGTCGGCCGTCGCTCGCACCTCGAACCAGGTCGCCAGCTTCGCGTGCTCCAGGATCGCGCGTGCGAGCGGCGCGACGGTGTTGGTGACGATGCCAATGCGGAGCCCGCGCTTCGTCAACGCCTCGGCGAGCGGCGCGGCCTCGGGGTTCACCCACATCGCGTCGAGGTGCTTGATGAACTCCGACACGTAGAACGCGTCGAGTTCAGCGACCGAACAGCTCAGCCCGAAGACGGGAACATCGGCCGCAGTGCCCTGCCCGAAGGTGGGGAAGAACTCGTCGCGCGTGATGGCGCGGCCACGGAACCGAACGCCGGCGGCTTCGACGACCCGGAACCAGACCTCCTCGCTTCGAACGAGAACGCCGTCCATGTCGAAGAGCACTGCGCGCATGCGGCGCGTGTACCACGAGGCACGCTACGCTCACGCGCGTGATGGTCCGGGTTCAGCGCGGAGGGACACCAACCGCCGGCTTCGAGGTCGCGGTGTCTCCGATGCCTGCGCACCTTCGGCCGTTCATCGAGTCGTGGACCGGCTATCGCGAATGGAGCCCGGTGCCGGTTCGCCGCCTCGAGTACCCGACTGGCCGGGCGGTCTTGATCATCGAGTTCGGAGCCCCCATCGCGGTCGACGCCCGTCGCCATCGCGTCGGCTTCTTCGCGGGCATCGACGATGGCGCGTCACTCACCGAGTTCGCGTCGGCGCACGCCGGGGTTCAGCTCAACCTGACGATCCGCGGCGCCCTCGCCTTTGGTGCGAGGCCGATGCACGAGATGGCACGGCACGTCGTCTCACTCGACGATCTCGAGGTGTCCGAGTCGCTGCCCGAGCAGCTCGCCGGGGCCAGCACGTGGACCGAACGTTTCGAGCGGGTGACGCAGGCCCTCGAGCAGCGGCTCCTCGACGGGCGGCAGCTCTCGAGAGTCACCGCCTGGGCCCTCGACCGAATCGACTCGACTGGCGGCCGCGTCGCCATTCACCAGCTCGCGACCGAGCTCGGCTTCAGCCGCAAACATCTTCACGATCGCTTCGCTCGTGAGGTTGGTCTGTCGCCGAAGCGCTACGCCGAGGTGCAGCGCTTCTCACGGGTCCTGACGCGGCTGCGGGCGGGCGCGCCCAGCCTCGCGCACCTCGCGCTCGACCTTGGCTACTCGGATCAATCGCACCTGGCGCGTGATGTTCGCCGCTTCTCGAGCGTCACCGCGAGGGCGCTCAGCGCGTCACTGAACGACCCGATCGCGCGGGCCGTCCACGAGCTCAGCGTGGCGCCGGCGTGAGGTGCGTCAGCGAACAGCGCCAGACGCCATCGACGCGCTGGTAGACGTCGGTGACCCACTCGTCGGCCGACATCGGCGCGCCGCGGAAGGTGCCCGTGTTCTGCCCTCGTCCCGTCACCCACGCGACGTCGCCCATCACCTTCGCGTGTGACGCAGTCTTCGTCATCGTCGCGTGCGTCAGCCTGCCGGAGCGGATGGCCTCGAGGATTGCCTCGCGCGACACCGGCCCGACCTCGGGCGTCACGAGAACCCAATCGTCGGTGACACACGCCGCGATCCGCTCGACGTCGTTCGACACCATCGCCGCGTTGAACGCGTCCTCGAGCGCCACCAGAAACGCCGGCACCTCAGACATCGGTCGGCTTCCGCGGCACGTGCGACGTCTCGGGGCACGGCGTGATGTACAGCGCGGTGAAGGCCTCGATGACGTTCGCGGTGTGCGGCACTCCGGGCGGGTTGATGATGGCCTCGTTCGGACCGACGACGGTGCGCTTCATCGTGCCGTTGAAGTCCTGAATGAACTCCGCCTTGCCTGAGATGACGATGACGACCTCGTCTCCCGCCGGGTGCAGTTCCCAGACCGGCCAGTCCTTCGTCGAGGTCGCCAGGCTGACCAGTCGGCCCGGGTCGGCCGGCGTGCAGTGCGTGGCGATGTAGCGCTCGTAGTCGTTGCCGAAGCCGACGACGGCAGCGGCGCCACTCCGGCCGCCCAGGTGAATCGCGTCTGTTTCGAGGTGCAGAGGCTTCTCGCTCATGAAGCCTCTCGTACTGCAGGGCGGGTCACTGCCGCTTGAACGAATGTCACCACGTGGCAGATCCACCTCATGGACTTCCGCTTCTGCCCGCGCTGCGCCACCGCCCTCATCGAGAAGTCCGCTGGTGGCAAACCGCGCCCCGCGTGCCCGACAGACGGCTGCGGCTTCGTCTTCTGGGGCAACCCCACGCCGGTCGTCGCGGCCATCATCGAGCACGACGGCGCGGTGTTGCTCGCGCGTGGCAAGGGCTGGCCCGAGAAGGTCTTCGCGTTGGTGACCGGCTTCCTCGAAGCGAACGAGACGCCCGAGGCAGCGGTGCTCCGCGAAGTGAAAGAAGAGACCAACCTCGACGCGCGTGTCGTCTCGCTCGTCGGCGTCTACCCGTTCGAGATGCGCAACGAGCTCATCATCTGCTTCCACGTCCTCGCCGACGGCCCCATCACCTTGTCCGACGAGCTCGAAGCGACGAAGCACATCCCGAAAGAGAAGCTCAAGCCGTGGCCTTTCGGCACCGGGCTCGGCGTGAAGGACTGGCTCGCCCGTGGAGGCCTCGTGCCTGAACGCACCGAGCCGGCGCTCTGAGCGCGCGCACCACGGGGTGCTTCTCGCCTCACTGCGCGATGACGTCGATCGATCGATCGGCCATTGGCTGCGCCCCACCATCGGCTGACCTCCGAGACAGCCCCGTACAGTCGAGCTTCACCCGAGTGCCTCCGTCAGCGGGTTGCTCCGAGGCGAACGTCACCTCCATCCGCACGATGGCGACGCCCGCGTCGGCTGGGCGAAAGAGCGCGTAGTCACGCATCAAGCAGACGTCGTCGCGGCGAGGCAGCGCCCCTGAACGAACTCCAGCCTCGAAGGTGAACTCGAGCCGCCCGCCCTCGTGCGGCACCGAGACGAACGTCCCCGCGTCCGTCACCCGTGCCGAGTCGGGTTGTGAAGCCAGGTCTCGAGAGAAGGCTGGCCCGAAGGCGTCGCCGAGCCCTGCTCCAACCGCGAGCCCGATCGATTGCCCGACGGCGTTGCCAACACAATCAGCGGCCGCCTGCGGGAAGCACGCGCACAGGCCGCTGAGGACGAATCCGAGGGTCACGAGGTGAGGTGTTTTCATGCGCCAGGGAACTGCAACGTGAAGACCACTCGAGCGCTCCCGTCATCGTCGTCGGTTGCCGCTGCCGATCGGGGGCAACAACCGATGGAGGCGACGCGTCAGTCGCGCCCCGGGCGAGCTCCGAAATCCGAGGGGGTCTCGACCTTCGAAACCAGTGGAGCCCTTGCGCGAACGGCGGGCGCCGTGTCACACGCGCCCGGTGCGAACTCCATTTCGTCTGGTTGGTTTCTCCATTCTCGCCACCGCGTGCCTGTCGCCCGAGGGCATGGGCCTGATGCAGACGAAGGCTGGCGAAGGACCTGCCGTCTCGTTCGACGCCTTCCACCGGCCGTTGCCCGACATTCCGCTCCCGAACGACTTCGCGACCCGCTTCGACGCGCTCTCACCGACGAAGCGCCGCCTCAACGCCTCGATGGTCGCGCCGACCGCCTGGGAGCAGCGCACGCGCGCCGGCCTCGACGAGCTCGACGGCTGGGGCACGCTGGCGCCCATCACCGTCAGCTTCGACAAGCCGCTCGACGTCGAGAACATCATTCGCCGGCACCACAACGATCGCTACGAGACGTCCGACGACACGGTGCTCGTCATCGACGTCACGCGTGGCTCGCCGGACTACTGCAAAGCGATGCCGATCGATCTCGGTGAGGGCCTGTTCCCGGCGCGGCTCGATCGCCCCGACTACTACCCCGACGATCCACGCGGGCATCACCAGACGCTGCTCTTCGAAGAGACCGAAGAAGATCTCAACGGCAACGGCGTGCTCGACGACGGCGAAGACACCGACATGGACGGGGTGCTCGACCACCCGAACACGCGGAGCAAGACCGACTCGTCCATCGTCACCTTCTACGAGCGCGAGACGAACACGCTCATCGCGCGGCCCGTGTATCCGCTCCGTGAGGCCACCACCTACGCGGTCGTCTTGACGAGCCACCTCGTCGGAGAAGGCGGCGCTCCGATTCGGTCGCCCTTCAAGTTCGTCAACCACACCAGCCAGACGCAGGGCCTGCAGCCGCTCGCCGACGAGTGCCTCGGAGGCCTCGGCTTCCAGGTCGACCAGGTCGCCTTCGCGTGGACCTTCACCACCCAGGCGTGGACGAAGCCGCTCGTGGCGCTGCGTGATGGCCTCTACGGCACCGGCGTCTTCAAGCGCCTCGCGACCGAGTACCCCGCCGAGATGAAGGTGAAAGAAGTTCGCGAGCGCGGCCTCGTCACCCCGCGCAACACCCGCATCGTGCCGGGCGGCGACTTCCTCGAGATGGCGAAGACGCTCTACACGCAGTTCGGCGCTGGCAACACGCAGGCGCAGCAGAAGCTCTTCTTCGACAACTTCGCCTTCATCGACTTCCACGCCGCCGGCACCATCGACTCGCCCCAGCTGTTCCCGCGCAACGGCAGCGACGGCAAACAACTGCCGCTCACCGAGCAGGTGTGGAGCATCGACACGACTTCTGGCGCCCTGCCCCACCTGCGCAGCGAGGGCGTGAACTACTGGCTCATGGTGCCGAAGAACCGCACCGGCCCCGCGCCGCTCGTCATCTTCGTGCACGGCCACGGCTCGACGAAGTTCGACGCCATCAACGTCGGAGGCTTCTTCGCGCGCATGGGCATTGCCACCATGGGCATCGACGCGGTCAGCCACGGCGTCGACCTCGACCCGATTCAGCTCGAGCTCGTGAAGGGCCAGTTCAAGGCGCGCGGCTTCGAGGGCCTGGGCACCGCCGTCATCGAGGGCCGCGCGCTCGATCAGAACGCCGACGGCCGCGTCGACAGCGGCGTCGACTACTGGACGTCGTACCTCTTCCACACCCGTGACGTCGTTCGCCAGACGGCGGTCGACCTCTTCCAGGTGATTCGCACGCTCAAGTCGTTCGATGGCACGAAGACGTGGAGCTACGACAACAACCGCGACAAGAACCCGGACCTCGCGGGCGACTTCGACGGTGACGGCGTCGTCGATGTCGGTGGGCCGGCCTCCATTCACCTCGTGGGTGGCTCGCTCGGCGGCATCATCGCCAGCTACGTGGGCGGGCTCGAGCCGCACGTCGAGACCATCATTCCCATCATCGGCGGTGGCGGCCTCGGCGACATCGGCCTGCGCAGCTCGCTGGGTGGTGTGCGCGACGCGATGGTGCTGCGCATGATGGGGCCGCTGGTGCTGCTGCGTGACGGCGTCGTGTACGAAGGTGTGCCCGAGCTCGTCGAGTACAAGGAGCGAAAGGTCGCGACGCTCAAGACGCTCCCGAAGCCCGGCAGCATCGCGGTGCTGACCAACCTCGACTCGAAAGAATGGCGCTGTGGCCGGGTGCAGGCGAACGGCCGGCTGCGCGTCGCAGTGCCGTCGGACAAGGGCCATCGCCTCGAGCTCGCGTTCTACGACGGGCCACTCGAGTCCCGGGAGCGTGAGGGCTGCGTGCCCTCTGGCGAGCCCAGCCAGCGCATCACCACGTTCCAGGAGGGCTTCACCTTCATGGGCGACACCTTCGTCGCGGGCTCGACCTTCGTGGCGCTGGGTGACGGCTTCGGCCTGCGTCGCGGCAACCCCGAGCTGCGGCGCATGGTGGGCCTCGCGCAGGTCGCGCTCGAGGGCGCTGACCCGTCGAACACCGCGCCCTTCATGCACGGCGAGCGCACGCTCGTGTACGCCTCGGGCGAGAAGGTCTCGACCCGCGCGTTCTACATCAACACCATGGGCGACTCGGGCGTGCCCACGGCCACCGGTGTCGCGCTCGGTCGCGCTGCCGGGCTCATCGACTTCCGCTCCGTCGACGCGCGCTACGGCAAGTCCGTGCAGCAGGTGCTGACCGACACGGGCACGGTGGAGAGCGCCGAGAGCTCGCGCCGCCACCTCGACATGATGGGCCGCCCGGTGCTGATGGACGTGGACGACCTGCAGGCGCTCTCGACGAAGGGTGGCGATGGCTTCGACGTGCCGCGCCTGACTCCCGCGCTGCGGCTGATTCGTCAGAACCGGCAGTCACAAGGCGGCGGCAAGAGCGGCATGCTCTTCCCGATGATGGAGCCTCAAGGCACGCACGGTTTCCCGCTGCCGACGCCCGAGCGGAACTTCGACCTCGGCTCACTGCTCATCAACCAGATGACCCGCTACGTGGCCACGCACGGCGACGAGCTCGACTTCGATACGTGCCAGCTCGACTGGAGCTGCCGCTGGTTGCCGCCGACGCAGTAGCCACGAAAAAGGGGCCCGGAGAATTTCTCCAGGCCCCTCGAACCTCGTCAGGCGCTGCGGTGATTACTTCTTCGCAGGCGCTGCAGCCGGAGCAGGCGCCGCAGCAGGCTTCGCCGCAGGAGCCGCCGCCGTCGTCTTCGCCTCAGGGGCCGCCGCGGGAGCCGCCATGCCGCCCCAGCCCGCCTCGACCATCGTCTTGAGCTTCCAGTCGGCGCCGACCTTCACCACGAGGGTCGCGTTCTTGCCCGTCGTCTTCACCTTGCCCATCGTCATCGTCCAGTCGTCGACGACGTTGGCGAGCGAGTCAGACAGCACGGTGATGGTGCGCTTGTGCGTGGTGACGATGTCTTTCGGCATGCCTTCCATCATCGGCTTCATCATCGCGACGTACTCGTCCTTCGAATAGGCGCGCGCCTCGGGCACGCCCTTGAGGTCGTCGGTCGCCATGTAGACGGGGAAGTCGATGGCGGCGAAACCTGCCTCCATGTCGCCCTTCTTGTCGGCCTCGTCGCCGGCCTTGAAGAACGCCTCGAGCTCCTTCTTCGTCTTCTTCTCGTCGGTCACCTTGCGGGCAGCCGGGCCCATCTTCGACATGTCCATCATCGGCGCGGCGGCGTCCTTGGTGTCGGCGAAGACGGCAGTCGCGACGAGCACGGCACACACGGTCATCAGCTTCTTCATTGGAAGGTCCTTGGTTGAGAGTGAATGGGTGAATCCCCCGACCCGCGCTTTCGAGCGGTCATCGGGTCGATAGGAGTCGGGATCGACCGGGTCAACGGACAAGCGCGATTCCGTCTTGACGGATGAAGGCGCGCCGACGCCGTCACTGCGGAAACAGCTGGGCCAACACCCTCGCGGCCTGCTCACGAACGTCGGCGTCACCCGCGGTCTGCGCGCGCTCGGCGTGGTGCTTCGCCTTCGTGAGGTCCTTCAGCTTGCCGTAGGCGAGCGCGAGGTTGAGGTGCAGCCCGGCCTCAGCGGGGTGCGCCGCGAGGGCCTTCACGAGCAGCTCCTTCGCGCGCGCGGACTCGTCGAGCTCGAGCAACAGCACCGCATAGTCGTTGACGACCGAGGGCTCGGTCGGTGCCAGCGAGAGCGCGTCTTCCAGCGCCTGGCGTGCCTGCCCGTCCTTCTTCAGCGCGCGGGCGACCTGGGCCTGCGCCTGTTTGATCTGCCACGAGCGCGGCGCCTGCTTCGCGACGGCATCGAGCGTCGACTCGGCGAGCACGAAGTCTCCATGGGCCATCGACGCGACGGCGAGCAGGTAGCCGGCTTCGGGGTTGCTCGGCTCGAGGCGCCGCAGCTCCGTCGCGGCCTTCACCGCAGTGTCGGTGCCTCCGGCCATGAGCGCGACCTGCACCAGCTGCCGGTAGAGCCCCGCTTCGTTCGGCGCGAGATCGATCGCGTCGATGAGCAGGTGGGCGGCCTTGCCGATCTCACCCTTCGCGAGGTGCGCCTTCGCGTCGGCCTCGAGCTGCTGCCACGTCTTCGTCGTCACGCGCCGACCTGCTTCCTCAAGCGCTCGGCCTGCTCCTTCACGTCCGCGTCTGGACTCTGGAGCGCCACCTTCACGTGGCTGACGGCCTGCTGCTTCTTGCCCTGCTGCACGTACGAGAGCGCGAGGTTCAGGTTGGTGGCGTCGTCGGTCGGCGAGTCGGCGAGCGCGGTCTTCAAGATGCGCTCGGCCTTCGCGCCGTCTTTCTTCGACAGGTAGAGCGACGCGAGATCGTTCACCGGGCCCGTCTGGGTGGGCGCGAGCGCGACGGCCTCTTCGAGGACGGGGATGGCGTCGTCGACCTTCTTCTCGAGCACGAGGCACTTCGCGTACGCCTGCCGCGGCTCCCAGGCCTTCGGCGCCTTCTGCATCGCCTCGGTGAAGAGCGGCTTCGCGGCGTCGGTCTTGCCGAGCATGAAGAGCGCCAGGCCGTGCCGGTAGGTGCACTGGGCGTCATCGGGCTTGAGGCGGCGCAGCTCGCGCGCGGCTGTCGCAGCCGTCTGGAAGGAGCCGGCAACCATCGAGAGATCGAACAGCTCGAGGTAGAGCGACACCTCGTCCTTGAACGCCGCGATGGCGTCGATGAGCACCTGCACGGCCTGACCGAGCTGTCCCGTACCCGCGAGCGCGCGCGCCCACGCCTGCTTGGGCACCCACTCGTTCGGCGTCAGCTCTGCAGCCTTCTTGAGCTTCGGGAGCGCGCCCTTCGCGTCGCCACGGTTCAAGGCGAGCAGGCCGAGCTGGGTGAGCGCGAACGGGTTGTCGGGCTGCACCTTCACGGCTCGCGTGTACGCAGCCTCGGCGCCGTCCCAATCTCCGCGCGCCTGCAGCACGCTGCCGAGGTTGAAGTGCTCGAAGAAGCCTGGAGCGCCGCTCTCCGACACCGCCTTCATCGTCTCGAGCGAGCCGTCCTTGCCCTGCTGCAGCTCGATGAGCGCGATGGTGCTCTGCGCCTCGGTGTTGCCGGGGTCGATGGAGAGCAGCTTCAGGAACGCGGTGCGCGCCTGTTCGTTGCGCCCCGCGGCCATGTGGGCCCGGCTGACACCGACCCAGCAGTGCAGGTCTTTCGGATCTGCGGCCAGCCCCTTCTCGAACGTCTTGATGGCGGCGTCGAGCAACCCGGTCTGCATCAGGCGCGCGCCTTCACTCGCAGCTTTGCTGGCCATGCGTCACTCCTCCAAAGGAAGACTTCAGAGCTCGTTGGGCTTCTTGAAGAACGTCTGCTGGTAGTACGCGAGCTCGCCGATCGACGCGCGCAGGTCGGACAGCACGGTGTGCGAGGCATCGACCTTCGAGCGGCCCGGCGCGTTGGGGAACCAGGCGCGGGTGATGATCTTCAGGCTCGAGACGTCGACCATGCGGTAGTGCAGCGCGCGATCGAAGCCAGGCATGAACTTCGAGATGAACGAGCGGTCGGTGTGAATCGAGTTGCCGCAGAGAATGCCCTCGCCGTAGTCGACGTGCTGGAGCAGCTGCCGCGTCGCTTCTTTCTCGGCCTGGCGAATCGAGATGTCGGACTTGCGCACGCGCTCGAGCAGACCGTTTCGCGTGTGCATGTCCTTCACGAAGGGCTCCATGCGGTCGAGCGCTTCGTTGGGCTGCCAGATGGCGCACTCCCACTCGGCGATCGGCTTCAGGTCGGGGCCGGTGACGATCAGGCCCATCTCGATGATGACGCAGGTGGCGGTGTCGAGACCGGTCATCTCGAGGTCGCACCACACGAAGCGTGGCTCACTGGTTGGCATGAGGTGAGGTGTATGACGGAAGCTGGTACGAGTCAGCACGTGGATGCTCTGCGAGAAAAGTTGAACGACGAGAAGGCGGTCCTCGAGCTGGCGGCGCTCTGCCTCGAGGTATGGCTCGACAAACCGGTGGCGACTCTGCTGCCGCCTGAGCTGGCCGTCGCGGTGGCGAGGCAGGCGCTCGATGGGTGGCTCGACTCGCCGACGGCGGTGCAGGCGCTCTCACACAGCGTCGACCTGCTGGTGAACGAGCTGAACGCGCACCCCAGGCCGCTCAAGAATGTGGTCGCTCGTGACGTTCGCGAGGCGCTCAAAGATCTCGTGGGTCGGCCGGTGTCGCCCGACAAGAAGCTCGTGTTGACGATCATCGATCGCGACCCGACGCGGGAGCTGGTGCGCCAGCTGTTGCTCGACTTCGTGCTCGAGTTCGGCAGACGCGCGAGCGCTCCGGTGGCGGGCATGGCGAAGGGCCTGGGCACCTTCGCGCGCATGGCAGGTGACGCGGTGAAGTCGCGCACCGGCACGCTGGGCTCGCTCGTCGGCGCGGTGGGCAATGAGGTGGAGCGTCAGATGGAGAAGCGCGCGGTCGAGTTCGTCGACTCGGCGTTGAGCGGCGTGTTCGGTCAGCTGGCCGACGCCATCAGCGATCCGCGTCGCGCCACCGAAGCGGCCGAGCTGCGACTCGCCATGTTGGACGGCGTGATGGAGCTGACGTTGCCGCAGCTCGCGCGTGAAGTGGCCAACGCCGACGTGCCGGGTGGCGCCGAGGTGCTGCGTGGAGGACTCAAGCGTTGGCTCGCGAGCGCCGCGTCGGATGACGAGCTGAAGCGCTTCGTCGAGCTGGTGATGAAAGACGTGGGGCCGAAGAAGCTCCGCGACGTGCTCGACGAGCTCGGGCTGCTTCCTGTCGTGCGGAGCCGTGGCGCCGAGCTGCTCGCGTCACGCATTCGTGAGGTCGTCGGCTCCGACGCCTTCGCGGCGTGGGCTGGCCAGACCTAGACCATCGGCAACGCGACGACCGACGCCTGGCCACCGGTCGCGATCTCCATCGTCGTGCCTGGCGCCAGATGGTCCCGGAGCACGTACGCGAGCGCGACGTTCTGTGCTTTCAGCTCGCTGCGCACGACGCTCATCACCCGGCCGACGCGCTTCTCACCGAGCTTCAGCTCCGCGCCCTTCTCTGGCGTCGCGTCTCCGAGCAACAACCCGACGAGCTTCTTGTTCATCTGCCCGCGGTACGTCGCGCGCGCGATGACCTCCTGCCCGATGTAGCAACCCTTCTGGTAGTGAATCGCCTTCTCCAGGTTCGCCTCGAGCGGAATCGTCGTCTCGCTCATGTCGACGCCGAACTTCGGCACGCCCGCCTCGACGCGCAGCACCTCGAAGGTCGCCTCGTTCACCTGAGGGAGCGCCGACAGGCTCGCCTTCACCGACTCGAGCGCGTCGCGCTTCACCACCACGTCGACGCCACTGCCGAGCAGGCCGGGCAACGCCGCCACCTTCGCTTCACTCGCGATGGACTCGGCCCACCGCGCGGCGTCCGGACCCAGCAATCCCAGCACGGCGACGTCGGGCGCCTCGACGACCTCGGCCTCTTCGCTGATGAGGTACTTGTTGAGGAAGTCCTTCACGGCGCCGCCAAAGCCCGCGCCGGTGTCGACCAGCAGCTCTTCGGCCAGCTTCACCACCCGCCCGTCGCCCACCATCGCGCCCTTGGCCGTCAACATCGCCACGTGGCAGCTCAGGCCCACCGCCAGCTTCTCGACGTCGTTGGTCACCATGCCCTGCAGGAAGGACACGCGGTCAGGCCCCGTCACCCGCAGCTGCTGCCGGGCCGACAGGTCCACCCAGGCGCAAGCCTCTTTCGCAGCGCGGTACTCGGTCGTTTGTGCGGCAGGCGGAACCATGGACTCCGTATATAAGGCGCCCGCGTGAGCACGCCATCGAGCCCAGCCCGTCCGTCGAATGCCGCCCTCGGGGTGCTGGGAGCCTCTGGCCTCGCGACCGCCGGCCTGGCCATCTACCAGTGGCTCGAGCTGTTGGTGGTGCGCAACGGCGGGAAGGTCGCCTGCGCCGTCAACGAGACCGTCAACTGCGCCGCGGTCTGGAACTCGAAGTTCTCCTCGTTCGTGCACGACTGGCTGGGCATGCCGGTCGCGGCGCTCGGCGTCGTCTGGGGCGTCGCGGCGCTGCTCCTGACCGTCCTGCTGTCGCGAAAAGGCTCGACCGACGAGTGGCCCCTGTTCGCGGCGTCGGTGAAGTTCTGGGCCGTGGCCGGTCTGCTGTCGATCATCGCCTTCGGTGGCGCGAGCCTCGAAGCCCGGGCGGTCTGCCTCACCTGCCTCGGCACCTACGGGCTGGTGCTGGTCCACGCCTTCGGCGCGTTCATGATGCTCCCCGGCCCGCGCTGGCCCCAGCCGCAGTATCTGCTCGGCGGCATGGCGTGGGTCTTCGTCGTCTTCGCGCCGACGTTCCTGGTGACGCTCATTCCCGCGGGCAGCACCCCGAAGGCCGGCACCGTCACGCGCTTCTCGGGCACCAGCGAGGAGCAGCTCATCGAGAATCTGCTCAACCTGCCCAAGCGCGAAGCCATGATGACCGCGGCCGCGCGCAAGAAGTTCCTCTCCTCTCCTGCCAAAGACGTCAGCGACCTCAAGGTGCGAGTCCGCGCAGGGCCGGAAGACGCGCCCATCAAGGTGGTCGAGTTCTCCGACGTGCTCTGTCCACACTGCGCCGACTTCGAGGAGTCGCTCGAGGAGCTCCGTGGCGCCGCGCCGAAGGGCAGCTTGTCGATCGAGCCGCGCCTCTTCCCGCTCGTCGATGACGGGTGCGTGATGCCCGGTGAGAAGGACTCTCCGAAAGACATTCGCTGCGTCGGCGCGAAGGCGCAGATCTGCTCCGAAGACCACCCGCTCTACTGGGACGTGCGCAAGGCCATCTTCGCCAACCAGCAGTCGCTGCGCTCGTCCGACATGGTGCTCGACATCGTCTCGAAGGTGACGAGCCGCTCGAAGGACTCGCTCGTCTCGTGCATCAACTCGCTCGACACCCAGGCCAAGCTGGCGAACGACATCACCTACGCCAAGCGATACGACATCGAGGGCACGCCGCTGGTGATCCTCAACGGCCGCACCACGTGGCCGTCGTCGGGCTTCATTCTCGGCATGGCCGTCAGCCGCGGTGACGTGAACGCCGAGTGGTTCAAGCGCCTGCCCGAGCCGCCTCCCGCAGAAGAAGGGCACGAAGGACACGGGCACTGACGTGGGCGACGAGAAGAAGCCGTTTCACAACCCGTTCGCCGCGCTGCAGGGCCTGAAAGACGCCTTGCCCCCGGGCCCGCCACCGAAAGCGCCGAAGGAAAAAGAGAAGAAGGCCCCTCCGAAGGCCGTGGTGCGCATGGAGCGCGCTGGCCGCAACGGCAAAGAAGTCACCGTCATCGAGCAGCTCGCGCTCTCACCGAAGGACCGGGAGACGTGGCTGAAGTTGCTCAAGGGCGCGCTTGGCTGTGGCGGCACCATCGAAGACGAAGGCGCGCTCGTCATTCAGGGCGACCACCGGGAGCGCGTCGCCGAGTGGCTCAAGAAGCAGGGCGTGAAGCAGATCTCGGTCGGGTGAAGCGCTCTCGAATCAGCGCCGCCACGAACGCCAGCAACGCGAACACCAACGACACCAGCGCGACGAAGAGGAACCGGCGCACCATCGCCAGCGAGTCCCAGCCGAACTCGTCGACCAGCCGGCTCGCGTCGCTCGGCATGCCGTCTTCGACGCCGAACGGAATCACCGCGAAGTCGGTCTTGCTGTCCCACCAGACGCGCGTGGCGTCCGCCCAGCTGGCGGTGCCGATGACGAGCCAGCCCCAGCGCAGCCCGCCCTGAAAGAGCCGCAGCGGGGAGCGCACCAGAAAGCCGCAGCTCATCAGCGCGCCGAACACCATCGCGCCCGCCTCGCCGCCGAAGGTGAAGAAGGGCTCCTGGAACGACGTGGGCGCCAGGTGGCCGAGCAGCGTCGCGAGCGCCAGCACACCGCCGAGGGCCATGGTGGTGACGGAGCCGCGCTTCCAGCCGAACCGGACGAGCGCCGCGGCGGCACCGAACATCGCCACCGACACCACGATGTTCCGGTCGAACGAGAAGGTGACCCATGGCAGCGGGAGCGCCCACCGGCCCGTCAGCCACGCCGCGCTCGCGTGCCCGAGCTCGTGCAGCCACATGCCGAAGAACGTGCGCAGCACGAAGCGCCCGAAGCCCGTGTCAGAGACCAGCCACATCACGACGTACAGCGCGGGGAAGGCGAAGAGGCGGTACTGCTCGAACGCGCTCGGTCCCGTCTCCACAGCCTCGTCTTCGGCGATGCGCTCGGCCAGCGTGGGCTCACTCGAACGGAACTGAATGGAGGAGCGGCTGCACCCCATCAGATGGCCGTTCTTCGCTCCACACTCTGCGCAGACCATGCGGGTACTATCGCATGAGCATGAAGCACCTCGCGCTCCTCCTGCTGCTCACCGGCTGTCCCGGCCCACGGCCGTGTACTGCCATCACCTGCGAGGGCTGCTGCACGTTCGCGACGCCGTCGGACCCCGGCTCTTGCCATGTCGGGAACGAAGGCTCCGCCTGCGGAACTGGCGCCGCGGTGTGCTCCCGCTGCGAAACCGGCGAGACGTGCTCCGAGCTGCGCGTGTGTCGTGGGCCAGACGAACCGCTCCCTGCTGGCGCGAAGCTGGTCTTCGCCACCTCGATGACCTTCACAGGAGACCTCGGCGGGCTCGACGGCGGTGACGTGAAGTGCCGGGACCTCGCTGCCGACGCCGGGCTGCCGGGCACCTTCGTGGCGTTCCTGTCCGACGTCACCGAGCAGGGTCAGCGGATTGCCGCTCCGGAGCGCTTCACCGGCAACGGCCCCTGGGTGATGCGAACGCGAGACGCCCGCGGCCGGGTGCTGCGCCCCTTCGACGACCGTGCGTCGCTCGCGGGCCCACCGCGCTCTCCCGTCGACCAGGACGAGACCGGCCACGTCTTCGCGCTCTTCGACAAGCGCCAGGTGTGGACTGGCACGCTGCTCGATGGTGGCGCCGAGCTGCCGGTCCCGATGCGAGACACGACCTGCCGCCGATGGACGAGCGTGGCCACGACGGGCCTCTACGGCATCATCGACGTGCCAACCGAGAAGTGGAGCGGGCTGGGCGCCGTCTCGTGCGCGAGTGACAACCGGCTCTACTGCTTCGAGCAGTGACGCTCACGAGCTGCACGACAACATCGAGCTGCCCGGCTGGTGACGCGCCCACTCGGGACGTTTCGCGGCCCAGAGTTCCTTGCCCGGTTGCTCCTCATACGGGCGCTTCAGCACCTCGAGCCACTCGCGCAGCATCGACAGCGCTCCCTGCTCCGTCGCGCTGATGACGGTCTGCGCGAGATAGTTGCGCGGCACGTAGAGCGGGTTCGTCGCGTTCATCGCAGCAGCGCGCGCCTCGGGAGGCCGGCCATCACGTGCAGCGCGCGACAGCAGTCGTCGCACCCAGGCCCCGAGTCCTTCGAGGACGGCCCCGGTGACCTCGGCCGGCGCGTAGAACGCATCGCCGAGCGGCGCGACCAGCTGGGCATCGGGCGCGTCAGCCGTCACGTTCGCCAGTCGCCTGAAGAACAACGTGTAGTCGGTCTCGGTCGAGATCAGCGCGCGGAAGCAATCGCGAATGAGCTCACGGTCCTCGACGTCGTGTTGCTCGGTGGCCAGCAGCCCCAGCTTGCCGCGCATCATCGACAGCTGCTCCGCCGCGGCGAGCTCGGAGTACTGGTCGAGCACGGCCTCGAGCGCCTTCTCGTCACCAATCAGCGGGAAGAGCGCGTTCGCCAGACACAGCAGGTTCCACTGCGCGACCGACGGTTGATTTCCGAACGCGTACCGGCGCCCGGGCAGGTCCGTGGTGTTCGGCGTCCACGACGGGTCGAACCCTTCGAGCCAACCATACGGCCCGTAGTCGATGGTGAGCCCGAGGATGGACATGTTGTCGGTGTTCATCACGCCGTGCACGAAGCCGACGCGCTGCCACTCCATCATCAGCACCGCCGTGCGCCGGGTGACCTCCTCGAAGAACTGGAGGTACGTCTCAGGCGACGGCGCGCCGAGCGTCGGAAAGTGCGTGGTGATGGTGAAGTCGACCAGCCGTTTCAGCAGCGCGACGTCGTTGCGAGACGCGGGCAGCTCGTAGGTGCCGAAGCGCAAGAATGACTTCGCGACACGCGTGGTGATGGCGCCCGGCTCGGGCCTCGCGTTGCCGTCGTAGAGCAGGTCGCGAACGACGTCTTCGCCAGTGCCAACCAGCGCAAGGGCACGCGTCGTCGGCACACCGAGGTGGAACATCGCTTCACTGCAGACGAGCTCTCGCAGCGAGCTGCGCAAGACCGCGCGGCCATCAGCCCTGCGTGAATACGGCGTGGGTCCGGGCCCTTTGAGCTGGAGCTCCCAGCGGGCTTCGTCGGGCGCGACGACCTCTCCGAGCGTGATGGCGCGACCGTCTCCCAGCTGCCCTGCCCAGTTTCCGAACTGGTGCCCGCCGTAGCAGGCCGCGTACGGCGCCATGCCCTCGAGCGTCGCGTTGCCACCCAACACCTGCGCCCACTCGTTCGTCGGCTCGGCAGGCAGCCCCAGCATCGCCGCCACCTCGGGCACCCACGCGAGGACCACGGGCCGGGGCACCGTCGTCGGCGCGACCTTCGAATACGCGGCGCCGCGCACCTGGCGAATGGTGTTCTCGGCGTTCTCGTCCGCGGGGAGCGAACGAACGAAGCGGTCGTCGAAACGAATCATCGGCTGTCGTTGTGCCGTCGTCGGGCCGGCCGCGCCATCGTTTCCGTCAGAGCGACGCGCCGATGAGCAGCTTCACCGTCACTTCGATCGTCGTATTCTGCGAGGGCTGCCGCCCCTTGCCCGTGAGCACGAGCGACATCGACGGCTCCTTCACGTACGGCGCGAGGTCCACGTCGAGCAGGTCGAACGTCACGGTCGCGTTCGGCGGCGGCGTCGCTGCCTGGGGGATGCCCGTCTTCTTCGCGAAGATGGCCTCGCTGGTGGCGCCCTTCGCCGTGAGCTCGAGCGAGTCGATGAAGCCGAAGTCGGCGGCCGCCGGGTCGGTGATGCGCGCGGTCAGCGACGTCACCTTCACGCTGCGCACCATCTCGCGCGACGTCTTGTTGTTCTGGAAGTCCTGGTTCTGCGCGAAGTCGATGTTCCCGAAGCCACCGATCGCCGGGAAGACGTTGAGCAGCGCGCCGAGCTGGCTGCCCTGAATCGAGCCCTGGCCTGCGACGGTGGTGGTGAAGGTGATGGGGCCACAGGCCTGGAAGAGCACCGCCAGCAGGATCAGCGTCAGTCGGGACATGGCCCCTTCTTAAGGACCACGGCGCCGCGTGGGCCGGAAAATCGAGCCTGGATCGTTTCCCGCCAGTTTCACGAAGGGCCTTGAGATCGCGCCGCGGCGGTGGCCGAATGCGCCGTCGCCGTGCTCGTGGAGGGGTCTTGTCGATGACGCAGAACTTCTTTGGTCGCCTGCTCCCTGGCCTCGTGGTGCACCGCTTCGACGACTTCCTCGCCACGCAGGGCACCGTCGCCTTCGACGTAGTGGGCAAGACCGGCGGCAAGTGGACATTTCACTTCGCCGACCCCGACCCGATTCGCGAGGGCTTCGAGCAAGAGGCCGACCTGCGCCTCGTCTTTCAGGAGCCCGCCTTCGAGGCCTTCGTGGCCGGCACGCTCGACGCCGTCGACGCCGTGACGAAGGGCCAGGTGAAGGCCACGGGCAACTTCGAGCTCCTCGCCGCCCTCGGCGTGCTGATGATGCCGCTGCAACGAGACAACCTGGGCTGGGACGCGGGCTGACCACTCGCGTTGCACTCGGCCCCCACCTGCCGTGTCACACCGTCGTTCCATACAACGCAGTCCCTTCCCACAGGAGCAACACCATGGCCCGTATCGGTAAAGCAGACGTCAACCGCGCCCTCGATCACGTCGCGAAGTCCCTCGTCACCGCTGGCGGCGCCGATGGCCGCATCAGCCGCGCCGACGTGAAGAAGGCGCTGCCCACGCTGTCCACCGCCGAGAAGAAGCTCGCCGACATCTTCTTCAAGTTCGTCGATCACCGTGACTTCAAGGCCGGCGCGACCGTGACCAAGAAGGACATCGACCGCGCCGTCGCCTACGCGAAGCAGTCGATGGTCGCGAAGTACGACCTGAACACCAACGGCCTCTCGAAGGACGAGATCGCGAAGATGTCGATCACCGGTCAGCGCGCGGTCGATCTCGCCAAGGCGCTGAAGTCGGCTGGCGCTGCTGCCGCTGCCGCGGAGTGATGTTCGTCACGCCGTGAAGCGAGGGCCCTCATGGCAACGTGGGGGCCTTCGTCGTTTCAGAGGGTGGGCCGGGGGACTTGGGGCATACAGTGCGGCGACGAGTGGCCTTGCGCGCGCGCCTTCTTCTGCTGCTGTGCCTCGTGCCTGCCATCGCCGGCGCCGTCGACCTGCGCGGCGCGTCTCGCCTCTGGCTGGGCCCGGGCTACGACACCAACGCGCGACGCGACTTCGTCACCAGCGCCTCGAGCCCGCAGGCGGACGGGTTTCTGTACGCGCTCGGAACGGTCGACGGCGTCATCGAAGGCGAGCGATTTCGCTTGAGCGGAACGTACGACGTCGCGGCCCGCAAGTTCTTCGTGCTCCCTGACGAAGACACCATCGTCAACGCCTTCACGGGTGAGTTCCTCTTCGGGCTCTCGCAGATGTTCTCGCTGGGCCTGAGCGGGAGCGCGCGCGATCGCCGCGGCGCCAATCGCGACTACACGAGCCTGTTGGGTCAGGCCTTCGTCGACTTCAACCCGACCGGGAACCTCGACGTGCGCGCGCGCTTCGGAGCGACGCGCTTCTTGTTCTGGCCGCGCTTCGGCTACTCGTTCTCGGGGCCGACCGGCGACCTCTCGGCGCGTTACCGCTTCGACCGCCGGCACAGCGTCTCGCTCTCGGGCTCGTACAACCCGCGCACGTACAACGCGAACGTGAACCCGCGGCCTGACGAAGAGACGCCCGTGCTGCGGCGCTTCGATCCTTTCTTCTCGGTGGGCGTCGGCTACAGCTACCGCGGGCCGTTTCACCTCACGCTCGGCTACGCGTACCTGGACCAGACGTCGAACAGCTACGGCGAGACGATGCGCCGCCACCGGCTCTCGGCAACGGCGGGGTTCCGCCTGCCCGCGAAGTTCACGCTGCTGACGACGGGCGCGCTGCAGCTGACCAGCTTCCCCGACGGCATCTTCCTCTCGCCCGATCTGCAGGTGGTGGAGGACGACGAGAACTCGAGCACGTTGACGCTGAAGCTCGTGCGGCCGGTGCACCCGCACGTCGACCTCGACATTCGGTATGCGCTGTACGTGAACGTCTTGCCGCAGCAGACGGCGGGCCGTGAGCCGCTGGTCTACGTGCGCAACGTGTTCTCACTGGGCGTGACGATCTCGTTCTGAGGTCGCATTCTGTCGACCTCGACGCCTCGGTCCTTCAGCAGCGTGGCTCGCCGCCGCGAACAGGCGCGCTGAGCTCCAACGGCGGCCCGCGACTCGCGCATGGAGTTCGCCCGACGAGGAGGCGCTGAACTCGAGCCAGTCAATCGACGGCTGGTCTGAACGTGCGCACCCGTCGCCCCGTGAAGGGGTGCACCATCCACGTGGCGCCCCGGGCATCGTGCGGCGCGGGCGGGCGGCCTACGAGCGAGTCGAAGCGCTGGTGCACGCGCGCGTCGAGACACTGGAACGTCTTCGAGCGCTCGATCTCTCCGAGCGTGTCCTGGGTGAGCTGGCGGAACGTCGCGTGCCCGTTGGCGAGGGTGATGCGCTCACCGAACCGGATGCCCTGGTAGCCGAACAGCGTCAGCTCTCCGGTGCCGCCAAAGGCCGCGGCGCTGCCGAACAGCAGCACGAGGGCCTGACAGAGATCGCGGTACGGCTCTTCGCCCACGTACCCCTGCACGGTCATCAGGCTCGAGTCGGCTGACACGTCGAAGAAGTGATGGGGCGCGAGCGCCGCCTCGCTCAAGAACGACAGGAGCGCCTCGGGCGTCTCGAGCGAGGTGTCGACGCCGCCGATCTCGTCGAGCCAGGGGAACTCATCGCGATTGATGGGCGTGGTGAGCCACTCCTCGCGATTGCACTCCGGCACCGTGATCGACCCGAACATCAACACGTCCCAGCTCATGCGGTTCCTCCTGCTTCAGGCAGCCACAGGAGTGTCGCCCGCCCCTTCCGTTGCTCAAGTTTCTGACCCCAGCCCGATGAGTCGGGGCAGGCGCGGTTCCAGGCCTCGTGATGACGCCGGTTTGGGCAGGCCGGGGGCTGCGCCTGGGGTGCGGAGATGTGCTGGAGTCCGGTTCATGTTTTCGACTGTCTTCCTCTGCGCCGCGGTCGGCCAGCTCTCGGCCCCGCCCATTTTCCCCGCCGAGGATGTGCCACCACCCCCGCCGCCTCCGAGCCTCAGCGACACGCCTCGAAGCGCCTCCCTCGTCCCGCGCGTCAAACCCGCGGTCACCGCAGGGCAGCTCGTCGGACGCTCAGTGTTGTCGCCGCTCATCGCGTTCGGCGTCGGCGTGTTGACGGTGCCGCTGTCGATCTACCTGGGCGCGTTGGTGGGCGTGGTCGTCGACCCCCGGCAGGGCGAGTCCGTCGGTGGAGGCGTCGGCGCGATCGTCGGCGGCGCGCTCGGCTACGTGGTCGGTACGGCCATCGCCTCGACGCTGTTCGAGCGAGACCCCACGTCCTTCCGACGCGCCCTGCCCTGGGCCATCACCGCGTCGCTGCTCAGCACGCTGGGCATGTGCCTCGTGTTCTTCGTGCCCGCCGTCGGCATCGCCGCGTTGCCCTTCGTCGTCGCGGGAGCCGTGGTGCTCGCCGCGGCCGTTCCGCTCGTCACCGAAGCCGTACGCCCGAAGGAGGAAGGCGTCACTGTCGCGACGTTCTGACGCGTTCAGCCGCGTCGCGCGGTCCTCGTGGAGCGCGAAGGAGCTTCAACCCGCGCGGGAATCGGGAAAGCCTGGATCGTCTTCTCGAGGAGGCCACAGCACCGCCGCCGCTCCCGCGACCCACGCGCTCGGGTCATCACGCAGGCGCCGCAGGAGCTGCGTCCGCTCCGGGCTCCACCCCTTCGCGCCGACCACGGTCTCGAGCACGGAGAGCGCGATTCGACGAACGGCGGGATCGTCATGCGCCACGAAGCGCGACACCACGGGGTCGAGATCTTTCTCGACGAGCGCCGCCGCCGACGCCGCAGCCTGGGCCACGCCGTCACCGTCGAGCCATCGCTTCGCCGACAGCGTCTCGATGGCCTTCGCCCACGCCTCTCGGTCCTGCCGCGTGGCGACCGCACGCAGGGACAACGTCGCGAGCTTCGGATCGCTCGAGGCGACGCGCTCGACCGCAGCGGCCATCAACGTCCAGCTCCGCCGCGTGGTGATGCGCGCGCCCAGGAGCGAGCGTGCCGCGACCTCGAGCATGCGGCGGTCGGCCTTGAGTGTCTCGAGCGTCTGCTCGAGCGCAGGCACGTCGTCTTCCGTGCTCCGGGCGAGCATCGCCGCCATCGCCGCCTGCACCTCGTCATCGAGACGTGAGGAGAGCCGGGCGCGACACGCCGAGAGATAGGTGCGCTCCCGATCGACGACGGCGAGCCACGGCGCCCGCTGCAGAATCGCGATGCGCGCCTCAGGCTCGGGCCGCTGCACCAGCTTCGCGAGGAGCACCGAGAGCCTCGCGTCGGTCACCTTCGTCAAACGGTCGGCCGGCACATCGCCCAGCCGGCTCGCGAGCACCCAATCGACGTCCTGCACGGCGCGCTCGTAGACGGCCCACGTCGGCTCGCGATCGAGGTGGTCCCACAGCGCCCGCAGCACCGCGATGCGTACGTCGCGGTGGAGCTTCCCTTCCACCAACTCGAGCACGCGTTGGTACGCACGCTCCTCGCGCAGCTCACCGAGCAGGCGAACCACCTCTTTCGCCACCGTCACCTTCGTGAGCGGCGCCTTCGCCAGCACGTCGGTCGCGGCGGCCGGCAGCATGCGCAGCACCGCGCGACGCAGCCCGTAGATGGCGAAGCGGGCGCGGGCATCACTCAGACACGAGACCAGCGTCGCCACGCCCTGCCCTGCGTCACAGCGTGACAACACGCGAATCGCCTTCTCCTGAACGGCCGGCCGTGAGTCCTTCGCGCGGGCGAGCAGCCGGTCCATCGAGGCCCACGGCATCGACGGCCACTTCACCAGCGCCGAGAACACCGTCGGCGTGTCGCGCTTCTCGTCAGAGACGATGCCGTCGAGCGAGGTAGCGAACGTCTCGGACTGCTTCGGCGACCACCGATAGAAGCCGCCTTCGAAGGGCAGAATCCACCGGCTGGTGCCCGTCGCGTAGCGGCCCGAGATGACGCGATCTCCGAGGAACGGGCCGAGCAGGTCCTGGCGATGGCGGTGCAGGAACCCGTGCACGACGGGGAAGATGATGACGCTCTCGTCGGCGGCGAGGAGCTTCGGCACGAGGGCGCTGAAGGCCTTCGACGCGCGCACCCGCATCGCCTCCAGCACCACCTGCAGATGGTACTTCGGCAACGTCAGCGCAGCCTTCGAGAGCGCGTCGACGAAGGCGTCCGGCAACGCCACCTTGCGGGTGTGGCGGCGTCGAACCTGCTCGCCGTACTGGTTGCCGTGCTGGTTCGCGAGCTGCGCGACGCCTGAGAACCACGACTTCTGGAGCAGCCGGTTCAGGCCATTGCTCAGCGTCTGCTCGTACGACTCGGGCGCGAACATCGCGAGCAGGCGGGTGAAGACCACCATCGAGGCCTCGTACGGCACCCGGTTCCTCGCGCGCACCACCACCTCGACCAGCCCATCGACGGCGGTGAGCTTGTCGCCGAGCCCGACGCAGAGGGCCTGCAGCCACGGCCAGCGCTCGCTCTTGTCCCACTCGACGGCGAGCTCGAGCAGCGTCGGCCCGGCGGCGCGCACTTCGTCTCGGGTCAGCTTCGCGCCAAGGTTCGGGTCGTGCAGGGTGCCGCGTTCGCGAATCAACGTCGTGAGCAGCTTCGCCGCGAACGGAGCGTCGACGCCGAAGAGCCGCACCACCACGCGCTCCGCCGCAGCCGACGTCTGAAACGAACAGTCGGATGCGTCCAGCGCGTCACGGACCGCCTGCGCGACGGCGGGCAGGTGTGCCTTCGTCCACACGCGCTTCGGCCACAGCGCCAGCGTCTCGAACATCGCCGTACGAATCGGGTCCTGCTCGAACTTGCGCGCGGTCACCAGCTCGAGCGCCTTCATTGGCAGCGACGTGTCGTCGGGTCGAAGGCCCGGCACCGAGAGCTGCTCCCGGAGCGCGACCGCGCGCAGCTCGCCTTCTGGATGCCCGAGGTACGTCTTGAGCACCGTCTCGAGCTCGCTCCACGGCAGGTACCGCGCGCGGCCACTGAGACGTGCAGTTGGGTTCGTCGCCAGCGCCTCGACCTCGGTGACGTGGCGACGCGCTTCCCGCTCCGCGAGGTCGATGGGCAACGGCTCGAGGAAGGCCGGCGCGATGTCACCGTTGCGGCTCCGGGTCGCGCGGCTCCACGCCACGAAGGCCAGCTCGCGCGCGTCGCCGACGGTGGCCCAGGCCAACAGGAAGGTGCCGTGCCGCGGGTGCTTCCAGGCGACGGAGCACCACGCGTCGGCGAGCGCGCGCCGGCTGTCGGCAGGCAGCTCGTCGACCCAGTCACCGAGCCCACCGAACACCTGCGGGGCGTGGCGCATCAGGTCGACCAGCGACTGCACCGGAATGCGCTGGCCCCGCTTCCACAGCGCGTCGAGCGGCAACGGCACGTCGAACTCGATGGCGAGGGCGACGCACGTCTCGAGAGAGCGGCGCAGCAGTCGCCTCCACACGGCGTCGTCGGGGTGCACCTTTCGTTCGAGGAGCAGCCGGCACCAGGCCAACGCTTCGCTCGGCGCGTCCTCTGCGACGACCTCGTGGTAGCGGCTGGTGAGCTGTCGCGTGACCGGGTCTGCTTCTCCTGTCGTCGCTTTCCAGCGTGCCGTGAGGACCTCGATGAAGAGCGTGGGATGTCGCGTCGCGAGGCCTTGCCAGAAGCGGCCGGAGGGTCGCTCGAGCGCCACCTCGAGGAACTTCCGGACACAGGCCTCAGTGCCGAACGAGAGCGCGTCGATGAGCTCGCGGTGGTGCCCGTTCGTGTGCAGCCAATGGAGAAACGTGTCGATGACGACGCGACGTTTGCGGCGGGTGAAGCCGAGAAGCAGCCTGCGTTCTCCCTTGAGCGACCAGGCCAGCTCGAGCGCGCGCTGCGACTGCGCGTCGTCACACACCAGCGGCGCCAGCACCATGGCGAGGCTGCGCACCGTGCGTGACGGGTCCTCCAGCTCACGCAACACGCGGGCGCCGTCACGGTCGATGAACGTCGCCACGCCGCCGATGCGCCGGCCGAATGCGTCAGCGGATTCGAGGGAAGGCAGCTGGGAGTCCTTCGCGCGCGCGCGCTCCAGCACCTTCTGAACGCGCCCGTCGTGGGTCAGCGGCATCAGCTCGTCGCGCAGGCTCATGGCGGCGCAGCGTAGCGTCCGCCTCCGGAGTGTCGCGCTCGCGTGACACTGTTCTGGCTTCACTCGCCTCGCGCGCCAGCACTCCACCTCGAAAATGGAGCGTCTCTTTCCTCTCCGTCACAACCTGCCGAAACGGAAGTGAACCTACGTCTGCATACGTTTTCCCACCACGGCACATCGATTGCTCAAACACCCTGCTTTCCGGGAGTTCACGTGCGCCTCCGCCTGCTCGCTGTCCTGTTCCTCGCGCCTGCCTGCGGCGTCATGCCCACCGCGGAGGTCGGGCCTTCCCGTCGAGACGCCGGCGTGGCCGCCGAGCCAGCGGATGCCGGCCAGACGAGTGCTGACGACGCAGGGCCTCTGGAGCCAGTGGACGCAGGCGTGAGCGAGCCAGATGCGGGCGAGCTCGTCGACGCGGGGCAGGTTGTTGCTGAACCACCGGACGCTGGATCGACGCGCCTCGACGCGGGTGTCAGCCGGCCCGACGCTGGCCAGCCGACGGCAGACGCGGGGCGGCCCGGCGACGTGCACCTCGGCACCGGCGTGCACCCGTCGGAGAACTGCATGGCGTACCCGTTCTCGGCGCAGGCGCTCCTGGCTGAACGCGAGGGCTTCGGCGCGGCGACGACCGGCGGCGATCCCACCCGCGTCTACCGGGTCACCTCGTCATCGGGCAGCACCGGCGCAGGCACGCTGCGCACCGCGCTCGAGAGCACCGACCCGTATTGGATCGTGTTCGACGCGAGCTTGAGCGGCCGCACCATCACCTTCACGCGCATCGAGGTGAAGTCGAACAAGACGATCGACGGCCGAGGGCGCGACATCACGCTGCGCGGTCACCTCAACCTGCAGTCTCAACGCAACGTCATCATCAGCGACGTGAAGCTCACCAACGACACCACCTCGAGCTGCACGCAGGCGGGTGACGTGGTGACGGTGCGCGGCCCGGGTGGTGCCCTGCCGACCGACTTCCCCGCGCGAAACATCTGGCTGCATCACGTCGAGCTGTTCCACGGCGGCGACGGCCTGTTCGACGTGCGCGGGGGCTCGAACATCACGCTCTCGTGGGCGCACCTGCACACGCACGACAAGGCGCTGCTGCACGCGGCTGACGAGAACAACGCTCCGGTGCCCGGCATGCGAGTCACCTACCATCACAACTTCTTCGATCGCCTCACGCGCCGCGGCCCGCACCTCGCGTACGGAGGCAAGGGGCACTTCTTCAACAACTACCAGTACCAGTGGTTCGAGTACGGCGCGGCCGCAGTGCAGGGGGCCGAGCTGTACAGTGAAGGCAACGTCTACGAGGCGCTGCCCGGCACGACCTGTGTGCTCAATTGCCCCCGCAACCCGAACCCCTGTGGCGACGACGTGAACCTGCAGATCCCCAAGCTGGCCGTGAGTGTCGACTGGGCGGCGGGTGGTTCGCTGGGGCTCGCGAAGAGCGTGAACGACCTGGTGCTCGAGGGCGCGCAGATCACCGAGCGGCTCCCCACGCAGGTGTTCTCGCCGGCCACGTTCTATTCGTACACGGCTGAGCCAGCCAACGCGGCGCTGGTGGCTCGGTTGCGCGCGGGGACCGGGCCGCGGGCGCGGTACTGCCGATAGCCGCATCTTCGAGGGCGAGTTCGTCGACAGGTCGGGCGCCGGAGTCTGAAGTCGCGCGACGACCAGGTCGGAACTCCCGCAGAGCCGGTGGACTGCGCACTCACGCTGAAGGCAGCGACAACCGAGTCGAGACTCACGCACGCTCGGCGCCGATGGTTTCAGAACTCACGCAAGGCGAAGTCAGAACCACGCTCGGCGAAGCAGAACTCAGCTCACTCCGGCGAAGTCTGAACCACACTCGGCGAAGTCAGAACAACACTCGGCGCCGGCGGAGTCGAAACTCACGCTCGGCGCCGAAGAATCAGGACTCAACCCTCGGTGGGCGGCTCGTCCTTGGGTGCAGCGTCGGTCGGTGCAGCGTCCGTCGGCGCAGCGTCCGTCGGCGCAGCGTCCGTCGCGACGGGCGTCTCGGGAGCCTCCGGTGCGTCAGGAGCGCCGTCGTCTTCGCCGCCCTCGACGTCTGCGAGCTCTTCGTCCTTCACCTCGGGCACGTGGCTGATGCCGGCGACCTTCTCGTCGGCGTGATCGAGCGTGATGAGCCTCACGCCCTGCGTGTTCCGGCCGATGACCGAGATGCCGCTGACCTTCATGCGAATGAGCACGCCCGACGTGGTGACGATCATCACCTCGTCTTCGTCGCGCACCTGCACGGCACCGACGACACGCCCGTTCCGATCGGTCGTCTTGATGTCGATGATGCCCTTGCCACCGCGGCCCTGCACCCGGTACTCGTCTTCGATGGTGCGCTTGCCGTAGCCGTTCTCCGTCACCGTCAAAAGGGTCGTGCCCTTCTCGACGACCTCGGCGCTGACCACCTCGTCACCGGGCTCGAGGGTGATGCCCTTCACGCCAACGGCCGTGCGGCCCATCGAGCGCACCTCGGTCTCGTTGAAACGAATCGACATGCCCTGCGCGGTCGAGATGAGGACGTCCTTCGTGCCGTCGGTGATCTTCACCGCCACCAGCCCGTCGCCGTCTTCGATGGTGATGGCCGCGATGCCGGCCGAGCGCACGTTCGAGAACGCGGGCAGGTCGGTGCGCTTCACGGTGCCGTTCTTGGTCACGAAGAGCACGAACTGGTTCTCGGTGAACTCTTTCGTCACGAGCATCTGCGCGAGCTTCTCGCCTTCGCTGAACTGCACGAGGTTGACGATCGGCTTGCCCTTCGAGGTGCGGCTCGCCGCGGGGATCTCGTGCACCTTGAGCCAGTACAGGCGGCCGCGGTTGGTGAGCGGCAACACGTACGCATGCGTCGAGGCGATGAAGATGTCGGTGAGGAAGTCATCTTCCTTCGTGGTGGCGCCGGTCTTCCCTCGCCCACCACGGCGCTGCGCCCGGTACTCGGTCAGCGGCGTGCGCTTGATGTAGCCAGCGTGCGAGAGCGTCACCACCATGTCCTCTTCGGCGATGAGGTCTTCGACCCGCATCTCGGTGAGGTCGCCGGTAATCTCGCTGCGGCGCGCGTCGGCGAACCGGTCGCGCACGTCCTTGAGCTCGCCCTTGATGACGGTGAGCAGTGACGAGTCGTTCTGGAGGATGTCTTCGAGCCGCGTCACGGTGCGGACGAGGTCGATGAGCTCCTGGAAGAGCTCCGACAGCTCGAGGCCGGTCAACTTCTGAAGCCGCATCTCGAGAATGCTCTTCGCCTGCTCTTCGCTGAAGCCCGGATCGTACGCGCGGCTCAGGCCGGCGTAGTTGGGCTCTTCGGCGCGCGCGCGCGAGGCGAGCAGCTCCATCGACTTCTTCAGCGCGGCGAGATCGACCTTCGGCAGCTTCGCGTAGGCAGGGTTCTCGTGGAGCGCCGGCGAGGCGATGTTCATCAGGCCCCAACGCGCCTCGTCGGGATCCTTCGACGCGCGGATGACGGCGATGATGTGGTCGAGGAAGTCGCGGGTGATGGTCGCGACGAGCAGGCCCTCGACGATGTGCAGCCGGTCCTTCGCCTTCTTGAGCTCGAAGCGCGTGCGACGCGTGACGACCTCGCGACGGTGGCTGATGAACCGCTCGAGGATCTCCTTCAGCGACAACACCTTCGGCTGGCCCTGATCGATCGCGAGCAGCACGATGCCGTACGACACCTGCATCGAGGTGAGGGCGAAGAGGTTGTTGAGCACCACGTCGGCGATCGAGTCGCGCTTGATGTCGATGGCGATGCGAATGCCGGAGCGATCGCTCTCGTCTCGAATGTCGCTGATGCCTTCGAGCCGCTTGTCGCTGACGAGCTCGGCGATCTTCTTCACCAGATCTTCTTTGCGCAGCTGGAAGGGGATCTCGGTGACGACGATGCGCTCGCGATCGTTCTTCTCTTTCTCGATCTCGGCGCGGGCGCGAATGGTGATGCTGCCGCGGCCCGTGGAGTACGCGCGCGCGATGCCGTCGCGGCCAGAGATAATGCCGGCCGTGGGGAAGTCGGGGCCCTTGACGAACTGCATCAGGTCGCCGAGCACCGCCTTCGGGTTGTCGATGAGGTGCACGGTGGCGTCGATGACCTCTCCGAGGTTGTGCGGAGGGATCTTCGTCGCCATGCCGACCGCGATGCCGTCGCTGCCGTTGACCAGCAGGTTCGGGAACCGCGCCGGCATGACCGTCGGCTCAGGAAGGCTGTTGTCGTAGTTGCGCCCGAAGTCGACGGTGTCTTTGTCGAGGTCGGCGAGCATGTCGTCGGTGAGACGCTCCATGCGCACTTCGGTGTAACGCATGGCGGCTGGTGAATCGCCGTCGATGGAGCCGAAGTTGCCTTGCCCGTCGACGAGCATGTACCGCATCGACCAGGGCTGAGCGAGACGGACGATGGCGTCGTAGACCGACTGATCACCGTGCGGGTGGTACTTACCGATGACATCGCCGACGACGCGCGCCGACTTCTTGTACGGGCGCCCGTAGGTGTTCGACAGCTCGTGCATCGCGAAGAGCACCCGGCGGTGCACGGGCTTGAGACCGTCACGCACGTCGGGCAACGCGCGGCCGACGATGACGCTCATCGAGTACGCGAGGTAGCTGTCCTCCATCTCGCTCTCGATCGAGATCGGGAGCACCGTTCCGATGTTGCTGTTGGGAGGCGCAGGGGGTGCGGCAGGCGGCGGGGCTTCGGGCGTTTTGATGTCGTCGGACATGTCGTTTCAGGGCGCGGCGTGAAGGAGATCGCCACGCGCAGAAACGGGCTTGAGTACCCCGGCAACGGACCTGTTGCAATGAGTCTTCGGGGCCCGGGAAAGGCCGGAAAGATAAATCAAATCAGACCCTTGCAAGCCGCCCTACATCGTCCTCCGACAGCACCCCGCGACGGTTCCGCCGCCAGGCGGGCAGCACGCCACGTCGGGGCACACCACGGTGGGCGGAAGCACGCACCGACCGCTCGTGGGCTGGCACGCTGCACCAAGACAGACGCGGGAGCAGCAGGCGTCGTTGAAAGAACACAGCACGCCGTCGGGCGTGCAGGACGGCGCGATTCCGCCTCCAGACCCACCGTCGACACTGCCACCAGCGACGTTGCCGCCTGCAGCACCACCCCCGGTGGGCATGCACTGGGCGAAGCCGCCGCCGTTGCACATGTAGCCGTCACAGCATCTGGAGCCCGGCGCACCGCACGCCATCAACATTCCCAGGCACGGCGTTCCACCGCCGGAGCCGCCACCCGCCATCGAGCCGCCGCCACCCGCCATAGAGCCGCCGCCACCCGCCGCGACTCCGCCACCCGTCGCGACTCCACCACCCGTCGCGATTCCACCACCGGTCGCGATTCCACCACCCGTCGCGATTCCCCCACCCGTCGCGACTCCACCTCCGCCCATTGCGCCGCCGTCAGCAGCCCCACCGCCGGGACCGACGCCACCATCCGCGAGCTCACAGAGCGCATCACAGAGCACGCCGAGGCGAGCGTCGTAGGCGCCGCAGTTGCAGGCCGGCGCAAGCAGGGCCGCGAACCAGACGAGAGCAACCAGGTGAGCCAATCGTTTCACAGCACCCTCTTCTTAGAAGCGCCCCGTGAGCCAATCGGTCGTGGTCGAGCCCTCGACGAAAAACCAGACGAGGCCGGTGATGAGCAGCGCGCCACCCATCACCGCCAGCATCCCCGCGAGGGCCGTCTCGGAGTTGCCCGTGAAGGCCAACGCGCGCGCCGTCGTGAGGAGCTCTACCGCATGGGCTCGAGACGAGGCCGACGTCGGCAGCTCGTTCATCTGGTCGAGAATCCCGTCAGCGACGACGAAGCGCCAGGCCGAGAACGCGACCGCGATCGCCCCCGTCGCCGCGAGCACGACGGGCTCGGTGTTGAATCGGCGCGCGCCGCTCTCAACCTGGGGCGGGGGCGCAGCAACGAGGACCAGCGCGAGACAACCGGCACACCAGCTCATGGAGACGCAGCATAGCTGCTCCCCACGTCAGGCGTGCGTGAACGCCTTCTCGAGCTTCTCGAGCACCTTCTTCTCGGCACCCGACACGGCGAAGCCCGCACCGAGCAGCCCGCCCGACGCCTCGGCGACGATCCTGGCGCGGCCGAGCACTTCGTTCTTCAGCAGCTCGCGGTCTTCCGGCTTCATCATCTTGACGAGCTCGGTGACGTAGTCGGTCCACAGCTGGTGCCACGACAGCTCGGGCTTCTCGTCGAGCCACTGCGCCAGCAGCAGCGCCGCCTCGGTGCCCTGAGCGATGCCGACGTTCTCGGCCTGCTGGAGCACGATGCGACGCTCCTTGTCGTCGACCTTCCCGTCGGCCCACGCGATCTCGACGAGCGGGAACATCGACATCACCATCACCGCCGCGCCGCCCAGCTTCAGGTTCGACAGGGCGTCGAGCACCACCGGGTTGGAGATGCCGGTGAGGCGCTGAATCTCCTCTTTCGTCGCAGCGCGCGCCTGCTGGTCCTTCATCTTCTGAAGGGCGGCGTCGTTCTGCTGCTTGAAGAACTGATCCTCGAGGGCTTTGCGGCGATCGTCGAAGGCGTCGGAAGACATGGTGGCTCCTGTGAAGCGCTCCTTCTCAGAGCACCCGCGGTGATTCAAGAAAACGCGTCACCGGCTCTTCTTGCGGACGTCGATCGTGGCGGAGCGAAGCCAGTAGCGCAGGTCATCGGTCAACCCGCCCTTCTCGTTCGCCGTCTCGACCGACGTCGCCAGCCCGAAGACGAAGCGTGGCCGCTCCTCCTGCTCGCGCAGCACGCGCACGACTTCGCGCTGGGTCGCTGCAGGGAGCGCCGACGCGTCGGGCACGTAGACCGTCCCCCGGTGCGACTTGAGGGCGCGCAGCACCTGGGCCGCCTCCTTCACCTCGACGAAGGGCTCACCCGGCAACGCCTGAGCGGCCGCGAGCGCAAAGGCCCGGCGATCGGCCTCGGCGCCGCCGACCATCAACATCGAGGCGCGGTTCTTCTTGAGCTGCTCGGTGGTGTACGTGGGCGTCATCTCGTTCTCCCTGCTGCGTCAAAACCGTCGCTGCGCCTCGAGAGACTCGTCGAGCGCCGGGGTCACCTTGAACAAGGGCACGGGCGCGGTGCGGCCCTTCACCCGAACTGGCGCCAGCTGCTCCAGCGGGCCGAACTGCTGGAGCACCTCGGCGGTGCCGGCGCCGACGAGGATCTCTCCGGGGCCGGCCAGCGCGCACAGGCGAGAGGCGACGTTCACGGTGTCGCCGATGCAGGTGTATTCGGTGCGCCGGGTGCTCCCGATGCTGCCGGCGACGACGGGCCCGGTGTTCAGGCCCAGCCCCAGCTCGAGCCGCTCGCCCGGCGGGCGTTGATCGTTCTTCGCGCGCAGCTCGCCCGCCATCTGCAGCGCCGCGGAGATCGCCGACTGCACGTCGTTCTCTCGTCGAATCGGCGCGCCCCACACGGCCATCAGCCCATCACCGAGGAACTTGTCGAGCGTGCCGCCCCACGACAACACGATGTCGGCGAGGTGCCCGAGCACGTCGTTGAGCCGCGCCATCACCTCTTCGGGCGGCAGGGTCTCGGCGAAGCCGGTGAAGTTGCGCAGGTCGGCGAACAACACCGTCACGACGCGCTTCTCGCCCGACAGCGCCACGTCACCCGAACGCAGCACTTCTTCCACCACCGCGTCCGAGGTGTAGCGCGCGAAGAGCCTGCGCATGCGCTCGGTCTGGTTGGTACGGCGGAGCACGCTCTCGATGCGCGCGGCCAGCTCGCCCATCGACGCGCCCTTGTGCACGTAGTCGTCGGCGCCCGCTTTGAGGAGCCCCACGCGCTGCGCCTCGGCGTCGTTGGCGGTGAGGATCAACACCGGCAGCTCACGCCGCGGCCCAGCCTTGATCCGCCGGCACAGCTCGGCGCCGTCGATGCCCGGCATGTCGAGATCCGTCAACACCAGGTCGGGCTTGAGCAGGTCGAACTGCTCGAGCGCGAGGAAGGGGTCGGTGAACACCACGACGTCGTAGCCGTGCAGCTGCAGGCCCTCCTGCACGAGGGTACACGAGAGTTCGCTGTCATCGACGACCAGCACGCGTTTGCCGGTGGGCGTGACCTGCAGCTCGGTGACGTTGCGACGGGGCGCGTCGGGCCCGGCCCCCATGCGCTGCTGCAGCCCGAGCGCCTCGTAGACCTGCTGGTGGGTGCACGCGCCGGCGTCGACCAACAGCTCGCCCAGCCGGCGGCCATCGCGCTTCTGCTTCTCGAGGGTGGCTTCGAGCGCACGCTCCTCGAGGTACTGAAGGCCGACGAGGATCTCTCCGAGCGGCGGCCGATCGAGCACCACCGACTCTCCCCGCGAGATGGCCAACGACAACGCGCGCTGGAGCTGCGGGCGGGTGAGGTAGCCGAGCGAGAGCAGCGCTTCGCCGACGCGCGCGCCGGTCAGTGGTTGCACCGCGAGGGCCTCGAGCACCTGCCCTTCGGTGACGAGGCCCAGCTCGATGAGGAGGTCGCCGAAGCGCCGGGTCGGATCAGTCATCACGGCGGGGGCCGATGTTACACCGGTTGGGCTCAATGCCCACGCACCTGCACCAGGGCCATGAGGATCTCGAGGAGGATGAGCACCACCACCATCAGCTCGAGCGTCAAGGACCGATCGTGGTCGAGCTCGCCCTTGAGTAGCCCGTAGGTCTGCACGAGCAGCCGGTGTTTGCGCGAGACCTGCTCGGTCCATTGCTTCACGCGCAGCTGGAGCACCGCGCTCTCGTAGACACGGGCCAGGTAGACGTCGCCGACGATCTTCAAGGCGTTCTCGACCCGCTCGATGAACTCCGACAGCTCGATGACGGTCTGCATCAGCTCGCGCAGCACCTTGCGGTACGGGCTGTACAGAATCGACCCCTTGTTCATGTCGATGCCGTCGTAGACGCGGGTCAGCTCACCATCGAGCACCGAGTCGAAGTACCGAAGCTCGAGCAGCTGGGCGTTGGCGATCTCGAGCAGGTCGACGATGTCTTCGCTGCCTGAAGGCTCGTAGAGGAAGGCCGCGTTCCACTCCATCAACGCGAGATCTTCGTTGGTGTAGCTGTGGTGGTGCTCGAGCACCTCGCGCGTCTCACGGTCCGACAGCGCCGCGGGGCCCACCTCGCCCAGAATGAGCTTCGCGAGCGCGGGCTCGGCGAGCACCTCGGTGGCCTGGGGCTTCGTCTCGAAGGCCCGCACGCAGAGCACGGTGTACTCCTCGTGGTGCTCCCACAGGTGCGGGTCCTCGAAGGCGGGCGCGAGCAGGGTGCGCAGGCGGGCGAGCTCGTCCATCGCGAGCAGATCGATCGCCTTCGAGTCGTAGAGCTCGTCGGCGAATGGAGCGACCTCGTCGAGTGACTGCCCGGCGTCGATGGGCACGCGCATCACCACGGCCAGACACCCATGATCGAACAGCCGCACGCCGAGCTGCACCTCGCGAACCCGGCCGAGCACCTCGAGAGGACAGGCACCGAGATCAGCGGCCAGCGGCGCGTTCGACAGCTGCACGTAGGCGCTGCCAGCGCGCGAGAAGCCGACCCGCCGAACGCCCGAGCCCGCGCTCGACAAGAGCGCCCGGCACTTCTCGAGGTCGATGGAGTCGGCGACGTCGAAGAACCGGTAGCACAGCGCTGAGGCATCCTTGAGGCGCAACACTGATGAGGTTGTAGCTCAGGAACGAGGACGGGCGGACTTCTCGAAGGCCTCGCGCTTCTGGTCCCACACCCCACGGGCCTTCAGCACGCGCTCGACGAAGTCTGCATGCACGCCCAGGAGCACGTCTCGAACCGCGTCACCTTCGAGCCGGCCAAGCGCCTCGGCGACGGCCTCGAGGGTCGAGCGCCCCTCTTCGAACGAGGTGTCGCGCAGGCGCAGCACCGGAGCGGCAGGCGTGTCGAGCTGCACGCGGGGCAAGGCATGGAGCCGGGGCAGCTTGGTGAACATGCGCCGCGTCTGCCGCCAGGTGCCGTCGAGCACGACGAGGGTCTTCGGTGGTGTCTGAGGCCAGGGCGCGGGCGTCTCGGAAGGAAAGAGGAGCACCGCGTCGTCGAGCGAGGGCAGCTTCTCGTTCACGCCGGCCGGGTCGTCATCGAAGTCGACGAACTGCAGGTTGGGCATGGCAAGGCCGGCCGCGCGCGCGGTGCCGGTCGACTTCCAGGACTCGCGCTCGTGGCGCACCAGCAACACCCGGGTCTTCGTCTGCACGACAGGCAGGTGCGGGCAGATGCAGAACTCGAGGCGAATCCAGCACTGGTGGCACCGGCCCGGCAGGTCACTCAAGGTCCGCGCCCGCATCGCGCCGAACCAAAGCACGCCCACTTCTGAAATGCGCTGAGCTACAAGCGAGGCATGAACCTCGACGACCTCAAAGCTCGGGTGAGCGCAGCGTTCGCGGACCGCGAGAAGCTCAAGGAGCCGTTCTACGCGATGGCCGTCAAGGAGACGCTCGCCCTGCTCGACCGCGGCGTCATTCGCGTCGCGCAGAAGGCGGCCGCCGGCTGGGAGGTCAACGCGTGGGTGAAGGAGGCGGTGCTCTGCTTCTTCGCCACGAGCGAGATGAAGACCATCGAGACGCCTCCCTTCGAGTTCCACGACAAGGTGCCGCTCAAGAAGGGCCTCGCCGAGGCCGGCGTTCGCCTCGTGCCTCCGGGAGCGATTCGGTACGGCGCCTTCTGCGAACGCGGTGTGGTGGTGATGCCCGGCTACGTGAACATCGGCGCGTGGGTCGGCGCTGGCACCATGGTGGACACCTGGGCCACCGTGGGCAGCTGCGCGCAGATCGGCCGCAACGTGCACCTCTCGGGCGGCGTCGGCATCGGTGGCGTGCTCGAGCCGCCTTCGGCCACGCCCGTCATCATCGAAGACGGCGCCTTCATCGGCAGCCGCGCGGTCATCGTCGAGGGCGTGCAGATCGGCGAAGAGGCCGTCATCGGCGCCAACGTGGTGCTCACCGCGTCGACGCACATCATCGACGTGACGGGGCCGAAGGAGATCGTCCACAAGGGCCGCGTGCCTGCGCGCAGCGTCGTCATTCCCGGCTCGCGCGCGAAGACCTTCCCCGCCGGCGAGTACCAGGTGCCCTGCGCGCTCATCATCGGCCAGCGCTCCGCCACCACCGACTCGAAGACGTCTCTCAACCAGGTGCTGCGCGACTTCGCAGTGCCGCTCTGAGCATCGTGGAGCAGCCTCCGCAGCGTCTGGCGCTTCGCCTCGCGGAGCGCGCGCTCGAGCTGATTCGAGTGCCCTCGGTCATCGGGAACGAGAAGGCCCTGGCCGACCTCGTCGAGGCATGGGCGACCACCCGCTTCGGCGCTGCTGGCGTCGTGCGGGTCTCTCACTCCCTCGCGGTGGGGCGGCGAGACGATCCACGCCCGGCCATCACCCTCGTCGGCCACCTCGACACCGTGCCCGAGAACCCCGACGGCACGGCGCCACAGCTCGAAGCAGGTCGGCTCATCGGACTGGGCGCGTCGGACATGAAGGGCTCGCTCGCGGTGATGATGGCTCTCGCCGACGACCTGCCGCTCGACACCCTGCCCTTCAACCTGCGGCTCGTCTTCTACGAGCGCGAAGAGGGGCCGTTCCTCGAGTCGGGCCTGGCCCCGCTGTTCGACGCGGCGCCCGAGCTCAAGCGCTCGGTCTTCGCCATCGCCATGGAGCCGACCGACGGCGCGGTGCAGGTGGGCTGCGTCGGTTCGCTCCACGCGCGGCTGCTCTTCGAAGGCCAGGCTGCGCACTCGGCGAGGCCGTGGCAGGGGAAGAACGCGATTCACGCGGCGGGAGCGCTGCTGGTCGATCTCGAGAAGCGCGGCCGGCACGCCGTCACCGCCGACGGCCACACCTTCTTCGAGGTGATGAGCGCGACGCTGGCGAAGGGCGGGCGCGCCCGCAACGTGGTGCCCGACACGTTCGAGCTGAACCTCAACTACCGCTTCGCCCCGGGCAAGACGGTCGCGCAGGCGAAAGAAGACGTCGTGCAGCTGGCAGCCGGCCGGTGCGCCGTGGCGTTCACCGATCTCGCGCCGTCAGGCCGGGTGTGCGCCGCCAACCCGCACTTCGCGCGGCTGGTCTCGCTCTCCGGTCGGCCCGCAGAGGCGAAGCAGGCGTGGACCGACGTGGCTCGGCTCTCGGAGTGGGGCCTCGACGCGGTGAACTACGGACCCGGAGAGACGGCTCAAGCGCACCAACGCTCCGAGAGCGCACCCATCGAGGCGCTCGGTCAGGCGTACCTGGCGCTCGAGCAGCTGCTGACGGGCCGCTGAGACGTCACCCGTTCATCAGCAACGACTGAACGTTCTTGAGCAGCGCGATCTCTTCCTTCTGCACCTTGCCGTCGGCCAGCACGAGCGCACGCGCGGCCTGCAAGGCGTCATCGGCGCGCTCCCTCAGCACCTCCCAGTTCGGCTCCGAGGGCTTTCGGCCGGCCTTCACGGCCTCCATCAGCTTCTGCAGCGCGACCTCGGGCACCGTCCAGCTCCGGCCGAGGCCCAGCAACATGTTCGCCTCTGCTTGATCGACTGCGCCGTCGACCCACGAGACGTGCAGCAGCAGCTTGAGGACCTCGAGGTTGAACTGGTCTTCAGCGGTGAGCGCCATGGGCGTCAGTCTCATCGCCTTGCCCGACGACGACAAGTGTCCCGACAGCCGCTCCGTGCGTCAGGTCGTCGCGGCATGCGCCGCCGTGGACGGCCAGCGGAGTGACACCGTCGTCCCTTCGCCAGGCGTGCTGTGGATGGCGACCGTGCCGTGGTGCTGGCCCACGATGAAGTGAACGAGTGAGAGCCCCAGGCCCGTGCCGTTGTCGCCCTTGGTGGTGAAGAACGGCTGGAAGAGCTGGGCCGCGTTCTCGGCGCTGATGCCGGCGCCGGTGTCGATGACGTCGAGCTGCGTGAAGCCGGGCTCGTCGTCGCTGGGCCGCGCACGAAGCAGCACCACGCCGCCGGTGCTCATCGCGTCGCGCGCGTTGGTGACGAGGTTGATGATGACCTGCACCAGCTGCGCGGGAATCGCGAAGAACGTCACCCCGGCCACGAAGGCGTACTTCACCGAGACCGGCGGCCGGATGAAGGAGCTCAAGAGTGAGGTGAGCTGCTCCTGCAGCGCCTCGCCGGTCACGACCGAAGGAACGTCGGCGCCGCGCTGAAACGCCATCAACTGACGTGCGAGCGACTGGGCGTGGGTGAGCGCCGCGTCGAGCTCCTTCACGGCCTGTTGGGCGTCGGGCCGCTGATCTCGCGCCAGCAGCGTGAGGTTGAGGTGCGCGACCGCGACCAGGTTGTTGAGGTCGTGCGCCACGCCGGTCGCGAACCGGCCGATCGTCTCGAGGCGATCGCGCTCGAGCGTCGAGACCTGCAGCGCGTGGGCGTTGCGCTCGGCGTTGGTGCGCGCCGACGCCTCCATGAAGTAGGCGACGAGATCGGCGACGGTGGCCGCGAACTGGTGCTCGTCGGATTTCCACGCGCGCGGTTGGCCCACCGACTCGTGGCACACCACGCCGATGACGCGCCCGTCCCGATAGATGGCGGCGTCGAGCATCGAGGTGACGCCGTTGGGCCGCAGGTAGTCGTCGACGAGTTCCCGCGTGCGCGGGTCGGTCGTCACCTCGTCGGCGGCCACGAAACGCGTCCCGAGCACCGAGAGGCAGTAGGCCGGGTGGGTGCTGATCTTCAGCTCCGGCAGGCCCTTCGCGCCCTCTTCGGCGTGAAGCGCGATGCAGCGCAGCCGGTCCTGATCGTGCTCGGCGAGCCAGACGCCGACCCGGGCGAGCCCCAGCGCATGCGCGGCGATCTCGCAGACGCGGGTGAGCGTGCGCTCGAGATCGGCCTCGGGCTTGAGCCGGCTGATGCGCAGCCGCGCACCAGTGAAGCCGACGCGCTGGGTCACTTCGCTCTGTTCGCCGTTGGTCCCCACCGGGCGCAACGATGGCGCACTGCTCGCGACAGAGCCAGCGCAACGATCGTCAGCAATCGCGCGCGATGGCGGCGCAGGGTCGCGATGCGTGAGGCCGACATGAGCAAGGTGCTCGCGGGCACGATCCCGGTCGAACTGGATGACCAGCGTGCGCGAGGACCGCGAAGGGCATCGCGGCGACGCGTCAGCCGCGCACGATGAACACCGGCTTCCGGCTCGTCTTCATCACCTCTTCGGCCACCGACCCGAAGATGGTGCGCGCGAGGCCCGTGCGGCCGTGCGACGAGATGACGATGACGTCGGCAGCCAGGCGCTCGGCGGCGTCGGTGATGGCCTGCGCGGCGCTGGGAGCCCGAATCACCTCGGTGCGCGTGACGATGCCCTTCTCGGGCGCGATGCCGGGTGTCAGCGCGCGCAGGCGGGCCGCCACCTCGAGCTCCACCCGCGCAGGCGCTTGAGGCAGCAGGTCGGCGCTCGGCAGGTACTGCTCAGCCAGCTCTCCGGCCAGGCCCGTCGTGAGCGTCACGTGCGTCAGGTAGACCTCGGCGCCGTGCTCGGCGAGCGCATACGCCCATTGCACCGCTGCGTTGCCCAGGTTCGAGAAGTCGGTCGTCACCAGTACGCGCTTCACCCGCGGCTGCGTGATGCGGGCGGGCTTCCCATCGGGCGGCACCACCAGCACGCTCATGCGCGAGAGGTGCAGCGCCGCGGCCGAGACGCTCCACATGCGCGCGAGCCCCTGCCGGCCATGAGTGCCGACGACCACCAACTGGCACCGCTCGGCCTCGGCCAGCTCGAGCAGATGATCCGCCACCCGGCCGACGGCCAGCTTCGCCCGGTACAGCAGCTCACCTGAGCCCTCGAGCTTCGGCACGTGCGCCTTCAGATCGCGCTCGATGAGCGACTCCACGCGAGGGTCGGCGTCGGTGTACGAGAACCGCCGCGAGAGCCCGTACTGCCGGTGCGCTTCGTCCTGGTAGTAGACGCGTCCCAGCACGACGTCGATCGGCGCGAGCCTGCGCAGTGCTTCGACCCAGCGGAGCGCGCTCATCGACGTCTCGCTGTCGTCAAACCCGAGGACGACGCGCAGCCCCTTCCCCTGCGCCCACGCCGTCATCGAGTCGGGCTCACGAACGACGAGCACGGGAATGTCGCACCCGCTGGCCAGCCGCTCCGAGCTGCCGCCCAGCTTCACGAGCGCGCCCGCGCCGTGTCCCGCCGAGCCGACGACGATGAGGTTCGCCTTCTTGTTGAGCGCGAACTGCCGGACCGCCTCGGACACCTCACCGGGCAACACGACGGCCTCGATGGGCGCGGCGGTGAACTGCTTGAGGCGCGCGATCTCGCCGTTGAGCCGCTCATGCAGCAGCGACTGAACCTTGGCGAACGCCGCGGGCTCCATGCGCTCGACGTGCGGCTCGAGCACGTGAACGAGGTACAGCAGCTCGTTCGTCCGCCCCGCGAGCGACGCCGCGGTGATCGCAGCCGATGACGACCAGGTCGAGAAGTCGACTCCGCAGACGATGGCCATGGGGGCCTCCTGTCACCCTCCAGGAGCTTCAACCCCCATGCCGTGACGTGCCCACAGCCCCTGCCACTCGCTGCGCAGGAACTGCGCTCACCTCGAGAGGGGACGGAGAAGCTCGCACCGGTTGCGGCAGTCCAGGCTCACCCCTCGAGCGCGCGGGTCAACGCCTCGAGCGCCACCGAGGGTAACCGTCTGGCGCGCATCGACGCGATGATCGGCTGCCACGGCGCGGGACAGGTGGAGCCCGCAGTCTGCGCGAAGACGAAGGTGCAGAACACCGCGAGGCTGACGAGCTCTTCGGGCATCGTCTTGCCACCATCGAACAGCGCTGGCGCCAGCGCCTTCACCGGCAGGGCCAACGGGCCGAGGTGGGCGTCGAAGTCAGCCCCCACCGGAGCAGACCAGATCGCCCGCGCGCGGCTCAAGTTGTGCGCCACGACGGATGCGGTCACGAAGCGGGCCTTGTCGATGTCAGCCGGGCTGGCGTTGAGCCGGCGGGCGAGATCGCCACACAGCTGCACCAGCGCGACGCCTTCGCGGCCGGGGTCGCCGTACCCAACGAGGAGCGCCTCGACCAACCGGGTCTGTCCTTCGTCGAGCCCCGAGACGGTGACCGTTCGCGCGCGCGCGGCGGGCCTCCCCTCGAGCTCGAGCTCCTCCGCGTCATCCTCCGAGACCGTGAGTCCGTCGACCGGCTCACCGGGCGTGACGCCCGAGTCGGACTTCCGGGCGACGCCAGGGCCACGATCGAGCCACGAGTCAGGGTCGTCATCGGTGACGCCCCCGTAGAGGCGCGCGATGGTGTCTCGCAGCGCGCGCTCGCCAGCACGCACGGCCTGAATCGTCCGACCGGCGCTCAGCTTGAGGGCCTCGAGCACCTCGGCGTCGAGCGGGTCGATGACGGCGACGACCATCACCGCGCCCTTCTCGGCCAGGGGGACGGCGACCAGTCGCTCCGCGTCAGCCTGCGAGAGCAGGTGCAGCGGCGCCTTGCCACCGACGAGCCCAGCCAGGGCGACGCTCGTGACGAACGGCGTGCGCGTCACCGCAGCGAGCGCCTCGACGAGGTCGTCCTCCTGGAGAATGCCGTCGACCAGCAGCGTGTCGGCCAGCGGCAGATTCAACATCGCCGAGCGTTGCCCGCTCTCGACGAGCGCGGCTGGCGTCAGCTGTCCAGAGCGCACGAGCTGGTCGCCGAGCAGCGCCTCTCGCATGGGCGAAGGGTTCGAGAAGGACGAGGGCGGAGAGCTGCGCGGGCTCTCGTCTTCGAGGCGCACCGCCTTGAGCTGCTCGTGCGTGACTCGGCGGGTCTCGATGCGCCCCAGCACCGAACCTCCAGCGGGTGCCACCGCGCGGGCCGCCACGGCAGGCGGTGGCGTCGAGGGCTTCGGAGCCTGGAGCCTCAGCTCGGTGGTTCGCCCGGCCATGGGAGGCAGACGGTCGACCATCAGGCGGCGAAATGCGCGCGCGAGCTCGTCATCGCCGCTGGCGAGACCGAGCGCCGAGCTGGACAGGTGCAGCACGTTCGCCAGCTCCGTGACCCTCGGGCGGTCGGCCGGCTCGCGCTGCATCATCCACCCCAGCAACGACTGGAGCTGCTCGGGCAGGCCGTGGAACGCGCTGGGCGGCACCCCTTTGAACTTCTGCGCGATGCCCAGGACGTGCTGTGGGTCGCTCGCGACGAAGAGGCTTCGCCCGGTCAGCATCTCGAGGAACAACAGGCCCAGGCGGAAGATGTCGGTCGCGGTAGTCGACGCGCCCGACAGTTGCTCCGGCGCGATGGCGTGGGGCTCGCTCCGCGCTGGCCCTCGGCTGGGGTGCGCACCGGCCACCACCGCGACCCCGGTGTGCATCAACACCACGCCGCCCGCGCTGGTGATGAACAGCGACGAGGCCGACAGATCGCCGTGCACCACGTCTTCTGCGTGCAGCGCGGCCAGCGCATCGACGGCTCGCGCCATGATCGCGACGCACTCGTCGACCGACAGCGACCCCGTCTTCGACGTCATCAACGCGCGGAGCGGCTCGCCATCAGCCGTGCGCTCGACGAACCAGAGCCCGTCCCCGCCCGACCCGAACTCGAGCAACGACGCGATACCGGGGTGAAGGGGCAACGGCACCCGCGCGTGGGCAGCGAAGCGTTCGAGAAACGTGCCGTCTTGCGACCACGGCGCCGACAACCGCGACACCACGATCCACTCGCCGTTCGCGGCGCCGAGATGGGCCTCGACGACCCCCGATGCAGCAACCAGTCGTCGTCCGAGCTGATAGTTTGCCACTGGTGCGGGCCGACACGTTTTTGGGTAACAGCCGAATCGTCCGCTGACAGCGTACACTGAAACCGCGACTGACCAACGAATGCGACAGCGCGCAGCGGGCACATACGACGCGAGGAGATGACATGCGACAAGGCAGCTGGGTGGTGGCGGCACTGACGATGTGGGCGTGTGGACAGGCCGCTGAGGTGCGCGTCGACGAGTCCAAGGGCATTCCACCCGTGAAGGGGTCGACCGAGGTCGCGCTCGGCAGCTTCACGTGCGGCATGCCGATCGTCTCGGGCGAAGTGACGGTGCAGACGAAGGTCGTCACCAACGGCTGTGAGCTGTCGTTCGACCGTGACGTGCCGGTGATTCGCGCCGAGGACTACACGAACATTCCCGACCTCAAGGCCGCGACCGCGCTCGTGCAGCGCATCGAGCTGACCGTGAAGCGGCTCGCCTTCACCGACGCCGCGACGAGCACGCCGCTCGACCTCGCGACCCGCGTCACCTCGGCGCAGCTGAGCGTCAACGGCCAGCTCGTCGCCGAGAAGGAGTCGCTGACCTCGCTGCCGAAGACGGTGACGTTGTCAGGCGCAGCGCTCGACGCGATGAAGTCGAAGATCGACGCGCGTCAGCCTGCCTCGGTGCGGACCCGTGTGGTGCTCGTGCTCCCGGACATGCCGCCCCCGCCGCAGCGCCTGCTGATCGACTACGACTCTCAGCCGGCCATCATCCTCGGCGCGAAGGCACCGACCTTCTTCTAAGAGCAGCTGGAGGGAGCACTCATGTTCCGAGCTCGGCTCGCCGTCGCGCTGGTGTTGGCGTCATGTGGTGGCGGTGGCGGCCCTGCTCCCGGGCAGCCCGACCCACGCGACGTGAGCGGCAACTACGAGCTCACCTACGACGACCGGCTCACCATCAAGCTCGATGTCGGCGGGGCCGTGCGCGAGGTGACGCAGACCGGGTACGGCGGCGTCGTCGACTTCGGCATGGTGAATGGTCAGCCGACGACGCTCGACCTCACCGCGTTCTGCGCGAAGCCCGAGGTGAAGTGCCCCAGTGAAGCGTTCTGGGCGAAGACGGCCATCACCCAGCCGAACCTCGGCGCGAACCGGCTCGACCTGCAGCAGCTCGCCGTCGTGAACGACACGGTGCACGTGCTCCCGGCAGGCCGGTCGGCGGAGTCGCTCAGCGGGCTCGTCGACCACGCCCAGGGCGACCAGTTCCTGCTCGGCCTCGGCGCGCAGGGCGGCGGGAGCCAGGGCTGTGTTGCGCTCGCGGTCTCCCTCGCTGGCGGCCGGTTCTCACGCACAGGCGAACGGCTCGAGACGACCATCGAAGGGCGGACCCCCCAGAACGCCCCCTGCGCCCTCGATGCCGGCGTGGTCGACGCGGGCGTCCGGGTCGACGCCGGCGTGTTGCCTGACGGTGGGCTCGCCGACGCCGGGGTTCCGTTCAGCTGCGCGCCGAAGATGATCACCCGGCGCGTGGTGCCTCCGGGCGCTGCAGTCGAGGGCATCGCGGACGGCAAGGTCTTCCTCGGCTGGGCGGGCGGGTGTGCGTTCGGCCCGCTGCTCGTCGGAGCGACCCTCACGTTCGAGACGGGCTTCACCGGCAGGCGCACGGGCCGGTTCGACCCTCCGCCGTTCACCCCCGCTCCCGTGGTGCTGCCTGATGGGGGCCTCGACGCAGGAAACGACGGCGGCCCCTGAGCGCGATGTGAACCATCAGGGTTCACGAAGGTCTCTCATTCGGTTATTGGACGGGTCGGCCGGGCCTGCCGTGGGAGTCCTCTGATGTCGCGTCTTCAGCTGTCGCTGGTCCTCGTCGTGGTGAGTGGTGCGTTTGCGTGCGGTGAGCTGCCCGCGACCAACGCAGACAGTGGCGCCAGCGCGGGAGGAAGCGCCGGTGGAGGTGCTGCAGGAACCGGTGGCGGCACCACGGCGGCGTTCGATGGTGGCCTCTCGGGCCTGCCCTGCGACATCGCCACCCTGATGCGAACGCGCTGCGTGTCGTGCCACGGCGCCCCGCCCACGGCGGGCGCGACGATGCCACTGACCTCGTACGCCGAGCTGACGGCGCCGTCTCCATTGGGTGGCACCTACGCGATGCGCAGCCTCACCCGCATGAGAGACCCGATTTCGTCGATGCCTCCTGCAGGCCTTCCGGTCGCGGAGCTCGCCACCTACGAAACGTGGATCAACGCCGGCGCGCCGATGGGCAGCTGCGGAACGGTAGCGGGCGATGGTGGGGTGGCGACGCTGACGTGCCAGTCGAACCGCACGTGGACCAATCGCTACCAGGGCAGCGGCGACATGAACCCGGGCATGGCCTGTCGGGCCTGTCACGCCGGTGAGAACTTCAAGGGGCAGAACCCGCAGGGTCAGAGCGAACTCCGACGCGTGTACTTCTTCGCGGGCACCATCTTCCCGGGCCTGAACGAGAAGGACGGCTGCCTCGACCAGACGCCCGCTGGCGTGACGATCGAGATCCTCGATGGCGCCGGCGCGGTGAAGCTCACGATGTCACCACGAGCCGGCTCGGGGAACTTCTACAACACCGGCAGCACGACGCCGAACTGGCTGCCGTACACGGCGCGCGTGAAGCGCAACGGTGTGGTGATCTCCACGATGCGCACGCCGCAGATGAGCGGTGACTGCAACCTCTGTCACACCGAGCGCGGCGACATGGGTGCGCCGGGTCGCATCACGACTGGCCCCTGACGGCTCGCCTTCATCGGCGGTCCCACGGCCAGGCATCAGCCGTGCTAGCCCATGGACGCTGACTGGGACCGCCTTCGGGCTCCAGAGTTCTGGCGCTGGCTGTTCGACAGCGACGTCTCGTTCGACGACGAGCGCTCGTTCACGCTCGAGCTGCCCATCGGCGCTGACGACGGTTGCACGTCGCGATCGCGGAAGGCACGAGCGTGACCCTGCTGGACCTGCGCACGGGCACCGAGCTGGCATGGATCGACGACGCGCATTTTCATCCGAGCTGTCTTCGTCCAGCCGAGGTCCTGCACCCGGCCTCGAGGCAGGCAGCGCCTCCTACGCGGCACCTCGCGACCCTGCTGCTCCTGCCGTTCGCCGTCGTGACGAATGAGGGTGACGCGCGCACGCTGGAGACCGCCGCGCAGCTCGCGTGGGAGGCGCTGGGCTTCGAAGGCACCTGCTCAGGCCTCTCGATTCCTGACTTCCGGAACGAGCTCACCGAGTGGCATCTCGACGAGCGGCGCCGCGGGTGTCTTCGACAGGTGACCGCCGACGTCTCTGCTCGACCGCTGTACTCGTTGCGCGTGGAGGAGAACCCCGACTTCCCAGCGTGGTTGAGCGACCTCGGGCGCTGAGGCGCTGAGGCTGCGTCAGGCGCTCACCGCATGGCCGCGAGCGCCGGCACGACGACTTCGAGCGCACGTTCGACGCATCGGGCGGCAGCCGGGTGGCCGAACTCGAGGAGCAACCGCTCCAGCAGCTTCAGGTCGCACGCCTCGCCCACGAGCGCCTGCGTTCGCTGCAGCGCCGACTCGTCTTCTCCGAGCCACTCGAGTGCATACCGCGTGCGACGCACGGCCTTTCGCAGCTCGTGCAAGCGGTCGATGGTGACGTCTCGCCACGCCGTCTCCTGGGCCTCGATCAGGTTCGCGTCGAGCCGCGCGAGTGCTCTGTGCGCGCGCCGCTTCGAAACCCGTGGAACCCGGCCGAGGGCCATCACGAGGGCCTCGACCCTCGGGCGCGCGAGCAGCCGCGCCGCCTCCTCGGCTTCCGCGCTTCGTTCGGCGACCAGCCACGCCTGAAACGGCCCCGGCGCCGCGACCGGCAGCTCGAGCGCGACGTCGAGGTCTCTGAGGCGGCCGAGCGAGCCCACCAGCCAGCGCAGATCGTCGACCAGCACGTGGTGTCCGCCCAACATGAGGAACGCGCGCACCCGCCGCCCCGTCACACGCACCTCGTGCACGGCCTCGGGCGAGAGCCCGTCACGAGCGACCGCGAGCCAGCGGCGAAGCTCCTCGACTCGTTCATCCACTCGCATCAGCGCGCTCTCGCGAGCTTCGGCGGCAGCAACCAGACGAGCGTCATTCCTCCGGCCTCGGCCTCGCCTTCGAGACACGCCACTGCGCCCTTCTTCAGCTCGAACCGGCCCGCCGACGGCTTGCCCAGCACGAGCCAGCTCAGCAGCGCCGACAACGAGGGCTCGTGTCCCACCAGCGCCACCGAGCCGCCCGAGCAGGCCTCGAGGAGCGCGCGCGACGGAGGCTCGGCCAGCAACGGCGTCACCTCGAACGAGCCGTCGACCAGCGTGTGGAGCAGCTCGGCCGTCTGCACGGCCCTGAGCTTCGGGCTGTGGAGCACCAGGTCGAACCGAACGTCGAGCGCGCGCAGCGTCTTCACCACCTCGGCGAAGCGCTTGGCGCCTTTCGTGCTGAGCGGGCGCCCGTCGTCATCGTCACCGTCTTCGGCGATGGCGTGGCGAATGAGGAAGAGCTTCATGGAGTGCCTTTGGGAGCTGCGGCCGCGCGGAACGTCTGGAGGGCCTGCGCGACCGCCGTGTCGAGCCCTGGGTCGGTGAAGCCGAGCGACTTCGCCGTCTCGACGTGGGACCGCGCGCGCGCTTCGTCGCCGAGGCTCGCCGCCACGATGGCGCGGTTCGCCCACGGCACGCTGTAGTCGGGGTCTTGTTCCAACGCCGACTTCAGCAGCACCTCGGCCTCGGCCAGGCGGCCCTGCTCGAGTCGCACCACGCCCTGGTAGCCGCGCGCGAGCGCGACCGGGTCTGAGGTGCGAAAGCCGGCATAGAGGAACGCCAGGTGCCGGCGCCACGCTTCACGCGTCACCTGTTGCTCGAAGGCCAGCAGCTCGTCGAAGGCAGCCTCGTACTTCTTCTGGGCGAGCAGACCTCTCGCGCGCCCGTACCGGCCCCTCGCGATGAAGCTGACGACGGCCACACCCCAGGCCACGCCGACGAGCACGAAGACGACCTCGGTCGGCAACACGAGCGGAAGGCCCACCAGGAGCAGCGCTCCCGCGACCCAGATGGCGACGTGCTGTTGGGGCCGGGTCATGGCCCATGGGTTCTACCAGCGGCTCAGAGCGGAATGTTGCCGTGCTTGCGCGGCAGGTTTTCCTGGCGCTTGTCCTTGAGCATCTCGAGCGCGCGAATCACTTTGAGGCGGGTCTGCTCGGGGCGAATCACCTCGTCGATGTAGCCGAGCTCTGCGGCCTTGAAGGGGTTCGCGAACTTCTCGCGGTAGTCCGCCACCAGCCGGCTCTTCTCGGCGACCGGGTCGGCCGCCTGCTCGATCTCCTTGCGGAAGATGATGTTCACCGCGCCCTCGGGCCCCATCACGGCGATCTCGGCCGTCGGGTACGCGAAGTTCACGTCGGCGCGAATGTGCTTCGACGCCATGACGTCGTAGGCGCCGCCGTAGGCCTTGCGGGTGATGATGGTGACCTTCGGCACCGTCGCTTCGGCGTAGGCGTAGAGCAGCTTGGCGCCGTGCTTGATGATGCCGCCCCACTCCTGGTTGGTGCCGGGGAGAAAGCCGGGCACGTCGACGAAGGTCACCAGCGGGATGTTGAAGCAGTCACAGAAACGAACGAAGCGCGCGGCCTTCACCGACGCGTCGATGTCGAGGCAGCCCGCGAGCACCGCAGGGTTGTTGCCGACGATGCCGACCGAGCGGCCGTTGAGGCGCGCGAAGCCGACCACGATGTTCTTGGCGAAGTGCTCCTGCACCTCGAAGAAGTGTTTCCCGTCGACGACCAGCTTGATGACGTCGCGAATGTCGTAGGGCTTGTTCGGGTTGATGGGCACCAGGGTCGAGAGCGCCGCCTCTTCGCGCGCGGGGTCGTCTTCACTCGGCTGGGCGGGCGGGTCTTCGGCGTTGTTCGATGGCAGGTAGCCGAGCAGCTGACGCGTGAGCGCGATGGCCGCCTGCTCGGTCTCGGCCGCGAAGTGCGCGACGCCCGACTTCTGGTTGTGCGCGAGCGCCCCGCCGAGCGCTTCTTTCGTCACGTCTTCGTGCGTGACCGTCTTGATGACGTCGGGGCCGGTGATGAACATGTACGACGCGGCCTTGGTCATCAGGATGAAGTCGGTGATGGCGGGCGAGTAGACGGCGCCGCCCGCGCACGGACCGAGGATGAGCGAGAGCTGTGGCACCACGCCCGAGGCGAGCGTGTTTCGCAGGAAGATGTCGGCGTAGCCCGCGAGCGACTCGACGCCTTCCTGAATGCGCGCACCGCCCGAGTCGTTGAGCCCGATGATCGGCGCGCCGACGCGGGTGGCGAGGTCCATCACCTTGCAGATCTTCTGCGCGTAGGCACCCGAGAGGCTGCCGCCAAAGACCGTGAAGTCCTGCGCGAAGACGAAGACCTGCCTGCCGTCGATGGTGCCGTAGCCGGTCACCACGCCGTCGCCGGGGATCTTCTTGTCGGACATGCCGAAGTCGGTGGCCCGGTGGGTGACGAACTTGTCGAGCTCGGTGAAGGAGCCTCGGTCGAGGAGAAGATCGACGCGCTCGCGCGCCGTGAGCTTGCCGTCTTTGTGCTGCTTGGCGATGCGCTCGGCCCCACCTCCCTGTTCGGCCTGCTGCTCGAGGGCAGCCAGTCGCTGGCGAAGGGGATCCCGCTCGGTGATCTCGCTCATGGCGCGCGCCCTAGCACGCGCTGCGAGGGACGACGATCGACATTCCGTAGGGGTCTGACGGCACTCGGGCGGGGTGGGTGACTCCCGCCATGGCCACACAGGCCCGCGAGAGCACTGGCGAACTTCGCGGCACCCGCCTTGCTCAGAACAGCGCCCATCACCCTGGAGCCTCCGATGCCGGATCACCTGACAGCCCCCTGCCCCGGCACCATTCTGGTCGTCGATGACGACGACCTCTTCTTGCGCGTCTGCTCTGCGGTCTTGAGACACGCGGGCTTCACCGTCGAGGCGCTGTCGGACCCGACCCGGGTGCTCGATAGGCTCAAGGCTGGCCGCTTCGACGCGGTGGTGAGTGACGTGCGCATGCCGCAGGTCGATGGAGTGCAGCTGCTGAAGGCGATTCGCTCGCACGACGCTGCGATTCCGGTGCTGCTCATGACTGGCCAGCCGACCATCGAGGCCGCGATTCAGGCCATCGAGCACCGGGCACTTCGCATGTTGCAGAAGCCGTTCGAGGTCGACGTGTTGATCGACGCCGTCAGAGCGGCCGTGCGTTCACGATCGTCGAACGCGCCGATTCACCTGCACGAGAAGTTCGACCGCTCGCTCGCGACGCTCCACATGGCCTACCAGCCGATCGTCGGCATGGCCGAGCACCGGACGGTCGCGTGGGAGGCGTTGGTGCGCTGCCGCGAGGGCGCGAGCGACGCGCTCGACCTCATCAAGACCGCGGAGCTCACGGGCCGCCTCTGGGAGCTGGGCCGCAAGGTGCGTGACACCGCGGCGCGCGACGCAGCCGCGCTTCCGGCTGACGCCCTGCTGTTCGTCAACGTGCACCCCAGCGACCTCGACGATCCACACCTCGTCTCGCCCGACGCGGCGTTGAGCCGAATCGCGAGACGGGTCGTGCTCGAGATCACCGAGCGGGCCAGCCTCGAAGACGTCGACGCCCTGGCCTCGAAGCTCTTCGCGCTGCGCAGCCTCGGCTTCAGGCTCGCGGTCGACGATCTGGGCGCGGGCTACTCGGGCCTGTCCACCTTCGCGCACGTCGAGCCCGACTTCGTGAAGCTCGATGGCTCGTTGGTGCGCGGGCTGCCCGGCTCGCATGGCCAGCAGCTGGTGGTGGCCGCGATGCTCGAGCTCGCGAAGCAACTCGGCAGCCAGGTGATCGCCGAGGCGATCGAGACCGATGCCGAACGCGCCGTGTTGTCGTCGCTCGGGGTCGATTGGATGCAGGGGTACTTCTTCGCGCGGCCCGGCCCGCCGTTTCATGAGGTGAGCGTGGTGCTCCTGCGCGCGGCATAGCGCCGGGCGCGGAGGCGTCGGCGGGTTGGCCTCGCACCGGTCCCGCCGCGCGAGACCGCACACGCGACGAGACCGCACACGCGACGAGGACCTTCACATCTCGATGAAGCCTCTCTTCGTGATGAATCCTGCGACGGCCCTCACTGCCCCGCTCACATCGAAATGGTGTGGAGCCGGAGCGAGTTGATCTTGCCCGCCTGACCGACTGGCGCACCGAACACGATGACGATGCGTTCTCCGCGTTTGGCGAGGCCGCGTGCGAGCAGCTCCTCTTCCACGCGACGCACCATCTCTTCGGTCTCTTGCACGGGCTCGAGCACGCGAGGCATCACGCCCCACAGGAGCGAGAGCCGACGCCGCACTTCCTGGTTCGGGCTGAAGGCGATGATGGGCACGCTGGGGCGGTAGCGGGAGACGAGGCGCGCGGTGTTCCCGGTGAGGGTGAAGGCGACGATGATCGACGCTCCGGCTTCGCGCGCGGCGCGGCAGGCGACGCCGCACGTCACGTCGGGGAAGTCCGAGGGGATCTTGATCGGCTCGCCGGTCCCGATGCGCGGGAACGACTGGCGCATCGCTGACTCCGCGGCCTCGACGATGCGGCTCATCATCTGCACCGACTCGACCGGGTAGTCACCTGACGCCGTCTCGCCCGAGAGCATCACCGCGTCGGTGTTGTCCATCACGGCATTCGCGACGTCGCTCGCCTCGGCGCGCGTCGGCCGCGGGTGCTCGATCATCGAGTTGAGCATCTGCGTCGCGACGATCACCGGCAGACCGCGCTGGTTCGCCCGCCGAATGATGTCCTTCTGAATCGCGGGCACCTCTTCCGGAGGAATCTCGACGCCGAGATCGCCGCGCGCCACCATCACGCCATCGGTCTTCTCGAGGATCGCGTCGAGCCTGGCGATCGCCTCGGGCTTCTCCAGCTTGGCGATGATCGGCACCACCCGCCCGGCCTCCATCATCGCCTGGCGGCACATGTCGATGTCTTCCGGCGTGCGCACGAACGACAGCGCGACCATGTCGACGCCGGCCTTGAGCCCGAAGATGAGATCTTCGCGATCCTTCGCGGTCAGCGCGTCGGCCTTGAGCGCGACGCCCGGCAGGTTGATGCCCTTGTTGTTCTTGAGCGTGCCGCCGTGAATGATCTCGGTGCGAATGAGCGACTTCTTGTCGGTCGCCAACACCTTGAGCTCCAGCAGACCGTCGTCGAGCAGAATGCGGTCTCCGACGTTCACATCCGACGCGAGGTGCGGGTACGTGGTCGAGACGAGCTCTTGCGTCCCCAGCACGCTCTCGTCGGTGGTGATCGAGATCTCCTTGCCCTCGATCAACTCGACGGCGCCCTTCTCGAGCTTGCCGGTCCGAATCTTCGGGCCCTGCAGGTCGCCGAGCACGCCCACGGCTTTGCGCACCTTGAGCGAGGCGGCCCTCAGGCGATCGAGCACGCCCTGATGATCCGCGTGGGTGCCGTGTGAGAAGTTGAGGCGGGCCACATCCATGCCGGCATCGAGGAGCTTCTCGAGCATCTCCTGGCTGGTGCTGGCGGGGCCGAGGGTACAGACGATTTTTGCGCGACGCATATGCGCGCGCTTACCGAACGTATCGAGACGAGTCATCAAGCACTCATCACGTGCTGCGTCACAAGGCCGTGACGGTCAGCAGTGGCGAGGACTTGAGGCCTGACTGACCGTTCGTGACCGAGCAGGCGCGCACCGAAGCGGCCACTGCTCCCGAGTCGGTGCTGGCGGTCGGACTCGCTTACCTCGCCTTCGCGGGCACGGTCCACGACACGTCGTTGACGAAGCCGTCCGAGCGCGCGCCAGCGAACTCACCGTCGCAGCAAGGCGTGCAGGTGTTCCTTCTCCCAGGCGAGCGCCGCGGCATACCGGGGAAACGCCCGCTCGCGGTCGCGGAACGCACGCGGGTGATGCACGTGGCGGCCCGAGTCGCGGGCGCTGGGGAAGACCTGGTGGAGCATCTCGTGAAACACGATGTACTCGACGAAGAAGAGGGGAACGTCTGGGCGGTCGAGCGCCGGGTGCACCCGAATCTCGCGGGCGCGGTGATCGTAGACCCCGAGCCGAATCGACTTGCGGCGGCCGCGCCTGGCGTTGCGCCCCCAGCCGATGCGCGCGCGAATCGTGTCCTGGAAGTAGAGCTGATTGAGGCGATCGAAGACCTCGGCGAGATCGAAGCACGCGCCACGCGTGCTCAGCGCCGACGCTCGCCGCGCTTCCGCGCGAATGCGCTCCTGCCGCTCGGCGATGTACTCGTCGAGGAGCTTGCCCGCGGCTCGCTTTCCACGCCCGGCGTAGTCGGCGATGGCTTCGACGACCGCGTGCGGCGCTTCGAGGAAGAGGTGGTGCACGCGCAGCCGGAGCAGCGGTGGCTCCCGGCGAAAGCTGATCATCGTGCTGCGGTTGTCGTGCACGGAGAGCAGCACCTTGACGTCGGAGCCGAGCAACGCGGCGACCTGGTGCGCCAGGACGCGAGCGGCCCCGAGGGCCTGCTGGCGGCTCGGGGGCGCGGGGGGCGGCACGGGCTCAGGTGTCTGGCCCTTCTTGGTGCCTGGAGTCGCCGAGTGGCCGTCCCGAGCTCTCGCAGGAGTCGCGGCGGCGGTCTCCAACGCAGGTGCAGGCCGACGTGCCTCCTGTCGCGGCGAGTTGGCCCCCGCGGTGTCACGAAGCTCGACGTCGCGAGGCTTCGACGGAGCCTCCGGCGCGTTGGCGTGAGCCCTGGCAGCAACCGGGTGCGCATCGCCCGCCTTCGCGAGGGTCGCCGGCTTTTCGTGGAGCACCGCCTGCCGGGACGCCGGGGCCCTGAACAGGTCGAGCTGCCGCGGAGGCAGATGCACGAGGTTCGTTCTATCGACGGCGAGCCCCGGGAGGAAGGTCCCGTTGGGCACCAGAAACGACGACGCCCGGGCACCTCGTGAGAGGGCCGGGCGTCGACGTTACCTTCGGGGCTGGGTCAGCCTGCCCGACCGAAGATGTTGTACAGGCCGCGCATGATCTCCATGGTGCGCACGGTCTCGCGAACCTTGGCCTCCCACTCCGACGCCGTGAGGCCGTCGACGGGCTGATTCAGGTTCTTCGCCTGCGTCCACTTCGCCTGCTGCGTCTGCGCGCGGACCACGATGCTCGCACCAGTCGAAGGCAGCGGGTCGCCGACCTTGCGGAGCGCCGCATAGACGTAGCCGCCGCCGAACGGATCGTTGAACTGAACCGTCTCGTAGCCGGCTGCCGGGCTGAGGGCCTCGCCGCTGCCCAGGCGGTACACCTTCGAGAACTCGGCGTACTCGAGGTTGTAGTTCTGGGTGAAGAAGGCCATCGACCAGACCTGCGAGTAGAAGCGGGCGCTCCACGTCGAGACCGGCAACACCCTCGACATCGGCATCGGGTTGCCGTTGCCGTCGACCGGGTTGATGGGTGCGAGCGGGTAGTTGAAGCCGAAGATGTAGTCGTTGGCCTTGATGAACGTGGGCAGCTGCACGCTCGCGGTGCCGTCCGAGTTCTTCGCCAGCATCGCGGCGTAGTTCTCAGGCGTCTCGGTGAAGTACGAGCCGAAGAGGGGCGCGAGCTCCTTGTTGAAGGTCGTGTAGTACGGCAGCGAGTAGCGGAGCGCGTCCGAGCCACGGTCGACACCGAGGAAGTTCGTCTCGCTGGTGATGAGCGCGAGCATCGCCGCGTACACGTCCCAGAAGTGGCCCGCTTCGTTCACGCGGCTGTAGTTGTCGTAGCCGAACGAATCGAACACCGTGTAGATCGACCGGCCCGGTCCACGGGGCAGGTACGCGAGGTCGGTGTAGCCGCCACGATCAGCGCGAGCGATGTCGGCCTTGAGGGCTCCCTCGGCCGTCGCAGAGAGACGACGGTTGAGGTTGTCACCCGAGGGCAGGTACTCCCACGTGCCGTCCGGGCGCTTGCCGTGGTAGCCGGCCGCCGGAATCGCGAGCTGCTGCATCAGCAGGTTCGTCGAGTCCACCACCGCCATCGTCCAGTAGTTCTGCCAGATCGGGTCGCCGAGGCCGTAGTACTCGTCGAGCTCCTCAGGCGAGAGCTGCAGGTACTTGGTGAGGAAGTAGATGTTGAAGAGCCACTGCTGGTACACGTTCGGGACGTTTCCGAGGAAGCGGCCGAACTTGCCCGAGGCGACTGCCGACGGAGAGTAGAAGAGACGGTCGCGGCGGAAGTTCGAGAACACGTACGACTGGTTGAAACGCTCGATCCACTTCGACGTCATCTCGTACACGTCAGCGCCCTGGTCATTGCGGTTGCAGAGCAGGTTCGCGCCGACTTCGCCGTCCGTGCACATCATGTACGGCACTTCGACGGGCACGAGCTTGCCACCAGCCGCGTTCACGACCGTGCGGCTGCGCTCGATGTCGCGCTGACCGAGGCCTGAGGCGTTGAGGTTGTAGTTCTTCACCTCTGCCGCGAGGCGATCGTAGACCTTCTGCATCTCGCTCCACTTCCGGTACGACCGCGTCTTCATGCGGTTGATGCCCTGGTTGAGGCGATCTTCGAACGAGCCGTTCGCCTCGGCGAAATGGAAGGGCAGCGTCGTGTAGTGGTACTTGTCCGTGTAGAGGCTCGACACGGGCGTGTAGTGCTCGGCGATCGACAGCGGGATCTCGACGTGCGCACCGCGCGCCGTGAAGACCTTCGCAAGGTTGTCGACCTCGAGGGTGACGGCGGTGTTCTGGTAGTCGTTGCGCGTCTCGGCGAACACCTCGACCCAGCCGGGCTCGTAGCCACCCGAGTAGGCGAAGAGGATGGCGGCGTCGTCGTACTTGCCGGTGCCGCGGTTCTGCGAGTTCACGCGCGCGCCGTAGTCCATGATGGACGAGTACTCGTACTCGTACATCGACTCGTTCTGCTGGCGCTCGTTGAGCTTCGCCGCGTCGACCATGTTGGCCGGCGTGATGGGGAGCACGCGGCGGCCGCCGGCGATGACGCCGATGGTCTCCTTGCGCAGGTCCCAGTACCCGTCGTGGTAGTTGAGCGGGTCTGCCGAGGCGATGAAGTTGTGGCGCAGACCGAGGGTGTGGCCGATCTCGTGCTCCATGACCGAGCGGTAGGCCTCGCGACGCAGGTCGTTGTAGACCTCGTCCTTCGCGAGCTTCTTGGCCTCGGCATCGGTGCAGGCAGACGCGTTCGTGCAGGCCGTGTTGCCCTGGCCCTTGAACTTGGCGATCAGGTCGTTCTGCAGCTTCAGCTTGCGCTTGGCGACGCCGAAGTAGTCCTCGTCGGAGTAGTCGTACTCGAAGAAGCAACCGATCGACGGGTCGACCTTCTGCTTCATGGCCTTGCGGGCGTCGTCGAGCGGGTCGATGCCGAGGAGCACGTTGCGGGCGACCTGACGGTAGAAGGCCGAGTCGCTCTCGAGGCGCTGACCGAAGGCGCGGTTCGGCACGTGGCCGAGAACGGCGACGCGAACCTCAGGCAGGTTGAGGAGCGAGTCCTCGAGTGACGGGTTGTCCCTGAGGAGCTGCGCGACCGTCTCCTTGCGGTTGCCCTTCATGAGCGGCATGCCCGACTGCTTCCAGGTGCCGAGCAGGTCGGCCAGGCGGCCGTTGGGCTTGTTGAACGAGCTGGCCGGACGCGACGGGTCCGAGATCAGCGGCTGCTGCGCGGTGAAGGGGCCCGTGCGCGGACGGCGCGGGTCGGTGCCGCTCAAGTTGGCGAAGACGTAGTCCTTGATGTCCTTGCCGGCGACGAGCTCGGAGAGGCTGACCTCACCGTTGACGACGTCGATGACCTGAGCCGAGCTGCCAGCCCACGTGTCGATGCCGGGCCCGTAGACGTTGGCCGTCGCGGTGACGACTTCGCCCGTCTCGGGGTCCATCGCCGACGGGCCGAGGCCGAGCAGGCCGCCAGAGTTCTGGTCGTTGTACGGCGCCATGTGGAAGCGCAGGTCGCCGAGGCGTGCATAGGTGCCGGGCTTGCCGCAGGCGGCGGGAGCGCCTTCCTGAACCGGCGACTCACAGACGTAGAACATCTGCGGCATCTTCGAATCGAACGTCTCGAGGCCACGAGGCACGGCGACGGCCTTGCGGAACGCGCGGTCCCACGAAGCTTCGATGGTGTTGTTCGGGTTGAAGCCGTCTTTCTCGGCGTGGCGACGAACGGCGGCGCCCCAGAGTTCGCGGGGGGTGTTCTCGGTCATGTAGTAGACGACCGGGCGCACTTCGCGCTCCGTGACGGGAATCGTCGTGTACTTCGCGCGGCCCGTGACGGCGTCGAGCTCGGCCTTGCCGTTCACCAACACCGGCTTCTTCGACTTCTGCCAGATGTTGTGGCGCATCGCGAAGAACTGCTGGCCCGTGTACGTGAAGTACCGGTCCTTGCTGTAGGTGTACGACTCGTTGCGGAAGAGCCCGAACTTCACCATCAGCTTGTCGGAGTAGACGAGGGGCTCGTAGTCGTCGACGCGGGTCTCATCGACCTTCATGATCGACGTGCGGATCTTCGCCGAGGCGCTCTCGCAGTCGAACGTCGCGTTGAAGAGGCAGTACGGCAGACGGCCGTAGCCCGGGTAGTCGATGGCCGGCGGGTCGACGATCGCCTGGGTGGTGAAGTCGAGGTAGGTGAGCTTCGCGCCCTGCGCACACTTGAGCGTCGAGTCCTTGCCTTCGGAGCCGTCAGAGCAGGTGTAGACCATCGACTCGTTGCGGGTCGACTGGTCCTGGTCGGTGACGACGCGCACCTTCAGCATGCCGCTGAGGAAATCGAAGGGGCCGGTCGCGTTGTTGTAGTTGAGGATCTGGTTGTTCGCCCAGTCCACGCGCATGAACTCGCGCTGGTACCAGGGGCGATCCGACGAGTCCTCGACGAGCACGTTCGTCACTTCGCCCGTGGCGGCGTTGTACTGACGCTGGCGGTCGAAGTGGCTGGTGATGCGGTACGCGAAGACCGGGTTGCCCTTGAAGGGCTTGCCGTCGCGGAAACGAACGTCGCCGATCTTCGACTTCACCGGGTCGATGCGCGGGTCGGCGCCAGGCACCACTTCATAGGTGCGGTAGCCGACCAGCAGGTTCTCCTGAACCTCCCAGCGAATCTTGTCGAGCTGGCCACCCGACCCGATGACACCAGGCGCACCCGGCGTCTTCGGCAGGTCGACGATCGTCTCTTTGACGTACCACTGCCCGTCGATGAGGTCGGCCTTCTTGACGTAGTTCGGCTGAGTGCGGTCGAGCAGCTCAGGCTGGGCGCAGCCGAACGCCGTGATGGCGCTCAACGCGGCGAGGAGGATGCGGAACGAGGGCTTCATGGTTTCTCCGTACGAGTTCCGTGAGGTCATGGTCAGAACGCCTTTCCGAACGCGCCGTAGTAGGAGCGGGAGAGGTCGAGGTCGCGAATCGCATCGCGGAAGACTTCCGTCCAATAGCGACGACGGTCTTCGAGGATGCGGGGGTTGTTGGCCTGCTCGGCTGCGAGGCAGCCGTAGCCCTGAATCACCAGGTAGTCCGGAATCGGGCAGCGACCCGGGTCCTGAACCATCAGCAGGATGTCCTGCGTGTGGCGAATGAGCGACGTGGCGGCAGTCTCAGGGCAGTTCGTGTTCGGTGCACAGGCGGGGCGAACGGCCACGTAGCGGGCGCCGGTCGTCACGTCGGGCACTTCGACCATCTCGTAGCCAGGAGCGAGGGTGAAGTCCTCGTTGCCACCGAGGCGATAGACCTGATTCGCCTTCGCGTAGTCGAGGTCGTAGTTCACGCGGAACAGCGCCATGCCCAGGAACAGCGAGTAGATGCGGCTCGTGTAGGTGAGCTGAATGTTCGCGGGCGCGGGGTTCTGACCGGCCGTGAAGCACGTGGGCGGTCGCGCGTTGCCGGTGCAGCGGCCCGGCTGCTGCGGCGGGTAGTTGAAGTTCGAGAAGATGTCCGAGCCGTTGACGTACACGCGCCAGAAGAGGCCGAGGTCGTCGGTGATCTCGCCGCGGTCGTTGGTGCGCTTGAAGGCGGTGGGGCGAACCTTCAGCTCGTCGTTGCCCCAGAGGGCCCCGAAGGTGTCGGTCATCTCGTCCTTGAAGAGCAGGTAGTACGGAACGTTGAACCGGTTCTGGTCGGAGTCGGTGTCGAGCCCCTGCACGTCAATCTGCGGGAGGACGGCCGCGAACATGGCGCCGATCTGGTCGTTGTAGTGACCGGCCTCGTTCATGCGCTGGAAGAAGTTGTAGCCGCTCTTGAAGTCGTACCGGCTGTACATGCGACGGCCGAGGCCGCGGGGCATGGTGGCGAAGTCCTGAGCACCCAGGCGTGAGGTGTAGAGGTCCTGGTACTTGGCCCGGCCCTCGGCCGACAGCGCGTCGAAGTCATCACCTTCGCTGATCACGTCCCAGCGGGGGCCGGTCGTGCGCAGCGTGCGGTACATGAAGAGGCCGAACGGCGGCACGCTCATGACGTTGAGGTGCTGGTTGATGCCGTCGATGACGCCGATGGTCCAGAGGTCCTGGAGGACGGGATCGATGCGGTAGGTGAGTCGCTGCTCCTGGTTGCGGGTCGGCGACTTGTAGAGCTCGAGCATGTAGTGCTTGTACGAGTTGGCCACGTTGTAGAACGTGCCGAACGCCGAGTTGATCGCGCCGTTGCCGCTGAAGAACGCGCTGTCGCGACGGAAGTGCGAGTCGACGTAGTAGTTCCAGTAGTCCTCGAGGTGGTTGCGCGTCTGCTCGTAGTAGTCGGCGCCGCGGTCGAAGCGGTAGCACGACTGCACCGGGCCGTCGGCCGACTCGTCGGAGCAGAACATGTAGGGCACGCGCAGCAGCGAGGTGCCGATGACGCCGTTGGCGCGGTCGGGGTCGTTCGCGAGCGACGGGTCGCCGTTGAGGATCTCACGCACGCGAGTCTCGTCACGGGCCACGTCCTCGTACTTCACCAGGCGGCGGGTCTTGATCTTCTCGATGCCGTCGTCGATGACCGCGGCGATGTTGTTCGCCGGGCCTTCGCCGAAGTGCAGCGGCGCGAGGCTGTAGTGGAAGCGCTCGGTGTAGTGGCGAACGTTCGGGTTGGTGTGGGTGACGTTCACCAGCGGCAGGTCGACCTGCGCGCCGCTGATGCTCATCTGCGCACCATCGGAGCCGCGGAACTGCATGGTGTCACGGCGCGCGCCGCGGTCGTTTGCGTCCTTGCCGAACACCTCGACGTACGAGGTATCGGTGGTCGCGGCGCCCGAGCCGCCCGGCTTCGCGACGGCGGTGTACGCGAAGATGATGGCGGCTTCGTCGTACTTCCCGAGGCCGTTCCAGTCGGTGAAGATCTTCCCGGCGTAGTCCATGATCGACGAGTACTCGTAGCTGTGCATGCTCGAGAGGCGCTGGCCTTCAGTGCCCTCGGCGGCGGCCTTGAGGTCGTTCGGCGTGCGGGGAATCACGGGCTGGTTGTTCTGCTGAACCGTGATGCTCGCCTTGCGCAGCGGCCAGTAGTTGTCGAAGTAGTTGATGGCGTCGAACGAGCCCTGGAAGTTGTGGCGCAGGTTGAGCGTGTGGCCCATCTCGTGGAGCGAGGTCGACAGCCACACCTGCTGGCGAACGAACTTCGCGATGCCGTCGTTGGCGAGGTCAGTCGCCTCTTTGTCGGTGCAGCCGGTCGGCGTGGCGCACTTCGGGTTGCCGTTCGTCTTGAAGCCGTCGCGCTGCTGGTCGCGCTTGGCGAGCAGCTCGTTGGCGACGCCGACGAGGGTGCGGTCGAAGAACTCGGCCATGTAGATGTTGTTCTTCGAGAGGAACTCGAGGCGGCGCGTCTGCCACGCCTGCACCGACTGGTAGTTGGTCAGCGCCAGGCGCGACATCTCACGGCGGAACTCGGGGTCGGTCTTGGCGCGCTCGCGGGCGAACGGGGGCAGGATGTTGACGACGTCTTCGCCAATCTCAGGGTTGTCGATGACGGCCGACTCGAGCGTCGGGTTCTTCGCCAGAATCTCGGCGGCGACGCGCATCTCGTTGCGGGTGGCCTTGGGCAGGCCGCCAGCGCCCTTGAGGTTGCCGAGCATGCGGCTCAGACGAGCCGTGGGCTTCGCGAAGGCGCCCTCGGTCTCGACGTTGCGCTGCGGAATGCCCTGGAGCTCGGACTGAATCGTCGCGTTCTGCTTGTTGACGTTCGCGAGGTTGTAGACCGGGTTCTGCTTGATGAAGTCCATCACGTTGGCGCCCGAGATGTACTCGGTGAGGTTCTTCTCGCCGGACTGCAGCAGGATCCAATCGGTGACCGAGCGGCCGTAGAGGTCGACGCCCCAGAGGTAGCTGTTCGAGTTGCCCGAGATGACCTCGCCCGTCTCAGGGTCGGCCGAGCTGGGGCCGTAGCCGAGCAGGCCGTTGGCGACAGGCTCTGCGACGGTGTTCATGAAGCTGTAGCGAAGGTCGCCGAACTTCGGCGAGAAGCCCTCGGCGCCGCACGCCTTGGGGTTGCCCTTCTTCACCGGGTTGTCGCAGAGGAAGTAGACCTGCTCCGTGACGGCCGAGGGCTCGACGTTGCGAACGGCCGCGACGGCGCGCTTGAAGGCACGGTCGTAGTCGCGCGCGATGATCTGGCCGGGCTCGATGAACTCCTGGTACCGCTCCTCGCCGCCCATGCGGTCAGCGCGGCTGAAGTAATAGACGATGGGCTTGACCTTGCGCTGCGAGGGCTCGATCGGGCGGGCGACGTCGGGCTGACCGTTCGCGTCCTTCTGGTAGTACTCCTCCCAGAGGCGGTGACGCTGGCCGATGAGGATGCGAGCCGACTCGATGGCGCCGAACTTGCGGTCCCAGTTGAGGCGCTCGGTACGGAAGACGCCGAACAGCGACATCATGTCGTTCGGGTAGAGGAGCGGCTCGTAGTCACGCACGCGCTTGGTGTCGACCTTCGCCACCGAGACGCGCATCTTGATCTCCGACGAGGTGCAGTCGTAGATGCCCGAGGCGAAGTAGCACAGCGGCACCGAGCCCCAACCCTCGAAGTAGGTCGTGTCGGGCACCGCGAGGTAGCGGGCGGTGACGTCGAAGTACTTCAGCTTGCGGGCCTCGCCCTCACCCTCGTACTCGAAGGTCGGCAGGTCGGTCGGGTCGGCATCCTTCTCGTTGGGCTGCACCCAGTTGCTGCTGGTGGCGCTCAGGCCGGGGTTCTGCACGGTGCCCCAGCTCATGCCCTGCATGGTGTTGAGCACGTTGGCGGCCCAGTTCACGCGGATGTACTCGCGCTGGTTCCAGTACCGGTCCGAGGTGTTCTCGGAGATGACGTTCGTCTGCTCGCCCGTCGACGGGTTGTAGCCACGCTGAATGTCGAAGTGGCTCAAGATGGGGAACGCGACGACCGGCGAGCCGAAGTACTTCTGGCCGCCAGTGCACTTGCCGTCACGGTCGCAGTACTTCGCGGTCGTGCCCGAGACGATCGACGTCTTGTCGACGTTGACCTCGGCGCCGAGCATGTACGGATACGAGCGGTACCCGACCAGGTTGCCTTCCTGGATCTCCCACACCAGCTTCTCCATGTTGCCGGTCTGGCCGGGGTAGGTGAACTGGGTGTTGTGCGGCGTGTAGGTGACCGAGTTGCGGAAGTACCACTCACCATCGAGCAGGTCGCTCTTGCGCGTGACGTTCGGCTGAACGCGGTTCACGTCGCCGTTGCTCTGCGCGCAAGCTGCAGCGAACAGCGCGAGCGCTGCTGCGGCGAGCCAACGAGCGTAGGGTGACTGCTGATTCATGGTGCCTCCGTGACGGTTCGACTTCAGGTTCGACAGGGTTGACGAGTTGTTCATGTGGGCTCTCAGTAGGCTGCGCCGAGCGAAACGATGAGGCTGGTGTTGTTCGAAGCGGCATCGACGAAGGAGCCGATGGGCGCGCGGACGACCCATTTGTCGCCTTCGCGACGGAGGGGCGACTGGAGGGTGAAGACGTAGAAGTCGAGGTTGTAGTGCTCGTTGAGTTGGTAAGATGCCCCGATGAACGACCGGGTCACGTCGCCGCCACCCATTCCGGCGCGGCCGAGCTGATTGCCGTTCGAGTCGAGCCCCTGCGGCAGGGTGGGATCGTTGGGGTCAATCGTCGCGGCCTGGTTGAACGCGCGGGTGTACGAGTAGCCGGCGAACATGAGCAGGTTGCCTCCGGTACGCCAGTTGACCGAGCCGCCAACCGTTCCGGAGAGGCCCGGGTTCATGCCGTTGATGGCGGCGTAGTCTTCGCCGGGCCGGCCGATGACGATCTGGTTGCCGAGTGAGTCGCGGTTGCCCGGCGCCGACGTGGCGACGTTGCGAATGCCGTTCACCGGGCTGGTGAAGATGCCGTAGCTGCCCGAGAGCGTGAGGCGGAAGTCGAAGCCGCCGCTGCCGACCTTCACGGAGCGGGTGGCCGCAGCGCCGACGCCGATGGTGCTGATGAGCCCGGCGGTGAACGACTCCTGCGAGGTCGGGAGCACGAGCGACACGGACGGCGTCACTGAGATGCCGGTGACGGCCTTGTCGCGGAACAGCGCAGGAGCCACGAGGCCAAGGCGCGTGTCCTGCGGGAAGAACCGGCGACCGTTCGGCGTGTCAGGCAGGGTGTACTCGTAGAAGGCCGAGACACGCGCCGAGGCGGCGAGGCGAACGCTACCGACGCCGAAGAGGTACGTCGCGGCGAAGCTGGGAGCGCCGACGAGCGAGGCGTACTGCTCCGAGTTCACGAAGGTGCCGGTGCCGAGGTAGTGGTCGAGACCGAACGCGAACTGAAAGCCACCCTGCTTCGCCTGCTCTTCAGGCGTACGGGCCTGGACGGCGTTGGCGAGGGCGTTCTGCTGCTGGGGCTGCGCGGCTGCGGCGGCCTTCGGGTCCTTCTTGGGGTCGGCCTTCTCGTCCTTCTTGCCGTCGGTCGTCGTCGTCGTCGTCGTCGTGGCCGGAGCAGTCTGCGCCTGCTCGGAATTCACAGCTGTGGTCGCCGTTGCATCATCGGCGAGCGCCACAGTTGGCATGAGCGCGAGAGTGATCAGTGCGGAAAAGAGACGCTTCACGAAGACCTCCGGATGATGCGGGCGAGGTGCAAGGGCAAGTCCTGTGCCCTCTGACCTGTGTTCCGTTTTCCCAATGAAACCAGCGCTTTGATTCCCGTCTGCACCTTCGCCACCTGCCCGGGGTCTGGCAATACACCCGCCAGGCGTTAGCGATCGGGTCAGTTGAAATCGGCGAATCGACAGCAAATCGGCACCTCGAACGTCGCGTAGGCCCACGTAGGGAAAGACGCGGCGGCCTAGCACACGTGCCAAACGTGGATCAATCCGCGCGCTCGGCTGGGTGTGTCATCGAGTTTTTCGAACGGGTGCGCGGGGTTCCTTCAGTCGAGCGGCGCGAGGGTCTCCGTCGCCAGCAGCCGCTCGAGGCGTTGCGGCTCGACGCGCAACATCAAGGTCTTCTCACCCGTGTAGGTCACCGCTCCAGGCGCCCCACCCTTCGCCTTCCGCACGCGCTTCACCGGCACGGAGCTCACCTCGCCGCGAGGCTCGCCTTTGAGGTCAGAGTGA
>JAUXRI010000292.1 GCA_030681895.1 Myxococcales bacterium | reverse complement strand
CCATTCCCCAACCCGGAGCAACCCCATGAAAGACCGCTGGCCTCTCGCACTCGTCGCAATCCACTGGCTCACCGCGCTGCTCATCGTCGGCCTCGTCGTGGTGGGGAGCACGATGGTCGACCTCGCGGCCGATGACCCGCTCCGCCGGGTGCTGGGACGCCTGCACGGCGTCGGCGGCCTCTCGCTCGGCGTGCTCACCCTGACGCGTCTGCTGGTGCGGAAGCTGGGGCAATCGCCGGAGCCGCTCCCCCTGTCGCGGCTCCAGGGCCTCTTCGCGGGCCTCGTGCAAGGCCTGCTGTACGTGGTGCTGTTCGGGCTCAGCGCGAGCGGCCTGGGCACCGCCCTGGGCAGCGACTGGGGCGGCTTCCTCCGCGGTGACGTGCAAAACGCACCGGTGTTGTCGGCGCTCCTGTCGCGGCAGGTGCACGGCGCACTCATCTACGCCCTGGTCGCGCTCACCGGCGTCCACGTCATCGGAGTGATGGTGCACCAGGTTCGCAAGGGCGGGGCGCTTCGACGCATGGTTCCCTTCCTGCGGTGACTGGCGACTACAGGAGCCACTGGAGGTTCACGCCGTACCCACCGACGTAGGCGACGTGCTCGAAGCGCGGGCCGTACCAGACGACGCCGTAGTTCGTCGCGATGCCAACTGAGAACGAGTCATCGAGCGGCACCTGCACACCCAGGCGGCCGCCCAGTGTGAACTTCACGCCGTCGCCGCCGGTGAACGAGACGCCCGCGCCCGAGGCGATGGGCAGCGCGACCCCGATGCCGAAGAGTTGATGAGGTACTTGCTCTTCACGAGCCAGAGGAGACTGGGGCGACGCATGACGACGCGCAAGGTGGCGTAGCTGAGCGAGCCGTCCCCGGAATCGACTGTCCCGAGCTCTCCTGCAAAGCCCGGATTCTCTCGGAGCGTCGCGACAGGGGTCAGTGCGTACGAGAGGCCGAGGTCGAAGAAGTCGTCGGACCTCGCGTTCCCCCACAGGCGAACGAGCGCGTCGAGCGAGAGCAGAGGCCCATCGAGGTGCAGCTGACAACCGACCTCAGCACAGGCCCGTTGCTCGAAGGCGTAGTAGCCATACGACGGCTTGTACCCAAGGAAGAGTTCGAGCCGAAGGCGCTGCGGCGCCATCGGCGCGGCCACTGATTCCACTGCGCACCACGACAGGAATCCCAGCGCACAGTCCCGGGGCGCTTGAAGAGGCGTGCCAGCCGTCACCAACGCCACCACCGTCATCCACATCGGGCACTCGGCGACAGGCGATTCATTGGAACGGTGTCGACCTTCCTCACGGTGATGGAACTCAGCAATAGAAGGCCCGGTACTGGGACGGCCGACGATTCTGACGAATCAAAGGTTCGACTTCGCCGGGGCAGTGTACGAGGCGCGCGGTCGCCATGATGCTGAAGAAGAACCGGTTGTTCACGGCCGCGCTCCTTGCTGCGGCCACCTCTGTCGGCGCCCTGCTCGGCGTCGGCGTGTTCACCTTCAACTACGCCTCGGGTGCGTCGTACCTGCGCACCGCCCCTGAGGCCTGCGTCAACTGCCACATCATGCAGCCGCAATACGACGCCTGGCAGAAGAGCTCTCACCACGCCGTCGCCGTCTGCGTCGACTGCCACCTGCCGGAAGCCTTCGTTCCGAAGTACCTCGCCAAGGCCGAGAATGGCTGGCGCCACGGAAAGCTGTTCACGCTCCAGAACTTCAAGGAGCCCATCGAGGTCGGGGCAGCCGGCAAACAGATTCTTCAGGAGAACTGCCTGCGCTGTCACAGTGCCCTCGTCTCCGACCTCACCCACGGCGGCACCGCTTCCGGGAATGACGAGCTGCGCTGCGTGCATTGTCATCGCACCGTCGGCCACGGAGCGCCCACTGGGCTCGGCGGGCCTTTGCGCTCTGCTGAGCTGCTTCAACACGCCCCCTTCACCGGAAAGACACCATGAGCTCCGTCAGCAAGCGCACTTTCATCGTCGTCGTGGTCGTCGCCGCGCTCGCCACTGCGGGGGTCACCTCACTGCTCACGAATATCTTCGAGCGCAAGGTCGAACAGAAGACGACCACGCTGCGGGTGGTCGAGGTCGGCGAAGACGATACCGACCCGGCGAAGTGGGGCCAGAACTGGCCGTCGCAGTACGACAGCTACCTGCGCACTGCCACCAAGACGCTCACCCGCTTTGGTGGGCATGGAGGCAGCGAGGCCCTGCCAGACCAGAAGATCGAGCGCGACCCATGGCTCAAGCGAATGTTCCTCGGCTACGCCTTCAGCATCGACTACCGCGATCGCCGCGGCCATGCGCACATGCTGGAAGACCAGGAGAACACCGAGCGCATCAACAAGCCGCAGTCGGGCTCGTGTCTGCACTGTCACGCTTCGGTGATGCCGCTCTACCGGAAGCTCGGCGACGGCGATGCGATGAAGGGCTTCGAGAAGACCTCCACGCTCACGTACCAGGAGACCAACAAACAACTGCACGACCTCGGGCACGCACACCCGGTGAGCTGCGTCGACTGTCATGACCCGAAGACGATGAAGCTCCGCGTGACGCGGCCGGGCTTCATCCAGGGCATCCAGCGCCTCGCCAGGTCCGACGCGCCCGTGTCTGGAATGGAGTCCATTCTCGAGTGGAGACTGGCCGGGAAGAAGGGTGAGTACGAGCCCAACCGTGACGCCTCCCGCAACGAGCTGCGCTCCTTCGTCTGCGGCCAATGTCACGTCGAGTACTACTGCTCCACGAAGATGCCGCTCACCTTCCCCTGGGGAAAGGGACTGAAGGCCGACGACATCGAAGCGTTCTGGGACGAGACGAAGTTCCCTGATGGCTCGGTCTTCAAGGACTACCAGCATCAGGAGACAGGCGCCGCGATTCTCAAGGCGCAGCACCCGGAGTTCGAGCTGTGGAGCCAGGGCGTGCACGCGCGCTCGGGCGTCTCGTGCGCCGACTGCCACATGCCGTACATGCGAGAGGGAGCCTCGAAGGTTTCGGACCACTGGGTGCGAAGCCCGCTGCTGAACGTGAACCGCGCGTGCCAGGGCTGCCACCGCTTCTCGGAAGACGAAATCAAAGCGCGGGTCGACCTCATTCAGTCGCGGAACCACGAGTTGCTGCAGCGAGGTGGAAAGGCAATCACCGAGCTCATCGAAGAGCTCACCAAAGCGAAGGCCGACGGGCTGACGGCCGAGTCATTGGCTCCGGCGCTAGCGCTGCAACGCAAGGCCCAGTGGAAGCTCGACTTCATCGCCGCCGAGAACAGCATGGGGTTCCACGCGCCGCAGGAAGCTGCGCGACTTTTGGGAGAAGCAGCAGACGAAGCTCGACAAGGGCAGGTCGCGGTCCTCAGGGCGCGTGTGGCAGCGCCGACGAAGTAGCGCGGCTCGTTTCAACTGGCCAACTGCCGCACCAGCCGCTCGAGGTGCGCGACGTACGCGTCGACCCAGCTCTGAGCCGAGCCGTCCGGTGAGCACAGAAGCCACGGGTTCATCAGAGTGTGACGCAGCATGAAGATGCCCGGGGCGTCAGGTGTCGCAAGGTCGACGCCAAGCGCCTCCGAGACGCGCGCGCGCTCTGGGCGCCCGAGGTGGGCCAGGGGCACGGTGGTGCACGAACCGAAGAACGCTGCCTCCCCTCCGGCCTCTTTGGCGGGCTGAACGGCGAGCGACTCGAAGAGCCGACGCGTGAACGCGTTCGCTGCAGCAAGCGAACGGTTGCCGCGAGGGTTGAACGCCAGGCCCAGCACGTTGCAGTCGGGCTCGAAAGGCACCGCCACCTGGGCGAGGCCGTCGAGGCGCTGCCCCAACATGGGCACCAGGTCGTACAGGGCCTCGCACGCCTGGACCGAGCGTGACAGCAATTGCCCGTAGTGTGCGTGGTCGAGCGGAAGGACGCGGTGGTTGAGGGCCACCGCGGCCGCCGCAGCTCCAGGGCGTGAACCCTCGAGGCTGAAGCGCCCGGCGTTTCGGAAGCGGGCCTCGTCATCGGCGTCAGAGGTGAAGACATACGCCGCTTGCTGCATCGCAAGTTCGAAGGCGCGGCGATCGCGGCAGAGAAAAGCGCCCGCACCGTAGGGAACGTACCCGAGCTTGTGGGGGTCGACGGTGATCGAGTCGGCTTCTGCCAGCGCGGCGGTCGAGCGGTACACCCGCTCGCTCGGGAAGTGCTTGAAGTCCGCCGACACGTGCTCATGGGCCCGAAGAGAACCATCGCTCTCGCGGAACACTGACGGCAGGTAGCCTCCCCACGCAGCATCGACGTGAAACCAGAAGGCCCTGTCACTGCGACGGAGCGCCGCGATGCGGTGCAACTCGTCGAAGGAGCCGAACTCGGTCGTCCCGTACACCCCCACGACGGCCAACACAGGCGTCCGGTTTACCGCGAGTCGGCTCAGCGTCGCCTCGAGTGCGTCGACGTCCATTCGCCCTTCGCACGTCGGCACCATCAGGAGTTGGTTGTCACCCAGACCGAGGAGCCGCATCGCCTTGGCCCACGAGTAGTGAGCGCTCGCCGGCGCAACGACCACGGTCTGGCCCGCCACGGGGTGGCTGTATGCGAACTCGACGAGCCCGCGAGCCTCGACCCGTGCTGCCGCAAATGCCTCCGAGACGCCGGGAGTACGAAGGGCTCGGTGCACGAGCGCAAGGCAGCGCTCGGTCGACCAGCCGAGGAGGTCGAAGTCGTCCGAGTCCCTCAGCGCGGGCTCGAGCCACACACCCGTGGCCTCACACGCATCGCGGACGGCGAGCGGCGCCAGTTTGACTGCGCGGGCGAGAAACAGCGCTTCGTCATTGGCCAGGGTGCCGCCCGACGTCAGGTGACCTGCGCCACAGGGCAGCGCCCCTCCGTCAGTGCGGTAGCCCACCATGCGGCACAGTTGCTGGCCCACCTCGTGCTCGAGGGCCAGCGTCACTGGCGCGACTTCCTCGACGATGTTGTTCGGATTGTAGAGGGTGGTGACGAGCTGCGCGATGAGACCTGGCAGCAGCAGGTCGCTCGTCATGTGCCCGATGTACCGTGGGTGAAACGTCGGCACCGAGCGCTTGAGCTGAGCTGCGAGCCGGTGAAGCTCGCGCTTCATGCCCGCAACGCGCTGCTGGTAGCCGGAATCGAACTGGGCGGCCGTCGAGATGGGCGGGGCATCGTCAGGGTGAAAGTTGCGACGCCAGTAGACGTGGTCGCGCACCAACTCGACGAGCACCTCCTCGAGCAAGTCGTTGTTCTCACCGAACGCACCCAGAAAGTACGGCGCGAGGACGTCGGTGGGGCCCGTCGGAGATGTCGGAGTCATACCCGGCGCCCTGCAGGACCTGGGCCTATCACCGTGGTGTTCGTCGTGTTCCACTCTGAACCACGGCACGCAGTCATCGAAACCCCGCCGCCTCCATGACGCTCACGGCCGGCTGGGAATCGCTCGCGCTCGGAGGTGCTCGTTCTGCTGCGCCTCCGCGCTCAGCCGACGGTAGAGCCGCACCGCTGAGACGAGGTGCACTTCGAGGAGCACACACGCCATCGCGAAGCCGACCCCGCCGACCCTCGCGAGGGGAGGCCACAGCGCTCCGCCGGCGAAGAGCACCAGCGCGCCCGTCGAGAGTCGCCATTGCCATCGGGCCTGTGCGTCGGGCAGGACCTTCTGCATGAGGGGTGGCTCGGCCATCACGCGCTGCAGGTGCAGCCAGTCGATGAAGCCGACAATCTTGTACAGCATGCCCGCCATCATCGAAGGGAAGGCGCCGGCGATGAGCGCGACCCCCAGCAGGTATTCGGCGCGTGTCCGGAGCAGCTCGCCGACCGGCGCCGCTCGAACGATGACGAGCAGGAACGCCGCGAGCACCAGGCACGTCACTCCGACCCGCCACGCATACACCGTGGTATCGAGCACCTTGCGTCGACGCTGGGCCTGCAGCCGCAACGTCTTCCACGCGAAGGCCACGAGCGCGCCGGCGCCGAGGGCCGTGGCGAGCCACTCGAGGCCCGGGAGGGTAAACACGATCGCGCAGGTCCACACCGCGAGGCCCACCAGCACGGTCAGGCCGAGCCCGCGCGCGAACCTGACCGGGTACGCAGGCGTGAGTTGGAACATCGGCACCACCAGCAACGCGACCGCGACGACGAGCACCAACGACCAACCGCCGAGCCCGAACGCCGCGTGTAGGTGAACGACCTCGAGGAGCGGCAGGCCGACGCCCCAGCCGAACACCGTCGTCAGCGCGATGCCGAGCGCTGACGTCACGGCCAGTCCTGCGAGCGCACCCTTCAGCAGAGTGGCTGTCGGGCCGATGGCTGGCGAGCGCACCAGCGCGACCACCGTCGCCGTGACGAAGGCGCTCAGACCGACCGTCAAGAGCACCGCCGCCGCGCGCATCGCCATCGGGCCTGCTCCGAGGAAGCCTGCCGACAGGGCGATCGCACCGAGCGTCAACGAGGGGTGCACCAGTGCGGCGAGGAGCTTCGGCCGCCAGACGTTCGCGCCCGCCGCGACAGGGAGGAACTGCAACAGTGCCCCACACATCACCTGGAGCATGAACCCGACGGTGACCAGGTGGACGGCCGCGAACGTCGTCGCGAGCCAGCGGGTGTCGACGACGTCGTGGCCCTCGAGCGCCATCAGCACGCCCGCCGCGACGCCGAACAGCGGGCCCGTGACGAAGAACCGGTACGGCACGGAGATCGCCGGTGCCTGCTCGAATGACAGCGGCGCGCTCATCGTCGACGCACCTCGATGGAGTACGTGCCGTCATCGGCGAGGCTCGTCTTCCACGTGAAGCCGCGCTCCTCGAGCACGGCGTAGAGCGGAAACGGCTCTCGGTAGAGTAGCAGCGTGAGGACGTCGGCTCCGCTCAGGCGTGGCAGCGCCTCGAGGACCCGGTGCATTGGTTCGGGTGGCAGCAGCTCCCGGGCGTCGATGAGCGTCGCCGTCACGACACCAGCTGGGAGCGCGCGGTCGTCTCGAGCGCCGTGTTGCCCGTCAGCGCCTGGTCGCACATCGGGTAGAGCATCCGCTCCTCTTTGAGGTTGTGCTGCTGCATGAGCACCAGAAGCGTCTCGGCAGCTCCGCCGAACTCGTCTGTGTCCTTCGCCGTCAGGGCCCGCTGCAGACGCGCGATCAACGCGCGCATGTGCTCGTGCTCCATGCGCATCATCTGGGTCGGGCCGTGCGTCATGCCGGTGGCCGCCTCGAACGCGGGGAAGAGTGACGCTTCTTCCGACGACAGGTGCGCCTCCATCAGCCCGGCGAACCGCGTCGTGGCGACCTCGGCGTCGGGCCATCGGCCCTCGACACCAGCCGCCTCTGCGTCCGCGAACGCCGCGTCACACACGCGGTGGTGGTCGGAATACAGCGTCGAAAGAGCGCTCACGTGAACCTCGAAGGGTGGCCGGCCTTCGATGACCGGCGCGAGCCGTATGGCACCGCGACGTGGGCTTGTCTCGGAAGGGCGACCGGTCGGGAGTGGGCGCCAGCGCTTGCGGTAGATCACGCCAGAGGTTGATGCACGCGAGTATCGAGCAGGTCGGTGTCGACGTTGCCCGCGACATCACGCTTCGTGTAATCGCCTCGAGACAGAGCACCCCTTCGCGGCTCACCTCTCGATGGCGCACGCATGCCTGTCTCGCTTTACCCGCTTCGTTCGCGCCATCCTCAACCCTCCGCCTTCGCCAGCACCACGCTTCGCCCAGCCCTGCCCTGCCACCCCGCTCGACTCTCACCGCTCGCCCCCCTCGCCTCACACCCGCCGCCTTCTCGTTGTTGCTGTTGCTTCTCTGTTCTCTATTTTCTTTCTACATCTCTTCTACTCTCAACCCCTTCCACTTCTGGCTCAGCTCCACCCTCCCAAAACCATTCATCTCCTGCACTGACTCCTCTCTTCCTTCCCTCTGGACCCCACCCGAAAACCCCTTCACTCACCTCTCCTTGAGTTCAAGTCCCGACCACCCATTCCCCAACCTGTTTCTTCAGTCGTTGGGAGTGGGTGGTCGGGAGTTGAACGGGGTCCGCAACGAGGTGAGGAACGCCAGGCAAAACGGGTGGGGTCCAGAGGGACAGGCAATCGGCAGCTCAATCGGCGCGTGAATCGGCAGCCCAATCGGCACGCGCTGCAATTGCCGGAGCGATTGCGCGAGCGACTGCCTCGCCGATTCTAGCCAGTCGGCTGGCTGCCTGCTCGACCAGAGCCTTCGGGCTGTCCGTTGAGTCAACCCGCGCAGCTGCAGCCGCTGCCAGAGGTGCCAGAATTGCCGGGGGTATTGCAGTTGAAATTGCCGCCGAAATTTCCAGACCGCGGACTTTCTCTGGTAATTTCTGCGGCAATTCACCTGGTAATTCTCGACAGCCGGCTGGCCTAGTTCCTCAAGCGTGCACCCACTGTGTCGTTGAGGGCTGAACACCTACCGATGCGCCCGCGAGCTTGCGCTTGTCGATGCTGAAACGGGTGTCGGTGAAGAGGGAGACGTTGTCGGATTCAACCTCGAGCTCCCGCATCGTCGTACTTCGCCTTCCCCTTGATGATGTCGCGCGCGGAATCCTCGATACGCTCCGAGTTCCAGTTCGCAGCGAGGGGGCGACGCAGTGACGCCTCGATGCGATTCCACCTCGAGGGCTGGGACACCCCGCTTCATGTGGTGCTCGTGAGGCGAGAGGAAGGCGAGTGCGCGGGCGAACTCGAGACGCCGCACCTCGTAGCGCTCACTTTTTCTACACTGCGGGGGCACGACCGAGGCGCCAGAGGGTCCTTCACACGAATGAGCGCCCAGGCGCTGCGGCTGCCGCTTCGACGGTTTCGGAGAGCCAGTCGTCCAGCATTCGCGAGACGGCCATGGCGGTGTCGAGAAAGGAGAGGTTCTCGCGCTGCTCATTCTCGACGAAGGCCAGCGTTGCCATCCGCGTCGCGTCCACTCCAGCCAGCTCGAGCGCTGGAATGCGAAGCGCGCTTCCCGGAACCGCAGTGTCGCCACCGACGTCGAGGCGCTCCAGCTCCACCGACATCACCGAGTTCCACTCGGTGACGCTTGGGGGGTCCTCGCCCAGACCGTCAGCGCCGAGAATGCGCAGGGCCATCGCGCTCGAGCGGCGCGGGCGGCTGGTCTCGCCGGTCGAGTTCGAGGACGGCGGAGCGCCGTCAGTCGCGTGGTTCCGGTAGTCCTTTCCGTCCAAGATGAAGCGCGCGGTGTGGCGCTCAGCGATGACTCTCGCGTCGAGCGCGCCGGGAACACCTTCGCCGGTCCTTGAAGGTGCGGTTGGTGGTGAAGCAGGTCGAGCATCGGTGGTCGCAGCGCTCGCTGATGACCTGGGGCACGGACCTCACGAGACACCGGAGCGCGACCATTGAGGAAGGAACAGCGCCGTACGACGACGGGCTCGGCAAGACGTTGGTCGGGTGTCCTGTTGAAGCATGAGCACCAACGTCGGTGGAATCGGAGCAGTCGTTCAGCAACCTCCGTGGCCAAGTTAGCGGCGCTGCGCAGCAGCCGACGAGCCCGGCGAATCTGACGCAACCTCGCGAGCACCACCGCAAGAGGACGGGAGACGCCATTCGACCGCGACAGCTCTGAGGGAACGCGCGCCAGTCGGTCGGCTGATTTCGTGCCGAACGCACGACGCATGCGAGTTCACTCGCGTCACCGCAGCAACCCCGAACGTCGGCCGACCGAGAAACGCACTCCAAATGGAATCCAAGAATACGCATCGATTCACGACACGGACGAGTTCTGGTATGCGCCCTGCATGGCTGACGGCGACAAGTTCCAGGTCAAACTCTCGGCGCGCGCGACGGCGTGGGTGCGCTACCTCTCGCGTCTCAGAGGGACGACACAATCGGATCTGATCCGCGAGTACTTCGAGGAGCGGCTCTTTCTCTTCCAATTGCCGACGGCCATCTACCAACGCCTTGAGGCCCACGCGAACGAGAAGCGGCAGCCGCTTTCAAGCCTTGTCGCGGACATCCTCCTCGAGGCCGCTCTCAAATTCCCGGCCAAGGGATCCGATCTCCTGGTTCCAGGCCACAAGACTCCAGACGAACCTTCTGGCCCAATCACCCGGTCACATGGGTTCCCGGACCGCAAGAAGTAGCGGTTGACTGGAATCCATTTGGAATCTTATATTCTCCCTCTCGCTTGAGGGAGACACCATGACAGGGACGCCCAAGCCGGATCCTGAACTCGACTACCGGATGAACTCGCGCGGTTCGAAGGTCATCGGGGTCCTTCGGGTGAAGGACGTCGTCGCTGCGCTCCGATGTTCGCGGTCGCACGCGTACCAGGTCATTCGCGAGTGCCGAGGCGATTCCGTCGGTTCGGCGCTGGCGTTCATTCTCCCCTCCCAGCTGCGCGACTGGACTCTCCGCCAACTGGGAGGGCTCACCGTACCGACGCGGGGCACCGGCGAACTCGGAGTCCCGAAGAAGGCCGCGCGCAGCGCGCCTCCCTCGAGCGAGCCGGGGTCGATCAAGTTCACTCAGCCGCGCACCAAGGCGAAGAACGGCGGCCGCTGATGCGGCTCTACAAGCGCGGCAAGACGTGGTTCGTCGACGTGAACCTTCGGGGCGGAAAGCGTCAGCGCCTGAGCACAGGCTGTCAGGACAAGAAGGCCGCAGAGATCGTCGCGCGTCGCATTGAGCAGGAGCACGCTGACCCGGCTGGCACAGCAGTCAGGGCAGCGACTCTGGAGCAGGCGCTCACGCTGCTCATCTCGAAACGAGAGCAGCAGGCCGAGCTCGGGAAACGGAGCCCCGAGACCGCAAAGATGTACCGGAAGAAGAGCGGCCACCTGATGCGGCTCCTGGGGCAGGAAGGCGAGTACCAACCCTTCCGGATTGGCGACCTGAGCGCGAGCCATGTCGACGCGTACATCCGCACGCGACGAGACGAGGGCGCGGCGGGAAATACGATCGCCAAAGAGATCGTCACCCTTCGTGGCGGACTCAAGCTCGCGGCCCGCGCCGGACTCTGGGACGGCAACCTGCTCGCTGTTCTTCCTGCGGAGTCACTGAGTGATTACCGGCCGAGGACCCGCTGGTTGACCGAAGACGAGGTCGACAAACTCCTTCACGCGCTTGGCGGCGACCGAGCGGCAAGAGTGGCTTACATCGTTGCGACGTCCGCAAATCGCAACGAATCGAACCTCGCCCAGCGAGGTGACGTGAGCCCAGCGCGCGACTTCGTCGAGATCCATGGGACCAAGACTGCGTGGCGCTCGCGGAGAGTCCCGATGGTCGTCCCGCTCCTTCGTCGGTATCTCGACTTCGCGCTGGAGCACGCGGCCGGTGAAGGTGAAGCCCTGTTCAAGCCGTGGGGCAACATGAACCGCGACATCCTCGTCGCCTGCAAGCGGGTTGGCATCGAGCGCTGCTCGCCTAACGACCTACGCCGGACCTGCGCGACCTGGTTGCGTGGCATGGGGCTCCAGCCCGATCTCATCGCTGCAGTCCTCGGCCATCGGGACACGCGAATGGTGGAGCGGGTCTATGGTCGGCTCGCGCCCGAGGTCCTCGCCGAGCGAATGAAGCAATCACTCAAGGCCCAGGAGCCCTGACTGCTCCTTGAAACCCGCTGGCCATCGCGCCGTTGCATGCAGATACGCCGGAATACTGAGTGTTCAAGCGGGCAACGACTCAGAAGGCGAGCCGTAACTTGCGAGAACAACGTATATTCGTTATTTTTAGCGTGCAACGACGCCCATGAAGGCCTCCGACTACATCTCCAGCCTCGCTGTAAACGGCCGGTTTCACTTCACTTTGAATGAGGCGATTGCGGCCTTGGGCGTGTCGATCGCCGCAGCTCGAGCTGCACTCCTGAGGCTTCAGCAGAAGGGCCACGTCGCCCTTCCACACCGCGGCTTCTACGTCATCGTCCCGCCCGAGTTCCGTCGCCTGGGCTGCCTGCCGGCCGAGCAGTTCGTTCCCCAGCTGATGAGGCACCTCGGCGAGCCCTACTACGTGGCGTTGCTGAGCGCGGCGGAGCTGCAGGGCGCTGCACACCAACGGCCGCAGGCCTTCCAGGTGATGCTGACGACGAACCGTCGACCCATCGAGTGCGGTGCCGTGAGGGTTCAGTTCGTCGCGAGGAAGGACGCGGAGCAGACGCCCATCATCGAGAAGAACACTCCGCGCGGCTCACTTCGAGTTGCCTCTCCCGAAGCCACCGCGCTCGAGTTGGTGGGGTACGCAGACCAGTGCGGCGGCCTCGACAACGTCGCTTCCGTCCTCGATGAGCTCGCCGAGGCGCTCGACGCGGAGAAGCTCCTTGCTGCGGCAAAGAACAGCCCCATCGTTTGGGCCCAACGCCTTGGCTACCTGCTCGACCGCACCGAGCATCGCGCGCTCGCCGATGCGCTCGTGCCGCTCGTGAAGGCGCGCGCACACAGCGCCCGTCTCGCTCGCTCCAGCCCCTCGACGGGAGCGGCACGCATTCAGCGCTGGAAGCTCGCGGCCAACGTCGACGTGGAGGTCGAGCCGTGATTCCCAAGGACTTCATCACCGAGTGGCGTGCCCATGCTCCGTGGGTGGCCGACAGACAGGTGGAGCAGGACCTCGTCATCTCGCGTGCGCTGGTCGAGCTCTTTTCTCGGCCGACCATCTCGAGCGCCCTCGCGTTCCGTGGCGGCACCGCGCTCTACAAGCTCCACGTGCAGCCCGCTGCCCGGTACTCCGAAGACATCGACCTCGTGCAGATTCGGGAGGGCAGCATCGGCCCGGTGCTCGACGCGATTCACGAAGCGCTCGACGGCTGGCTCGGCCAACCCAGGTGGAAGCACTCCGAGGGCCGCGTCACCTTGAGCTACCGCTTCGAGTCGGAGGACCTCCCTCCGGTTCGACTGAAGTTGAAGGTCGAGATCAACACGCGCGAGCACTTCATGGTGTTCGGGCTGAAGGACCACCGCTTCGAGGTTGCCTCTCGGTGGTTCTCGGGCGTCGCAGACCTGCGCACGTACGAACTCGAGGAACTGCTCGGAACGAAGCTGCGCGCGCTCTACCAGCGCAAGAAGGGGCGCGACCTCTTCGACCTCGGGCTCGCGATGAAGCTCGAGAGCGTCTCACCCTCCCGCGTAGTCGAGGCCTTCTCGCGTTACATGGCCGAGGACAAAGCCACCATCACACGCGCGCTGTTCGAGCAGAACCTGAGCGCGAAGAAGCGCGACGCCGTGTTCACGGCGGACATGACGCCGCTGCTCGCGACGGGTCAGACGTGGAACTTCGACGAGGCCTACGAGCTCGTCTGGCGTGAGTTGGTCGGGCGGCTTCCCGGCGCGCCGTGGCAGGGAAAGTGAGCGGTCGTGGCACACCCGTGGCACAGTGACCCCCTTGGTCGAGCATTCTCCGAGGGGAAATCGGCATCACCCGAGGGATTGAAAATCCCCGTGTCGCTGGTTCGATTCCGGCCTTGGGCACTTCGTACCGCTGGTGAAGCTGGTGGCTGCGGTGGAACGCGGCTCGGGCTCCCGGCGTTCCTCCTCGCGACTTCGACGCTTTTCGCGGAAGGTCTCGCGCCGACGTCGTGTTCGCGGTCCCGCTGCACCACCGTCCTGGAGCCCACCCGTGCGCCTCGCCCTCCTCTCGACGCTCGTCGTCTCGTCCCTCGTCTCGGCCGCGCCGACCCCCGATGAGCTGCCAGCCGCGCTGCGTGACTGGAAGGCCTGGGTGCTGCACGGCGAGAAGCAGGTCGGCTGCCCCTTCGTGAACGGCGAAGAGACGCGCATCTGTTCCTGGCCCGGCCAACTGTCACTCTCACTCGACGACAAGGGCGGCGGCTTCAGCCAGCGCTTCCGCATCTACCGCGAGGCGTACCTCACGCTCCCCGGCGACGCGCGCCACTGGCCGCAGGACGTGAAGGTCGACGGCAAGGCCGCGGTGGTGGTGCCCGGGAGCGACGGCCTGCCCACCGTGAAGCTCGACGTCGGCGAGCGCACCGTCACGGGAGACTTCTCGTGGGACTCGCTGCCCGAGGCGCTGCTCGTTCCGCCCGCGACGGGGCTGGTGGCGTTGAAGCTCAAGGGCTCCGACGTGTTGCTGCCGAACCGTGACGCCGAGGGCCGCGTCTTTCTGCAGAAGGAAGGCGTCGCGCAGGAAGCCGAGAACCTCGACATCACCGTGCACCGGCAGGTCATCGACGAGATTCCGGCGCGGCTGGTGACGCAGGTCTCACTGCAGGTCTCGGGCAAGAGCCGCGAGGTGATGCTCGGCCGCGCGCTGCCCGAAGGCTTCGTGCCGATGTCTCTGACGAGCGCCCTCCCCGTCCGCCTCGAGCCCGACGGCAAGCTGCGGCTGCAGGTGAGGCCGGGCGCCTGGGTCATCGAGCTCATCGCGCGCAGCGAAGGGCCCATCACGTCGCTCAAGCGCCCAGCGCCCGAAGGCCCGTGGATGGACGGCGACGAGGTGTGGACGTTCGACGCGCGGCCCTCGTTGCGACAGGTGCTCGTCGAAGGCGTGAAGCAGGTCGACCCGCAGCAGACGACGTTGCCCGCCGCGTGGAAGCGTTTCCCCGCGTACGCGATGTCGCTCGACGACTCGATGCAGATGACCGAGCGCCGCCGCGGCGACAGCGACCCCGCCCCCGACGCGCTCTCGCTCACCCGCACGCTCTGGCTCGACTTCGACGGCAAGGGCCTCACCGCGAACGACCGCATCAACGGCCCGCTCCATCGGTCGTGGCGGCTCGACATGCAGCCGGGCACCGAGCTCGGGCGCGTCGTCACCGCGGGCTCCGACCAGTTCATCACGCGGCTGGCGAGCGCTGCGCAGGCCGGCGTCGAGCTGCGTGAAGGCCAGCTCACCCTCGAGGCCGACAGCCGCATCGTCACCTCGCTCTCCGCCATTCCCGCCGTCTCGTGGGACGCCGACTTCGCCTCGGTGCGCACGACGCTGCAGCTCCCGCCGGGGTGGACGCTGGTGAGCGCGTCTGGTGCCGACTCTGTGCCCGACACGTGGATGCAGCGGTGGACGTTGCTCGACCTCTTCCTCGTGCTCATCATCTCGCTCGCCATGGGCCGGCTCTTCGGCTGGCCGATGGGCGGGCTTGCGCTGGTGGCGTTGACGCTCGGCTGGCTCGAGAACGACTCACCGCGCTTCGTGTGGCTGGTGGTGCTGGTGCTCGAGGCCATCTTCCGCGTGCTGCCGGAGCACTGGCTCAAGTCGATCTTCCGCTGGTCGCGCTACGCCTCGTGGGCCGCGTTGGTCGTCATCACCGTCTCGTTCATGGTCGACCACGTGCGCCACGGCATGTACCCGGGCCTCGCGGGCGAGATGTCGTACGGCGGCGTGCAGAGCTGGTCGGAGTATTCGAGCGACAACGCAGGGCAGTACCAGCGCAGCATGTCGACGGGCTCGTACGGCGGAAACGTGGATGACGGCGCCGAACAGAACGACGTCGCGATGGACGGCTTCTTCGACGGGAAGAAGGAAGAGCCCGCCGCCAAGGAGCGCATGAAGACGCCGCAAGCGCAGGCGCCGCAGTCGTTCAAACAGCAGAAGCGCAAGGCGCTGACGACGCGCGACTACGACAAGTCGGTGCTGGTGCAGACGGGCCCGGGCCTGCCGCGGTGGACCTGGAAGGAGATCAACATCGGCTACTCGGGGCCGGTCGAGCGTACGCAGACGCTCTCGCTCTTCCTGCTCGGGCCGGCCGCCAACCTGGTGCTCGCCTTCCTTCGCGCCCTGCTCTTCGGGCTGCTGGTGTTGACGGTGCTCGGCTTCCCCGGCTCGTTCTGGCCCACCTTCATCAAGAAGCTGCGAGTGCCCGCGACGGCTGGGCTCCTCGCCCTCGCCGTGTTGGTCCCGACGCTCGCGCACGCCGACGAGGTGCCGAACGAGACCCTGCTGAACCAGCTCAAGGAGCGGCTGCTCGAGAGGCCCGACTGCGCGCCGAGCTGTGCATCGTCTCCACGCCTGCTGCTCGAAGCGACGCCGACGACGCTGCGCCTTCGCATCGAGGTGCTCGCGGGCGCAGCCACCGCCGTGCCGCTGCCCGGCAACGAGAAGCACTGGCTCCCGCGCACCGTCATCGTCGATGGCAAGCCGGCGAGCGCGCTGACTCGCGGCGCCGACGGAGCGCTCCTGCTCGCCGTCGACGAAGGCGCGCACCAGGTGTTGCTCGAAGGGCCGCTCCCGCCGCGTGACACGGTGCAGGTGCCGTTGCCGTTCAAGTCGTACCGCGTGGAGTCGAAGGTCGACGGGTGGACGCTCGACGGCGTGCACGAAGACGGCGTCGCCGACGAGAACCTGCAGCTCACCCGCAAGGCCGACAACGCGAAGGGCACTGGCGCGGCGCTGCAGAGCGGCACCCTGCCTCCGTTCGTGGTGGTGGAGCGCACGCTGGCGCTCGGGCTGACCTGGTCGGTCGAGACGCGCGTGGAGCGGCTGACGCCGACGGGCTCGGCCGTGGTGCTCGAGGTGCCGCTGCTCCCCGGTGAGTCGGTGACGTCGAGCGACGTGCGCGTGCAGAACGGCAAGGCGCTGGTGAACATGCCGGCGAGCGCGACCGAGCTGAGCTGGACGAGCGTGCTCGAGCCGAAGTCTCCCATCGTGCTGATGGCCGCCGAAGGCGCTCCCTGGGTCGAGGTGTGGCGCGTCGACATCAGCCCGGTGTGGCACGCGGAGTGGTCCGGCATTCCCGTCGTGCACCAGCCCGATGAGCCCGGCGTGCGCGTGCCCGAGTGGCGCCCGTGGCCGAAGGAGTCGGTCACCCTCGAGGTCGTCAAACCCGACGGCGTGCAGGGCCAGACGCTCACCATCGACCAGTCGCGACTCGAAGTGTCACCGGGCGTGCGCGCCACCGACGTCACCTTCACCGCCAACCTGCGCTCCTCGCGCGGTGGCTTGCACCCGTTCACGTTGCCCGAGGACGCGCAGCTGCAGACCGTCATCATCAACGGGCAGGCGCAGCCGATTCGTCAGGAAGGCCGGACCGTGTCGATGCCGCTGGTGCCGGGCTCACAGTCCATCGAGCTGCGGTGGCGCCAGACGAGCGGGCTGCCCAGCTCGTGGACGACGCCGGCCCTGGGCGTGGGCGTCGCGACGGTGAACGCCGAGCTGCACGTGCAGATGCCGGCCGACCGCTGGGTGCTCTTCCTCACCGGCCCGCGCATGGGCCCCGCCGTGTTGTTCTGGAGCTTCCTGCTCGTCCTGCTCGTCGTCTCCATCGGGCTGGGCCGCTCGAAGTGGGCGCCGGTGAAGACGTACCAGTGGGTGCTCCTTGCGCTGGGCCTGTCGCAGTTGCCCATCGCGGCCATCGCGGCGGTCTTCGGGTGGCTGCTGCTGCTCGGCTGGCGCGAGCGCGTGACGGTCGACGGCGCGGCGAGCTTCAACGTGCGTCAGCTGATGCTCGTGGCGGCGACAGGCCTCGCGCTCATCATCCTCGGCGTGTCGGTGTACTCGGGCCTGCTCGGTCAACCCGAGATGCAGGTGCGCGGCAACGGCTCGACCGCGGGGCTGCTGCGCTGGTTCCAGGACCGCACCACCGTCGACTTCCCGCAGGCGTGGGTCTTCTCGGTGCCGATGCTGGTGTACCGCGGCGCCATGTTGACCTGGAGCCTGTGGATGGCGCTGGCGCTGCTCTCGTGGCTCAAGTGGGGCTGGAAGGCCTTCGCGCACGGTGGGCTGTGGAAACACGCACCTCGGGTCATCAAGCCCGGCCCGGTCGCACCTCCTCCTGCCACAGGCACCTGAATGGGCGGAGCGGTCGATTCCCCGATAGAGTCGCGGCGTGTCTGACGCACCCCGCACCGACCTCGCCGGACGGAAGATTGGCGAGTACGAGATCATCGCGCGTATCGGCGTTGGTGGCATGGGCGAGGTGTACGAAGGCCGCCAACCCATCATCGGTAAACGCGTCGCGGTGAAGGTGCTGCTGCCGTCGCTGTCGAACGAGAAGGAATTGGTCGAGCGCTTCTTGTCCGAGGCGCGCGCGGTGAACGAGATTCGCCACCGCGGCATCGTCGACATCTTCTCGTTCGGCCAGCTGCCCGAGGGCTCCCACTACTTCGTGATGGAGTTCCTCGACGGCACGCCGTTCGACAAGCTCATCAAGCAACGAGGCGCGTTGCCGATCGGCGAGGCGCTCTCGTACATCGAAGAGGTGCTCGACGCGCTCGAGTCGGCGCACGCCGCCGGCATCGTTCACCGCGACATCAAGCCCTCGAACATCTTCCTGGTGAGCACCGGCCGCGGGAAGGCGTACGTCAAGCTGCTCGACTTCGGCATCGCCAAGCTCGGCGCGCTCGCCAACGGCAGCGACTCGGCGCCGCAGACGCGGGCGTCGATGATTCTCGGCACGCCCGACTACATCTCGCCCGAGCAGGCGCGCGGCAAACCCATCAGCGCCGCGACCGACCTCTACGCGCTCGGCGTGGTGCTCTTCGAGATGGTGACGGGCTCCCGGCCGTTCCGCGGCGAGAACACGCTCCAGACGATGTGGATGCACGTCGAAGACAAGCCCCCGGCGCCCTCGACGATTCGCGCCGACATTCCTCCCGCCCTCGACGAGCTCATTCTCTGGGCGATGGAGAAGGACCCGGCGAACCGTCCGTCGAGCGCCGAAGAGATGCGGGCCCACCTCGAGGCCGTGCGCGCGTCGCTGCTGCCTGGCTCGGGCACGACGACGCCTGCGCCCATCACGGGTCGCGCTCCGGTGCTCGGCACGGCGACGCCATCGGGTCGACAGCGGCCCCTCGGCGGAACACCTCCACCGCGCAGCGGAAGCCTCAAGCCCCTCGGCGTCTCCGGGACCACCTCGGCGCGGACCCGGGCGACCCGCCCTCCGACGCCAGCGCCCGTTCACTCCGGGCAAGAGACGCGCATGTCACCGCTCACCGGTGACGTCGCGCCGGTCGATGGCCACACCCGGGTCGAGCAGTCGCTCCCGCTCGATCTCAAGGGCACCGACCCCGAACGAGAGGCCGTGCCGCGCAACAACACCGAGAGCGCGCTCCCGAAGGTCGAGGACGACGAGCCGCTCGAGGCGCCGAAGAGCAAGCTCCCGCTCATCATCGGTGTCGTCTCGCTGCTGGCGATCGGCATCGGTGGCGTGGTGCTGTTCTCGGGCGGCGGTTCGTCGCAGACGGTGGTGACGGACCCGGTCGTCGAGCCGAAGCCGGTCGTCGTCGATACGAAGCCGGTCGTCGTCGATACGAAGCCCGTCGTTGATCCGAAGCCCGTCGTTGACCCGAAGCCCGTCGTCGACCCGAAGCCCGTCGTCGACCCGAAGCCCATCAAGGCTGTCGCGAAGGGCATCACCCAGGCCCAACTCGAGGCGAGGCTGGCTCGCGTCGAGATCAAGCTCCAGAAGCGTGAGGCCGACATGGGCGAGCCCGACCGCATGCTGCGCAACTTCGTCAACGGCGCGAAGGCCGCAGTGAAGAGCGCCTCGGACGACAGCTCCCGCAAAGACGCGTGGAAGCAGCTGGACGAGCTCGAGCAGCAGCTGCGCTGAGCCCCGGCGGGCCGGCCCTCCAGCCTTGACACGTGGGGAGCCCCGCGATGGAAGGCCGGCATGAAGCTCGCGACGAAACGAACCGGCACGCGCGACGGCAGCCTCGTCGTCGTCAAGCGCGACTTGACCGCCATCACCGACGCCTCGGCCATCGCGCCCACGCTGCAGAACGCCCTCGACCACTGGAGCGTCGTCGAGCCGAAGCTGAAGGAGCTCGCCGCGCAGCTCGAGGCCGGCACCGCGCCGTCAGAGCCCTACGACGCGACCACGCTCCATTGCCCGCTGCCCCGCGCGTACGAGTGGGTCGACGGCAGCGCGTACCTGAACCACGTGCGCCTGGTGCGAAAGGCCCGCAAGGTCGACCCGCCCGCGACGCTCGAGACCGACCCCCTCGTGTACCAGGGCGGCAGCAGCCACCTCATCGGGCCGACCGACGACATCGTCATTCGCGACGAGGCCTGGGGCTGTGACTTCGAGTCCGAGGTCGCCGTCATTCTCGGTGACGTCCCGATGGGGCTCACCGCGGCCGACGCGGCGCCGCACGTGCGGCTGGTGATGCTGGTGAACGACGTCAGCCTGCGCAACCTCATCCCCGATGAGCTCGCCAAGGGCTTCGGCTTCTTCCAGGGCAAGCCGGCGACGGCGTTCTCTCCCGTCGCGTGCACGCCCGACGAGCTGGGCGAGGCCTGGCGCGACGGGCGGGTTCACCTCACCCTCAAGACGTGGCTCAACGGCACGCAGGTCGGCGACACGCACGCGGGCCCCGAGATGCACTTCAGCTTCTTCAGGCTGATGGAACACCTCGCGAAGACCCGCCAGTTCGCCGCCGGCACCATTCTCGGCAGCGGCACGGTGTCGAACGAAGATCGCGCGCGCGGCATCTCGTGTCTGGCCGAGCAGCGCATGATCGAGACCATCGAGACGGGTGGGCCGAAGACGCCCTTCCTCAAGCACGGCGACCGCGTCGAGATCGAGATGTTCAGCGCCGACGGTAAGAGCCTGTTCGGCCGCATCGATCAGCGCGTCAAGAAGGTCTGAGCCAGGCCCCTCGACGCAAAATCGGCGCACCTCGCGACGTCCGGGAGTACCGATGCGACTCTTCTCAGCGCTCCTGGCGTTCTCGCTGTCTTCCTGCACGTGCGGCGATCAGATGGTGATGCGCGCACGGCCGGCCATCGAAGTCGAACCCGCCTCGGTCGACTTCGGTTCCACGGCGCCGGGTGTGACGGTTCGCCGCACCACCACGGTGCGCAACGGGGGGCAAGGCACGCTGCGGTTCATCAGGGTCGAGGTGTCAGGCGTCGATGCCTCGCAGTTCCGACTCGAGACTGCGCCGCCAGAAACGCTGGGCGCTGGCGCCGAAGCCGAGCTGTCGTTGGTCTATGAGCCGCGCGCCACGGGCCCGCACTCCGGCCGCCTGCTCTTCGAATCTGACGCGGCCAACACCGCCGAGCTGGTGGTTCCCTTGTCGGGCATCGCGCGCTCGACCGATCGCTGCGAGGGCGTGAGGTGCCTGTCTGCGCCGTCGAGCTGCTTTCGAGAGGCAGGCACCTGCACCGACGGCGTCTGTCTCTACACCCCGAAGGACGATGGGGTGGTGTGTGACGACTCGAACCCATGCACCACCGACGACCGATGTTCGGCCGGCGCGTGCCGAGGCTCACCGTTGGCGTGTGATGCGCCGCCGGCCACAGCCTGTGTCGACGCGCTGTCGGTGCGGGTGCCGGTGAGCCCCGGGCAGTGCGTGGGCGGCGTCTGCCAGTACACCTTCGACACGCGCGCCTGCGCGAGCGGCTGTGATGGGGGCACCTGCCAGGGCGACCCCTGTGCAGGGGTGACGTGCCCCACCCGGCCGTGCTTCGAGCCGGGTCGCTGCGTCGCGGGGGTCTGTGAAGCTCAGCCCGACATCGGGGCCTCGTGCTCCGACAACGACGCGTGCACCGAGAACGACTCGTGCGGCGCTTCAGGCACGTGCGTCGGAACGAGCCGCGCGTGTGCCTCGCCGCCCGCCCCGACGTGCATCGACGTGACGACGCAACGCACGTCGGCTGCCGTCGGCCGGTGTGTGTTGCCGGGCGGCACCTGCGAGTACTCGACGTCAGACGTCAGCTGCGCGCTGGGCTGCGACCTCGGCACGGGCCGGTGCCGGACCAACTGCCCCTCCGGTCAGCACCAGTGTGGCACCACCTGCGTGTCGGACTCGGACGTCACGACGTGTGGCCAGTCGTGCACCCCATGCCCAGCGCCTGTCGATGGGGTGGCGACCTGCACCAACGGCACCTGCGGCTTCACGTGTCTTCCACCGGCGATGGCGTCGGGCTCGGGGTGCACCACGTGGCTTCAGAAGGCGATGCTCAAGGCTTCGAACGCCGGCGCAGGTGATCAGTTCGGTTGGTTCACCGCCATCTCGGCCGACGGCAACGTCGTCGTCGTGGCCGCCGACAAAGAAGACTCCTCGGCGCGCGGCGTCAACGGCAACGAGATGAATGACGCTGCCATCGACTCGGGGGCCGCCTACGTCTTCCGGCGCACCAATGGCGTGTGGGCCCAGGAGGCGTACCTCAAGTCCACCATCTCAGAGGCCGGCGACAGGCTCAGCGGCGTCGCCATCTCGGCCGATGGAACCGCCATCGTCATCAGCACCTGGGGTGAGAGCTCGAGCGGCTCGGGCGTCGACGTGGCGCAGCCGAACAACGCCGCCCCTGACTCTGGCGCCGCGTTTCTGTTCCGTCGCACGGGGGCGGTCTGGCAGCAGGAAGCCTGGTTCAAGGCGTCGAACACCCAGGCCGACGACCGCTTCGCGACGGGGCTCGCCATCAACGGCGACGGCACGGTCCTGGCCCTGGGTGCGCGCAACGAAGACTCGGCCGCCACGGGCATCGGCGGGAGCCAGGCCAGCAACGCGGCCGTCGATTCGGGTGCGGTGTACGTCTTCCGCAAGACCAACTCGACCTGGGCGCAAGAGGCCTACGTCAAGCAGTCGAACACCGGGGCAGGTGACCAGTTCGGCCTGCGGGTCGACCTCTCGGACGACGGTGCGGTGCTCGTGGTGGGCGCGTGGGCCGAGGACTCGAACGGCGTCGGCGTCAACGGAGCGCAGACGAACAACCTCATGGCCGACTCGGGAGCGGTCTACGTCTTCCGCCGCACCGCCGTGGGCTGGGCTCAAGAGGCGTACCTCAAGGCCTCCAACCCGAATGCCGGTGACTGGTTCGGCATGGCCGTCGCGTTGTCTGCCGATGGGCAATCGCTCGCGGTGGGTGCGCGCAACGAGGCGTCGAGCGCGCGTGGCATTGGCGCCAATCAACTCGACAACAGCGCGCCCGGCGCCGGCGCGGTCTATCTCTTCCGGCACACGGGCTCCGCGTGGGCGCAGGAGTCCTTCATCAAGGCCCCCAACGCCGATGCCGGTGACTACTTCGGGTGGACGGTGGGGTTGAGCGCGACGGGCGACGTGCTGGCCGTCGGCGCGTACCGCGAATCATCGGGGAGCCGGGTCGTCAACGGCGACCTGAGCAGCAACACCAGCTCGATGTCGGGCGCGGCGTACGTCTACAGGCGCACGGCGACTGCGTGGCGGCACGACAGCGCGCTGAAGGCCGTCAACGCTGACGCCGGTGACCTCTTTGGTTGGAGCCTCTCACTCTCGGACGACGGCCGAACCGTCGTCGTCAGCGCCATCGATGAGGACTCCAGCAGCGCCTCGGCCCCGGGGGCCAACGGAGCGCCGACCTCAGGCGCCGTCTACGTGTTCTGAGGCACGTCTGAGACGGGCCTTCCTGCCCGGCGATGGGGTACCGTTGGCCTGATGCCTCGGGGCGCCCTGACATGAGTCTCGACCTCTTGGTGGTGCGCGAGCCAGCCGCGATCGCCCCGACGAGCTTCGGCGCCTATGTCGTCGAGTCGCTCCTCGGCGAAGGCACGATGGGGTGCGTGTACCAGGCGCGGCACCAGACGCTCGGCCGCAAGGTCGCGGTGAAGAGCCTGCACGAGAAGCTCTTGAACGACGCCTCGCTGGTGCGCCGGTTCCTTCAGGAAGCGCGGCTCGTCAACACCATCAACCACCCGCACATCGTCGAGGTGCACGACTTCGTCGAGGCGCCGGGCCAGGTGTACGCGGTGATGGAGCTGCTCGAGGGCGAGACGCTCACGGCCCGGCTCGCGTCGAAGCCCCTGTCGCTCGAGGTCGTCGTGAGCATCGCGACGCAGGTCGCCGAGGCCATCGAGGCCGCGCACGCGCTGTCCGTCGTGCATCGCGACCTGAAGCCCGACAACATCTTCCTCTCGCCGCGTGACGGCGCCGACTGGGTGAAGGTGCTCGACTTCGGCGTGGCCAAGCTCCTCGTGCACGAAGGCCCGCGCGTCATCGAGACGCAGAACGGCGACCTGCTGGGCACGCCCCGGTACATGGCGCCCGAGCAGGCGGCCGGCCTCGAGGTCGACGCGCGCACCGACATCTACGCGTTCGGCACGGTGCTCTTCGAGCTGCTCGCCGGGAAGCCGCCCTTCGAGTCCACCGTCTATGGCCAGCTCGCGGCCGACATCATCACCCGCCCACCACCGCCGGTGCCGACGCTGACGCGAACCGGAGACGCCGTGCCCGAGGGCCTGCGCCGCCTGGTGACGGACTGCCTCGCGAAGAACGCCGACCACCGCCCCGCCTCGATGGGTGACGTGCTCTGGCGCCTCAGGCACCTCGACGAAGACGTGGCCCCGCTCACGCAGCCGCCGCCCCGCCGGTGGATGGTGGCGGCGCTCGTGACGATCGTGGTGGCGACCCTCGCTGGCGCGGGGGCCCTTCTGGCGAGCGGCCCGGTGAAAGCCGTCGCGCCCATCGAGGCCCCTCGTCCTCCTCCAATCGTCGTGGTGCCCCCCGAAGCGCCGAGCGCGCCGCGCACCATCTCCATCGTCATCGAGTCGGCCCCGTCTGGCGCGAACATCGTCGACGCGACCGGCGCGTCGTTGGGAACCACGCCCGTCACCCTGAAGCGGGAGCTGGGCGCGCCGCCGCTGAAGGTCAGGCTCGAGCTCAAGGGCTACGAGCCACTCACTCGCGAGTTCGGAACAAGCGAGAGTCTGCACGTCGAGCTGCCCCTCAAGCGACTTGCGCCCCGCGGCGTGAAGAAGCAAACCAGAGCCGTCTCCGATGGCGTCCTCGACCCGTTCTAGCGTTGCGCTGCTGATGCTCGGCGTGCTGCTCGCCGGAGGTGACGCGCGCGCGGAGTCTGCCGAGGCCCAGGCGAAACGAATCGCGATGGAGGGCAAGAAGGCCTTCGACACCGGCGACTTCATGACGGCCATCTCCCGTTACGAAGCCGCCTACAAGCTCAAGGCAGCGCCCGGCCTGCTGTTCAACCTGGGCCAGTGCCACCGCAAGACCGGCAACCTCGAAGCGTCGCTCTCGTACTTCAAGCGGTACCTCGAGACGAACCCGCCCACGCCGCAGGCCGCCGCGACGGAGCAGGTGGTGGCCGAGGTGAAGGCCCAGCTCGACGCCGAACGCGAGAAAGAGCGCGCGGCCGAGGAGCGGCGCAGGACCGAAGAAGCAGCGAGGCAAGACGAGCTGCGCGTCATCGCGGCCCGTGCCGAAGCCGACGCCGCCGCGAAGAAGCTCCAGCTCGAGCTCACGCGACGAGAGCTGCCACCGCCACCACCCATCACCTCACGGTGGTGGTTCTGGGCCGGCATCGCTGGCGTCGTCGTCGCGGGCGCAGTGACGGCGACCGCCGTGGCCACCGCGCCGGGGCCCACCCCGACGACCTTCCCGGACATCAACGCGCGATGAGACGCCTCGGGCTGCTCTCGGCGCTGCTGCTCCTCACCGACTGTCGCGACCCGGCGTCGCTGTTCGGCACGGCCGTGGTGGTGACGACCGACTCGTCCGAGACCCCGTCGGAGCAGCTGCGCTACGAAGCGCACGTCGATGGCGGCGCGCTCCTCGAGCCTGCGGTCCGGCCCGCGACGGCTGCGGGCATTCTCCCGCCGTCGACCTCGGTGCGAATCCTCCTCGGTGACGCCGTGGGCGGTCAGCTCGTCGACGTCACGGTGACCGGGCTCGTCGATGGCGGCGCGGTGGGGCGCGGCAGGGCCTCGGTGCTGGTGCAGCAGGGCGTCGAGCGGCCCGTCTCGGTGAGGCTCGCGGCCGGGGTGAGCGCGTGCCGGGGCTGTCTGAGCTCAGCCGGCGCGTGCGTCGACCCTCCGACGGCCGGCGCGTGTGGCGTCAGCGGCTCGGACTGCGTCGTCTGCGACTCACAGATGGCCGATACGTGCTCCGCGACGGGCCAGTGCGCGTGCGGCGCGGAGCCGACCTGCAGAGCAGCCCTGGGCGCCGACCGCTGTGAAAGTGGCCGCTGTCAGTGCGGCGCGGGCCCGTCGTGCGAAGCAGGCCAGGAGTGCCTGTCGCAGTCCTGCCAGTGCACGCCGTCATCGTGCCCGTCAGGGTGCTGCCAGGGAAACCAGTGCATCACCACGCCGTCGTCGAGCAGCTGCGGCTCGAACGGGCGGGCCTGCCTCGACTGCGGTGGCTCGGCGTGCACAGGCGGGCAGTGCGCCATGTCGACGTGCAACTCGACGTCGTGCGCGAGCGGGTGCTGCATCGGCGCGAGCTGCGTGACGGTGCCGACGAACGGCGC
>JAUXRI010000289.1 GCA_030681895.1 Myxococcales bacterium | reverse complement strand
CAGGTCGTACGTGCCGGGCGGGAGCTTGAGCCGGTACTCGCCGTCGACGTCGGTGAGCGCGCTCTTCTTGCCGCCCGCCACCACCTTCACCGTCGCTTCGATGAGCCCTTCGCCGGACTGCGCGTCGGTGACGACGCCGACGATGCCGACGAAGTTCTTGGGCAACGGCTTCTTCGCGACGGGCGCGTCGGAAGGAAGGAGCGTGCCTGCGTCCACGTCAACGGGGCCTGCATCCACCGCGGTCTCCGGGAGACCCGCGTCTTCGATCACGCTGCCCGCGTCGAACGAACCGGCGTCTTCGCCACCGTCGTCGGCCTGCGCCAGCGCGTACGCAGGCACCAGCGCGAGGGCGAGGCTCATCAGGGTTCGCAACGTCGTGGTCACGGAGCACGATCTCGTCCTCCGTCGTGTCGTCATCACGGCGCGTGCGTGACTTGATGGAAAGCGCGACGTCACGTCCGTGCTCCTCGAACGTCACAGTCCGGTGGCACCGCGGAGGTCACGCAGGCGACCGGCAGTTCGTCAGGACTCGACACGGGTGAGCAGTCACGCGCCGGCGAAGGTGCTCACCACGAGCTCGCGTCTTCAGACCGGACCGGCACGCCGGCGGCGGCCTCCAGCTTCGCGCGCGCCGACGCCTGCCGTGAAGACGCGGCGGCCTCGAGCAACTTTTCGTTCGACCCAGCCGCCGCGGCACGTTCCTGTGCTGGGTGGAAGAAGAAGCAGGTGCAGCGACGCCCCACGTCGTCGATCCGGCCGACGGCGTCATCGCGAGTCGAAGCGCCTCGAGGCGATTGAGGAACTACGCGGGCGCGGCATCTCAGCGAAGTCCCACGGACTCACCGAACCGCATTCACGGAAACGAACGCGCACGAACTGCTGCTCAGTGCGTCGGCAGCTCGTCGGCCAACACGGCGAGCGTCTCGACGCCACCACCGCGCACCACGTCCATCACCTCGAGCGCCTGCCCGTACGGCACGTCGCTCGCGGCGTCGAAGAAGACCACCTTGTCGGGGCGCGCGTTCACCATCCCCAACACGCGCGCGGCGAGCTGGTCCTTCGCGACGGGCTCGCTGTTCACCTTCGTCACGCCGTCCTTCGCGAGCGTGATGACGATGGGCGGCAAGACGTCGGCTGGAGGCGGCGGCGAGTTCTCTTCGGGCTTCGGCGGCACGTTCAGCCACAGCTGCTTCGTGAGCAGCGGCGTCACCACCATGAAGATGATGAGCAGCACGAGCACCACGTCGACGAGCGGCGTCACGTTCATCACCGGCTTCGCCCCGCCGCGCCGTTTCCCGCCACTGTCTCCCAGCGACATTCCCATGGCGTGTCCTCAGCTCTGCCGGTTGGCGACGTCGATGACCTGCAGTGAGACGCCGGGGAAGCCGAGGTCCTGGCAGGCCTTGAAGAGCTCGCGCACCTTGCCGTAGCCGAGGTCCTTGTCGGCCTTGAGCACCACGCGGCTCTCGGCGTTCGACGCGTGCAGCGCCTTGAGCCGCTCCATCAGCGCGTCGAGCGGCAGTGCTTCCTTCTCGAAATAGAACTTCCCGTCCTTCGTGAGCGACACCGTCGTCGGCTGCATCGACGCGTTGCCCTGGTCGGGGTTCTTGATGCTCGGCAGCGTGACCGAGACCCCGGCCTCCATCTGCGGCGTCACCACCATGAAGATGATGAGCAGCACGAGCACCACGTCGACGAGCGGCGTGACGTTCATCTCGGGCGCGAGGCCCGCGCGGCGCTTCTTCTTCTTCGGCGGCTGCGTCGTCAGGTTACTTCCCATGGGCCGGCTCCCGCGTGTCGCCGTGCCGCGCCTCGAGGAAGTCGATGAACTCGCCGCGTGCGTCGTCGAGCGCCAGCATGATTCCGTCGGCCTGCGTCGAGAGCCAGTTGAACGCGAGCACCGCGGGGATGGCGACCATCAAGCCGAACGCCGTCTCGACGAGCGCCTCGGCGATGCCCAGCGACACCGAGCCCAGGCCGCCCGAGCCTTCCTGCGCGATGCCCTGGAAGGCGGTGATGATGCCGAACACCGTGCCGAGCAGGCCAACGAAGGGCGCCACCGAGCCCACCGACGCCAGCACGCCCATGCCGCGGCGAACGTCTGCGGCGAGGAGCTCCGTCTTGCGCTCCAGCTCGCGGCGGGTGAGCTCGATGGGCGGCACTGAGCCGCCCTTCTTCGCAGCCGACAGGTACGTCTTCGCGCCCGTGCCGAGCAGCATCGCGAGGTGGCTGTGTTGCTCGGCGTCGGCCTTCTGCGCGAGCGCGGCGGGTTGATCAGCATCGAGAAACGCCTTCGCTTCGACGGCGAACCGGCGCGAGGCCGACCGGGAGCGCGAATACGCGACGAGGCGCTCGAAGAAGACGGCCAACGAGGCCAGCGCCATCAAGAGGAGAACGGCGGCGACCGACATCGCCGGAATGCCCATGTGGCCGAGAATTTTTCCGAAGTCGAACATGTGGCTACTCCCTCAACGAGAACTTCACCGGAATGGTGAGGAACACTGCGATGGGCTGCGCGTCGAGCAGGGCCGGCGTGAAGCGCCAGGCCTTCACCGCGGCGATGGCGGCTGCGACGAAGGGCTCTTCACCCTTGAGCACCTGAATTCGGCCGACGGCGCCGGTCTTCTCGACGACGACCTTCAAGACGACGCGCGCCTCCTGGCCCGTCGTGCGCGCGGCCTCGGGGTACTCGGGCGCGGGGTTGTTCTCGTCGGGCTCGGGCGGGTCGGCCTCTTCGGGAATGTTCACCGGGCCACCGCCGGCCGCCTTCACTTCCACTGGCGCGGGTGAGTCGTCTTCAGACGGCGCGATGGTGCCGCCGACGGCGGTGCCCATTCCGTTTCCAGTGCCTCCAACGGCGACCGCGATGGCGGCGACGGCGGTGGTGGACTCGGGCGGCGCGACCTTCGGCACTTCTTTCGGAGCGACCATCGCCGCAGCGGCCGGCGCGGGCGCGGCGACCGGCACCGGCACTTCGATGGCAACAGGCGGCTTCGGCGCCGACACCTTCTTCACCACGGGTGGCGGCGGAGGCGGGTTGTCGATCTTCGCTGGCGGCGGAGGAGGCGGCGGCGGCCGGAAGGCGACGTCGACCGTCTTCTCCTTCTCGACCGACGCGGCGCGCGAGCCGAGCACTGCCGTCACCGTGATGAAGCCCGCAAGCACGGCGATGGCCGCGAGCGCAGCCACCACCAGGCGCTTCTCGCGCTCGGGGTCGAGGCTCAGTCGTGACGCGGCGGCGAACATGCTCGCGCTACGTAGTGACGCCGTTCCTCAGCCTGATGACGGCCGAGTCCCGTTTGCGTCACGCGGCGCCGACGCTCGCGCGACGAGCGCGTCACGAACGAGTCACACAGCGGGCGTCACGGCGTCGCGGGAGGAGGCACGCCGCCGCCCGGCGTCGAGATGTTGGTGCGCTCGTGCCGGCCGACCTCGAGCACCTGCGTCGGCGTGAAGACGAGCAGGTGGAACAGGCGACGGTAGGCGCGGTCGGTGCCGGTCTGTGGATCAGCCACGACGTGGAGCTTGCCGCGAACGTCTCGGAGCGCGTCTTTCGGCATCCACGGCTTCGAGCCGTCAGGCAGCATCACCTCACGCCACGTCATCGGCTTGTTCACGCCACCGTCGGGGAAGCGGTTGTCGAGGCGGCCGTTGTCGGCGCGCTTGTCGTAGCGCGCGACGAAGAGCCCCGTGGTGGTGAGCGCGACGGGCCAGCCGCCGAGGTTCTCGTAGTCGATGACGGCTGACGGCACGCCCGCGTCGGAGCCAGGGAGCGCCTCGGCGATCTGAAAACCGCCCGGAATCGAGAAGATGGTGCCGTCGCGGTAGCCGACGCGCGCGAGGCCGCCACGCGGGTTGTCGAACCAGACTTCGACGGGCTCAGCACCCGAGATGGGCAGCGGCTTCGCTGTCCACTGCAGCGGCGCGCCCCCCAGGTTGAACTCGTACACGTTGCGTGACGTGACGACGTAGCCGCGCACCCGGTCGACGCCGTTGGTTCCGATGGGCGTTCGCTCGAGCGCGAGGCTGCGAATGACGTTCGACGGCTCCGGCGTCAATTGTGCGGTGACGTCACCGAGTTCGTCGGCGTTCGCGGCCGAGCGGGGAGGTACGAAGTACAGCGAGTCGTCTGCGGCGATGACCATCGAGATGAGCCCGCCATCGGCATCCGCGATGCCCTCTCCCCGAAGGGGCTGTGCCACGCCCTCGCCTCGACCATCGACGAGCCGCGGGCCAAAACGAACGCTCAGCCTCGCGCGCTCTTCTGCGGCCACCTGCACCATGTGCCCGCCGGCGCCGACCACCCACCCCTGCCCTTCGCCAACGAGAGCCTCGATGCGCGTCGTCACGTCGGGCTGGAGAATGACGAAGCCCTGACCTGGTGTGACCGCGAAGGCGCCGACCGAGGTGAGCGCGAAGAGCCCTGAGTTGCCGTCCCGAAGGCTGACCTGCGCGACATCTCGCGGCACCCGGTCGAGGAAGTAGGGCAACGCGCTGCTGATGGTCGCACCGAACCAGACCTGCCCGTCCTCGCCGCCGCCGAGGAAGCCAGCGGAGCTCGCGAAGTCCTGCACCGCGAGCGGCACCCCCTGCCGCGGGCGAATCGCGACACGTTTCGAATCGAAGCGCTGGCCGACGTCTTCGGTGAGGCACGCCGCACCGGTCGCCGACGACATCGCCCCGCGAACACGCTTGACCCCCTCGAGGGAGCAGAGCACCTCGACGAACGGCCCGCCGACGTCGCTCCCGGGCGTGAAGGCGAGCGGAGCCGCGCACGGAACACAATCGCTCCACGGAGAGGCCACGTCGAAGCTGGCGCCGGTGCGGGTGACGGTGAAGGTCGAGAGCGTGGGTTGCCCTCGGCCTGAGAGGACCGCAAAGGTCGTCGCCGCCACGTCGGCGGCCAGGAGCGACTGCGCGGGGAACACGCCGGGGAAGACGAGCTCGATCCCACCATCGGGAAGGCGCGCCCGCAGCCCGTCCGTCGAGAGCGCGACGACCGTTCTCGTCTTGTTGTTCGGGGGTGTGAAGAACGGGCCGGGCACCAGGTCGAGGTGTGCCTCGGTCATCTGGAGTGAGCTGGGGAAGTCGACGAACTGCTCGATCGGGCCCGCCGTCGTGATGGCCCCCAGGCTCGTGGGTGGATCGGCGATGACTCCGATGGTGCGCGAGGCTCCGAGTTCGAGCGAACGCAACCGCTGAGCTCTGAGGAATCCACCGTCCGCTCTCACCCGATTGCTGGCGGTGCCCTCATGAAAGACCAGGTTCGTCGTCTCACGGCCCACGACGATGGGCGGCATCAGCGGGTTCGCTCTCGGAAGGAGAATCACGTCGGTCAGCTGGGCAGGACCTGGCGCAGGAAAGGTGACGGGGGTCGGGCCCCCTCGGTCGAGCCGAAAGTAGCCCTCAGCCGAGTGGGCGATGACCACCTCGGTGCCTTGCACTCGCGCCACGAAGTCGACCCGACTGCGAATGAGCACCGGGTGAATCACCGTGCCCGCATCGACCGCAGCCGAGAAGTCAGGAAACGTCGGCAGCCCCTCGAACTGCGGCCCCTCGTAGCGGAAGCGCTGACATCGATTGTCGACGCCGCAGACGTCTCCAGCCGAGCAGACGGCGTCGCGCGCACCGAGCGGCTTCGAGAAGTCACAGGGAAAATCGTTGCCCGGCGCGGTGAGCAACCCGGAGCACGCGGCGACGACGGCCACGACGAGCGCGACGACGACGAGACGCAGCTTCATCACCAGAACCCCCCGACCACGGCCAGCCCATCGAGCGTCGGCACCACGAGCGCAGACACGCGCACCTGCGAGTCGGGCGGCGGCATGAAGACGAAACCCAACGCCGCGATGATGGCACCGCCGGCGACGAGGCCGGCCGACACCCACTTCTGCCGGGTCAACGCGTCGTTCTGCGCGACGTAGAAGGTGCGCTCCCGGAGCGCGGTGCCGGTGCAGCGCCCATCGGTCGGCACTCCGCCTGGGCACAGCTCGTCGTTGAGCTGCGTCTGCTGGGTGAGCGTGATGACGCCGTACACCGCGCCCGCGAGCAGCGTGACGCCACCGACGGTGAGCAGCGTGATGGGCACGACGCGCGACGGCGGCGGCGGCAGCGGAGAGCCCGTCGCCTCGGCCGCAGCATACGGGACGATTCTCTGCATCTCTTCGAGCGACGACGCGAGGCGGTTGGACCGCGCGATGGCCCGGCCCTTCGCGGTGTCGACGGTCTGCAGCGTCAGCTGAAACGCCGTGCCCACTCGCGAGAGCTGACCCGACAAGACGAAGGGAGCAGACAACACGTCCCCGATGGAGGCCCCACACGCATCGGGGTTCGCGTCACACACCCCCAGCAGCTGACGCTGACGCTCGGCCCCCAGCGCCGTCTCGATGTCCCTCGTCGAGATGATCTCGAACAGCGCGCGCGACGAGAGCGCGGCGACGACGGCGTCGGTGATGGCCGCGGCCTGCTCCGGCGGAACCCCCTGCGGCTGAAGGCTCAACACGGCGAGCCGCGGCTTCTGGTCTGCCGCGACCTTCAGCTTCGCGGGCGCCGGCGCGGGAGTGGGCTCGACGATGGGCGCTGGTGCTGGCTCCGGCGTCGGCGTCGGCGTCGGCGCGGGCGTGGGCGTGGGCGCGGCCACGGGTTCGGGCTCGGTCAGCTTGCCCCGCTTCGACGACTTTCCCTGGGCGAGCACGGGCGCCGCGACGAGCACCACCACGAGACAGGCCACGGCGCGGGTGAGGGTCGGCACGCGCGAATCCTCGCTCCCCTTCCACGGGTTGACCAACATTCGTTGGTGCGCGCGATGGGATGCCACGGCAGCGGGTTCTCTCGCGCAGTCACAGGCCTGCATCTAGGGTCGCCGCCATGACGGGGCTCGACCACATCGCGATGCTCGAAGGCGTGACGGCGTTGCAGCGCGAGGCACTGGTGAAGGTGGGCACCGCGCGTTCACTCGCTTCGGGCGACGTGCTGATTCGCCAGGGAGAGCCCGCGGCCGCGATGCACTTCGTGTTGGCCGGGAAGCTGGGCATCGCGCTCGGAGAGCCGACCGCCGACCCCATCGCCGTGGTGGGCCCCGGAGAGACCGTCGGCGAGCTGGGCGTCATCACCGGCGAGCCCGCGTCAGCCTTCGTCGTCGCGCAGGAGCCGACCGAGCTGCTCTCGCTGGGAGAAGACGAGTTCTGGGAGCTGGTGCAGACCTCGCACCCCTTCGCCGTCAACCTCATCGTGAAGCTGGCCGAGCGCCTGCGAAAGAACAACGCGACGGTGTCGACGAACATCGAGAAGCGACGGCTCTACGAGCGCGCCGCGATGTTCGATGGGCTCACCGGCATTCACAACCGGCGCTGGTTGGACGAGACGCTCCATCGCCTGGTGGTGCGGCACGAGCGTGACGAAGAGCCGCTGTGTGTGGCGCTCATCGACATCGACCACTTCAAGAAGTTCAACGACACCCACGGGCACGAGGTGGGCGACCTCGTGCTGACGACGGTGGCGGCGACGCTGGTGAAGAACCTGCGGCCGACCGACCTGGTGGCGCGCTTCGGCGGCGAGGAGTTCGTCATTCTCTTCCCGCAGACGGTGCCGGCCGACGCGCTGCTGGCCGGAGAGCGGGTGAGGGAAATCGTCTCGCAGATGGTGGTGAAGAAGGCCGACGGCGCCGAGCTGCCGCGCGTCACCATCTCGATGGGCATCGCGCCGCTGCGGCACGGGGAGAAGCCGGCCGAGATGCTGAAGGCGGCCGACGTGGCGATGTACGAGGCCAAACACGAGGGGCGGAATCGGGTGCGCGTCGCCCAGCGCTGACGACTTCAGATGTCGAGGTTCACCACGCGCACCGACTCCTTCTCGATCCACTCCCTGCGGCGATCGACGTCGTCACCCATCAGCTTGGTGAACACGTCTTGCGCTTCGATGAGGTCCTTCACCTTCACCTGGAGCAGTGTGCGCGTCAGCGGGTTCATCGTCGTCTCGGCGAGCTGCTCGGGGTTCATCTCACCGAGGCCCTTGTACCGCTGAATGTAGAGGCCCTTCTGCGCTTCGTCGTACGCCAGCGCGAGCACCTCTTGATACGTGTGCGCGGTGTGGCGCTTGAGCTCTTCTTCGCCGTCACCCTTCACCTTCTTCGGGTCGCCGATGCGCAGCGTGTAGGGCGCGGGGCCGAACGACTGGAACGCGTCGCGCAGGGTGACGAGCTCGCCGTACTCGGCGCTGACGAGGAAGTCGGTGTCGAGCACCGTCTCGCGGAAGGCGCCGTTCACGTCTGACTTGATGACGAACTTCTTCGAGCTGTGCTGGGGGTCATCTTTCATCTCGACGCGCATGCGGTCGATGATGTCGGGGTAGCGCTCGCTCAGGTACTCCTCGACCTTGAAGAACTGGGCCTGCGCCTGGCTGATCAGCTCGCCGTCTTCGTCCTTCACCGTCTTCGTCACGTCCTTGAGGATCTCGGGCGTGAAGTTCGCGGCCTGCACGATGGCGTCGACGACGCGCTTGTCCTTGCGCAGCGCCATCTTCTCGAGGCGCTTGTTGTAGAGCGTCACCTTCTTGAGCAGCCGCTTGAGGGCGTCACCGGTGAGCTCTCCGGTCGAGAGCTCGAGCGCGGCACGTTCGGCGGCGCGGTCGAGGAGGAAGTCGCTGCGCGCGTCTTCGTCCTTCAGGTACCGGTCCTTCTTGTTGACCGTCACTTTGTAGAGCGGCGGCTGCGCGATGTAGATGAAGCCCTTCTCGATGAGCTCGGGCATCTGGCGGAAGAAGAACGTCAGCAGCAGCGTGCGAATGTGCGAGCCGTCGACGTCTGCGTCCGTCATCAAGATGATGCGGTGGTACCGCGCGTCTTCGGGCTTGTAGCCCTCGTCGTCGTTGCCTGCGCGCACGCCGGTGCCGAGCGCCGTGATGAGCGTCACGATCTCGTTGCTGGTGAGCATCTTCTCGAGGCGCGCCTTCTCGACGTTCAGGATCTTTCCGCGCAGCGGCAGAATGGCCTGGAACCGCGACTCGCGACCCTGCTTGGCCGAGCCACCTGCCGAGTCGCCCTCGACGATGAAGAGCTCGCACTCCTCGGGTTTGTTGGAGCGGCAGTCAGCGAGCTTGCCCGGCAGGCCACCACCACTGAAGGCGCCCTTTCGCACCGTCTCACGCGCCTTGCGGGCCGCGATGCGCGCGCGCGCGGCGTCACCAATCTTCCCGACGATCTTCTTCGCGTTGCTCGGGTTCTCGTCGAGCCACTGGCCGAGCTGCTCGTTCACCATCTGCTCGACGAGGCCCTTGATCTCCGAGTTGCCGAGCTTCTGCTTCGTCTGCCCTTCGAACTGCGGGTTGGGCAGCTTCACCGAGATGACGGCGGCGAGGCCTTCACGGGCGTCGTCACCGGTCGGCTGCTCCTTGATGTCCTTCCACAGCTGCCCGCGCTCCGCGTACGCGTTGATGGTGCGCGTGAGCGCGGCCTTGAAGCCCGACAGATGAGTGCCGCCCTCGGGCGTGTTGATGTTGTTGGCGAAGGTGTGGATGCGTTCGTCGTAGCCGTCGTTCCACTGCATCGCGATTTCGAGCGAGACCAGGTCCTTCTCGGTCTTGAAGAAGATGACCTTCTCGTTGAAGGCCTGCTTCCCCTTGTTCATGTACTCGACGAACGTGGTGATGCCGCCTTCGAACTTGAAGTTGTGCGCCTTGCCCGAGCGCTCGTCGGTGATGGTGATGTTGAGGCCGGCGTTGAGGAAGGCGAGCTCGCGCAGGCGGCCCGCGAGCGTGTCGAAGTCGTACTCGCTCACCTCGAAGATGGTGTGGTCGGGCTTGAAGGTGACGCGGGTGCCGCGCTTGTCGGTGACGCCGACCTCTCGCACCGGGCCTTGCGGCACGCCAGCCATGTACGTCTGCTGGTAGACCTTGCCGTTGCGCTGCACCTCGACCTTCATCAACTCCGACAGCGCGTTGACGCACGAGACGCCGACGCCGTGCAGACCGCCTGAGACCTTGTACGCGCTGTTCTCGAACTTGCCGCCGGCGTGCAGCTTCGTCATCACGACGTCGAGCGTGTCCATGCCGATGACGGTCGGGTGCGGGCCGACGGGAATGCCGCGGCCGTCGTCGACGACGGTGATGGAGTTGTCGATGTGGATGAAGACGTGCACGCCCGTCGCGAAGCCGGCCAGCGCCTCGTCGACCGAGTTGTCGACGACCTCGTAGACGAGGTGGTGCAGCCCGCGCACGAAGGTGTCGCCGATGTACATGCCGGGCCGCTTGCGAACGGCCTCGAGGCCTTCGAGCACGGTGATGCTCGCGGCGTTGTATTCGGCCGGCGTGTTGGCAGAAACGGGAACAGGAACACCAGCGGGGGCGGGCTGCGAAGTCGATTCCATGAACGGTCCGATGCAGAGGCGAGACGACCTCTGCGATGTAGCATTTCGGGCCGCCGATTCGGTGGGTTTTCGCGGGCCCGAAACCCGGGAAAGCGCCTGTGAATCAGGGTGGTTACATCGACGCTTTCGGACCGGCACCAACCCGCGGCGCGAGGCTCACTTCGGAGCCATCAACCGCGCGATTTCGGCCTCGTCGAGGGCCACGAAGCGGCCGCGCTCCGCTTCGAACAACGAGACCATCGTCTTGCCGATGTCGAACCACAGCGCGTGCAGTCTGACCTCGCCCTTGCGCTTCGCGACAGGCGTGTAGCTGGCGACGTGATCGAGCTGTTGGAGCACGTTTGCCTGCGAGAGCCGGTCGACCTCGGGCAGCGACGGGTCGATGAAGTCTGACAAGGAGAGGCGCGTCTGCGCGGCCTCGCCGTGCTCCAGCCAGGCGACGAGGTTGGGCGCGAGGGCCGAGAGGTTCTGCCGCCCGTCGAGCACGGCCTTCATGGCGCCGCAGTTCGAGTGACCGCACACCGCGATGTCGCGAATGCCGAGCACCTCGAGCCCGTACTCGATGGCCGACGCCTCGCTGACGTCACCCACCGAGAAGCCGCTCTTGCCTGCAGGCGCGATGATGTTGCCGACGGTGCGCACGACGAAGACGTCGCCAGGCTCTTCGCTGGTGAGCAGGTGCGGCACCACGCGGCTGTCCGAGCAGGTGATCAGCAGCAGCTCGGGGTTCTGGGTCTGGCTGAGGTCCTTGAAGAGCGGTCGCATCGACGGCGCGAGCTCGGTCTTGAAGTTGATGAGGCCCTTGAGGAGATGGTGCATGCCGCCATCCTTATCGACGACGCGGCGGACAGGCGACCCGTCTTTTCTTCAGTCCTTCGGCCCCAGCTGCGGGCACTGCGCCACGTGCTCCCCCACCCGGGCCACGGTCTCGACCAGCGCGTGCAGGTGCTGCAGGCGTTCGGAGTGCGCTCGTTCGAACACCCTCGAGTCGGAAACGACCGAGGTCACCTTCGCGCCGACCATCTGCTTCAGCGTGACCGTCTGGCTGCACGTGATGTTCTCGGAGGTCCTGACGAAGGGGCGGGTCGCGAAGCCGAGCATTTCGAACTCGGCGAACAGCCGCGACGCGAGCGCGGGATCGATGGAGTAGCTCTCGAGACCGACGACGGGGCCGTTCAACATCACCAGAATGACGCGACCGTCACCTTTGATGGTCACCTGGTACTGCGGGCAATCGACGAAGCAGAAGTCCCTCCAGAGAAAGATCTCGTCGTCGGGTGCCGGCGTCGCGGCGCTCGCTGGCGCCTGGAAGGCCTCGAAACGAAACGTCCGGCAGATCTTCGACTGCAGCTCGGGGTCGATTCGTGGCCTCGGCTTCGGGCACCCGAGGCACAGCACCAGCAGCATCAGCACAGGTCGCACAGTCACTCCGCGGCCGGCCCGAAGCGCCCGACGCCGGGGGACGACCTGAGCAGATCAACCTCGCAGCTGCGCTGAAGAACGAGCGCGATTGTTCTTTGTGTTCCTTCCGTCGACAATCACCGGCCGGCCGCATTCGCGTGGCTGACCAGGAACCATGATCTCCGCACTGCTCATCGCCATGATGCTCGCTGCTCCGCCGAAGGAGCCCAGACCCGCTGCTGCGGCGGCGCCCGAAACCGCCGGCCTCGCAAAAGCGAAGGAGCTCGTTCAGTGGGGCCAGAAGCTCTACAAACAAGCGCGCTACGCCGAGGCCATCGCGAAGTTCGAAGAGGCGTACCTGGCCCGGCCCAGCCCCGTCATCACGTACAACATCGGCAAGTGTCACGAGCAGCTCGGCGAGACCGCGAAGGCGATGCGTGCGTACCGCGACTACCTGCGGCTCTCTCCCAACGCGGCGGATCGTGAGTCGGTCAGCGACGCCATCACCAACCTCGAGCGGCGCCTTCGCGAGAAGGGCCTGCAGCAGCTGATGGTGTTCGCGGACCCGCCGACGGCGAAGATCAGCGTCGACGGGAAGGAGCTCGGGAACTCGCCAGTGTCGATCGAGCTGATCGCCGGCAACCACACCCTGAGCGTGACGGCTGAAGGCTACGAGAAGACCGACCGCGCCTTCGTGATGCAGCTGTCGCGCGCGACCGAGATGACCATCGCGCTGCGCCCGAGCCCGCCGCCGACCGACGCGCCGAAAGCGGTCACGACCACCGAGCCGAAGCCGGCCGACGTCGCGCTGACTCCGGGCCCTGCACTGACGGCGACGGTGGAGAAGAAGGCGCGCGTGTGGACGTGGGTTGCCGGTGGCGTCGCGGTGGCAGGGGTTGGCGCGGGCGTCGGCCTGGGCGTGGTCAGCAACGCCAAAGCGGTCGAACACAACACCGTCGTTCGTGGGCCTGACGCTGCGGCGGAGCTGCGGCGTGACTCGCAGACCATGGCGACCGCAGCGAACATCTCGTACGCGGTGGCCGGCGTCGCGGCCGTCACGGCCATCATCCTCTTCGTGGTCGAGAAGTGAGGCACTTCATGGCTCGCCGAATCGCAGTCATCGCGCTGTTCGCGCTGTCAGGCTGTTTCCCCCAGTTCACCGGGGCGAGATGTGACACCTCGGCAGATTGTGCATCGACGGATCAATGCATCGACAATCAATGCACTGCCATTGATGGCGGTGGGAGCGCGGGAGGCCGGGGTGGTGGCTCCGCAGGTGGCGGTTCCGTCGCGGGCGGCTCGGCTGGTGGCGCTGCTGGCGGCTCGACGGCGGGTGGCGCGGCAGCGGGAGGGACCGCAGGTGGCGCGACGGCTGGCGGCTCCGCAGGTGGCGCGGCGGCGGGCGGGACTGCAGGTGGGGCGACGGCTGGCGGCTCCGCAGGTGGCGACGCAGGCGGCTCGACGGCGGGTGGCGACGCAGGCGGCTCGACGGCGGGTGGCGACGCAGGTGGCTCGACGGCGGGCGGCTCCGCAGGTGGCTCCACGGCGGGCGGCTCCGCAGGCGGTTCGACGGCCGGAGGATCCGCAGGTGGCGCATCGGCGGGTGGAGTTGCAGGAGGGGCCTCTGCTGGCGGCTCGGCAGGTGGAGGCAGCGCCGGTGGCGGGGCGATGCGCGAGACCGCGTGCGCCGACGGGCTGGACAACGACGGCGACACGGCCGCCGACTGTGCCGACACCGACTGTGAGGGTGTGACGTGCCGGACGGCGCCAGGCGTCTGTGACGTGGCCGAGGTCTGCACGGGCGGCTCGTGCCCGATGAACCGGATTGCCGACGCGGGAACCGAGTGCCGGCCTGCGACTGACGGCGGCTGTGACGTCGCAGAGGCCTGTGACGGGCGAAACACCGGCTGTCCAACCGACGCGTTCGCGCCCAACACGCAGGTCTGCCGGCCTGCTGGCTCGGTCTGCGATGTCGCCGAGAGTTGCTCAGGCGGCGCGCCCACGTGCCCCCCCGATCGCTTCGTGCTCGTGGGCACGCCCTGTGGCGCGACGTGCATGCAGATCTGCGACAACGCCGGCACCTGTGGTGGCTCGGGCGGCGCGTGCCCGAACGGCTTCGGGTGCGGAACGGGCATGTGCCTCACCTCGTGCTCGTCACCCGCCCAGTGTCAGCCGAACTTCACGTGCGCGATGAACCAGTGCGTTCGTATTCCCGAGAGCAACTGCCTCGACGGCGTCGACAACAACGGCGATGGGCTCGCCGACTGTCAGGACCCGACGTGTCTCGGGAGCCAGGTGCAGTGCGTGCCCAGTGTGGGGCCCGGCGCGTCGCTCGGCATCATGCTCGGGAGCGGCCCGTGCCCCGCCGGCTACACGTCGCTGCTGAACCGATTCCAGGGACTGCAGGGTCAGCCCTGTGTCGGCTGCACCTGCGCCACGGCCTGTAGCGTGACGGTCTACGCCTATTCGACCGCGAGCTGCGGCGGCAGCAGCGCCTCGTTCACCTTCACCAACACCTCGACGAGCTACGTCTGCCAGAGCGTGACGCCGACCAACCGGCTTGGGACAACCCGGAACGCCATTGGCAGGGTCTGCCAGCCCGGCGGCTTCGCGTCGCAGGCCAACCCGACCTGGACCACCACCGAAGCCTTCTGCGTGGCGCAGACCTCGCAGACGTGCGCGTCGGGCAGCGTGTGCGCTCCAGTACCGCCTTCGGCCGAGCCGGTGTGCGTCGACGTCGACGGAACGGCGAGCTGCCCCAGCGGCTACACGAGCACGATGAACAACTACTTCACCGGCTTCACGCCGGGCTCGTGCGGCGCGTGCAACATGTGCACGGTGGCGTCCTCGTTGTCGTGCAACGCCTTCTCGACCGTGGGCCTCAACTGTTCGGGCGGAGCTGCGACCCTCGCAGACAATACCTGCGGCACCGTCGACGGCTCTCGCAACCCCGTGGGTGGCATCGCAAACCAGTTCATTCGCAACGGCACCGACAACTGCAGCATCACGCCCGTCAACAACCCACCCACCGCGACCGGCGCGCGTCGCCTGTGCTGCAGACCCTGAGGCCTTTCAGCGAGGCTGAAGCGACGTGCGTGAAGGCTTCGCCGGCAGACGCCCTCTCGCGCTGACACGACCTCACGCGTGCGGCCTGCGGTCGAGCCCCTCGTCCAGCATCGACACCGGGTCCTCCAGCGGCTCCAGGTGGGTGGTGACGTGGCCGTTCGGCAACAGGGCCAGCATCTCGACCTCGATGCGCTCGACGAGGTCGTGGCCCTCTTTCACCGTCCACGAGCCGGGCACGAGCACGTGCAACGTCACGAAGGCGCGACTGCCGGCCTGGCGCGTGCGCAGCGCGTGAAACCCGAGCCCCTGCTTGCGGTACGGCTCGAGCAGCGCTTCGACCTTCGCGACCATCTCTTGCGGCAGCGCGCTGTCCATCAAGCCCGAGGCCGACCGCTTCATCAGCTTCCACCCGGTGAAGAGAATGTTCGCGGCCACCAGCAGCGCGAGCACCGGGTCGAGCCACAACCAGCCCGTCAGCACGACGAGGCCGACGCCGACGATGACGCCGACCGAGGTCCACACGTCGGTCATCAGGTGGTGCGCGTCAGCCTCGAGGATGACCGAGTGGTGCTCCTTGCCCACCTTCGCGAGCACACGCGCCACCGCGAAGTTGATGACCGACGCCGCGACGGACACGCCGAGGCCGATGGCCACCGCCTCGAGCGCCTTCGGGTTCATCAGCCGAAGCACGGCCGATACCGCGATGCTGACCGCCGCGAGGAAGATGAGGAACCCCTCGAACGCGCTCGAGAAGTACTCGGCCTTGCCGTGGCCCCACGCGTGGTCGGCGTCGGCGGGCTGCTCCGAGAGCCACATCATCCACAGCGCCATCAGCGCGCCGGCGAGGTTCACGAACGACTCGAGCGCGTCGGAGAGCAGGCCGACCGAGCCGGTCAGCGCCCACGCCGCGCCCTTGAGCCCGATGGTGGCGACGGCCGCCGCGATGGACAGCCAGACGTACTTCTTCAACGACGGCGCTGCGCTCACGTCATCGATGCTGCACGAAGGGTCGTGAGCGGTCGAGCTTCGATTACGGGTCGGAGCGCGAGGTGCCGTCGAGCCACAGCAACGCCACCGTGCTCACCACGAACGAGAAGGTGATGCCGACCGGCTGCACGTCGAAGAAGGACCCCTCGCGCACCAGGACCGACGCCAGCACGCCACCCACCACCGCGCCGACGATACCGACGAGGACGCCCGTCGAAGCGCGGGTGCGCCGCATGCGTGGCACGGCGAGCCGCAGCACCACCGCCATCACGGCTCCGACCAGAATGTAGGTCACCAGGCTCACGGCACCCTTTCACTCTGGCCGGCGGTGGGTGCTGCGCTGCTCAAAGTGAGTGCCCTCGATCAAGCTGACCCATCATTGTGCTCGCGGTCACATCTCTTCGCTGGTCTTCTTCATCGCTTTTTCCACGTTCGTGACGAGCTTCTCCCCCACCACTTCAGCCTTCTGCGCGGCCTCCTGAACGGCATGCCCGGCCTTGACGCCGAGCTTCTGAACGTCGTGGGCGACGTCGACCGACACCTGCCGGGCGCCTTCGTCCACCTTCTTCAGGAGCGTGCCAGCTTCGGCCGTCGCTCCCTTCACCACCGCTTCCACCTTCGCGACCACGTTCTTCGCGCTCGCGGCGAGGGCGTCGATCTTCTTGTTCGTCTTGGCGCTGCTCATGAGGAACTCCGTGGGGACTGAGTGGGAACGACGCGACGGCCCGACAGTCGACGGAGCTCGCGGCGGTGCTGAATGACTTGAAACACCAGGGCCAGCGCAGCGCCGAGGACCAGCAGGTGAACGCGGCCGTCGCCGGGCCTGACGTTCAGGCCGTACAGCCACAAGACGAACGCAGCGATGCCGAGAATCGGGACCATGCTCAGGGCTTCTTGCCAGCCGGCGTGATGGGCCCGCGCTTCACGCCGGGAATGAAGCGGAGGTCAGACGCCCTCGCCTGCCCCACTTCGTGCACTGCCTCGTCTGGGCCCTCGAGCGCCTCGGGGGCTGGTGGTTCGACTCGCTCCACAGGCACGTTGCTCATGACCCCTCGCCCTTCACGTCTCACGCCAATCGCCTGGAGCGTTGACAGCCTCATCACGTGACGACGCCGTTTCCGGCCGAGTGCCGGTACTCGCTCACGTCGAACACCAGGACTTCGGACTCTCCGTCGGCGGTGAGGGAGACGACGCGCTCGCCGGTGACGGCTGCGCCATCGCCAGCCTCGAGCGCCTCCTCCATCACCTTCGCGCCACCACGAACGACGTGCACCCAGGCGACGCGGCCGGGAGCCAGTTCGTGCACCAGGTGACGACCGCCGTCGAGGCACGACGAGTAGAGCTTCACGTCCTGGTCGAGGCGAAGAACACCTTCACCACCCTCTGGCGACGCCACCAGGCACAGCACGTCACGTCGATCGGCCACGCTGAAGCGGCACTCCTGATGCCCTGGCGAAGGCGTCGCCGTGGGGTGAAGCCCGAACTGAAAGAAGTGGGCCCACTCGGTGCGTGACACGTTCGTCTCGCGATGCCGGCGATCGAAGGCCGACGAGGCGCGCTGAAACTCACCCGCCCGCAAGACGCCTCGTTGACCGCGCTCGTCTTCGAACGAGAGCGACCCTTCGAAGACGTAGGTGAGCCACTCGGCTCGCACGAACTGGCTGTGCGGCAGCTCCTCGTCCGGCGGCAGCCGGGCCTCGTCGAGGTGCTCGAGCACGTGAAACCCAGCGCCGTGGTCCGGGGCCACTGCGCCGTCGTGAAACGTGTGCCACTGCTGAGGAGTGAGGATGGGCTCGAGGCGCCTGTCACCTGCACGACGGACGCTGATCACGTGCTCCCCGCAGACACCGTTCGAAAGGCTTCGGTCGAAATCACGCTCATGGGTTCGGCGCTCCGGTGAGACAACACCTCAGCATCAAGCATGAACGATGCCGTGCACTCGATGCGTTCACGAAAACGAGACCCATCAATCTGACGTGATCTCACGCATGACGTTCGCGCGGAAACTGCGCACCGCGCGCCAACCACCCGTCGTAACGAGCGCCTGATGCGAAAAAAGTGGAATTCCTCAACAAACGCCATGGCCTCGCTCGCCAAACCCATCAATGTGAGTTATTCTGCAATGTCTTCGACGACGCGGTTCGGAGCGAAAGGGCGCCATGCGCGCCATCGACCTCGACCACACCGAATTTCTGCAATTGGAGCCCCAGACCGGGCTGATCCACTTCGCGGGCGAACGTGCGCTGTTGATCGACGCCGTCGCGATGGGGCTGCTCCGCAAGTACCTCGTCGAGAACTTCGGCGAGAGCGCTGCCCGCACCGTCTTGACGCAGTTCGGCTTCGCGCAGGGCTGGCGAATGGCCGAGTCGATGCGCACGCAGTTCGCGTGGGAGGACGAGACCGAGTGGGCGAAGGCCGGCCACCGTATTCCGACGCTCAAGGGCCTGTGCTGCTTCGAGCCCAACTCGGCGGGCCCGCTCTCGAAGACCGGCGCGGTGATGTCTGCGTCGTTCGAGGCCGAGCAGCACCTGCTGCACTTCGGCCGCGCGAAGGACGTGAGCTGCTGGATGATGTCGGGGCTGCTGAGCGGGTACTTGAGCTGCAGCACGAAGCGCGAGGTCTTCGTGCTCGAAGACCAATGCCTGGCTCGCGGCGACGCCACCTGCCACCTCATCGGCCGCACTCGCGAGGAGTGGGGAGAACGAAGCGCCGAGCTTCGCTTCTTCGACACGAAAGGCCTCTCTGAAGCCCTCGAGGTCTCGCTCGCCCGGGTGATTGACACCCTCAAAGCCGCCGAGAAGAAGCTCGCGCAGCACGAGCGCAACCTCAAGGTGACGGCGCAGGTCGAAGAGGTCGCGCCGCTCGGACTCGTCGCGAAGAGCGCCTCGATGCGCACCCTGGTCGACCTCGCCAGACGGGTCGCGAAGGTCGACGCGACGGTGCTCCTGACGGGCGAGAGCGGCTCTGGCAAAGAGCGCGTCGCGCGCCTCGTTCACGAGCAGTCCACCCGGTCCACCGGCCCCTTCATCGCCGTCAACTGCGGAGCCATCACCGAGACGCTCCTCGAGAGCGAGCTCTTCGGGCACGCGCGCGGTGCGTTCACGGGCGCCTCGAGTGACCGGCCGGGCCTCTTCGAGGCGGCCAACCACGGCACGCTGCTGCTCGACGAGGTCGGCGAGGTGTCACCAGGCATGCAGGTGAAGCTCCTGCGCGCGCTGCAGGAACATGAGGTGCGGCGCGTCGGCGAGAACAAGAGCCGCCCGGTCGACGTCCGCATCATCGCGGCGACGAATCGCGACCTGAGCGCGGCAGTGCTGGCGGGCACGTTCCGGCAAGACCTGTACTACCGGCTCAAGGTCGTCGAGCTGCACGTGCCGGCGCTGCGCGAACGCCGCGAAGACGTGTTGCCACTGGCCCGGGTGCTCCTCGCAGCGGCGTCGCACCGCATGCAGCGCAACGTGACGAGCCTGAGCCCCGGCACCGTCGACGTGCTGATGAGCTCGCTCTGGCCGGGCAACGTGCGCCAGCTCGAGAACGCCATCGAACGCGCGGTGGCCCTCTCTCGCGGAGACCGCATCGAGGTCGAGGACCTGCCAGACGACGTCATCATTCCATCGGCGCTCCCTTCGTCGACGGTCGGCTCGTCGGTTCGCCACCTCGAGGACATCGAGCGCGAGTACATTCTCTCGGCGCTCGCCATCAACGAAGGCAATCAGACGCGCACGGCGCAGCAGCTCCACATCGGCTCGGCGACGCTGTATCGAAAACTGAAGCGCTACGGCGTGCTGAAGAGCACCGAGCTGCCGTCCTGACTGCATCAATGTGATGACATCGACGTGATGCGGCCTCGCTCGCTTCGAGTGCAAAGCTGAGCGTTTTGCCGCCATTTTCGAAGTGATAGGCGTTGGCAGGGTGTCTGCTACCAGAGTCACCCATGAAAACTCATGCCCTCGTCGTCACCCTCACCCTGCTCCTCTCAGGCGCCGCTTTCGCCGCACCCCCTGACGCCCTGCTGACGGCGCGTACCAAGCTGGCGCTCCTGACGACCGAGGGCGTGAGCAGCGGCGCCATTCACGTCGACTCGGCAGACGGTGTGGTGATGCTCTACGGGAAGGTCGACACGGCCGGCCAACGCGCGAAGGCCGAGGCGACGGCGCGGGCAGTGGGCGGCGTTCGCGACGTGACGAACCAGCTGCAGGTCGTGCCGGTGGGCGAGGCGAAGCAGGTCGCGCGCACTGACGCCGAGACGAACACCGCCGTGCAGAAGGCGTTGACCGGTGACCCCGCGCTCGCCGACAGCAGCATTCGCGTGAAGTCGGTCGCGAAGGGTGCCGTCATTCTCTCGGGCACGGCCGATTCCTTCAGCGACCACCTTCGCGCGATGCGGCTCACCAGCCGGACCGCCGGCGTTCGGAAGGTCACCACCGAGGTCGTCTCGCCCGACGCCTTCGGTAAACGTGAGCAGGTCTCGATGCTCCACGAGGCAGGCAAGGCGCCCCGCTCGAGCGCGCGTGACATGGAGACGACGGCGAGCGTGAAGCTGAGGTTGTTCGCGGCCAAAGACGTGCCTTCCACCGAGATTGGCGTCGACACCGAAGACGGCGTGGTGTCGTTGTTCGGCATCGTGCCGACGGCGGCGGTTCGTGACGCCGCTGGCATCGAGGCGAGCCGCGCGAACGGCGCCGTGCGCGTGGACAACCTGCTCGAGGTGGTCTCGTCGACGCAGAAGGCCGCGGTGGTCGCCAAAGACGCCGACATCACCCGCGACCTGTCGCTCGCCATGAAGGACCGCCCGGAGTTCAAGCGGGTCACCACCTCGGTGAAGAACGGGGTGATTCAGCTCACCGGCGCGGTGGAGACCGGGTGGGACGAGCTGGCGATGGCCCGCCTCGCGCGGCGAATTCCCGGAGCCCGGGGCATCGAGAACCAGCTCCAGGTCGACGTCCTTCGTTGACACGCGCCCTGGTTGCGTCGAATCCGCTCCCGACGGGCCACGAGGCTCGCCGGGACGTTTCGTTTGAACTCATCGGCTGGAGACCTGACCGTGACTGAACCGACCCCCCGCCTCACCGCCCTGGCCTGGCTGACCCTGGGCCTGGTGGTGGCCTCGATGTTCGTGTTCCTGCCGTTGTGGCCTCCCCTGCTCCTCGCCGTGTGGACTGCGGCGCTCACCAAGCCGATGTTGCTGCGCTTTCAGCGTGGGCTGCGCGGGCGGCAGCGTGCGGCGGCGGTGCTGTCGTTGCTCCTCTTCATCGTGGTGGCGCTGCCGGTGAGCCTGCTCGTCGTGGGCGTCGTCGCCGGTGCGAAGGAGCTCGTGGCGATGGTGCAGGCCTCGTCGTCGGCACGCAGCGCACTCGAAGGCATCCTCTCGTCGCCCGACTCGCCGAACGCGCTCCCCTCGTCGCTGGCAGACGTGACGAACCTGGTGAAGCGCTCGGGCATGGAGGGGTTCGACCTGCTCAGCACCATCGCCGGCGCCGCGGCCGCCGCCCTCATCGGGCTCTTCCTCTACTTCGGCGGTGCCTACGCGATGCTCGTCGACGGTGAAGGGCTGTGGAAGTGGATGCAGCGCAACTCGCCGTTCCGTCCCAACGTGGGAGAGCGCCTCAGCGCGGCGTTTCACGAGACGGGGCGCGGGTTGTTGGTGGGCGTCGGGCTGACGACGCTCGCGCAGGGACTCGCCGCGACCATCATCTACGCGAGCCTCGGCGTCCCGCGGGCGTGGGTGCTGGGCCCCATCACGGGCGTGGCCTCGGTGATTCCCTTCGTCGGCACGGCGCTCATCTGGGGCCCCATCGCGCTGGGCCTGTTCCTCACGGGGCGGCCCGGGCGCGGCGTGATTCTCGTGGCGTTGGGGGTCGTCGTCATCGGCTCGGTCGACAACCTGCTGCGCCCGCTCTTCTCGCGCTGGGGCGCCCTGCAGATGCCGATGTTCCTGGTGTTCGTCTCGGTCTTCGGAGGGCTCGCGGCGTTCGGCACCTGGGGCGCCCTGCTGGGGCCACTCGTGGTGCGCTTGACGATGGAGGCGGTGGAGCTCTTCAGAGAGAGCCTCGAGCCTGCGACGGGTGGCTCCATCGTCGCGACGGAGCCACCCGCTGAAGTGAAGAAGTGAAGCTCAGCGCTGCGTGACGGAGCCGGGCGAGACGACAATCTCGACGCGACGGTTGTTCGCGCGGTTCTCGGCGTTGGAGTTGGGAACCAGCGGCGTCTTCGAGCCCATGCCGACGGCCGAGATGCGCGCGGCGTCGACGCCCTTGTTGACGAGGTACTCGCGCACCGCATTCGCCCGGTTGAGCGAGAGCGGCTGGTTCGTCGAGTCGGAGCCCATGCTGTCGGTGTGGCCTTCGACCGTCATCTTGCGGTCTCCGTCCTGGGCCTTCAGCGCGATGGCGACCTGGTCAAGGCGGGTCTTCGCGGTCTCGAGCAGCGCGAAGGCGCCCGAGGCGAACAAGACGCTGCCATTCATCGTGATGACGAGGCCGCGCGACTCTTCTTTGACGGCGGCGATGGTGGCGAGGTCCTTCATGGCGCCAGCGAGCCTGGCCTCGGACGTCGCGCGAGCGGCCTTCTCGGCCTCGAGCATCGCGGCAGACTTCTCAAGCTCCTGCCCCTGCGCGGTGTTGGCGGCGCGAAGCCCGGTCGCCGTCTCGTTGAACGCGGCCCGCTCGTCTTTCAACTGGCCACGGGCGTCGGCGAGCGCGCCCTTGCTGGCGACGGCTTGCGCGTCACGAACGACGACGCCCTGGCGGCCGGCCGAGGCGACGAGCTCGCGGTCGGCGGCGGTGCGCGCGGTGACGTCGGCGAACTGCACCTTGCGCATGGCGACGTAGGCGTAGTCACGCGTGGCGGTGGTGTCGCCGTTGGCTTCGAACTCTGCGTTCGCCTGGTCGAGCATCTTCTTGGCGTCGTAGAGGTCGGTCGGCGACAGCTTCGCGGCGAGCCCCTGGTTCGCGACGTCGTAGGCGCGTCGAGCATCGACGAGCTGCGCAGGCGCCACGCTGGCGCACGCGCCGAGGAGCGGCAACACGAGGAGGAGTGAGCTGGGTTTCATGGTGAGTCTCCGGAAAGTGGTTTTCATGGGGTGCCTCGCGCCTTGACGGCCTTGAGGTCTTCCGTGGCGCGAGCCGCCTCGTTGTGGGCGGTGGCTTCGCGAGCGAGCGCCACGGCGAGGTCGGCGTCGGCCTGGGCGCGCGTGAGCATCACCCCGGCGCGCTCGTCGCCATCGTCGGCCAGCTTGCGGGCTTGCGCCGTCTGGTCCTTCGCGAGCTGCAGGTGGAGCCGCGCATCGGGCACCGCGAGCGCGCCGACTTCTTCAGCGGCGCGAATGCTGGCTTCGGTGCGTTCCAGACGACCGCTGGCAAGTTGAGTGGTGGCACAAGCGCTGGTGAGGCCGACCAGCGCGAGCGCGTTCATCCATCGTGAAGGCATGACGACTCCTGACGTGAGGGGTGGAGACGGACCGAATCGTCCGCCGGTGACCACGGGCCTCAGCAACTGCGAGGCCACACGGGCAGGACAGCAACATCGTCGGCTTGGCACCGCGCTTTGTCAGAAGGAGGCACACCTCCATCAATTCGAGCGATTGGATCAGCGCCTCGCTTCGACATGCTCCAGGAGGAGGAGCCGCAAGTGCCGGTACCCGCGGTGCGCCCGAAGCCGCGCGGCGGTCTCGCTGATGCCGAGCTGCCCGGCGATCTGCGCGAAGGACAGGTGCTCGAGCCGGTGCAGCACGACACACTCCCGTTGAGGCTCGGGCAGGCGCGCGAAGGCCCGCTCGAGGGCGCGTCGATGTGACGGCTCCGACAGCGGTGGTTGTTCACTCTGGTCGAGCGCCGCGTCGCTGGCCGTCAGCCTCAGCACCTCGGCGGAGCGCCTCGTTCGGCGCAGCGAATCGCGCGCGGCGTTGGTGGCGATGCCGTTGAGCCACGGCGCGACCTTCCGATGGCGTTGGTATCGGCGCGACGACCGCAGCACCGACAAGAAGGTCGTCTGCACCAGGTCCTCCGCGAGGGTGCGGTCCCGAACGATGCGTGAGAGCAGCTCCCGCAGTCCGCGAACGTGACGCACGAACAGCAGCCCGAGCGCGTGGCGATCGCCCGCCTGAAGCCGCTCCATCAGGTCTTCGTCGGGCACCGTCGCGACAGTCATTATTCTCCAATCACCGGACGATGCCCGAGCCACGTGGCGTCACGTCGGACGCAGAGCGCTGCAGGGCACGCGCCACGGAAGCGGCGTGGAGCGGTGGTTGCAACCGGGCATGGGGGCCGATGACGGCAACGAGAGGCGCGAGACATGAAAACGACGTGGTTGGGCCGTGGCGCGTTGGTGCTGGTGGCTGCACTGCTGCTCATTCAGCTGGTGCCGTACGGGCGGCAGCACACGAACCCCCCGGTGACGGCCGAGCCGACGTGGCCGCCGGGCGCTCGGGCCGTCGCCGTGCGGGCCTGCTTCGACTGCCACAGCAACGAGACGAAATGGCCGTGGTACTCGCACGTCGCGCCGGTGTCGTGGCTGGTCGTCCGCGACACGATGGAGGGCCGTCGTCAGCTGAACTTCTCGGAGTGGGACATGCCGCAGCGCGAAGCCCACGAGGCGGCGAAAGAGGTGCGCGAGGGCGAGATGCCGATGGCCATCTACCTGCCGCTCCACCACGACGCGAAGCTGTCGGTCGCCGAGCGGGCGGCGCTCATCGAGGCGCTGGAGGTCGTCGGGCGCACCGCGATTCGCACGCCTTCGAGCGAGCGCTCGGCCCGGTAGCACGAGGGGTCAGCGTTTCGTCTGCGCGGCGCGCCACTTGTGGAACCACGGCACCGCGTCGGCCAGCACCGTCTTCTGGTCGACACCTCGCAGCTCGAGCGCGGCGATGACGGGCATCGACTTCACCAGCACCGCGCCCCACACGCCTGGCGAATTCTCGCGCACGGCGAGGTCGGCCCAGACATCGAGCGCCTCGGCGTGCACGCGCACGTCGTTCACCTCGATGACGTCGGGCGCGACGCTGAGCGCGGCGGTGAACGAGACGTCGTGGTGCTCCGACATGAGCCGCACCGGGAACGGCACCGGCACCTGCGCCTCGACCAGGCCCATCACCGGCTGCAGGTGTTGCACCTCGAAGGCAATCGTGGCCGTCGTGCGCACGGGGCCGTCGACCGAGAGGGTCAGCTCGGGCACGCGCGCCTTGAACCAGAAGCCGTCGTAGCGGCGTTGGTCGGCGAACACGGTGGCGTCGGTGAACTCGAACGAGCTGCCGTCGAGCCGCATCACGCCGGTGGCGAGGTCGATGGAGCGCAGGTGCGCCTTCACTTCCGCCTTCCCCACGAGGCGTGAGACACGACTGGCCAGCTCGAGCTTGCTGAAGGTCGCCTCGACTTCGCCGGAGCCCTTCGAGGTGGAGCTGTCGATGGCGAGGGTGGCGTTGACGAGCCCGTCGCCCTTCACGATGGAGAGCCCGGTGCTCTTCGGGAGGAACCGGTTGAGGAAGCGCAGGTCGTCTGCGTGCGCCTCGGACAGCGTCAGCACACCGTCGAAGACGTCAGGTGCGGTGAGGTCGGCGGGCCCCTTCGAGAGCAGGCGGAAACGCTCGGCCTTCATCCACGGCGTCTTGTCCGAACCGGTCAGCGTGGGGCCCAGCAGCACGAGCTCGAGTCGACGAATGCCCTCGGCGGCCGTGAGCTTGACCTCGCCCTGGCCGCGCAACGAGACGAAGGGCGTCGTCAGCCTCACTCCGGGCGCCTTCGAGACCAGGGAGCTGCCGTCTTGCAGCACGCCACGCACCAGCCGCACGTCGGCCGTGACGAGGCCGTCGGCGCCGCCCACGCTGAGCCACGGCACGCTCCGCACGGCGAAGTTCGCTGCGTAGGCCGAGTCGAGCTCGCCGATGAGCGTGACGTTCGCGGTCAGCTTCTTCAGGTCCATCACGCTGGCGTCCTTGAAGGCGAGCCGGTCGAGGTCGGCGCGGGCCGAGAGAGACGTCAGCGTCAGCAGGGTCTGGTCGCCGCGGGTCAACACGCCGTTGGCGTCGGTGATGGCGATGTCGTCGAGCATCAGCGCGCGCAGCGGCTCGAACACCATGCCGCCCGAGAGGGCGGTGGCGCCGCGGTAGCGCACCTCGCCGACCCACACCTCACGCACGTCGGTCAGCTGCATGGCGCGCAAGTCGAAGGTGATGAGCTCGGGCCAGGCCTCACCCGGCACCTTGTCGGGCGAAGGGAAGCCGTCGATGGCCGGCAGCCACTCGCGGTGCACGGTCTCGTCACCGGGGAGGACGCGAGGCCTCAACTTGAAGACGACTCCCGAGGCGGTCACCCCTCGTGCCTGCAGCCGCAGCGACAGCAGCGCCCAGGGCGAGATGTAGCCAGAGACGTGCGCGCCCTGAAGTTGCACCTGGCTGTCGGGGTCCTGGAACGACAGGTCGAGGTCTTCGAGGTGAATCGCCAGCGGCGGCCAGAGCGTCCACGCGCGGCCGTAGCTGACGCGCAAATGGTCGGGGTCGCCGTTCATCCACTGCTTTGGCCAGTTGGTGGCCAGCAACACGTTCAACCCGCCGATGCTGACGAGCAGCAGCACCACCAGCACCAGCGCAGACCAGCGCAACGCACGTCTCATGCGGGCCCGTTTTGCACTCCTCATGCCCCGATGTCTCCGAGGGACGCACTTCTTCGACTGCTTCACTTTGATGGAGCGGTCGGTCGTTGTCGCAGGGGTCACGCTGCCGGCGCCTTGCGTCCGAGGTGTTTACGAACGACCTTCGTCAGCTCGACGACGACGAGCGGAATGACGCCCGCCACCGCGCTCTCGCCCACCACGCGCCAGCTGAACGGCCCCAGCCCGAAGAGCTGCTGCGTCACTGGCAATGCCAGCAGGCCGAGCTGGAGCAGCGCCGTCACCACCACCACGCCGACGAGGCGCAGGTTCGTGAACGAGCCGACCTCGATGAAGGTGCGGGTGAAGCTGCGGGCCCCGAAGGCGTTGAAGAGCTGCGTGAAGACGAGGGTCGAGAAGGCCACGGTGCGCGCGTGCGCCAGGGTGTCGTTGGCCCGGGCGATCATGAAGGCGGTGAGCGTGACGGCCGCGACCAGGGTGCCGAGCAGCGCGACGTTCACCCACTCACGGCGGCCGAGAATCGGGCGCGCCGGGTCTCGTGGTGGGCGCTCGAGCACCTCGTCTCCGGCCGGGTCCATCACCAGCGCGAGCGCGGGGAGGCCGTCGGTCACCAGGTTCACCCACAACAACTGCAGCGGGAGCAGCGGCAACGGCCAGCCCACGGCCGCCGCGACGAAGAGCGTCAGCAGCTCGCCTGCGTTGCCTGCGAGCAGGAAGCTGAGCGTCTTCTGGATGTTGTCGAAGATGCCGCGCCCTTCTTTCACGGCCGCGACGATGCTCGCGAAGTTGTCGTCAGCCAGCACCAGGTCGGCCGCCTCGCGCGTCACCTCGCTGCCACCGACGCCCATGGCGATGCCGATGTGCGCCTCTTTGAGCGCGGGCGCGTCGTTGGTGCCGTCGCCCACCATGGCCACCACGTCGCCCTTCGCGGTGAGCTCGCGCACCAGGAGCAGCTTCGCTTCGGGCGTCACCCGCGCGTGCACGATGGCGCTGGCGTCGTCACCGTCCCGGAGCACGCCCATCTCTTTGGCGATGGCCTCGGCGGTGTCCTTCGCGTCGCCCGTCGCCATCACCGTGCGGATGCCGGCCTTGCGCGCGGTCTCGACGGCGGCGGTCGCCTCGGGCCGCGGCGGGTCTGCGATGCCGACGAGCCCCAGGAGCGTCAGCCCCTCTTCCACTTTTCCTGTACCGGTCGCGACGGCCAGCACGCGCAGGCCCTTCGTCGCGAGCGCCTTCGTGGCTTCGACCGCGCCGTCGGTGCCCGCGACGCACAAGGGGAGCACCGTCTTCGGCGCGCCCTTCACCGACAACACCCCGTCGGCGTGGAGCACGCTCATGCGCTTTCGCTCGGCGTCGAACGGGTTGACGTGAACGCGCGGGTTCTTCGGGTCTGCGTCGACCGACAACCCCTTCTTCTTCGCGGCGACGAGCAGGGCGAGCTCGGTCGGGTCTCCCACGCCCCACGCGCCGTCCGGGTCGAGCGCGGCCTCGACGTTCGCCACCGCGGCCGTCAGCACCTTCGTCTCGTCACCCCAGACTTCGCGCAGCTCCATCTTTCCCGTCGTGAGCGTGCCCGTCTTGTCGGTCACGATGACGGTTGCACTGCCGAGGGTCTCGACCGCGCTCAAGCGGCGCACGAGAACGTGCTGCGTGGCCATGCGCCTGACGCCGATGGCGAGCGCGATGGTGACGACGGCGGGCAGCCCCTCTGGCACCACGGCCACCGCAAGCGAGACGGATGACACCCACACCTCGAGCCACGGCAGCCCACGAATGGCGCCGAGGCCCGCGACGAGCGCCACCACCGCCAGGCACACCAGCATCAGCACGCGGCTCACCTTCTCGAGCTGCACCTGCAGCGGCGTCTTCTGCTCGGTCGCGGTGTCGAGCAGCGTCGCAATCTTCCCCAGCTCGGTGCGCTGTCCGGTGGCAGTGACGATGGCGCGCCCCGTGCCAGTCGCGACGGGCGTGCCCATGAAGAGCCGGCTGCGTTGTTCTGCGAGCGGCGCATCGGGCGGCGCCGCGGTGGCGGACTTCTCGCTCGGCTGGCTCTCTCCTGTCAGCGCGGCCTCGACCGTCGTCAGGCTGTGGGCCTCGAGCAGCTGGGCATCGGCAGCGACGACGTCACCGCTCTCGAGCACCAGCAGGTCACCCACCACGACGTCGGTGGCCGGCACCAGCGACGGCGCGCCGTCTCGCTCCACTCGCGCGCGGGGCGACGTCAACGCACGAAGCGCCAGCACCGAGGCCTGCGCGCGAAACTCCTGCACGAAGCCCACGGCCGCGTTGAGGAGCACGATGGCGATGATGGCGATGGCTTCGACGACCTCGCCGAGCACGCCCGAGATGATGGCCGCGGCGATGAGGAGCCAGATGAGCGGCGAGGTGAACTGGTGCGCGAGCAGCTTCCACCAGGGCGTGCCTGGCTTCTGAATGAGCGCGTTGGGGCCATCGAGGGCGAGCTGCGCGGCGGCCTGCGCCTGCGTGAGCCCGCGAGGTGAGGGGAGGTCCATCAGCTTGAACGATGCAACCGGTTGGCCGTGCGAACGCCGTTCAGAGTGACGTCACTTCACCGGCTTCGATGCGCCGCCTTCGCCTTCCCACACTGCGACGGCCGGCGGCGCCTTCGAAAGCTCGAACGGTGGGCAGCGGAAGCCGTTCTTCGTGTGACTGCCATCGCAGCGGGGCTTCGTCGACGAAGCGCCGCATCGGCACAGCGCGATGGTGGGTGCATGGCCGAGGGTGAACTCGCGGCCGTTCTGATCCACCAGTGAGGTGAGGCCTTCGACCAGCAGAGGCCCATCGGTGAGCGCGGTGATCTTCATGCGCCTCGCTCCCGCAACAAGTGGGCCGCCAGGCAGAGTCCTTCACAATGATGGGTCGCTCATCGAGGTGATGCCCCTTCGAGGTGCGTTCGTGCGCGCATCTCCCCGGCAGGTCGTACGGCACGGCGCATGCGACGCCTGAAGCCGAAAGGAAGGTGCCGCCATGCTCGATCTTCTCTGGGTGCTCGCCGCTGTGTTCGTCGTGTTGTGGATTCTTGGCGTGACCATGAGCGTCAACATTGGAGCCTTCATTCACATCTTGCTCGTGCTGGCCGTCATCTCGGTGTTGGCCCGCATCATCATGGGGCGTCGAGTCATCTGACTCGGGCCAACTCGTCGGAAGGAAACCCGTTCAATGACCACGAAGAATGCAGTCACGCAAAAAGCCACCGAAGTCGCTCATCGCGTCGAAGAGACCGCCCAGAAGGCAGGTCACGCCATCAAAGAAGCGGTGTCGAAGGTCGCCAACCGCGCCGACGCCGCCACGCAGCCGACCCGCACCGACGCCAGGATCTCGAAGGCGACGAACGCCGTCGACGAGACTGCGCGGAAGACGGGGAACGCGGTCGCCGAGGCCGCGAGGCGCACGAAGAACGCGCTCAGCGAAGGAGCTGACAAGGCGAGGAACGCCATCGGCAGCGCAGCGAACACCGCCGCCAAAGCGCTGAACAAGTAGGCGTCGCTGCCGATGAGCGTTGCTTCGACCGGGGGCCTCGCAGACGCGAGGCCCTCGACGTTTCGAGGCGCCTTCGACGGGGGCACGGTCTTGCAGCAGCCGAAGACACCATGAACCAAAGCCAACGCGTGGCCGCAGCCACAGAGACCCTGGTCGCTCGCAGAGTCGCGCTGTCGCGATCTCGCTCCGACAATGACGCCGGCACCGTGGCCCTCGGTGAAGAGCGACGGCCCGAAGCGCTGGCTGAGAACGACCAGATCTCCGACGTCTTGATGCGCCTGTCTGCCCGGGAGACCGCTGAGCTGGGCGAGGTGGACGCGGCGCTCGAGCGGCTGTCCCAGGGAACGTGGGGCCAGTGCGAGAACTGCCACGGCAGCATCGACGCGCGGCGCATGGCCGTGCTCCCCGAGGCCCGAAGGTGCGCCGACTGCATGTCTTTCACCCCACAATCGAGCGCTCGAGGCCCCCATGACTGAACGTGAAGACGAGAAGCCAGCTGCCGATGGTCATCGCTGGCTCGAGTTGGCTGGCGGCGGCGGCCTGCTCGCTCGAGATGGTGTTCCGACCATGGAGCTGCAGCCGCTCACCCGGAAACGCGGCCTGCGTCCAGTCCGACTGCTGGTGGAGGCCGTGGTCTGCACCTGAGACCTCAGGCACGGTCGAAACGAAGCAGCCGATGATCGTCGTCCTTCAAGATGAACAGCTCGCCATCGTCGTTCACCTGAGCCGTCGTGACTGGCTCGATTGATGCTGCGCATGGGTTCGAGGAGTTCCCATGACATCGTGGATTCGGATGTTCGTCGTCAGCGCGCTCGCCCAGGCTGCGACCGCGTGGAGTGATGAGGCCGTGTCGACGCCAGCCAGCACGGCGGTCGAACGCCCCGCACCGAAGAACGTCGCCTTCATGAACCTCGGCGACCTGGCCACTGGCGGCATCTCGCTCGACTATGAGCGCGTCGTCGCGCCGTGGCTCGGCCTCACCGCTGGCCTGGGCATGCGCGGCTTCGACACTCCGCTCGTCAACCGCGAGACCTGGCGCACGACGGCCAGCGCAGCGCTCGGCGTTCGGCTGCACCTCGTGCAACGCGCTCCGGCGGGCCTGTTCGTCGACGCGCACGTGACCGGGGCGGCGCTGATGAAGAGCCTCGAGGGTGCGCCGCTTCGGCCGTTCGGCTGGGGCGCGGGCGCCTCGCTCGGCTACCAGTTCGTCGTGCTGCCGAACTTCGCCTTCCAGCTCGGTGCTGGCGCCGGCTTCATCGATGGTGGTGCTGGGCTGCAGTGGGAGCCGCGACTGCGGGTGGGCCTCGGCGTCCTGCTTTGACGAGCTCGGGGCCGGCTGGCTCCCGAGTTGCTTTGAGCCTTGGCGGACTCGCCCTTTCGAGTCCTTCGCACCCGGAGCCCCACATGACCAACCACCTGCTTGCCCTCACGTTGCTCACGGTGTCCTGCACGCATGTCCGCGCAAAGGACGAGACGGTCGCCGAACACCAGAACGAGGCCGCGATTCACCAGGGCCGCGCGCGTGAAGAGCGGGCGAAGTTCGACCCCACCGAGGCCCGACGCGTGCCACCGCGGTCACCGATGATGGGCGCGGAGATCGGCGCCGGCGCCTTCGAGGAGTCGTACAACCCGACCAGCAGTCACCTGGCGGCCGCCGACCGCGAGATGCGAGAGGCGAACGCCCACCTCGCCGCGGCGAAGACGCTGACCACCTTCGAGAACGAAGCCTGCGCGGGCCTGTCGGAGGGCGAGCGGTCGTCCTGCCCGCTGCTTGCCTCGTCGGTCAGCCGGGTGCAGAGCACGAAGCGCGGCTTCGTGATGACACTCAAACCCGGGGTCGACCCGCAGCAGACGTATCAACTGCTCTCGTGCCACCTCGCCTACGCCGTCGCGAGCGGCTTCGACCGCCCCTCGTGCCCGCTCTTCCTCGAGGGCACCACGCTGGCCCGCGTCGGTGACGACGGCATCGGCTTCGTCGGAGACACCGACAAGGTCGCGGTCGCCCTTCGGAACTCGGCGCGGCGGGTCTTCACCGGGTTCCAGGCTGCCGCGTCGCCGTGAGCGCCGTGTCACTCGACCTGCACGACGTACACCGTCACGACCGCTGAGCCCGAAGACCGGCCGCGGCGCGTCGTCAGCACGGTGCCGTTGGAGGTGAGGTCGAAGCCGAACGCCGCTTCGGCGATCTTCGTGAAGGGCGCGTAGTTGGTCTCGCCCATGCCCTGCCCCATCGTCGACTGGTTGCTCGACATGAGGAACGTGCGCGCCGGGTCGACGGCAGTGATGGGCGTGTCGACGAGCACCACGCCTGGCCCGAACGTGACGGTGACCTCCCGGGCGGTGGCGCGGGTGCCGAAGTCGAGGCGCTCCCAGACGACGCGCGGGAGCAGGTCGGCGCAGCCCGCGTCGCCCATCGCGCGTCGCAAGGCGAGCTCGGACGGACCGGGCAGCGAGCCGCGCACCTGCAGCGCGCAGGTGTTCGCCATGAGGTCGACGTCGAGCGCCGCCTGAACGAGCACGGCGCGGTTGGTGCTCGCGGGAGGCAACCCGAGAATCGACTGGCTGACGACGCCGGCCGCGAGCCCGCCGTCGAGGGTGCCGCGCGCGACGCTGAGCCCGTCCCACTCCACCACCTGCAGGTCGAACCCGCCGCAGCTGTTCATCGCCGGAGCGCTCACCGTCGTCGGGCTCGCGAGGAAGAACGGCACGCCGTCTTCATCGTCATAGAACCCGCCCGTGTTGGTGCCGAGGGTGCGCAGCACGAAGGACTTCGCCGGGTCGACCGCCTGGGGAAGAGGCACCGACGTGGCACAGGCGCCGCTCGTGACGGCCTGAACGCGCAGCCCAGAGCCGAGCTCGACGACCTGCCAGCGGACCTCGAGGCCGTGCTCTCCCTGACGGCGCAGACAGGTGATGGTGCTCTGGCTGGAGAGGCGGCACCGGGCCATCACGTCGTTGTGTTCCCCCGGCTGCGAGCCGAGCTCCTGCACGAGCAGCATGGCCTGCGCGAGGTTGCCGACGGGCGGGCTCACCGCGCACGTCTGGGTGAGCAGCTGCGAGAAGCCCCCGTCGAGGGCGCCACCGTCGGCGTCGAAGCCACCGTCGATGGCGGTCTGAGAGCGGAAGAAGCAGGTGCCTCGTCTGACGATGGGCAGCGCGGTGACGGTGATGGCGTCGCCGTCGAAGGGCGCCGTGGCGGTGAGGGAGAGCGGGGTGCTGACGAGCACGCGCACGTACACGGTGTCCAGGATGGCCCCGCTCGCCAATACCTGAGAGGCGAGCTGCGTGGCACACGTCGGGTCGGCGTAGAACTTCGCGCCGCTCGCCGGGCCGAAGGTAACCGTCGTGTTCACGGTGACCGCGAAGGGCATCGCGCCACGCCGGCTCTGGTACGTGAGCGGAAAACATTCACCACCGCGAAGGCCAGCTGGCGGCGTGTTGGTGAACACCAGCGTGTCGGGGCCGAGCGTCACGGTCGTCGATTGCGTCGCGGCCGTCAGGCCCATGGCCGAGGCGGTGAGCGTGAAGGTGCCCGCCGTGGGACCGCGGATGAAGACGGTCTGCGTCGGTGCGGCTGTGGTGAGGACGACGGAAGAGATGGCCGCGGCGGAGCAGGTGGCCGAGGTGAAGAAGCTGATGCCGCTGTTGGCCTGCATCACGCCGAGCGCGACGGTGATGGAGCTCGTGATGGGCACCATCTGACCCATCGCGTTGCGCGCCTCGATGGTGATGGCCGCGGAGCAGACCGAGGTTGGCTGAGCACGAACCGGCGTCGAGAAGGCCAGCTGCGTCGGGAGCTGGCTCGTCATGCCGCCCGCCTGCCCACCTGCAGCGCCGCCTGCTTGACCTCCGGCGGCGCCTCCCGCGCTTCCACCCGCGAGGCCGCCTGCCGTCCCACCTGCGTCGCCGCCCGCCGTCCCACCTGCGTCACCGCCGGCCGTGCCACCTGCGTCGCCGCCCGCCGTCCCACCTGCGTCACCACCGGCCGTCCCACCTGCATCGCCACCGGCCATCCCACCAGCCTCGCCGCCCGCGGCACCACCTCCAGCGCCGCCTGTTCCGCCGGCGACACCTCCCGCAGCAGCGCCACCACCCGCGGAGCTCGCGACGCACTCGCGGCCGCTGCCCCGGTCGACACAGCCGAAGCCAGGCGAGCACTCGTCATCGGTCGCGCAGGAGAACCGCTTCTGATCAAGGCCCAGCGACGCGCAGTCACACGCGACCAGGCATGACGCCGCCCACCAGGCGATGAGGAGACGTCGGTTGATCACGGAAGCAGAGAATCCGCGAAACGAAACACGGAGTCGAGAAACACCCCCACTCGATGTGTGCGCTCTCCAGACAACGCGGAGCACTTCGACTTGCGGCGGCGACTCGGGCCGAACACTGAGCGGGCGTGAAGGTGTTGCTGGCGCGTCCCCATGACTTCGTCGTGACTGAAATGAGCGCTGCGCTTCGCGCGATTGGCGTCGAGCCGGTGACGCTGGAGCGGCTCGACCAGCTCGCGGGCCTGCGCAGCGTCGAGTTCTGTGGCGCAGTGATCAGCCTCGCGGCGTCATCCAGCATCGGCCACTCGGTCTCCGAGGTTCACGCAGCGGTCCGGCGGACGTGGGCGAACAAGCCGCTGGTCCTCACGGGCCTCTCGTCGCTGGAGTCGACTCGCAAGGGGCTCGAGGCCGCGTTCGGCGGGAAGACGTTCTCCGTGTTCGGACCGGCAGAGCCCTCTCCGCATCAGCCAACCGCGTTCCTCTACCTGCAGAAGACCGAACTCGAGCTCCATCGGGAGCGGGTGCTCACGGCGCTGCGCCAGCACCTCATGCTCGGCTCGTCATCCCGATTGAACGCAGTCCGCTGACCGGCTCGCGCACCACCGAATGGGTGGACTTGCGCCAAGGTGACACTTGACCCTGCGCGAGGGGCAGCAAACAGTCCGCGCGATGCGCGCGAGGTTGAGCCGGCTGTGGGCACGACTGCGCGGGGTGATGCCGCTGCGGTGGGCTGGCCTGGTGCTGGGCGCCGCCGCCGGGCTCGCGCTTCGGGTGAGCGAGACGGAGGTCGACCACGTGTTGCGGCCCGTCGCCCTGGTCGCGCTCGCGCTCGTCGCTGCGTGTGTCGTGCTGGTCTTGCTGACGACGCTCGTGGTGCGGCGCATGGTGAAGGGTCAGGCCGTCGGCGTTCCGCCCGAGCTGCAGTCTGGCGCGGAGCTGACGACGACCTTCCGCGTGCCGAACGTTCGTGCGCTCGGGTTGCTCGACGTGCAGCTGGAGTGGGCGACGCCCGCCGGCTTCTCGGTCTCGCTGGTGCGCACCGAAGGCCGACTCGGCGAGCGCATCAGCGCGCTGGAGCGAGGCCGTCACGACGTGCTGGTGCGCCGCTTCACCATCGAAGACGTCTTCGGCCTCTCGGCGCTCTCGTTCGAGGTGTCGTGGCCGCTCACCCTGCGCGTCACGCCCGTCGCAGCGCCAGTCAGCGCGACCCTCGCCGCCTCACGCTCGAGCGGTGATGCGTGGTCTCACCCGTCGGGCCGCGCGGAAGGCGACCTCGTCGAGATGCGCTCGTACGCGCACGGCGACTCGATGCGCCACGTGCTCTGGCGAACGTACGCGCGCACCCGGCGGCTGCTCGTGCGAATGCCGGAGCGCGCCGTCGCCCCACAGCCGCTCAACGTCGCCTTCCTCATCGCCGGTGAAGGTGACGAGCCCAGCGCCGGCGTCGCGCGCGTCTTTCTGGAGCAGGGCCTGTTGGGTCCCGACTTCGTCTTCGCGGCCGACGGTGCGCTCAAGCCCGTCACGCGCGTGCCGGAAGCGGTGGAGCAGATCATCGACTCCATTCGCGTGCGGAAGGACGGCGCGGCGGGTCTCGACGGACTGGCGAATCAAATCGAGTCGCATCGCCTCGGCGCGTGCGTCGTCTTCGCGCCGCCCATCGACGGGCCGTGGCGCGAGCGACTGGTTGCGATGAGCCGTCGGCTCTCGGTGCCTGCGACGGTCGTCATCGGCTTCGACGGTGGTGACGAGACGAAGCCGAACACGCGCGTGCCGCAGTGGCTGTTGCGCGAAGACGTCGAGGCCAGTCGCGCCGCGGCCCTCGTCGCACTCAAGACGGCGCTCGAGGCTGACGGCTTCCCGGTGCGCATCGTTCACCGCCCCACGGGGAAGCTGGTGTGATGACGCCGCCCCTTCGCCAGAGCCGCGCGCTCGCGGTATTGCAGACGCTCATTCTCCTCGCGGGCGCGAGCTTCTTCCTCGTGCCGATCGCGACGACGCCGGGCCTGGTGGCGGCCCTCGGCGGCATCAGCGTCGCGTGTCTGCTGTCGTTCCGAATCTCGTCCCAGCTGAAGGTCCTCAACGCGCTTGGGCTGTCGCTGGGCGTGGTGTTGCTGGGGTTGCTGCTCCAGAAGGTGCTGCTCTCGGTCGCCCTGCCCTTCTCGCCCGGCTTCACGCTCACCGTCGCCGACGTGCTCTCGCTGGGGCTCGTCTGTGTCGGTGGCGCCTTCGCCGTTCGGCTCCTCGCGGCGCGCGTGCCCGGGTTCGCGGTGCTCGAGTTCGCGCTCGTCGTCGGCGCCGTCGCGCACGCCTTCGCAGCGCATCGACACGAGCGCATTCACCAGCCTCGTGTGTTGAGCGACTTCGCGTGGATGAATGGAGTGGACCCGCAGACGCTCCTCGCGGGGCTTGGCGTCGCCGTCGTGGTGCTGGCTGCGCTGCTGCTGCTGCGTGTTCGAAAAGGTGCGCGCGCGGTGCTCGCGCTGGCGCTGCTGTTGCTCTTCGGCGTGCTCGCGCTGCAGCTCGCGCCTGACCGTCCGGTGAAGAAGGTCGACGACAACGACCTCGGCCTCACCAAAGACGACGACAAGAAGGACGGCGAGAACAAGGACGGAAAGGGCGACGGCAAAGGCGACGGCAAGGGTGGTGGCGGCGGGAAGAGCAACAAGCCTCCCGACCCGGTGGCCATCGTGCTGTTGCAGGACGAGCTGCCCGACACGCCAGTGCTGTACTTCCGGCAGGCAGTTCGTTCACGGCTGGTCGGCGACAAGCTCGAGCAAGACGACACAGGCAAGTTCGACGCTGACGTGCCCATTGGCTTCCCGACGACTGCGACGATGAAGCTGCCGTCACCTCAGGCGCCGGGCCTGCACCAGACGTTCGACACCTCGATGTTCCTGCTCGTCGACCACGCGCAGCTGCCTGGCCTCGGCCACCCGGGAGAGCTGACGCTGCTGGAGAACCCGGACCCGCGCCGCTTCGTCACCGTCTACGGCGTGAAGTCGTCGCTGCTCACGCGCCCCATCGAGCGGCTCTTCGGCCGGCAGTCGGTGCCCGAGAGCTGGAGTGAAGAAGAGCGCGCCCACTACACCGCCGTGCCGAACGACCCGCGCTACCGGGAGCTCTCCGACCAACTGGTGCGAGAGGTCGACCCGCGCTTCGTCGGTGACGACGTGATGAAGGCGTTCGCGCTCAAGCAGTACCTGGAGAAGAAGGGGTTCTACAGCCTCAAGCAGAAGCAACTGGTGGGCGACGCGCCGACGGCCGAGTTCCTCTTCGGCGACATGAAGGGCTACTGCGTTCACTTCGCGCACGCGGCGGTGTTCCTGCTGCGCAGCCAGGGCATCCCCGCGCGGGTGGCGCTCGGCTACGGCGTGCAGACGCAGCGGCGTGGCGCGGGCTCCGCGGTGCTCATCTACGGGCAGGACGCGCACGCGTGGCCCGAGCTGTACCTGGAGGGCGTCGGTTGGGTGACCTTCGACATCAGCCCCGAGGCGTCCGACGAGCCGGTGCGACCGCCGATGGAGCAGGAGATGGAGGTCGTCTTCGGCGAGCTCGCGCGCAAAGAACCCGCGACGCAGCCCCTCGCCCGCGCGCTCGCGATTCCGTGGGGGCGGGTGAGCTTCGGGCTGCTCCTCGCCGTCGTGCTGCTCGCCTACGCCATCAAGCTGGTGCGCCGGCTGTCGGGTGGCTCGCACGTGGCGGTGTACCGCGGCGTGCTCGACCGGCTCTCTGACGCCGGCGCGGTTCGTCACTATGGAGAAAGCCGCGAACGCCACGCCGCACGCCTCGCGCGCCACGCGCCGAGCTTCGAGCGGCTCACGACGGCGCACCTGCGCCTGGCGCTCCGTGGCGCCGACGAGAAGACGAAGTCGGAGTTCGACACCCTCGCGCGCGCGACGAGAGCAGAGCTGCGCGCCAACACCCCGTGGCTCCTTCGAGCGCGGGCCTTCTTCAACCCCATCGGCTGGTGGTTCACCCGATGACACCGCCGGAGCACGACATGACGAACCCTGACCCGACCCACCCGGCGCCGAGCGCTGAGCCTGTCGCCGCGCCCGTGGAGGCGAGGCCGCTGGAGGCCATGCCGACCGTCTCCCTCACACCGCGGCCGCTCTCGACGCTCGACGACGTGCGCTCGCTCGCCGGCCGGCTGCGCGACCGCATGCGCGACCAGGTGATGGGCCGTGACGACATCATCGAGCTGGTGCTGGTGGCGCTCTTCGCCGACGGCCACGTACTGCTCGAGGACTACCCGGGCTCGGGCAAGACGACGCTCGCCAAGTCGCTCGGCCACTCCATCATCGACGACCTGCGGCACGACGACATCGCCGACTTCCGCCGCGTGCAGTTCACCCCCGACCTGCTCCCGTCGGACGTGACGGGCGTGATGATCTTCGACACCGGCACCAACACCTTCACCTTCCGCCGCGGCCCGCTGTTCGCGTACGTGGTGCTCGTCGACGAAATCAACCGCACCTCACCCAAGGTGCAGTCGGCGCTGCTCGAGGCGATGGCCGAGAAGCAGGTCACCGTCGACAACACCACGCACAAGCTCGACGACCTCTTCTTCGTGCTCGCGACGCAGAACCCGCTCGACGCGGTGGGTACGTACCCGCTGCCGATGGCGCAGCTCGACCGCTTCCTCTTCAAGCTCTCGATGAAGCACATCGACCGCGAGTCCGAGCTCGAGGTGCTGCGCGCGTGGGGAACGCCGCGCCCGGCGAGAGAACTGCCGAAGGTGCTGCGCGGTGACGTCGTCGCGGCCCGCAAGCTGGTGCGTGAGACGGTCGCCTGTGACGTGCGCGTGCAGGAGTGCCTCGTCGACGCGGCGCGCCTCCTCCGCGCGGACAAACGGGTGCGCCAGGGCGTGTCGACGCGGTGTCTCGTGCAGGCCATCCCCGCGCTCCAGACGCTCGCGGTGCTGCGCGGCCGTGACTTCGTGTCGAGCGAAGACCTCGAGACGCTGGCGCCCGTGCTCTTCGCGCATCGCCTCGAGCTGGCGCCCGGTGTGCTCGCGCCCGCGCTCATCAGCGAAGTGTTGAAGGCGCCCATCGAGAAGCTCTCGCGGCAGACCCTGGGAACGACGTGATGCTTCGTCTCTTCTTCTTCAGCGTCCTCGTCTCGACGTCCGCGCTCGCGGCGTTCGCTGACTCGTTCACTGCGGAGGAGACGGCGTTGCTCAAGGAGCTCGACGGCGCCCACTTCATCAAGGCGCGCCGGGCCGCAGAGCAGGTGCTGGCGAAGAACCCCGACTCCTTCGTGGCGACGTGGGCGATGGCGCGCGTGCATCATGACGAAGAGGGCAACCACGCCCGCGCGCTCTATTTCTTGAAACGCGCACAGACGCTGCTCGACGACCGCGACGACACCTGGGGCATGAACCTGCTCCTCGAGGAGTACGACACCGTCTTCGAGATGGCCCGCAACCAGGAAGCCCTCGACGTGCTCGAGAAGTACGAGCGCCGCTACGGCCCGCCGCCTCCGCAGCTGCGCATCTGGCCGCTCTTCAAGCTGGGTCGCGTCGAAGAGGCGACCGCCGTCGCGCAGCGGCTCTCGGGCTCAAAAGACAACGCCGAGCGCGTGTGGGGCTACAACGGCCTGCTCAGCATCGCCTTCGAACAACACGACCGGCAGCGCGCGCACCACTGGGCCCTCGAAGGCGTGCGCGCCACCAACGACAAGAGCTGCACCATTCTGCTCAACGCAGGCGGCACGGCCTTCACCAACTTCAAGATTCCCGAGGCCGAGGAGCTGATGCTCCGCGCCGACAAGGCGAAGGACTGCACGGCCACGCCGTTCGACCAGCTCGCGGTGCTGGCGATGCTGCAGGGCCAACCGCAGAAGGCGCTCTCGTCGCTGCAGACGGCGCGCACGAAGTACGTCGAGAAGCGCTACCGCCCGCAGTTCGCGCTCATTCGCCGCGAAGTGCTGTGCGACCTGCTCGGCGTGCTGGGGAAGGAGCCCGAGGCGATGAAGCTCGCGGCCGAGCTCGCCCGGCAGCCCGCGCGCACCGGCATGACGAGCAGCCCGGTGAAGGTGGAGCGCATGCGCCGCGCGCTCCGGCACGCGTACGCGCTCGATGGCCAGGTGCGACGGTTGGAGGAGAAGGCCTCGTACGGTCCGCGCCTCTCGGGGCTCGCCGAGGTGTCGGCCGAACTCTCCACGACGCTCGCCACGCGGTGGGAAGTGCGCCGCGCCCTCGTGCAACTGCTCGCGGAAGACGACCGCCTCATGTTGGTGATGCGGCCCAACCTGAGCGACGTCGGCGATTGGGCCTCATGGCGCGTGGGCGATTTGCTCAACGTCATCGGCAGCGGCGTGATGCGCACGGGACTGGAGCACGCGCGCGAGCTCGACTCGAAGTCACCCGAGGCGGCGCCGTTCTTCGACGCGCTCGAGGCCGAGGTGTCGCTGCGCGCAGGTGACGAAGACGATGCGGTGCGGCTGGCGACGTCGGCCATCACGAAGCTCGCGCGAGAAGAAGCGCTCGTTCGCTGGCGCGCGCACGCGTTGAGGGCTGAGGCGCTGCGTCAATCAGGAAAGGACGCTGACGCACGCGCCGACTGGGACCTGGTGATGCGTCAGTGGCCGACGATTCTCCGGGTGCTCGACCTCCCCCTCCCCGTCTCGCTCTCGAACGATGGCTCTTCGCTCGCCGACGAGACCGCCAGCCGACTGGGCCGCTCGCGCCGGTTTCGCCTCACCGACGACGCGCCGTTCAAGCTCCGCGTCGATGCGCAGGGCAAAGGCGTCGTCATCTGTCTCACCGACGTCGCGGGCTCCCGGCTCACCTGCAGCACCGGCGAGACGGCACAAGCCGCGCTCGACACGTTCCACAACGATGCGTTCTCTCCGAAGGTCTCGCTCACCGACACCGACCTGCGCAGCCTCGACGGAAGCCCCGTGCGCGTCTCGGCAGACGAGGCGCTCAAGAAGGTGCTCGAGCCATGACGCGTGTCTTCTCCATCGCCCTCCTCGTCGCCTCTCTCGCGCACGCCGAGCCGGCCGACGACTGCACGAAGCGCGGCGGCGTCTGGAAGAAGGAGCCCCCCGCCATCGGCTGCCTCGTGAAGAACAAACGCGAAGGCGCGTGGACCGACCTCGGCGCTGGTGGCCAGACGCTCGAAGCGTCGTCGTGGAAGAACGGCAAACGAGACGGCGCCAGCGTCACGTACTTCCCCAGCTGTCAGGTGCGCGCGCGTGGCACCTGGCTCAACGGCCTGCGTGACGGCGAATGGACCGAGTGGGCGCCTGACGGGAAGAAGATCTCCACCGGCAGCTACGACAAGGGCGTGCGCGTCGGCGTGTGGACGACGTTTCACCCTGGCAGCGGCGAGAAGCACCTCGAGGGCCGCTACGCGTCGGGGCTCGCCAACGGCACCTTCCAGGAGCACCTCGTCACCGGCGAGAAGTGGCGAGACGTCGAGTTCCGCGGCGGTGAGCGCGTCGGCGAGGGCCCCGATGCCTGCCGCAAGCTGGGCGGCCGCTGGTCCGTCGAGGTGGAAGAGCCCGCCGAGGGCTGCCTCATCGCCAAGCTGCGCAGCGGCGAGTGGAGGACGTACGACGGCCACGGGAAGCTGCGCTCGATTCGGAACTACACGAAGGGCGGCATGAACGGCGCCTTCAAAGAATTCCATCCCACCGGAGAGCTCCTCCGCGCAGGCCAGTACCTCGACGGACTCCCTGAGGGCGTGCACGAGTTCCGCAGCCCGACGGGCGTGTTGTACGGGCGCTCGACGGTTCGCAGCGGCACCGGCGAATGGAAGGCGTGGCACCCGACGGGGAAGCTCGCCATTCACGGCGCGTATCGCGAAGGCTGCCCCGAGGGCCGCTGGCACCTGTGGGACGAAGAGGGCCAGCCCATCGTGCAGGACACGTACAGCGAGTGCACTCGCAACGGGCTCTACGTCGACTACCACGACGGTGGCGCGCCCCGACGCTCCGGCAACTTCCGCAACGGCCAGGAGCAGGGCGAGTGGGTGCAGAAGTGGAAGAACGGAAAGACGGAGTGGCAGGGCATGTACGAGGCCGGCGCGCGCGTCGGCACGTGGCGCTTCTTCCGCTGGGACGGCTCGGTCTACCGCGTCGGCGACTACGTCGAAGACGCGCAGCAGGGTGAGTGGGAGTTCTTCTTCCCCAACGGCAAACAGGAAGCGAAGGGCCCGTTCATCGGCGGCGCGCAGGATGGGCCGTGGTCGATGAAGTGGCCGACCGGTTCCTCGTGGCGCGACACGACCTACGTCGGCGGTGATGAGCAGAGCGACCCCGCGGCACAGTGCCGGCGATGGGGTGGCCGGTGGGCGCCTGACGTCGAGAAGGGCACGCTCGGCTGTCAGGTGTGTCGCGCGAAGCCAGACGACACCGTCGAGTGGCTCGGCGTGGGCGTGTGGAGCTTCTGGCACTCCGACGGAACGCTCGAGAAGCGCGGAAACCTCGTCGAGGGCCGGCCGACGGGCCACTGGGAGTACTTCCACGACACCGGCACCGTGATGCTCGAGGGCGACTACGACGGCGGCGTCGAAGAAGGCACGTGGAAGGGCTTCTACCGTTCAGGCACGCAGCGCGTGGTGGGCGGCTACGTCGGCGGAAGGCCCGAAGGCGAGTGGTCGAGCTTTCACCCTGACGGCGGGCTGCTCTCGGTGGGCCGTTACGAGCGTGGTGAGAAGGTCGGCCGCTGGCGTTATCTGACGAAGGCGAAGCCGGAAGAGGTCGTCTACGTGCCCGACGCTGGCACACGCCCGACGACGCAAGACGCGGGGCAGTGACGCACGCTCACTTCGGCGTCATCCGCTCGTAGCGGTACCAGAAGTCGCCCTTCGGGTTCGGCACCTGCTCGCCGTACGTCGGCTCGCGCCCGTAGTTCCACTGCGTCGGCGTCCGGCCCCATGGGTCGTTCATCGGCTCGGGGTCATCGTCGTTGCCCTGCCAGGCTTCCAGGCGCCCACGCCTTCCCCAGTACGCCGCGTCGGGGTTGACGGCTCGAGCACCGTGGCCGCTGAAGTCACCGATGGTCGCGTAGAGCCCGATGGCCAGCGAGATCGCTCCCAACAGCGGACCGACCGAGCCTGTCCACCCCCAGCCGACGAGCTGCGCGACGAAGGTGACGGTCAACGCCGCGCCGACGACGCCGATGTTCAGCTCACGCGGCCGTCGGGTCGCCATGAGCGCCGCCAGCACGAAGGCCGTCACCGACAACGAGCCGGCCACGAGGTGCTTCGCGAGCGAGAGTGACGAGAGCAACGCAACGACAGCTCCGACGGCCTGGCCCACCATCATGATGCCCGCTCCGCGACGGCGCGGGCCCATCAGCGCTGTCTCCCACTCGGCGAGGGCCTCGGCCGTCGCCGGCTCGTTCGACAATCGCCACGTCCGCGCGAACTCGACGTCCTCCGGCGCGAGGAGCAGCGCGTGCGGGTACCCACAGGCCATCAACGTCTCGACGGCCTCTTTTCGGCAACTGCGGCCCTGGGTGTCGAGGAGCTCGTTCAACACCTTCGTCGTCAGCAGCTCGACGAGCAGCTCCGACTCTTCGGCTTCGTGCCCTGGCGCCCGCATCGCGACCAGCACGTCGTTGATGCGCGTCGCCACCTCGTCACGCAACAGCACCGGCGTCGCGCCCACGGACTGCACCAGCTCCGGCAAGGTCTCGACTCTCGCTGCAGAGGCGTCGAGGTCGACTGGGGCGACGTCGGCGAACTCCTCGCTTCCGTCGTCCTGTCGCCGTTCACGAGTCGTCGTGGCCATGGCCGCGCAGGCTACGTCATGAACTCCGCAACGCCGAACGTCGACTTCGCGAGGCGCGCCCAGTCCAGACGAGGACCGGGCACGCGCTCCTCGAAGCCGTGAAGCATCGTCGTCAGCGCGGCGTCGAGCGACGACGCTCCTGTGTCTTCAGTTGCAGCCCATGCAGTTGGCCGTGCCGGTGCCCGCGGTCTGCTTGCAGCTCGTCACCGCGACGCACGTGGCCTGACACGTCGACGCGCCGTTGCAGAGCTGCCTCGCCGACACCGCCGTCGTCCCCGTCAGCTGGCAGGTGCCCGTCGTGCAGTTCTGCGTGCAGGTCGCGCCCGCGCCGCAGGTGGTCTGGCAGTTGTTGTTCCCGTTGCAGTTCACCGTGCAGGTCGAGTTCGTACAGTTGGCCTGGCACTCGCCCGTCGCGGGACACGCCAGGGTGCACGAGCCCGAGGTGCAGTTGCACTGCTGGCCCGCGATGCAGGTGATGGAGCCCGCGCTCCCGCCAGCGCTGCCACCGCCCGCACTCCCACCGCCTGCGCTGCCGCCACCAGTTCCGCTCGTACCACCAGCGGCCGAACCTCCGCCCGTGCCTCCCGTACCCACGGTTCCACAGGCGAGGAGCAGGCATGCACAGGAGACGAAGAGTGACGACTTCATGGTTGAGACCCCGATGGTGATGGGTCGCCGAACGCGACCGCAGGCGACCGTAAGGCACACGCCGTGCCTGTCCAGAACACCTCGGCTTCGCTGAGAACGAGCTGGTGGTGACGGGGCGTTGCGACTGGCCTGCTCCAGGTCAGTGTTCGGTCGACAGGACACCTCACGCCCGCCTTGCGTCACGCCACGACGCGGCACATCGTCCCGCGCCATGACCAGCTCCTCCTCGTGGGACCGCTACTCGAAGCACCTCTGCGTCGTCGACTCGCTCGGCCTGATGCTCGACGCGTCGAAGATGCGCTTTTCCGACGCCTGGCTCGCCTCGATGCAGGCGCCGCTCACGAAGGCCTTCGACGCGATGGACGCGCTCGAGAAGGGCGCCGTCGCCAACCCCGATGAAGGCCGCCGCGTCGGCCACTACTGGCTGCGCGCGCCTGAGCTCGCGCCACCCGAAGACGCCGCCGCCATTCGCGCCGCGCTCACGCAGGTGAAGACGTTCGCGAAATCGGTGCACTCCGGCGCCATTCAGTCTCCTGCCGGCAAGCGCTTCACGCAGGTCTTGCTCGTCGGCATCGGCGGCTCGGCGCTGGGGCCTCAGCTCGCCACCGACGCGCTCGGTGAAGCGACCGACCCGATGACGGTGCACTTCTTCGACAATACCGACCCCGACGGCTTCGACCGCGTCTTCGCCAGGCTGGGCGCGCGGCTCGCCGAGACGCTCGTCGTCGTCATCTCGAAGTCGGGCGGCACCAAAGAGACGCGCAACGGCATGGTCGAAGCGCAGGCCGCGTTCACGCGCGCGGGCCTCGACTTCTCGAAGCACGCCGTCTCGGTCACCGGCGCCGGCAGCGAGCTCGACAAGGCCTCGCAGGGCTGGCTCGCGCGGTTCCCCATGTGGGACTGGGTTGGCGGCCGCACGTCCGAGCTGTCCGCCGTCGGCCTCCTGCCCGCCGCGCTGCAGGGCATCGACATCGACGCGATGCTCGAAGGCGCCAGGCTCGCCGACGTCGCGACGCGCACCAGAGACCTGGCGACCAACCCCGCCGCGCTGATGGCGTTGATGTGGCACCACGCGACGAACGGCCGCGGGCAGAAGGACCTCGTCGTGCTGCCGTACAAAGACCGGCTGCTGTTGATGTCGCGCTACCTGCAGCAGCTGGTGATGGAGTCGCTCGGCAAAGAGAAGGACCTCTCGGGCGCCGTCGTGCACCAGGGCCTCGCGGTGTACGGGAACAAGGGCTCGACCGACCAGCACGCGTACGTGCAGCAGCTGCGAGACGGCGTGCCGAACTTCTTCATGCTCTTCATCGAGGTGCTGAAGGACCGCGCGGCCACCGGCATGGAGGTCGAGCCGCGCGTCACCAGCGGCGACTACCTGCTCGGGTTTTTGCTCGGCACGCGCGCGGCGCTCGACGAGAGCGGTCGTGAGTCGATGACGCTCACGGTGCCCGAGGTGTCTGCGAAGATTCTCGGTGCCCTCATCGCCGTCTTCGAGCGCGCGGTCGGCCTCTACGCGTCGCTCATCAACGTCAACGCGTACCACCAGCCCGGCGTCGAGGCGGGCAAGAAGGCGGCGACGGCGGTGCTCGCGCTCCAGCAGAAGGTGCTCGACGCCGTCGACGCGACGCCTCGCACCGCGGCCGACGTCGCCTCACGGGCAGGCAGCGCGGACATCGAGACGGCCTTCAAGCTGCTCTCCCACCTCGCCGCGAACGGCCGCCTCTCGCGCGCACCCGGAGCCCGTCGCGTCGACGACCGCTTCTCGCGCTGATGTCGGACCCTTCGGTCCTCGAGCTGAACCTCAGGCTGCTCTCGCCCGGCCAGCTGCTCGCCATTCCGCTCGGGATGGTGGGCGTGACGTTCGGCCTCTTCCTCCTCACCGGCAGCGTCGCGCCCCGCTTCGAGGCGTCGTGTCGGCGTGACGGGGCGGCCGCGGGCTCCTGCCTGCTTCGCGAGTGGACGTTTCTGTCCTCCCACGAGCAACGCGTCGAGCTGGCGAACACGCGCTTCGAGCTGGAAGACGTGAGATCGGCACAGCGCGGCAGGTCCACGGTCGTCTCTCACCTCCGCGTTCGCAGCGACGATGGCGCGACGGCCTTCGAGACGGAGCTGCGGGGCGGCCCGGCCATCAAGGTCGCGCGGGCGGTGAATCGCTTCCGCGAGACGCCCACGCTCACGGCCCTCGAGGTCAGCGAGGGCTTCAGCGCCGGCTTCTTCCTCGCGATGCTTCCCGTCATGCTGCTGCTCTCACTCGGGCCCGTGTGGGGCCTGGGCGGAAGCCTCGTCGTGAAGGCGAACGACCACCAACTGAGCGTCACGCGCGTGCGCCCCTTCTGGAAGCAGGAGCGCGTCGTGTCGTTCGTTCCACCCGCGCGGCCGCTCGTCGAGCTCACGCGAGGCACCGGCCGGTACCGGACGCAGGGCACGCTGGCCGCGACGGCGCCCGGCCAGGCCCGCGTGGTGCTCGTCATGTGGGCCCGGTTCGAGCTGCTCGAGCCGGTGGAGCGTCAGCTGACGGCGCACTACGCCGCGAGCCGCTGACGACTACGGAACGTACGTGAAGCGCACGCCAGCGCCCGTCGCCACACCAGACGACCACTGACCGCCCGCCGAGCCGCTCGGGTTCTCGACGCCGATGACCGCTCCGGAGCCGGTCGCGGTGCCAATGTTGCAGTAGTGGTACTCGATGAGGCCCGTCGCGTAGAACATCGCTTGAAACTCGGTCGCGGTTCCAAGGCCATCTCTCCATGAGACGGTGACTCGCGAGCCACCGCTCGTCAGGGACTTCAGGCTGACCAACCGGTTCAGTGGCGTCGAGGAGGTGTAGAGATCCGCCCAGTAGGCAGCCGCGAACCCGTTCGGCGCCGCCGCCGTCGGAATCGGGGCGTTGAGGTACTCGGCCGAGGTCAGGCCGCTCGCGGACAGGTGGAACTGCACCATGCCGTTGCTCTGGACGCTGGCGTAGCTGTGCGGGACCCCGAAGAAGGGGAACGTGATTGGCAAGAACGCGGGCAGGGTCGTGACGTCATCGCTGATGACCGGACTCGTCGACGTCGACAGGAGCGCCGTCGCCCCCGTCATGTCGTCGCACGCCGCGCTGATGGTGCTCGCCGCGTAGGTGCCTGTCGTCGCGCCGCCACCACCGAAGCCGCCGGCAAACCCGCCACCGACGCCGCCACCACCCGCGCCACCGCCACCCGAGCCCGACGCCGTGAGCGTCAACGAGTAGCTGCCGCTCGCGGAGGACGACGAGGAGTCGACCCACACGAAGTACGTGCCCGCGCCGAGCTGATTGGTCGTCGTGGTCGCGAAGCCCGAGCTGCCGACGCTGTCACACGCGAGCGTCGTCGAGCTCGTGCAGGTCGAACGAACGCTCACCCGCGGCGTGAAGCCCGAGGCCGAGACCTGGGCCGTCAGCGTCGCCGGTGCCGTCAACATCACCGAGTACACCGCGTCGGGGCCCACGCCCGAGCACGCCGGGGTGTCGTTGAAGTAGCCGAACAGGCTCCCGCTCGTCGACGCGGAGCCCGAGAAGAGCGTCAACGGCACCACCGTGTTGCACGCGTCGCCCAGCTGGCTGGAGCCGCCGCCAACCCCGCCGCCTGCGCCGCCGCCGCCCGTTCCGGAGCTGCAGCCGAAGGTGACCGGGTTGCACACCTGGCCGCTGCTCACGCAGTTGGCGCAGGCCATGGCCGCGAAGCCGCACTGGGTGTTGAGGCTGTTGTTGGGAGGCTGAATGCACTGCGTTCCCTGGCAGCAGCCGCTGCAGTTGCCGGAGTTGCAGCTCGTCGAGCCGCCGCCCGTCGCGAACCCGCCACCGGCGCTCCCGCCGCCCGAGAGGCCACCGCCGCTGCTCCCGCCACCCGAGCTCCCGCCACCCGTCGCGAAGCCGCCGCCCGAGCTCCCGCCGCCAGCGCTGCCGCCACCCGCGAAGCCACCGCCACTGGAGCCGCCACCGGTCGCGAACCCTCCGCCCGTCGCGAACCCGCCGCCGCTGGTGCCGGCGCCGGTGTTGTTTCCGCCGCTGCACATGCCGAACGAGCACGACTGGCCGAGCGAGCAGGCCTTGCACGTCTCACCGCGCGAGCCGCACTGGGTCGCCGTGGTGAGCGACACGCACAGCCCGCTGGTCGAGTCGCAGCAGCCGTTGCACGACGACGGGGTACACGCGGGCTTCGAGGGCCCACAGCTGGTGGCGACGGTGCCCCCGAAGACGAGACCGAAACAGAGCGCGGCGAACGGAATGGAAGAGAGCTTCATGAAGCCAAGACACCCGAGCCGGGGCGCGAGTGCAACCCCTTCCGGCGATTGATCAGGCTCGGGGGCTCGGCGCCGTTGAGGCGGGGAGTCGGGGAATCAGCGCAAGGCGAGCAGCTGACGCGCGTGAGGCTCGAGGGCTCCAACCCGATGACGTCTGGGGAAGATTCCGGTCACCCAGAGCGAGACGACGATGGCCGCCGCCAGCAGTCCGGCGAGGAGGAACCAGAGCCACCACCGAGAGGGCTTCTCTGCCGGCGGCCGCCACGTCGCCTCGATGGAGGGGTCGTGCGGCACCACGATGGCGGTGCCATGCGTCCCGACGGGGCGCGCCTGCTCATTCGTCCTGGGCTTCGCGGCTGCGACGCCCGGCCGCGAGGGGTTGGTCGGCAGCTTCGAGGCGTCATCCCACGGCACGTCGAGCGCCGGCTGGGGCTGCGGGTGAGAGGGCTCCGTCGACTGCCGGGAATCGGGCCGTCGGGCCCTCGCGCTCTCTTCGTCGACGAAGAGCGTGGCGTCACGCATCACCTGGTTGGGAGAGGTCTGCTCCACCGCCCGCGACGGCGGTTGCGGCGCGGCGTCGGCGGTCGGCACCAGCTGCGGCCGGTGTGGCGCGGTCGGAGCGTCTTGCCCCGGCACCAGCTTCCGACGCGGCGAGGGCCACGCGCTCACCTGCAGGCCTTTGAGGGCGGCGACGAACTCCTCCATGTTCTGGAAGCGCTCGAGGGGCTGCTTGGCGCACGCGCGACGAATGAAGGCGTCGAGGCCATCGTGCCCGAGGAGCACGTCGACGCTGCGCAACGTCGGCACCGGGTCGTTCATCTGCCGCAGCAGCACCTGCGACAGGTTCTTCCCGTCGAACGCCGGCACGCCCGCGAGCATCTCGAACAACATCAGGCCGAGCGCATAGACATCGGTGCGGGCGTCGAGCGGCAGGTCGCGAATCTGCTCCGGCGACATGTAGCGCGGGGTGCCGGCGAGCATGCCCTCGGCCGTCAACCGCACGGCGCCCTGGTTCATCAACCGCGCGATGCCGAAGTCGAGCACCTTCACGCGCGCCCCGCCGAGGTCGCGGCGCATACGAATGTTCTCGGGCTTCACGTCGCGGTGAACGATGCCGCGCGCGTGGGCGAAGGCGAGCACCTCGGCCACCTGGATGCAGATGTCGCGCGCCTCGTCGAAGGCGAGCCGGCCCTCGTCGGTGAGCGCCTCGCGCACGTCCTTGCCCTCGACGTACTCGAAGACGAGGAACAGCGAGCCCGTCACCTCGTCGTGGCCAGCGTCCAGCAACTGCGCGGCGCCGGGGTGGTTCACCTCGACCGCGACGCGGGCCTCCTGAAGGAAGCGCTTGAGGCGCGTGGCGTCGGCGTTCGGCTCGGGGTCGAGGAACTTCACCGCCACCATGGTGCCGAGGTGCAGCTTCTCGGCGAGGAACACGTAGCCCATGCCTCCCTGGCCAAGCCGGTGCTTCAGCCGGTACTTGTCGCCGAGGAGCTGCTCAGGCAGCGGCAGCTTCACGGTGGAGTTGGGCGGCGGCACCACGCTCAGCCGTTCGACATGCTGACCGTGTACATCGTGCACGTCGGCCCGGCGTTGGCGCGGCGGTACACCTTGATGTCGAAGTCGGCGCCGTCGTCGGTCCCGAGGCTGCCGTCACGGCGGAAGGAACGGGACCCGCACGACTCGCCCTCGTTGTAGCAGCTGCTGTCGTGAGAGCCGGTGCGGTGCCGGTAGACGCACATCTCGATGGTCGGGTCCGACGACGTCAGCGTGATGCGCACGTCGAAGTCGTCGCCGAAGACGTTGTTCGCGTCCTCTGCATAGAACCGGATCCAGTCGACGTCGGTGGCGAGGGGAATCATGCCCTGGTGCTGCGCGGTGGCGCCCGAGGTGTCGCGCAGGACGCCCTTGTACGTGCCCATCGAGCAGAACTCCGAGGAGTCGGCGCCCGTCTCGTTGCACTCACAGCCGTTCGAGGCCATGCCGTCGGTGTTGTAGTAGCCGGCGTTGCAGCTCGCGATGCCGCACTGGCCCATCATGCACGAGGGCGTGGCGTTCGCGACGGCGCACCCCGACATGCAGCTGACGCCGTTGGCCGAGAGCGGAATCTCGACGATCTGCATCGTGGGGTCGTCGGTCTCGATGGAGAGCCCGCCGGTGAACGACGCCATGGTGTCGGCGCGGAACTCGACCTCGATGGAGGCACGGCCACCGGTCGCGAGCGTGAACGGCAGCGCGGGCAGGTTCTTGAGGGCGTACAGGTTGCTGGTGCCGCCGACGAAGGTGACGCGGCGAATGGTGAGCGGGCCGAAGCCGATGTTCTTGAGCTCGAGCGGCTTGCTCACCTGCCAGCCCAGCGGCGTCGCGCCCCAGGCGAGCATGGTGGGCGACACCTCGATGCGCGGCTCGGTGACGGTGCCTCGCACGGGAATCTCGAGCGACGGGCGGGCCGAGTCGGTCGACGCAATCACCAGCATCGCGTCGACGACGCCCGCGGTGGTCGCGTCGAGGTCGAGCGTCAGCGCGATGCGCTGGAGCGGCGCCAGCGTCACCTGGTTCATCGCGTTGGGCAGCGAGACGCGCACGTTGTTCGACAGGTCGCGCACGGTGACCGAGCTGATGAAGAGCGTGTTGCCGCCGAGGTTGGCCGCCTGCACGGTGACGGACCGGCGCTGACGTCGGGGCACGTCGCCGAAGTCGATGGCGCGCTCCTCGGGCTCCACCGCGATGACGCCGTCGATGAAGCTGGTGCCTTCCACCTCGAACTCGACCTCTCCGACAGCGGGCGTCGAGGAGCCGATGATGACGTCGCCCTTGTAGTAGCCGCGCGTCGCAGGGCTGAACTTCACGGGAATCGAGACGCCGGCGTCGGGCACGAGGGCCGCGCTCGCCGGGAGCGTGACGGACACCCACGGGTGGCCCGCGTCGACCGTGTCGACCGCGAGCGCGATGTTGCCGAAGCCGACGTTGCGCGCGACGACGGGCAGCTCCTTCGACTCACCCTGGCGCACGAGGCCGAAGGAGAGCTTGCGGGGCTGCACGTCGAGGGCCGGCTCTCCGACGAGACGGCGCACGAGGGGAATCTCGAGCTCGCCGGGCTCGAGCCGGTCGGGGTCTTCGGAGTCGGGCGACGCGTCGGTGTAGGTGACGAGCACCTTCAGGTCGTCGGAGCCGGGCGCCGAGAGCGGCGCGTACTTCACGTCGACCGAGAAGTCCGACGCCGCGCCGAGAATGAACGGCGTCGCGACCGACGGGGTGAGCGTGTACTCCGGTGACATCTTCGACATCACCACGCGCTTGATGGCGACGCGGCGGTTCACCGTCGACTGCACCTTCACCACCAGCGTGGTGTCGCAGCCCGGCACGACGCAGGTGAAGGCCAACTGCTTCGGCGTCGCGCGCAGGCCGCGGAACGGACCGATGCCGTTGGGCGACGTCATCGACACGGGCGGTTTGGTGCCACAGCCCGCGACGAGGACCGCGGCGATCAACAGGAGGAGTGACGAGCGCATGGAGGTCGTCATCACGGCACCGAGAACGTGCCGTTCTGCCGCACGAGGTTGAGGATGTAGGCGGTGTCGCCTTTGCGGCCGAGCGAGGTGTTCTTCTCGGCGACCAACATGCCATTCACGTACACCTTCACGTTCACCGCCGAGCCGCTCTTGTTGAGGCACACCTGCTCGATGAGGCGCCCGATGTCCTGCCCGGGAATCGGCACGGCGCCGCCCGTCAGCACGTCGACCAGCACGTCGATGGAGATGCCGAGGATGCCCGCGAGCAGCGCCGACGGGAGCGACTTGCAGTCCTGCTGGTACGAGACCATCACGCGGTACGTCCCGTCGGTGCGCGCGTCGGCGAGGATGATGCGCTCGGGCTCTTCTTTCGGCGCGAACGCGAGCCACGAGGGGTTGCCGTACGTGCCCCAGTTCATCGGCGCGGGCGTGCGCTCGTTGCAGACGTAGCCAAACGGGTGCTCCAGCGTCATGTCGACGTCGCGCACGTCGTTGTCGAAGACCGAGTCGCTGCCGTTGTCGTAGGTCATCTCGAGCTTGACGACCTCGGGGCCCGGGCCGGTGACGCCGTTGGCCGTGACGGGCACGGTGACGGTGGGCCGCGACGGATCATTGGTCTCGAGCACCAGCAGCCCGCTGATGGGGCCCTCGGCGGTGGCCGTCACCACCACCTGCAGCTCGGTGAAGGTGCCGCCGGCGACGGCGCTGATGAACTGCGGCGAGGTCGAGAGGTCGGTCGAGGGCCGCGTGCCGCCCCACGTCGCGCGCACCGTCAACGGAGCCCCACCGCTGTTGGTGATGGTGAGCGGGCGCGACAGCGTGGTGCCGAGGCGAACGTCGCCGAGGTCGATCATCATCGGCGTCACGGCCACCACGGGCGGCGTCGCCGAGTTGCCCTGCATCGGAATGCGCAGCTCGCCCTCGCTCGTCGTCAGCACCAGCGTGCTCAAGGTGTCGCCACCACCGTCTGCGGCGCCCGAGGTGCGGGGCGTGAAGCGGGTCTCGATGGTGAAGAGCGCGGTGTTGTCCTGCGTGATGGGGCGCAGCGTTCGGGGAAGGCCTGCCGTCGCCATCACCACCTCGAAGTCCGAGTTCATCGGCGGGTCGACCGCGATGGCGGTGATGGTGATGGGCGCGGTGCCGGTGCCGCGGTTCGAGAACGAGACGTTGCGCTTGGACTGACGGCCCACGGCGACGTAGCCGAAGTTCACCGGGTTCGGCGCGGCGGTGAGGTTGGGCGAGCCGATGTAGTGGTTACGAATCGGCAGGCGGAAGGTGGGGTACTCCTTGTCG
>JAUXRI010000272.1 GCA_030681895.1 Myxococcales bacterium | reverse complement strand
AGTCCTCGAGACGAGAACCGCAACCCGCGGTGGACGTGTCACAGCCCTCGCTTCGGGAACGGCAGCGTCGAAGCCAGCTTCACTGCGCGATGGAGTCCCCACGCGTACCGATGGTTGCCGGGGTGTTGGAGTCGACGCAGGGCACCCAGGGCCGTGGTGAGCCACTCCCGCAAGTCAGCTGACGACGAAGGTGGTTCCGCGCCGGCGGTGACGAGCTGCTCGACGGCGTACTGCCAGCCCACCTCGCGACGACGCACCTTGGAGGCCGCGCGCGCGGAGAAGACGGCCCCATCCGGCAGCAGGTGCAGCGTGCGCTTCGAGCTCCGCCCGAGGTAGTGGCCGTTGTGCGCCTGGCAAATGACGCCGATATGCCCGGGCATGACGATGCGTCCGCCGACGTCGTGGCGCGGGTGCGGGTCCGAGAAAGCGACGACGCCTCGCAACTCCTGCTTCCGCAAGACGTCGAAGCACCGGGCGAGGAACCACGTCTCGCCGTTGCCCGGCACGTCGTCCAACAGGACGAATCGGCCCAGCTCCACGGACTCGGTCGCCTTGCCGCCGAACACCGACGTGAGGACGGCGTCGTTGCAGGGGTGGCTGAAGACGGCGACGCCGACGAGGTGAGAGCCGCGCATGAGTCCGAAACGGAAGCGCGCCGCTAGGTAGGTACCTGAGTAGTGGTGCGTCTGGAGGAAGGCCTTCGCGTCGGTGTCGTGCCGCAGCTCGACGACGTCGTAGGCCCTCGTGTCGATGCACTCGCCAGCCGGCCGGTAGCGCGGAACGCGCACGCGCCAGCGCTGGACGAAGTCCGCCTGCATCACAGGGCGCCCCCGACGAGGGCCGCGGCGGCCTCGTCATCCGAGTCGTAGACGGCGCAGGGGAGGCAGCGAACGAAGTCGCCGTCGACGGCACGCACTCCGACGCAGGTGGAGTCGCCGCAGGCCAACGACGCCGCAGGCTCGACGTCGATGACGGTGTCCTCGGCCGGCGAGTAGGTGACGCGGAAGAAGTCACCCGGCATGAGGGCGTTGCGTCCGCCGTCCACCCAGCGCGCGCCGTGTGGCACCCGCACACGCCAGAGAAGAACACTGCCCTCGATGTTGACGAGGTCGAACGCGGTACGCGGGACGATGACTGCGACGTGCATATGAAGGCTCCTTGAGTGAGGCCATGGCGGCCAAGAGGGCCCGCCAGGCAGTCACGAGCGGTCCACCGTCGGCAGGCTCCGTCGACGAGTCGGCACCACCGGCCGAGAGTCAGGCAGCCCGTCGTCCCGCCTCGAGAGTTCGGCCGTGGACTCGCAGCTGTCGCTGCACCTCGGCGATGTCGGCCTCCACCTGTCCGGCCCATGCTTCGCGAGCCTGCGCGGGGACGACACCGGGGAACACCTCGGCGAAGAGCGTCTCGACGCACGCCTGCGCTTCGCTCCGCAGCGGCGCCCGCAGTGACGTTGCCAGCAGCGCCACCAGCACCTCGGCGCGGGTGGCGGGACGGAGGTCGCCACCAGCCTTCGCGCGACGGACGAGCTCGGCCGCGTGTGCGCGGTAGAGCGCCACCGCCTTGCCCTGCATCGAGGCAGGCGGCTGCAGGTGAAGGAAGAGGCCCTTCGGCTCTCCGACGCGGTTGGGGAAGGCTTCCTCGAGCAGCTCTCCCGCGATGTCGATGCAGTCGAAGACGGCGAGAACGGGAGCTGCGGGTGTGCCGGCGAGGGCGTTTCGGAGAACGTCGGTGCGCATGGTGTCCTTTCGCGGCCTGAAGAGCGGCCGTCAGGAGGACTGGCCGCCCGACAGAGCGAGGGATGAAGCGTCGACGAGGAGGCGCTTGAGTGCGGCCTTCTGCTGGCCGATGCCCAGCCCAGCGAGGGGACGGACCAACGAGGCAGCCCCGGAGAGGTGCTGCCAGTACGAGCGCCGGGCCAGGCACAGCACCGACTCGTGTGCCCACGGCTGAAGGGCTCGCCCTACCCTGCTGGCCCACGCCTCTCGCTCGGCGCGGGCCATGCCCGTCACCGAGCGCTCGTACGGCCCACCTCGGTGTCGAGCGCCAGCACGTCGTGGAACCCCGACAGAATGCGCACCCGCTGGCAGAGGCGCGTCGCCAGCGCGAGGGCCAGCTTGAAGGTGTGGCCCTGGTAGAGCTGCGACGCCGGCGCCCGGTGCGCAGCCGTGGTGGCGCTGCAGGCGATGAGGCCGAGGCCGAACGAAGCACCCGGCGTCAGCAGCGGCCCACGAGGGTCCCTCGCCGGGCCGTACTC
>JAUXRI010000270.1 GCA_030681895.1 Myxococcales bacterium | reverse complement strand
GGCGGATGGGCTCCCGTGGCTGCGTCGCAACTCGAGCCGTTTCCTCGAGGTGTGGCTGGTGCAGGTCCTCGCGCTCAAGCACAGCGCCGCCGCTCGACGCTGAAACGAGTGTCACGTTCGGGGCGGTTTCCGCGCCGCGAGTGCCACGCGTCGCTGTCGCCATCGTCCGCGCCTTCCGTCTGCAGGTGGCCGCGAACGAGTTCGCAAAACGAGTGTCACGTTCAGGGCGGTTTCCGCACGGCGAGTGCCACGCGTCGCCGTCGCCATCGTCCGCGCCTTCCGTCGTCAGGTGGCCGCGAACGAGTTCGCAAAACGAGTGTCACGTTCAGGGCGGTTTCCGCGCCGCGAGTGTCACGCGTCGACGGAGCCATCGGGCGCGCCCGTCTCGGGGTTCGTCCCCACGAGTTCGCAAAACGAGTGTCACGTTCGGGGCGGTTTCCGCACGGCGGGTGGCACCGTTCACGCGGCGTCGCCGGTTTGCGGCGAAAACCGTCCCATCGGTACGTGTACGCCCGCCGACGAGCACCGCACGGGGTCCAGGGGTAACGAGAGCGCATGAAGAACGTCTGGCTGCTCCGCCTTGGGCTCGTGTTGGTGCTCGTGCTGCTGTTCGTGCTCGCGAGCGTCACCGGCGTGCGTGAGCAGCTCACGCCAGCGCGCCTGCAGCAGGCCGTCGCCGACGCGGGGCTGTGGGGCTTCGGGCTCTTCGTCGTCTGCTTCTCGGTCGGGCAGCTCCTGCAGGTGCCGGGAATCGTCTTCATTCTCGTGGCGCGCGCGGCCTGGGGTCCGGTGCTCGGGTTCGCCAACGCCTACGTCGGAGCGCTCGTGGCCGCGGGCGTGGTGTTCCTGCTGGTGCGCACGGTGGGCGGCTCACCGCTCGGCCGCATCACGTGGGGCCCAGCGAAGCGGGTGCTCGCCGGGCTGGAGCGCCGGCCAGTGCTCACCATCGCATCGTTGCGCGCGGTGATGCTGCTGAGCCCTCCGCTCAACTACGCGCTCGCGCTCTCTCCCGTCCGTCAGGGCCATCACCTGCTCGGGAGCGCGCTCGGGCTCGTGGTGCCGATCGCGGTCGTGATGTTCCTGTCCGAGAGCGCGCTCGCGCTCTTCCACTCCGTGAGCTGAACGATGCGGGCCGTACGGCTGCATCGCTACGGAGCCGCAGAGGAGCTCCGCCTCGAAGACACGCCGTCGCCACGTGCCGGCCCCGATGACGTGCGCGTCGCGGTGCGAGCCGCCGCGGTCAACCCGGTCGACTTCAAGATTCGTTCAGGCGCACAGCGCGCGGTGCTCCGCCTCTCGCTGCCGTGGACGCTCGGCATGGACGTCTCGGGCGAGGTGCTCGAGGTCGGCGCGCGCGTCTCGGGCTTCAAGCCTGGCGACCAGATCGTCGCGTCTCCGAGTCATCGCCGCATGGGCTGCTACGCCGACGAGGTCGTCATTCGCGCTGACGAGATCGCCCTCAAGCCGGCCTGCCTCACTCACATCGAAGCGGCGTCACTGCCGCTGGTCGCGCTCACCGCATGGGACGCGTTGAAGGCCCTGCGCGTGACACGGAGCCAGCGCATCTTGATTCAAGCCGGCGCGGGTGGCGTGGGCTCGGTGGCGATTCAGTTGGCCAGGCACCTGGGCGCAGAGGTGTTGACCACCTGCAGCGCCTCGAACGTCGAGCTGGTTCGAAGCCTCGGGGCCGACCGCGCCATCGACTACCGCTCCGAAGACTGGCGAGACGTCGCGCGCGACTGCGACGCGGTGTTGGACTCGCTCGGCGGTGACGCCCTGCCCGACGCCATCAGCACCGTGCGGCGCGGTGGCCGAGTCGCCTGCATCACACCCGGCGTGCCTGACTTCACGAAGCGCTACGGCTCGGTGCTGGGCCTCCTCGTCTTCGGTGGGTGGCTCGGCGGCACCATGCTGCGCGCGAGGCTGACGCGCGGGGTGTCGCTGTCGGTGGTGACGCGCCGCACGAACGGGCAGACGCTGGGCGAGGTGATGCGCCTCGTCGAATCGGGCGCCCTCCGCCCTGTCATCGACCGCGTCTTCCCCCTCGCCGAGGCCGCGGCTGCGCATCGGTACCTCGAGACCGGGCACGCCCGCGGCAAGGTCGTCCTGCAACCCTGAGGTCTACCGCTCCACGAAGTCGAGGTCGGCGTGGAAGCTGTCGTCCATTCTCCACAACGCCAGCAGCGCGATGCCGATGCACACCAGGCCCACCGCCATCGTCGCAGGCACGGTGCCGAGGGACGGCTTCAGCGCCATCCACACGAAGGTGATGGGAATCGCCGTACCGCGCACGAAGTTCGGAGCGCTCGTCGTCACCGTCGCGCGCAGGTTGGTGCCGAACTGCTCCGCGGCCGTCGTCACGAACAGCACCCAGTAGCCCGTCGCGATGCCGAGGAGCGCCATCAGCCCGTAGTACGTCGCCAGCGAGCGCCCTCCGAACGAGAGCAGCACGACCAGGGCGATGGCGAGCGCGACGAGGAAGACGGCCAACACGCGCTTACGGCTCTTCAGCGCGTGGCTGGTGAGGCCGCTGATCAGGTCGCCGACCGTCACGCCCGCGTACGCCCAGACGATGGTGCTGCCGCCGGTCGGCTTCGGCGAGAGGCCGAGCGCTCCCCCAATCTCTGGAGAGAAGACGAACAACACGCCCGCTGCGAACCAGATGGGCATGCCGACGAGGATGATGCGCAGGAAGCGGAACGCGCGCGCCGCAGGCCAGAGGAGCTGGCGAACGTCGCCATGCCGGACGTCCTGCGACTTCGTGCGCTCGAAGAGGCCGCTTTCGAAGACCCCGAGCCGCAGCGCCAGCAGGAGCAAGCCGACGCCGCCGCCGAGCGCGTACGCGTACCGCCAACCCTCCGATGCCGACCAGCCGATCAACGCTTCGCCGATGACTCCCGCCGCGAGCGCACCCGTGAGGCCAATCGTCGCGACGATGGTGGTGCCGAGCCCGCGCTTCTCCTTCGGGAGCAACTCGCTCACCAGCGTGATGCCTGCGCCGAGTTCTCCCGCCAGCCCGAAGCCGGCGGCGAGGCGACAGATGCCGTACCAGGTGATGTCGTGGACGAACGCGTTCCCGAGGTTGGCCAGCGAGTAGATGATGATGGAGCCGAAGAGCACCGTGAGCCGGCCGCGTTTGTCGGCGAGCACGCCCCACGCGACGCCGCCGAAGATCATCCCCGCGAGCTGCAGGTTGAGCAGCAGGCCACCCGTCGAGACGAGCTGCGCGTCGTCGACGCCAAGGCTCTTCAGGCTCGACACCCGCAGCACCGAGAACAGCACCAGGTCGTAGATGTCGACGAAGTAGCCGAGCGCCGCGAGCAACACGGCGGCGGTGACGGTGCTGGGTCTCGTCGTCATGTCAGCGCTTCTTCCGTCGCGTCGGACGCGCCGGCTCCGGAGGTGGGTCTTCGAGCAGGCGAGCCAGGTACCGCTCCCGGTTCATCAAGAAGTCGCGCGTCAGCATGAAGTGCTCGGTTTCTTCGTACCGCACCGGCGTGATGGCGTCGGAAGAGAACGAGAACAGCTGCGCGTGCGGGTACGCCAGCACGATGGGCGAGTGGCTGGCGATGATGAACTGACAGTCCTCCTGCCGCGCGAGGCGGTCGATGGCCACGAGGAGCGCGAGCTGCCGTTGCGGTGACAGCGCGGCCTCGGGCTCGTCGAGCAGGTAGAGGCCGTGCTCTCCGAAGCGGTGGTTCACCAGCGCCATGAAGGCTTCGCCGTGTGACTGCTCGTGCAGCGACTTGCCTCCGTAGCTGTTCAGGATGCCGTCGCCGAGGCGGTCGATCTCCGTCGCGACGTTGAAGAAGCTCTCGGCGCGCAGAAAGAACCCCGTCGCCGGCTTGTTGATGCCCCGCACCAGGCGCAGGGCCGAACGCAGCGGGTGCTCCTCGGTGCGCGTGCTGAAGGTGAAGTTCTTCGTGCCACCCTCGGCGTTGAAGCCTGCGGCGACGGCGATGGCCTCGAGCAGCGTCGACTTCCCGCTCCCGTTCTCTCCGATGAAGAACGTCACCTGCGGGTGGAACTCGAGCGTGTCGAGGTTGCGAATCGCCGGCACCGTGAACGGGTGCTTCGACGGCTCGCTGATGAGCTCCCTGCGCAACTCCACGGAGCGCAGGAAGCGCGTGAAGGGTCCCAGCATCGGCCGCTACTTCTTCGGCGCTGGAGCCACCGTCTTCTTCGCGGGGGCAGGCGCCTTGAGCCCCAGCTCCGGCACGTCGCTCTTCAGGAAGCTCTCGAACGCCGCGCTCAGCTTCGTGCTCGCCTTGCTGGCCGGCGTGTTCTGGAAGCCCAGGCCCGGCAACATCGTCGGCATCGGAGGGCCCATGCCGCCACCACCACCGGCCCAGCAGCGGCTCGGGTCGAACGGCTTGCGCACGATGTAGCGGCCCTGGAACCGGTTGTCGGGACCCGCGCCCGGCGTGGACTTCTCAGGCACGCCACCGACGATGGGGTCGGTGATGCGCAGCACGAGGTCGTCCTTCGCGGCGTCTTTCCCATACCGCAGGTGGAGCCGCGTCAGCGTCGTCTCGCGCGCGAACTTCGCGACGTCTTCGTCGGTCTTCACGCCTGGCATCACGTCGGCGCCGAGGAGCCGGGTGAGCGGGTCGTCGACGGGCTCGGGAGGCGAGCACGGGTCGCACGTCACGCCGTAGATGCCGCCGCCCACCATCGACTGAGGCGGTGGGAGCGCGCCCTTCCACGCGAACTCGGTGATGGCCGCGGTCGGGCTCTTCGTGAACGTGCGGTTGATCAGCTCCGAATAGAAGCCGCCGAACTCCTGCTGCGCTGCAGGCGTGAGGTCGATGTTGGTCGGCACCAGCACGTTCGGCCGGTTCGCCAGCTCGTACCGCTGCTTCGCGATGACGTGCACCAGCAGGTCCTGCGTGCCGGCGCTGTTCACCAGGCCCAGCCGCACCGGCAGCTCGAACTTCTCGCTGTCGTAGTGGAACCGCAGCGGAGACAGCACGGCCTGGCCGTTCTCGAACGTCACCTTCTTCGCGTTCACCTTCGCGACGAAGAACTTCCAGTTGTTCTGGACGTAGGGCGCCAGCAACGGCGCGGCGCTCTCGGGAATCTTGTACTTGTTGGCTTTGAGCCACGTCTCGAGGCCGAGCGCGTCCTTCGCGGAGAGGATGACGACCTCGTACTCACCGACCTCGAACTTCGCCTCGACCTTCACGCCAAGCGGAGCGGGGTCGACTCCACCCTCGTAGGTGACGGCGCCGCCTCGCATCGCCATCTTCGGCACGGGAGGGCACACACCTGGCTCGAAGTACTCGACGAGCCGCGGGCTCGCGAGCGTGTCGATGCGCGTGAAGACGTTCTTCGGCAGCGTCTTCACCATCTCTTTCTTGAGCACCACCGGCACCGGAATCACGAGCGCGAAGTCGTCGGTCGGGCCGCGGTAGTTGTTCTGCATCGACAGCACCGTGCGGGTGCCGTCACGCATCAGCACCACCATCGTTGCGTCATTGAAGAGCTCGGCGCCCGCGCTCGAGACGTAGAAGCCACAGAACGCGTGAGCGGCAGCGGGCAGCAGCGACAGCAGACACGCCAGCGAGACGATGAGGCGAGACATGGGAACCCCCGAAAGAGACGTGATGGACGCAGGCGTTCTAGTCACCGTTTCGACCCTGCGACGACGCTCTTCGTCGTTTCCGGGAGTCCAGACGAGGGGTCGCGTCCTCCGACTCAGACGGCGCCGGGCTCACCGGCAGGCGGGCGTGAGGAACGCGAGGTCTTCGAGGTCGCCGCGCACGTTCCCCGCGTTGCCGAAGTCGGGAGCGCCCCACGGGTCGAAGTGAAACACGCTCTGCTCGGTCCACCCGTTCGCCGTGGTGATGAAGCCGGCGTCGGTGAGGTCGCGAGTCAGCGGCGCTGCGGGTTCTCCTGCGTTCACCTGCGGCACGCCAGTCTGTGCTCCGACGGCGCAGGTATCGAGACAGGTGAACGAGCCGCAGGCCGAGACCGAGACGTAGCCTGCGTGTTTGTCGCGGCTGGCGAAGAGCATCGGCTTCCCGCTCGGGTCAACGCGCTCGCAGGGCGTCATCCCCGCGCAGGAGCCACACGTGCCGGTGCGAGAGCAGACGGTGTTCTGATGCGCCACCGCGCGCAAGACGATGAGGCCACGCTCGGGCGGGAGTGACGGTCGATGGTCGCGCCGAACGCCTCATTGTCACCGACGTGACTGGTGAGCCCGCAGTCTCGCTCGTACAGATGGGTCCACGTCACCGCGAGCAGACCACCGTCGGGGTCCATCGGGTGGGGGCGGAGCCGGAAGACGAGCCCACCCCGTGGGCAGCGGTCTTGCGGATGAAGTGCGAGCACGGGCAGGTAGCGCTCGGCGACGTCGGCTTCCCACGCGTCGTCGAGCCCATCGAGGTCGCGGTCGACGATGAGGCGTGCGCCTGCGTCGGCAACGCCGGAGTCGACGCCTGCGTCGGTCAGGCCCGCGTCGATGGCGAGCCCACCCGCGTCGGTCACCGGCATCGCGCCCGCGTCGACCGCGGAGCTCACGGTCCCACAGCTCATGACGCTCACGGTGATCAGCAGTGTCCGCACCACCGCCTCATAGCCCACCGCTCTCTCACAGGAAGGCGACGGCGCGACGCCCGGTGGTCGACGACCATGGCCAGCCGCTGCTCGAGCTCGACGTGCCTGAAAGAGCCCCGGCCTCGGCGCAGGCTCATGCTTCCACGGAAAGGCTCAGCTGCACTTCTTCGTGTCTTTGCGGCACATGCGCGAGCAGCAGTCTTCAGCCGTGGAGCACGCGTGCCCAGAGGCCTGACAGCTCTCGACCGCCGAGGGCCCGACGCTCGACGGGCGCTGCGTGGTGGCCGAGGCCGAGACCGCGAAACCACAGGCAAAGCTGACGGCGACGGCGAGCAGGACGTTCTTCATGGGCGGGGCTCCAGATGTGGGTGTGAGGGTGACTGCTTCAGACAGGGTCACGCCGTTTCAATTGTCGCGCGTGTAGAGTTCACGAATGCACCATCGGCTCTGGGTCGTTCTGCCACTGAGCGCGTTGTTGGCGTGTGCAGGAACGATCGGCGACGTCCCCGACGCGGGCTCGACGGAGCAGCCTTTCGACGGGGTCGACGGCGGCGTGTTGCTCCCTGACGGCGGCCTCTGCATCGGCACCGCCCTCTTCTATCGCGACGTCGCGTGGCCTCAGGTGCTCGGCCAATGCGCGACCTGCCACACCACCGGAGGCGCTGCGGATGGCACCCGGTTCCAGCTCCGCCCACTCGCGTCACCCTCGGCGCTCTCGCAGAACCTGGTCTCGACGACTGCCGCGCTGGCGCTCGAGACGAACGGAGAGAAGCACCTGCTCCTCAAGCCCACCGGCCAGCTCGCCCATGGCGGCGGCGTGCTCTTTGCGGCCGACAGCGCGCAGGCGAACGTCGTGAGGCGCATCATCAGCGAGCTCCAGAGCCCGGTGAGCTGCCCCGGTGAAGAGATTCGGCCCATCGTCGAAGGCCTCGTGCTGCTCGACGAGGTCGACACGCTCATCAAGGCGTCGTTCCAGTTGGTCGGCCGGCCTCCCACGGCCGCTGAGTTGGGTCAGGTGCAGGCCAACGGGCTGCCCGGCCTCGACGACGTGCTGACGAACCAGATGAAGGAGCCCGCGTTCCTCGAGCGCGTGCGCGAGATGTTCGGCGACGTGCTCCTCACCGACGGCTTTCGCGCGAACAACACCGACACCAACTCGGGCAACATTCTCAACTCGGTCTACCACCCGGCGTCGGTGAGCCGCTTCGGCGGCGACGACTACGACTGGCGCAGCTGGCCGCGCGGCGAAGGCATTCGACTCGTCGAGGCGCTCGCGAGAGAGCCGCTCGAGTTCTTCGTGCGGGCCGTGAAGAACGACCGGCCGCTGAGTGACGTGGTGACGGCGCGGCACCGCCTGCTCAACGCGTACTCGGCGCGCTTCTACCGGGTGCCGTACCACGGCTTCATGCCTGGCACCGCGTTCTCGATGATCCCCGACGCCGACCGCTACGAAGCCGTCACCTCGGTACCGGGCATCAACGAAGCGATGGGCACTGGCGAATACGCTGGCGTCCTCACCACCGCCGCGTGGCTCCTTCGGTACCCGAGCTCGCCGACCAACTTCAACCGCAAGCGCTCGCGCTTCACGATGAAGTACTTCATGGATTTCGACATCATGAAGGCCGCGCCTCGCATCGACGCCGCGGCGGTCGACCTCGAAGACACGCCGACGGTGAAGAACCCTCAGTGCACGGGGTGCCACCAACTGCTCGACCCCATCGCCGGCATGTACCTGAACGAAGACGAGTGCGGCTACGAGGACAACGTCTTCTACCAGCCCCCCGGCAGCCCGAAGAACAACGCGTGTCCCGACCGCGGGTGGACGAGGCCCGCCGACATGTTCCCGCCCGGTGTTGGCGCGAGTGCGGCGAACGCGCTGTCGGTGATGGACAGGCCGCGCGCGCTCGAGGTGCTGGGCGCGCACGTCGCCGCGCAGCGGGGCTTCGCGCGCAGCATGACGGTGCACGTCGCGACGTCGTTGTGGGGCCGGCCGTTGCTGGTGCCGCCGACCGACACGTCGCTCCCCGAGTACGCGGGCCTCGACGCCGCCGCGGCCGCCGAGGCGATGGAACTCGAGCGCCTCACCGACGTCTTCGTCGCCAGCGGCCTGCGGCTCCCTCCGCTCGTATTGGCCATCGTGAAGGGCACGGCGTTTCGCGCGGGCAACGCAGACGCCATCGGCCGCGTGGAGTTGACGGGCCTGGGCGGCGGCTCGCTGGTGACGCCCGAGGTGCTCGACCGGAAGTTGCGCAACGCGCTCGGGCTCGTCTGGTCCGCGCACGGCTGGGCCGCCTCGGGAGACAGCGGCTACCAACGCCTCGGCCGCCACGACGGCACCAACGACGCGTACCTGCTTCAGCGCGAGAGCCTGAAGACGTTGTACGGCGGGCTCGACGGCTCGGCGCTCGGGGTGAAGACGCGGTCGCGCGCCGCGAGCAGCCTCACGGCGGCCATCATCGAGCACCTCGCGCTCGAGGCCTCGTGCATCGCCGTCACGCGCGACTTCGACCTGCCAGCCGCGCAACGCAAGCTCTTCCCCCGCGTCGAGAAGACACTCGTGCCCACCGGCGTCGCGGCGACCGACACCGCGGTGCTCGAGACGTTGCGCGACCTGCACCAGCAGCTGCTCGGCGCGCGGGTCACCCTCGACTCCGCCGACGTGCAGGAGCTGTACACCTTGCTGCGTGACGTTCGCCGAGATGGCGCCGCCGCCGTCATGGCGCGAACCGAGCCCGCAGCGCTCGAGCGGCCGTGCGCGAACGACGTGGTGCTCTCGACCGGACTCCCCGCGACCGGAACCACCCGCGATGACGCGTACGTCCTTCGTGCGTGGCAGGCCGTCATCGCCACGTTGCTCCTCGACCCCCGCTTCACCCTGGAGAAGTGATGGGCGCCCTCACGAGACGACAGCTGCTCTCGGCCACGCTGTTCAGTGCCATGGCCGGCCGCCGCGCGATGGCGCAGGTCGGCAATGCGCCGCCCGTCTTCTGGGTGCAGCTGCACGCGACGGGAGGGTGGGACCAGATGCTCTTCTGCGACCCGAAGTTCGGGCCACGCACGAGCGCGAACGGCGGCTTCCACAACACCAACCAGCTGGCGATGGCCGGCAGCATTCCCTACGTCGACGCGTACTCGATGGGCACGCCGATGGTGCGGCCCGTCGGCCCGTTCTTCACGCAGTTCGCCAACCGCCTCACCGTCATCAACGGCATCGATGTCGGCAGCAACAACCACGACGTCGGCGCGCGCTTCTCGATGAGCGGTTCGTTGCTCGAAGGGTTCCCCATCTTCGCGGCGCAGGTGGCGGGCGCGCTCGGGCGTGGGCGCGTGATGCCCCTCGTCGACATCAGCGGCTACGACGAGAGCGGTGGGCTGACGGCGCCAGTGCGGCTCGACTATCGCGGCGTGCCTGAAATCGTCGCGCTCCAGAACGTCGTGAAGCCGTCGTCGGGCCAGTACCTCAACAACCAGCCCACCGTGACGGCGATGCGGTTGATGTCGCAACCGGTGCACACGAAGGTGCGGGCGCTCGCGTTGAGCCGCGCCGAACGACTGCAGCAGAGCCAGCGCCTGCCCGGGTGGCAGCGAGGGCTGACGGCGTGGCGCGAGGCGATGACGGCGTCTCCAGAGCTCGCGCGACTGAGCATTCCTCCCATCGGCAGCGACCAGCTCGCCAACACCAAAGCGCTCGCGACGATGGGGCTGCGCGGCTTCAAGGCCGGCGTCGCGATGTCGATGACCATCGCCGTCGGCGGGCCGAACATGGACTCGCACGGCATTCCCGACGCCGACCATCTCGTCGAGCTCGGGCTGGTGTTCGAGGTGGCCCGGCACCTGCTGCTGACGGCCGACATGGAGATGGTGCCGACCGTGGTGGTGATGACGTCTGACTTCGGCCGCACGCCGGTGCGTGAGACGGCCGGCAGCGGGCACTGGCCCATCGGGTCGACGCTGCTCGCCCAGAGTCAGGCGGCGCTCGCGCTCAACCTCTTCCCCGCGGGCCGCGTCATCGGCGGCACCACCGGCTCACCCATGGGGCCCAACCCGCTGGCGACGGTGCTGCGCGCGCGGAAGATCGACCCAACGACCCACGCGTTCTCGGACACGGGGGTGACGCTCACGCCGACCCACGTGATACGGGCGCTGCGGCAGGTCGCGGGCATTCAGACTTCCGAGGCGCTGCGCTCGTACCCCTTGAACGTCGACGGTACGCCCTTCTCACTCACCGGCTGACGGCGGCTCGCGGAAATGAAAGACCGGGGGCGGCCACTCACTTCGCGGTCCTCTCTTCACCGTCGAGCCCTCTCATGCCCACCCTCGTCTCCCGAACCCAGACCGTCGAGGCCATTCTCAGCGGTGCCCTCACGCCCGCCGAGGCGGCGCTTCAGCAGGGAGTGTCAGAGGCAGAGGTCACCCAGTGGCTGGTGCAGGCCCAGCGCGCCAGCCGCGCGGCCTCGGCTCGACGACGGACGCGGGCGCTGGGTGTGGCGGCCGTCGTCGCCGTTGGCGCCATTGGCTTCGTTGCGCGGGTCGCGCTCTCCCAGGCCGCGTGCGTGCAGACGCTGCCTTCGCCGCTGGTCACGTTCTGCGCCGACTTCCCCGCGCGCGCCGATGAGATGAACGGCAACTTCCAGGGCCTCCTGACCATTCTCAATGGGCGCATCGGGCCGACGGCCGGCACCGTCGTCACCACCAACCTCGAGCCCGCGGGGCCAGGCGCCACGCTCAACCTGCAGGTGACGGCAGGTGGCACGACTCGCCTCGGAGGCCCGCTCCAGCTCGCGAACGCCACCACGACGGCCTGCAGCGCCGCGACGGCCGGCTCGGTGCGCTTGAACAACGGCGCGCTCGAGTTCTGCACCGCAGGGGTCTGGAGCACGGTGACGAGTTCGCCGCCGAGCGGAGCGACCATCTCGTGCGCGACGATTCTCTCGCAGCGGCCCACGGCGCCGAGCGGCGTCTACTCGTTGAGCGCGGGTGGCTACGCGTTTCTTGCCGAGTGCGACATGACGAGCGCCGGCGGAGGGTGGACGATGATTCAAGCGCACACGACCGACCGAACCGTCGAGAGCCTGCGCGTCGCGCTCGACTCAGCGACGTACCTTCCCGCCGCGTCGGTGCGCGCGCTCGCGCTGGCGGGCTCTCAGGTGCGTTTCGTCGACCCCGTCAACGGCGCCTCGGCGACCAGCAACGCCAACAGCGTGGCCATCACCCAGCTCCGCGGCCTCAACGTGCTCAACATCTTCGACGCGTCAGCGTGGACTTTCACGGGAAACCTGGCCGCGTCGAACTTCCAGGCCACCTGCGCGTCTGCGACGCCATACCCGAGCATGATTCACAGCTCGTGCAACGGGGCCGCGGCCCACATCTTCCCCGACACCCACATGCTTCGGAGCGCCGCCGCCACGCGAGAGCGCATCACCGTCTGGGTGCGGTGAGTCCCTCCCCAGGACGCCCCATCGACACGCCGCGCGCGACTCCGTTACAGCTCTCGGTCTCAACGTGTTCAGCCCGACTGAGGTCGACGCCGTCGGCACTGCATCATGAGCCGCGTCGCAGGCGTGGAACGGGCCTGGGAATGAGCTGGTGTCGCTGAGGCGGCGCGATTACCCGTGCGTCCCATGAAACGCGTCCTGCTCATCGTCGGCATCGTCTTCGTCGCGCTCTTCGGAGTCTTCTTCGCCACCGTCGGCTCGGCCTTCGTGGGCCTGGTGCCAGCGGCTGACGGCCCTGTCGCGCCTGGCGTTCAGCTCGTGCGGGACGGCTATGTGAACGCGTACCTCATCGACCTCGATGACGGTGTCGCGCTCGTGGACTGCGGCAATGACCCGGAAGCGAAGACGCTGCTCGCGGCGCTCAAAGCGCGCAACCTCGAGCCGTCGTCGGTGAAGGCCATCTTCGTCACGCACGGCCACCCCGACCACGTCGCAGGCTGCCAGCAGTTCCCCGGCGCAGCGGTGTACGTCTTCGAAGGCGACCGCGGGCTCGCCGAGGGCACCGAGGCAGGGAAGGGCCCGCTGCCGAAGTTCATGGGAATCCAGAAGGGCAAGTCGGTGAAGGTGACGAACGTGCTGGTCGATGCCGCCACGGTGCAGCTCGGCGGCGTCGGGGTGACCGCGTGGAACATTCCCGGCCACACCGGCGGGAGCGCCGCCTTCCTCGCGCGGGGCGTGTTGTTCTTCGGCGACTCGGCGACCGCGCAGTCCGACGGCAAGCTCAGGCCAGCACCGTGGGTGTTCAGCGACGACCTCGAGCAGTGCAAGGCCTCGCTGCGTGGGCTGGCCGCGAAGGTGCCAGCGGGCGTGTCGAAGCTCGCGTTCGCGCACTCGGGCGTCTTCGAGAACGCGTCGGCGCTCGGCGAGTACGCGAAGGCGCCGTGAGCGCCTCGCGGCCACATCGAGTCTGAAGAAAAGCACACAGGCTGTTCGAATCTTCAGACTCGGTTCGGCCAGTGCCTGTCACGCGGCGCGGCGAGCCCCGAGCGCCATCCTCAGCTCCGCGACCAGAGACTCGGGCCGCGATTCCAGCGCCGCCCAGGTCCAGTGCAGCACTCGAAGACCGCGTGCCGCGAGCGCACTGGACCGCTCCCGGTCTCGTTCGAAGGCGACCGGGTTGCAGTGCCACGCATACCCATCGGCTTCGATGACGACGGTGCTCCCGGGGAAGCAGAAGTCGAGGCGCCTGAGGCGACCACCGATCTTCACCACCTGCTGTTTGATTGGACGGGGAAAGCCCTCGTCCTCCAGCAGCTCGAGAACACGGCACTCGAGTTCACTCTCCGTCGGCCCATCGCCGCCTTCGTACTCGTGAAGCAGCTCGACGAGCGCACGCACGCCTCGATGGCCTCGATGACGGCCGGCGAACGCGCGCAAGCGCTCGAAGCTGGTCAGTCGTCGCGAGAGCGCCTCGTCGACCGAGGCACGCACGTCAGCAGCCGACACCGTGGCGCTCAGGTCGAGCAGGGTTCTCGTGACCGAGGTGACCCGAAAGCCCTCAGCGGTCGAGACGTCGCGGGCTTCGAGACCACCGACGAAGTGCGTCTGAACGTCTTCGGCGGTCGAGGGCGAATTGAGCGTCGTGAGATGAATGAGCCGCCTGGGCCCAAACCGGCGGAGGCCGAAGAGTGCTGCCGCCGTGTCATGTGACAGAAACGAACGCCTCCCGGCCCACAGGCAAACGGCCATCAACCGTTGATGCCAGGTCTCCGGTGTCCCTTCGACCCGGTACACCCGCGGGAGCACGAGCCGCCAGCGACCGGTGCCGACGCGCCACGCGACCTGACGCCCCGTGAAACCCAACTGCAGCGCCTGGTCCCGCCTGATGACTCCCAACTGCTTCGCGGCCAACCGAAGACACTGCGCCTCGCACCCTTCCCCATTCCCCATGTTCCCCCCTGTGTACGGCCGAGGTGGGGGTACCACGCAGCCCTGACACGACCGTTAGCGGAACCGGTCGAGGGACAGCCAATCGTGGCATCACCTCGAGTGGTCGAGCCAACCAGGGGCGCGCGTCGTCATGGGGCTGCTTGCGCAGCGCGCGGCCAATCGTCGTCGTCGTCTTCGAACGTTGCGCGTCTCAGACGCACGGAGCAATGCGACTCAAGACCGCGGCGCCTTGCCTTCGACCGGCTCCTCCGAGAACGAGTCCGGAGATTTCGACACTGGGTGTGCTTCTTTTCAGACTCGATGACGTTCCTGGCTGCGCGACTCGTTGCCCCGAGTGCCACGCGGCCCGGTCCACCCCCTTGAGCGCGTGTCAGACGGCGACCTGCGACGGGTTGCACGACCTCGTCGCGGCGCACTCCTGCCTCAGCAACGCTTCGAGAAGATGATCACCCGACGCGTCGTGCCCCCGGGCGCAGCGGTCGAGGGAATCGCCGAGGGCAGGGTGTTCCTCGGCTGGGCGGGCGGGTGTGCGTTCGGCCCGGTGCTCGTCGGAGCGACCCGTAAGCTCCAGCACACTGAACGGCCGGCGCAGAGCGGCTCACGAGCGCGACACCCCGACCGAGTCCGGAGATTTCGACACTGAGGAGCCGCCGAAGAACGAGACGATCGATGTGCTCGCGTTTCCTGATCCATCGCGGGCGGCGTCGAGAGGCGCGGGCTGATGCCCAGCCGGGTGCGCTCGACCAGGGATTCTCCGACGGCTCCTGAGTGTGCTTCTTTTCAGACTCGATGACGCTTCGTGCGCGCGCCGCCCGGCCCTCGTCGTCGCTTCTTGCACGTGGCGCGTCTCAAACGGCCCGCGCAGGGCCACTCGCGAGCGCGACACTCTCCTCGGCCCAGCCCTTCGACAATCGAGTCCGAAGATTGCGACACAGGGTGTTCATTCTTTCAGAGTCGATGACCCTACCGGGCGCGTGACCCATTGCCCGGCGTGCCCCGCGGCCCTGTCCACCCGGTCCGTGCGACGCCCGGCCCTGGCCGGCCGAAGTCGTAGAAGGCAATGCGCGGCGGAGACCACAGGTCGCACGTGTCGCAGTCGAGGGTGAGTGATCGGACCGCGAAGAACCGGCCGTTGAAACCGGACCTGCCGCCGAGCCGCAGAGGCGCCATCATCGTCGAGCCGGGCGACTCCTCGTCGACGAGCGGGCAGCTCATCAGCTCGAGCCCGAGGGGATGCACCTGGTGCGCCCTCGTCTCTCCCGGGGTCGGGTTCGTCGGTCGGGTTCGCCCGGGCAACGACGCGACGAAGAGCGCGTCACCCGTGGCCGTCAGGTACGCCTCGGTCGATTGATCAGCCTCGGTGGTGAACGACTGAGCGCGCGTGCCACCGGCGCCGAGCGTCTGCAGCGCGACCAGGGGTGCGGACAACCGTGGCTGGCCGGTGAAGCGCGCCAGTCGCAGCCGGCTCGACGCGCTGCCTGACGAGACTCCAGCCCAGCCACTCGTCGTCCAATCGGTGGAGCTCTCGGCTTCCAGCTCCCGGCCATCGACCGTGCTGCGAACCGAGTCGTCGGCCATCACGAGCCGGTCGCCCAGCACCATCACGGGTGGATGCGCGCCGGCGCCCACCGAGAAGCCGAGGGAGCCGTCGAGCTCGACGCGCTCGAGCGCCTCGCGGCCAACCGGAAGCATCGAGGGCATCCCATCGCTCAGCACGAACGCGCGGCCGAGGCCGTCGACCACCAGCCCACGCACGCGCGAAGGCCTGCCCGTTCGAGCCAGCACGCGCCCCGTCGCGACGTCGACCCGAACCAGCGACCACGTCGAAGACTCGGCGTCCTCACGCGTGATGGCCCACAGCCCACCCTGCCCGTCTTCGGCCAGCGCCTCGATGCCCTGGTAGCCGCTGCTCGGCGCCGAGAGGGCCTGCTTCCACACCACGACTCCGGTGCTGACGTTGACGGCGGCGAGCGTGGCGTCGTTGACGGCGAAGACGAACAGCCCCTGGCTGATGAGCTGCGTCTTGTCCGTCATGCCCCGGAGCACGCCAGTGCCCGTCACCTCGGCGCGAAAGCGCTCGAGCCCATCTGGCGTTCGCGAGTGCACGTCACACTGGTGGCCGGGCTGCTTCTGCTTCCGGTCCTGGGCGGTGCCCATCTTCGTCGCGATGCTGGTGCACTCGACCCAGTACCAGTTGCCCTGCGCGTCGGTGACGCCCTCGAAGCGAAAGTCGCTGGTGTTCGCGGTGTACGTCCACCGGGGTGACAGCTCGCGCTCGGCAGGCCGCACGCACGCCTTGTTGCGGCACACGCCTTCGCCGCGGCACGCCGACTCGGGCGAACACGTGAAGCCCTCGGGAGGGACGACGGCGCGGCACTGGCCCGCGAGGCAGACGTTGGCGAGCTCACAGCTGACCGCACCACACGGCGTTCCGTCTTGAACGGGCGCGGAGCCACAACCCAGGAGCGGGTCGCACACCGGGGCCTGGCAGGGGTTCGAGGGCTGCGCGCACTGGCGGGTCTCATGCTGGCAACCACGGCCGACCGAGCACGCGTCGCTCGTGCAGGCGTTGCCGTCGTCACACCGCGCGGCGCGGCCAAGACACGCGCCGGCCTGACACGTTCCACCTTCGATGCAGGCGAGCTCGTCGTCGCACGCGCTCCCGTCGGTTTTCGGCGTGTGCGTGCAGCTCAACGTCTCGGGGTCGAACGCGACGACGTCGCAGACCGTGCTCGCGCCGCACTCGAGCGCCGCGACGCCTTCACCCGTCAACGCCACCTCGACACCATCGAGCAGCAACACGCCAGCGACCGCGCCCGCAGCGCCCGGGCTGAACGTCACCTCGAGCGACACCTCTGCACCACCAGGCACCTCGAGCGTGGCCGGCGCAGCGAACGGACCGTTGACGGACACCTCGACCGTCTTCGCCACCCGCGCGCGATTCACCACCACCAGCGGCTTCGTCCTCGAAAAGCTGAGGGCCGTTCGCCCGAACTCCAGCGTCTGGGGAATGGCCAGCTCGGCCGAACCCGCTGAAACCACGGCCGGCCCCGTACAGCCCACCATCACCACCGCCAGCAGCCCGAGTCTCATGGGGACGCGGTGAGGCAACTTGCGTGCCCATGCGCGACGCGTGGTAACCACGCCCTCCATGGACGAGCTCACCCAACGCACCAACGCCCTGAAGGCCATGCCGCTCCTCGCCGACGTTCCTCACGGCGAGCTCGAGAAGCTGGCGGCGCGCCTCACCGTCGAGCAGCACCGCACCGGCTCGGTCATCATCAAAGAAGGCTCGAGCGGCGCGGCGGCGTACTTTCTGATCAGCGGCACCTGCGAGGTGCGTCGCGAAGGCCGGCGCGGCTCCAAGCGCGTGGGCGTCATGAAGCGGGGCGAGTGTTTCGGAGAGCTGAGCATCATCAACCCGGCGCCACGCTCGGCGACCGTGATGGCGCTCGAGAACGTCGACCTGCTGGTGCTGACCGAGCAGGACTTCAAAGATGCGATGCGCTCGAACCGCTCCATCGCGCTGCAGCTGGTCCGCGCGCTGGCGAAGCGACTGCAGGCGCGGGAAGACGAGTTCGCGGGATGATCAGCACCTCGACCACACCGTCGTGCACGATTCAGCAACTGCTCGACGACACGCAGTACGACCTGAAGCTGGAGCTCGTCGCAGGCCAGGCGGGCCTCGAGCGTCGCATCTCGAGCTCCCGCATCCAGAAGCCGGGCCTCGCGCTGACGGGGTTCACCGAGCACCTCCACCCCGAGCGCGTGCAGGTCTTCGGCAACACCGAGGTCAGCTACCTGCGCACACTGTCACTGCAGCAGCAGCAGGCGGTGCTCCAGAAGGTCTTCGAGTCGAACCTGTCGTGCGTCGTCGTCACCAAGGGCCTCGAGGTGCCGGTGCCGCTCGTCGAGGGCTGCCAGCGCACGGGCCTCGCCCTCATGCGCACGCCGCTCGTCTCGTCGGCGTTCATCTCGCAGGTGCAGTCGTTCCTCGAAGAGACGCTCACCGCGTCAGGCAGCCTGCACGGCGTGCTGGTGGACGTGTTCGGCGTCGGCGTGCTGCTCCTCGGCAAGTCGGGCATCGGCAAAAGTGAGATTGCGCTCGACCTGGTGATGCGCGGGCACCGGCTGGTGGCCGACGACATCGTCAACCTCATCCGCCGTGGCGGTGACGTGTACGGGCACGGCAACGAGATGATCCAGCACCACATGGAGATCCGCGGCCTGGGCATTCTCAACATCAAGGACCTCTTCGGCGTGGCGTCGGTGCGCGACCGGAAGAAGATCGAGCTCGTCATCGAGCTGGTCGAGTGGAACTCGGGCGCCGAGTACGACCGGCTGGGGCTCGAGCAGGAGTCGATGAACATTCTGGGCGCCGAGCTGCCGCACGCGGTGGTGCCGGTTCGCCCGGGCCGCAACATGACGACCATCGTCGAGGTCGCCGCCCGCAACCATCTCCTCAAGCTGCGGGGCCACCACTCGGCGCAGGAGTTCGCGGAGCGCCTCTCGCAGGTCCTCTCGAAGAACGTCGCGGCCGGCGCCAGGCCTTCGATGCCGACGCCGCGTCCCGGCGCGCACTACGAAGAAGACGTCGAGTAGCTGCCCATCTGGCCGTCGAATGCCGAGCCGGCGCGAAGGAGTCCTCCTATCCTGCCGGCCGTGACGGCGCTGACGGCCACGGCTCTGACCAAGACCTACCGCGCGCTGTTCGGAGGCGCGCGCCCTGCCCTGCGCGGCCTCTCGCTGTCGGTCGAGCGTGGCGTGGCCTTCGGGCTCATCGGGCCCAACGGCGCTGGGAAGACGACGTTCATCAAGGTGCTCCTCGGCGTGGTGCGGCCGTCGGCTGGCGACGTCACGGTGCTCGGCGGCGCGCCTGACGACCTCTCGATTCGCGCGCGCGTCGGCTACCTGCCCGAGCGCATGCACCTGCCTGCGGCGCTCTCCGGCCGTCAGTTCCTGCGCTCGGTCTCGACGCTCAAGTCCCTGTCGCCTTCGGATTCGGAGCTCTCACGCTGCCTCGAGCGTGTGGGGCTCAAGCCCGACTCGCAGCGCATCGGCACGTACAGCAAGGGCATGCGGCAACGCCTCGGGCTCGCCGCTGCGATGCTGGGCGCGCCCGACCTGCTCATCCTCGACGAGCCGACCGACGGCATCGACCCGGTGGGCCGCGTCGAGGTGCGCGCGCTGTTGCTGGAAGAGAAGGCCCGCGGCGCGACGTTGCTCCTCAACTCGCACCTGTTGTCCGAGACGGAGCGGGTGTGCGACCGCATCGGCGTGCTTCACGACGGGCAGCTCAAGCTCGAGGGCTCGCTCGACGACGTGCGCCGCGTCACCACCGTGTGGACGGTACGCTTCGCCGAAGGCGTGAGCCTCGACGTGGTGCGGGCGGCCGGCTTCCTCGACGGCCAGTTCCAGGGTGACGTCGAGGCGTTGAACGAGGCGCTCGACGAGGTGCGCGCGAAGGGCGCGAAGCTGGTGGCGCTGGCGCCTGCAGCGAGAGACCTCGAGCAGGTGCTCTCGGACGTGATGGGGGCTTCGTGAAGCAGGTCTTGCGCATCGCGATGGACCTGCTGCTCGAGGCCGCGCGGCGGCGGTGGTTCCTCGCGCTCTTCGGCGGCATCACCCTCGTGCTGCTGGTGTTGGGGCTCTCGCTCGAGCTCGAGGTCGTCGACGGCGCGCTGGCCGGCTCGAAGCTGTTCGGCTCGCTGCTCTTCGACGACATCGTCTCGGCCGACCGGGTGCTCTCGGGCGTGTACCTCGGCGCGGCCTACGCGGCGTTTTACGGCGGCGCCTTCTTCCTCGCGGTGGCGTGCAGTGACTTCGCGCCCGAGCTGCTGGCCCCGGGCCGCATCGAGCACCTCCTCTCGCTCCCGGTCGCGCGCTGGCAGTTGCTGTTCGGTACCTGGTTCGGCGTGCTCGTCATCACGACCGCGGGCATTCTGTACGGCGCCGTCGGCCTCACCGTGTTGCTCGGCGTGAAGACCGGCCTGTGGAGCGCCACGCTGGTGCTCGGCAGCACGCTCGGCCTCGCCGGCTTCAGCGCCGTCTATTCCGTCATGATGTGCGTCACCTTCTTCGTGCGCAGCGCCGCCGTCAGCGGAGCGGCCGGTCTCGCCACGCTCATCCTCGGCGTGCTCGCGAGCTTCCGGGAGAGCCTGATGTCGCTGATGGAGCCTGGCCTCGGGCGCACGTTGTTCAGCTGGCTGATGATGCCGATGCCGCGCCTGGGCACGCTCGCCACCGTCTCGGCGCGCATCGCCGCGGAACAACCACTCGACGGCGAGGTGCTCTCGCGCCTCGTCGCAGGGTGCGGGCTCTTCTCTTTCGCGTGCCTCGCCCTCGCGGCGTGGCGCTTCGACCGAATGGACTTCTGACCGATGACACGCGCGCGCCGACGAGGGTGGTGGTGGCTGGTGCTCGCCGCGGCGCTGCTCGCGCTCGGCGCCTGGTTGATGCTCGGTGCCGAGCCTCCACCAAGGCCACCGCCGCCGTACGTCTCGCTGCCGCGCAAGATGACGCCCATCGAGGCGACGCGGGTCGTCGAGCGGCGCACGTGGACGCCTCCCGCACTCGACGCCGGCGAGGTGGCGGCGGCATCACCGCCTGCGCGTCCGAGAGACCCGCTCCTGTCGCTCATGCCGGAGACCGTGGAGCGCGGCGCCGTCGTCGCCGAGGTGAACGCGATTCTCAACTCCGAGCTCGGCGGGCTGCTCCTCGACTGCGTGACGGCTGGCGGGCGCGGCGACCTCGACGTGCTGGCGGACGCCGGGTTCGACCCACGCGTGCACCTCGACAGGGTGGCCGTCATCGACGACGCCTTCGTGATGACGGGCCAGCTCGGGTCGCTCCCCCTCGAGCCGGGCACCGTGACGAAAGACTACGGACCGCGCGCGAAGCTGCTGGAGTTCCCCGGCACCGGAAGGCGCTCGGCTGGCCTGTGGAACAACCAGCTGCTGGTGGTCGGCAGCGACGAAGCGTCGACACGCGCGATCCTCGACCGCCTCGAGCGTGGTGAAACGAGCTCACGCCCGGTGCTCGACGACTCGCAGGCATACGGCGAGGTGTACGGCGTCGTCGGGCCACAAGCGCTGGCAGACCTGTTCGGCGACGACGACCCGCGCGTGCGCGACCTGCTCGTCGGCGCGACGAAGGGGCTGGCGCTCCACGTCGACGTCTCGCACGACGTGGGCGTGGTGGCCGATGTCCAGGCGAACGACGCGACGAAGACGGACGAGCTGCGCAAGAGCATCGGCGGCCTCTTGTCCCTCGCGCGGCTCCGGGCGCAGAACCGGGGCCGTGGCGACCAGGCCGAGCTGCTCGACCTCGCGCGGGTGCGCGCAGGAGACGGCGCCGGGTTTCGCGTCGAGGCCGGCGTGCCTCACGAGCTGGTGAAGTCGATGCTGCAGAGCTGCGTCGACCGGCAGCAACGCCGCGCCATCGAGCGCGCGACCCGCGTGCAGGAGCCAAAGCCCGTCGGCGAGTGACGCTCCCGCTGGTCAGCCTGCCTGAACGATGAAAAGGCTCGCGCGCCGTGAGCACGCCTGCCGCCGCCATCGACGCCATCTGGCGCACCGAGTCTCCGAAGCTCGTCGGGGCCCTCACCCGCCTCGTGCGTGACCTCGCGGTCGCCGAGGAGCTCGCGCAAGACGCGCTCGTCGCCGCGCTCGAGCAGTGGCCGCGCGACGGCATTCCAGAGAACCCGGCCGCGTGGCTGATGCGCGCCGCGAAGCACCGGGCCATCGACCTGCTCCGTCACGGCAGCCTGGTCGCCGGCAGACACGAAGCCCTCGCGCGCGAAGCAGAGCACCTCGTTACGCCAGACCTCGATGCCCGGCTCGACGACGTGGTGGGCGACGACCTGCTCCGGCTCATCTTCATCTCGTGCCACCCGCTGCTCTCGCCCGAGGCGCAGGTCGCCCTCACCTTGAAGCTGCTCGGAGGCCTCACCACGGCCGAGATTGCCCGCGCGTTCCTGGTGCCCGAGCCCACCATCGCGCAGCGCATCGTGCGCGCGAAGCGGACCCTGTCGGAGGCGCGTGTGCCCTTCGAGCTGCCGACGGGCGACGACCTCGCCGAGCGTCTGGCCTCGGTGCTCGGCGTCATCTACCTCGTCTTCAACGAGGGGTATTCGGCGACGGCGGGTGACGACGTCATTCGGCCTGGCCTGTGTGACGACGCGCTCAGGCTCGGGCGGCTCCTCGCGAAGGTCGACCCCGGAGAGCCCGAGGTGCACGCGCTGCTCGCGCTCATGGAGCTTCAGACGTCACGCTTCGAGAGCCGCGTGGGCCCCGACGCGCAGGCCGTGCCGTTGCTGGAGCAGGACCGCTCCCGGTGGAACCACGCCGGCATCGCGCGCGGGCTCGAGTCGCTGCGCCGGGTGAACGCGCTGGGCGGCGCGCTCGGGCTCTACGCGCTGCAGGCCTCCATCGCCGCGTGTCACGCCACCGCCCGCACGGCCGACGAGACCGACTGGGGCCGGATTGCCGCGCTCTACGACGTGCTCGCCACCCTCGCTCCCCAGCCCATCGTCGAGCTCAACCGCGCCGTGGCCCATGCGATGGTGTTCGGCCCAGAGGCCGGCCTCGAGATTCTCGATGGGCTCGCCACCGAGCCTTCGCTCGAGGCGTACCATCTGCTCCCGGCCGTGCGCGGTGACCTGCTCGAGCGCGCCGGCCGGCACCTCGAAGCGCGCGTCGCCTACGAGCGCGCAGCAGGCCTGGCCCAGAAAGCCGCTGAGAAATCGGTGCTCCTGGCGCGCGCAGCCCGAATGAAGTCGCCGGGTTGAGGCCATGTCGATTTCGGGGTGGCTCGTTCGACGTGCTGGGTGAAGGTCGGAATCGCCCGACCCATTCAAGGAGAAACACATGCGCTTCATCGTCATGCACAAGGTCGGGCCCCGCTCTGATACGGATGACATCGACCAGCGGGTCATCGTCGAGATGGGTGCCTTCGTTCAGGAGTCCCTGAAGAACGGCATGATGCTGAACGGCGCCGGCCTGCTCCCGCGGGTGCCTCGAACCCGCATCGTCAGTCGAGGCGGCGCGTGCGAGGTGCAGCACGGCGCGAGCGGCACCAACAACCTGCTGGCCGGCTTCGCGCTCTTGAAGGTCGCCAACCGCGCCGAGGCCATCGAGTGGACGAAGCGCTTCGCCGCCTTCCACGAAGGAGAGCTCGAGCTCGGCCTCGTCACCGAGCCGTGGGACCTGGGCTTCGGCGAGAAGCCGGCCAACGCACCGGAGCAGTACCTGGCGCTGATGATGGCCAACGCCGACAGCGAGTCGGGCGCGCCGCCGTCGGAGCAGGACCTGAAGGCGATGGGGGCCTTCATCGGCGAGATGGTGCAAGCCGGGGTGCTGCAGTCGACCGAGGGCATTCTGCCCAGCAGGTTCGGCACGCGGCTGCGCTTCAAGGCCGGCAAGCGGGTGCTGGCCGTCGACGGGCCCTTCGCCGAATCGAAGGAGCTCATCGCGGGCTTCTGCGTCATCTCTGTGCCGTCGAAAGAAGCCGCGCTCGCCTGGGCCGACCGGTACGGCAGCATCCTCACCGACCTCGAGGTCGACGTGCTCGCGCTGCACGACGAGGCCGCGTTCGACGGCACGAAGAAGACGCCCTGAGACGAGGCGTGAGGCTCAGCGCAGGGACGCGACCTCGTCGACCATCGCCAACACCCGCGAGACCTTGAACGGCTTCTCGACCCTCGGGTTGTCGACGCTCCGCAGGTAGTCCTCGGCGCTGGCCGTGAAGGCGCCACCCGACATGAAGATGACCCGTCTCGCCAGGGCCGGCTGCTGCGTCACGAGCCGCGCGTGGAAGTCCATGCCGGACATCTCAGGCATCATCAGGTCGCAGAGAATTGCGTCGAAGTCCGGGTGCGCCGCGATCTGCGCGAGGGCCTCGAGGCCCGACGCGGCGGCCACGACGTCGTGGTGCTCGGCGAGCTGGCGGGCGAGGGCGCGCCGCAACAGGGGCTCGTCGTCGATGACCAGCATGCGGCGCCGCACCGGCGCCTTCACCGCGGCAGGTTCGAGGGGCACCTCGGGCGTCACGCTGGCGGCCCGGTGCTCGTCGAGCCTCACGGTGACGCGGGTGCCCTGACCGACGACGCTCTCGATGCGAATGTCACCCCCGCACTCATCGAGGAGCCGCTTGCTGACGGCAAGGCCCAGACCCGAGCCCATGCCGGCAGGCTTGGTCGTGAAGAAGGGCTCGAAGACGCGTGGCAGGTGCTCGCTGGGAATGCCTGCGCCCGTGTCCTGCACCTCGACGAAGACGCCGCCGTCAGCGGCCCAGCTGCGCAGCGTGATGCGGTGGTCGGCCTTGCCATCGTCGACCGCGTGCGCCGCGTTGACGATGAGGTTCAAGAACACCTGCACCAGCGTGCCGGGGCAGGCCTTCGCCGGGGGCACGGTGCCCGTCTGCGACACCAGCGTCGCCCGGTAGCGCAGCTCGGCGTTGGCCATGCGCGCCGCTTCCTCGAGGGCGTGGTTCACGTCGACCGCCTGCAGCACGACCGGCTCGACCCGCGAGAAGGTGCTCAACGCGCGTGAGATTTTCTTCACCCGCTGGGTGCCGTCGAGCGCGTTCCTGGCGAGGTCCGCGAGGTCAGCAGCGGCGGCGCTCGGCAGGCCAGGGAGCCTCGTCACCTGGGCGAGCAGGAGCTCGAGGTTCGCCGTCACCGAGGCGAGCGGGTTGTTGATTTCATGCGCCACGCCCGCCGAGAGCATGCCGAGGCTGACGAGCCGGTCGTTCTGCGCGAGGCCCAGCTGCAGGCGCTTTCGCTCGGTGATGTCGACCTGCGTCGCCAGCACGCGCAGCGCGCGGCCCTGCGCGTCGCGACCCAGCGGCCGGCCCCGCCCCAGCACCCACAACCACTCCCCGCTCGTCGCCTGCAGCCGGTATTCGCCCTCGAAGTGTGGGCGGAGACCTGCGGAGCACTCGCGAATCGCGGTCTCGAGGGAAGGCCTGTCGTCGGCGTGCACCCGCGCGAGCCAGCCGAGGCCCGAGGTCTCGAGCCCACCCAGCGGCAGGCCCAGCATGCGGTAGTAGCCGGGGCTGAAGTAGCTGGTGTCTGACGCGAGGTCCCAGTCCCAGAGGCCGTCGCTGATGGCGTCCATCGCGAGGGCGAAGCGCTCGTCGCTGCGGCGCAGCGCGGCGTCTTGTTTCGCGAGCGCTGATTCACGGGCGAGCCGCTCATTGCGGAACTCGGTCACGTTCTCTGCCGCGGCGATCAAGCGCATGCCGGCGGCGGTCTGCACCACTTCACCCCAGTACCGGCACACCAGGGCGGTTCCGTCTTTGCGGCGAATCTCGAACTCGAGGGGGTACCGCTGCGCAGCCGCGGCCATCGCCATCAGCTCGCGGGCCAGGCGGTCGCGCCCATCAGGCGTGATGAGCCCGAGCTCGACCGCGTTGCGACCGATCATCTCTTCGCGGGTGAAGCCAATCGCCTGGCAGAAGGTGTCGTTGACCTCGAGGTACCGGTCGTTCGAGAGATCGGTCACCGTGAGATACAGCGGGCTCCTCTGAAAAGAGGTGGCCAACAGCTCGAGCCGGGCCTGCAACTCGGCGACGTGAACGTCTGACGTCATTGTGGCTTCAGGCTAGCAACGTTCCAGCCAATCGGCGGCACCTTCGCCGCGCAGCTCACGCAGGCGAGCGCTTCTCGTCGACCTTCAGTGACGCCTCGAAGAAGACGAACCCGAGCGGGACCATCGAGCTGATGAAGGCCCACGCGATGCGGCGGGCGCTCCACTTCGACGCGCGCGCCGCCAACGCCAGCGTCACCACGAACGCCACCACCAGCAGCCCGTGCCCGCGGCCAACCCACTTCACCATCGCCGGCAGCTGCAGCCCGTACTTGAGCGGCATCGCGACGAAGAACAGCAGCAGGTACGACACGCCTTCGATTCGCCCGACCCACGTGAAGGCCTTCATGGCTTCCACACCATCGACGCGAGCGCCGCCAGGAAGCCGGCCGCCGCGAGCACCGAGAGCCCCAGGTGCCGGCGCTCGACGAGGTGGGCCTGCGTCAGCACCGCGAGCAGGCTGACGGTGGAGCTGAGTGCCGCGATGACGACCCACGACACCATCGGGTTCACGCCCGTCGTCGTCGCGACGGCGAGCCCCACCATCCACGTCAGCACGAAGCCTGGCGCGGCGTGGAGCTCGGCCCAGGTGCGGCGGGCGTCGAGGTCTTTCGCCGAGAAGGTACCGACGGTGCCTGCGAAGAGCAGCGCGACGCCGAGGAACTTGAAGAACCGGAGGAGCAGGTACGAGCTCATGCGCCGAGCATGATGCAGACGAGGGCGGCCGCACGCTCGTCTGTTTGCTCGAGCCTCCGCGCCGCAGCGTGGACGCGTCGAGTCGGCACGCTCGTCTCTGTGAGGCTCGCCGAACGTGCACGGGTCGAGGGCGCCGCCCGCTCGTGATTGCGCGGAAGCGCTCGCGCCGTTCTCGTGCACCGCTTCGAGCGCCGACGACTGAAAGCGGCGGAACCGGACCGGCGCGCCCGGCTCGCGCGGCTTCGTCAACCAGCGCCCGGCATCGTCAACCCGCCATCGTCAACCTCGTTGCGGCGGGCGGTCGGCCCCCGAGAACCGTCAAGCCGCACGCGAGAATCGACAACCAGCGCCCCATCGCCATCGTCAACCGGTGCGCGCCATCGTCAACGGCCGGCGGAAGCGGCTGAAAACTGGAGCTCCGCCGCAGCGGCTCTACAACTCGAGACATGTCGGGAATCGTCAACGGAGCGCTGGCGAAGCTGCTCGAGTCGGGAGCCCCTTTCAGCAGCCGGGAGCTCGCCTCGCTCGCAGGCGTCTCACGTCAGGCCGTCCACAAACACCTGCGCACGCTGGTGGCCCAGGGCCGGCTCGCCACGTCGGGTCGCGCGCGCGCAGTTCGGTACACGCCGGTGGTGCCGCTGCGGCAACGGGTGGAGGTCGCGTCGGCGGGCTCGCGCTATCGCCTCTCGGCGCGGCTGTTGATGCTCGACGTGCAGGCCGGCGAGGTGACGGTCGACTTCAAGGGCGTCACCGAGCTCGGCGACGAGTTCCTCGACGAGCTGTTCATCGTCTGGGCTCCGGTGCACCCGGCGGTGACGCTGAAGGTGGCGCACCTGCCCTCGAAGCTCGCGCTCTCGTTCTTCGCGTTCGCCCGCCGCGCGACGGCGGCACCCGCCCAGACACAGGCCGCTGACGGGTAGCTCGCCGCCTTTACATCCACAGACACCCATGGCTATCGGGCCTGCATGGACTTCCGAGGCAAGTGGATTTTCGTCACCGGCGCCTCTGCCGGACTTGGTCGTGAGTTCGCGCGACAGCTGGCCGTCGACCACGGCGCCAACCTCGTCATCTCTGCGCGGCGCCTGCAGAAGCTCGAGGAGCTGAAGGCCGAGCTCGAGCCGAAGGGCGTGCAGGTCGTCTGCGTCACCGGCGACATGTCGAAGCCCGACGACGTCGACCGCGTCATCAAGGAAGCGACCGCAGGCCGGCACCTGTACGGCGCCGTGTTGAATGCAGGCGCGACCCACTTCGGCCACCACCACCACCTGCCGTGGGACGACTTCCTCTCGATGCTGCAGCTCAACGTCACCTCGAACGTGCGCATGGCGACCGAGCTCGTCGCGCACATGAAGGCCCACCGGCTCGGTGGCGGGCTGATGCTCGTCTCGTCGATGAGCGGGATGATGCCGGTGCCCTACCAGTCGGCGTACTCGGGCACGAAGGCGTTCCTGAACAGCTTCGGCACCGCGCTCGCGCATGAGCTCGAAGGCCACCCGGTGAGCCTGACGGTCTTCGCTCCCGGCGGCATTCAGACCGAGATGACGGCGGGCGAGAAGTTCTCGACGCTGACGAAGTGGCTCGCGCCCGCCGACGTGACGGCGAGGGCTGGCCTCAGGGCGATGCGAAAGCGTGAGCGGCTCGCGGTGCCGGGGTTCCTCAACCAGCTCGGCGCCTTCACCTTCCGCTTCGTGCCCCGCCGCTTCGCGATGGGTCAGCTCGCCAGCACGTACCGCAAGGCGCTGCTCGACTCTGGCGTGAAGGAGTAGCTCAGCCCGCAGCGTCGGAGAGCTCGACGCCCGGCGCCCGGCGCAGCGCCATCTCGACGCGCATCTCTTCGACGTCTTCAAAGTCGAGCAGCCGGCGCACGGCGGGGAAGAGCATCGACTCCTCGCGCTCCTGATGTGACTCGAGGCAGCGGCGCAGGTGCTCGACGGCCCCCGCCAATTCGAAGCGCAGCGTCATCAGCCGAGGCGCGTCCTTCGCGACCAACTGACAGAGGAACGCCACGCGACAGATGAGCGCGTGCAGCTGAACGTGCTCGAGCCGCATCGCCGCGAGCGCCTGGTCGATGGCCTTGTGACGGCCTTGAATGCGGGGCGCCAGCGACGACTCCTCGTCGGCGAAGTGCACCTCGAGGTGGTGCGTGAAAAAGGTGGCCACGCGCTGCGCCGTCGCCGCGCTCGACTCGTCGGCCGGCGCCGAGGCCAGCCGCTCGGCCAGCGACAACATCGAGCGCGCGAACGCGTGGCTCTGCAGAAACGCCTCGACGACGTCATCCGGCATCGGCGCGCGCGTCGTCAGCGGCAGCATGGGCGAGCGCTGTAGCACGTGCGCGCAGCCGAACAGGTACTGCGCGAGCTCGACACCCCGCGGCGCGTCGTGTTGGCCGACGACCGACAACGGGACGAGGTGCCGACCAATTCCCGCGCGAGCATGACCGCCCAGTTCGAGATGGAGCCGCCGGCCTCACGGGATAGTGGAGCGCGCTCGCGGTTCCACGTCACAGCGCCCGTCGACTTCGCGGCACCTGGCCTCGTGGGAGGCCGGGCGCGACGCCCTCTGACACAGCCAGCACCGACACAGTGACACGCCGCCTCGACGCCCCCAGCACGCCGCCGCTCGACCTTCTGCGGGCTTCTGCGCGTCGCTGACACCGCGGCGTCGACCGGCACGGTCCCTGCTCTGGTGCGCGCGCACGCGTACGAGCCGCGACCTGCTCGCTTCCTTCGGGGGCGCCCTTCAACCGGCGCGAGGAGACACATGAAGACGAGACCTGTGATGACGGCGGCGGTGGCCGCGACGCTGTGGTGTGCCTGCGGGCCGATGACGACGACGCCTGACGCGGGGAGCGGCGACGAGCTCTCTCCCGCCGACGTGGCGCTCGCGAAGACCTTCTCGCCGCTCCCGGCGGTGCCAGCCGACCCGACGAACGCCTTCGCAGAGAACGCCGCCGCCGCGGTGCTGGGTCAACGCCTGTACTTCGACGCGTCGTACAGCGGCACGCTCACCGTCGGCAGCGACGGCATGAACGGCGGCCTGGGCGCCGCGGGAGAGCGCGGCAAGGTGGCCTGCGTCTCGTGTCACGCCTCGGCGTCGGGCGACGACAACCGCACGCGCCCCAACCACGTCTCGCTCGGCACCGACTTCGGCACCCGCAACGCGCTGCCCATCGTGAACTCGGCCTTCAACAAGTGGACGAATTGGGGCGGGCGCTTCGACTCGCAGTGGTCGCTGCCGCTGGCCGTCGCCGAGAACGCGCGCATCATGAAGTCGACGCGGCTCGAGGTCGCGCACCTGCTCTTCACCAAGTACCGCGCTGACTACGACGCCGTCTTCCCGGTGCCGCTCGACGCCGCGCTCAGCCCGACCGCCGCCGACGCCGCCCGCTTCCCCGCCGCTGGCAAGCCGAAGGCCGCAGCCACCGACCCGGACGGCCCGTGGGAGCTGATGGCTCCTGCCGACCGCGCCATCGTCAACCGCATCTTCGTGAACTACGGCAAGGCCCTCGCCGCGTACATGCGCAAGCACGTCAGCCGCGGCGCCGCGTTCGACCGTTTCGTCGAGGGTGATTTGACGGCGCTGTCGGCGAGCGCGAAGCGTGGGTTCAAGCTGTTCACCGGCAAGGCCCGCTGCGCCACCTGCCACAAGGGCCCGACGTTCTCCGACGACCTGTTCCACGCCATCGGGGTGCCGCAGACGGGAGACAAGGTGCCGGCGAGCGACCTCGGCCGCTTCACCGACGTGGCGCCGCTGCTCACCAGCCCGTTCAATACCAACAGCGACTTCAGCGACAACAAGACGACGGGCAAGCTCACCGGCGAAGCGCAGAGCCCCGCGATGATGGGCGCGTTCCGCACGCCTGGCCTGCGGAACCTGACGACGTCGGCGCCGTACATGCACTCGGGGCAGTTCGCGACGCTCGAGGCCGTCGTCGGCTTCTACGACACGGGCACGGGCGCGGTGCCCGACGGTGGCACGCTCGCGCAGGGCATCGCGCCCATCGGCTTGTCGGCGACGGAGAAGACCGACCTGATCGAGTTCCTGAAGTCACTCACGGGCGCGCCCATCGACTCCGCGCTGACCCAGAACACGGCACGGTAGGCCCGGCGGAGAGCCCAGGCTCAGCCGCCGCTCGCCTTGTCCTTCCCAATCTCCTGGCGAAGGAACGCGTGCAGCTTGGTCGCCACGGAGTCAGGCATCGCCCGCGCCATCACCTTTCGACACACCGAGGTGGTGGCGCGGTAGGTGGACAAGAAGTCTTCACAGGGCTGACAGCCGCCGAAGTGCTCTTCGAGTCGCGACTTCAGATCCGCAGGGAGCGCTTCGTCGACGTAGTCGGCGAGCAGGTCGATGCAGTCCTGACAGGTCTTCGTCTCGCTCACAGAGTTCCCCGCTGCGCTTCAGTCAGCACTCTACTGCTGTGGCGGGTGGCGTGGTGCAACCCCAAATGAGCCCTCTGAACGGCCGAGCAGTCACCCGCAGGGATGCGTGAGTTCAGCTCAACTCGCGCGGTCGCCGTAGAAGCGGTCGATGGCGGCGCGAAGCGACAAGCGGGCGCGGTGCAACCGGCTCTTGATGGCAGGCACCGAGTCACCAGTCGCCGCGGCAATCTCTTCGTACGAGAGGCCTTCGACGTCGCGCAGCAGGAAGACCTGCCGGTACTCCTCAGGCAGCCTGGACGACGCGTCGTCGATGGCCTTGCGCAGCTCGGCGTCGAGGGTCTGCTCCTCGGCATCTCGGCTCCAGTCGGCGACGTCGTCGATGAGGCTGCCGCGCTCGTTGAAGTTGGGCGCGCCTTCGGGCTCCTCGACGATGTTCGTCACCTTGCGGTGGCGCAGGCGCATCAACGCGTAGTTCGAGGCGATGCGGTACACCCACGAGCCAAAGGCCGACTCTCCGCGAAAATCGGGCAGGTGCCGGTACGCCGCGAGGAAGGCCTCCTGCACCACCTCGGCCGCGTCGTCGTCGCTGCGCAGCATGCGCGCCGTCATGGCGAAGACGCGCTGTTGATGCCGCTCGACCAGTTGCTCGAACGCGGCCATCTCGCCCTGCTGCGCCCTCACGAGCAGCTCGCTGTCCTCGTCCGTCGCCACGCCGGCCGCACCGTTGTCAGTTCCTCGCGGAGCGTCAAGGCGCTTCCCGGTGACTTCGGTGGGCTGCGAGATGCGGGCCATGAACGCTCCAAACGACGGGGATACGACGACGGCGATGCGACGTGAGCGCACACCTCGCGCCCGCATGCCTCTACGAGCCGCTCCGATTTCCGTTTCAGGAGCCCGCGGACTGACAGCGATGCGGACTGGCCAACAATCGACGTGATTTCGACTGCTTAGGCGACTGCAGGCCCTCAGCCCTGACTGACGTGCGGAGACTGGGCATCGAAGAACCGGAGCTGCCGGCGTGCCCACGAGCCCGCGAAGTCGACCCCGATGCGCGCGCTGCGGCCGATGCGCGAGACCGAGCGCCCACGCGCGAGGAAGAGCGGCTTCAGGTCGAGTGGCAGGCCCTGTTGAGCACGGGTGATGCCCATCGAACGGGTCAGCCGGCCGGGTCCATCACCGCGCGCACCGGCCCCGAACCCTTCGAGCGGCTCCACGGCGCGGATCAGCACCGCGGCGCCCTGCCCGGTCACCACGTTCACGCAGTGGTGCATGCCGTAGACGAGGAAGACGTACGCGTACCCGGGCGGGCCGAACATCACCTCGGTGCGCGCGGTGCGGCCCTTCGACGAGTGGCACGCGAGGTCGTGCGGCCCCAGGTACGCCTCGGTCTCGACGATGCGGCCGACCCTCGCGACGCCGTCGACCTCGTGCACCAGCAGTTGGCCGAGGAGCGCTCGAGCCACCTCGACCGTGTCGCGCGCGGCGAAGCCTCGTGGGAGCGGCTTCATCGTCAGTCGCGAATCGCCGACTGCAGCAGCTTGAGCTGAATGTTGAGCTTCAACGCGTCGCACCGCTCGTGAATGACGTCGGAGAGGTTGTTGAACACGAGGGTCGAGTTCTCCTGCGTGTAATAGCTGCTGATCTGGCTGATCAACCCCAACAGGTCGGACACGAGCGAGAGGTAGTGCATGTTCTCTCTGCGGAGCACGTCGTCCTTCACCGCCAGCACGTCCTTGTTCGACTGCAGCTGACTCAAGACCGAGATGAGCGAGTTGAGCTCGTGGAACTGCCGGCGCCAGCCCATCGCGTCGAGGCCGAGGAGCGCGAGGAAGGCGAGGCCGATGTTGATGAGAATGCTGAAGAACGCATCGACGCCCTGCAGGACTTCGCTGGTGACTTCGGTCGAGGGTGCGACGCCGGCCTCCGACAGGCTGCGGTTGGGTCGCAGCAACCGTGAGGCCTGCGCGAGGAGCCGAGGCGTGAGGCCGTCGCGGGCGACGAGGAAGGTCGAGACGCTCCACATCGCGGTCGGCTGCTCGGGCACGCGCGGCGTCTGCGACAACCACCCCGGCTCGAGCATGGTGCGCTCGAGGTAGTCGAGCCGCTGCGCCCGCGCGCCGAGGGGAAGGTCAGCGAGGAGGAAGCCTGCCTTCGCGAGCCGCGCCACGCCGCGCATCGTCTTCTCGTCCGACGGGTCCTTCACCACGAAGACCGCGTCGAGGTCGGGAGGCACCGGCACGTCGTCGCTCGCCGTCAGCGTGTTCCAATCATGTCGGAGCACCGGCATCGCCTGGCTGCCGAGGACGCCGAGCACCGCGAGGAGCACGGAGTGACTGCCTTCATGTTCCGTCGACGTCATCACGATGCGCGCGTCGAGCAGGCCAGGCACGCCGGGCTTGAGGAAGAGGAGCGCCAGCTCGCGGCTCGGCAGCTCGGCGCGGTGGAGCACCGCTGGCACCGTGATGCCTCCCTGGACGAACGCGAGGTCGACCTGCCCCGTCGACACGTGCCGCGCCGCCTCGAAGCTGCCCTTCACCTCGACGACCTCGATGGACAAGCGCGGGTCGGCTTTGAGCAGGTCCTTGAGTCCGGCGGCGTCACGGTCGGGCAGCGCGAGGCTCAACGCCGTCACCCGGAAGAACGTCACGTACGTCCACGCGAGCAGGGCGACGAGCGCGACGGCGAGGAACATCACCGGCAGGCGATGCAGGCTCAGCGGGTGCTTCATGCGCTCCGAGATGACCTCGGCGTGGCGAGCGGCCTGCGCGATGGACGACGTGGCGCGCGCGAGCCCTTCGTGGGTGGGCAGCTCGACCTTCACGCGGCTGGCGATGGCCGTCGCGGTCGCGATGAGCGGGCGAATCTCGAGCCGGGCGACGTTCAGCGGGGGGCGAGCCATGGGCCCCGCGTTCAATCACGAAGCGACGCGCGCCTCACGTCTAGCCGTCGTCCTCGTGGAAGGCCCAGGCCGGCGTCAGCGGAGCCAACGTCGCCCGATGCGCGGCGGCTGTCGCACGAATCAACTTCACCTGCTCGGGGCCGAAGCGGTCGAGCGTGGTGAGCATCTGCCTCATGCGCAGGTTCTTCGAGAGCCGCTCGCGATGCTGCGCGAGGAAGTCCCAGTACATCGCGTTGAAGGGGCACGCCTTCTCGCCGGTGCGTTGGTCGGGGTCGAACGCGCATCGCGCACAGGGCGCTTCGTGCTTCGCCGCCACCGGACCTCTGCCTTTCGCCGAGAGCCCCGACTGCCGCTTCAGGTACGCCGCTGAGGCGATGTACGGCTTGGTGGTGAAGGCATCGGAGCCGTGGGTGCCCATGCCGACGACGTTCGGCAACTCGACCCACTCGTACGCGTCGACGAAGGCCGCCCAGAACCAGTGCGAGACGGCGCGTGGGTCGAGGCCCGCGAGCGTCGCGTAGTTGCACAGCACCATCAGCCGCTGAATGTGGTGCGCGTAGCCGGTGTCGTGCACCCCCTGCACCGCTTCCTTCAGGCACTGCATGGACGTTCGTTCGGGCTCCCAGAAGAAGTCCGGCAAGGGGAGCTTCGCGCCAAGCCCGTTCGCGCTGCGTAGGCCCGGCATCAGCCACCAGTACGTGCCGCGAATGAACTCCCGCCAGCCGATGACCTGGCGAATGAAGCCTTCGGCGCTCGCGAGTGAGACGTGGCCCTTCTCGTATTTGGCTGCCGCCGCGCGGGCGACCTCGTCGGGCCTCAAGAGCCCGAGGTTGAGCGGCACTGACAGCAACGAGTGAAAGAGGAAGCGCTCGTCGCTGCGAATCGCGTCTTCGTAGGGCCCGAAGTCCTTCAGCCGCAGGTCGACGAAGTGCGTGAGCCACGAGAGCGCCTGCGTGCGCGTCACCGGCCATCCGAACCCCTCGAGCGCGCCCCACGAGCCGATCTCCTCCCGGCCGACCCAGCGCATCACCTTCTGCGTCAGCTCGTCTGGCACGAACCACGGCACCTTCGGCATCTTCACGCCGCGCGCGTGCTCACGGTTGTCGGCGTCGAAGCTCCACTTGCCGCCTTCGGGTTTGCCCTTCGCGTCGACGAGCAGCCCGAGCTTCTGCCGCATGAGTGGGTAGAACTGATCCATCCGCACCTGCTTGCGGCCCTTCACCCAGTCGAGGAACTCGTCGCGGGTGGTGATGAAATGCCCACCGGGTCCACCGTCGTCGTGCAGCGTCAGCGGGAGCGTCTTCGTCAGCTCACGAAATCGCGCGTCGATGGCCCACTCCTTCGGCGCCATCGCGTGGAGCTCCGCAGGCTTCGCCCACTTCGCGAAAGCCGCAACGCCGCTCGCATAGTCATCGGCCAGCCGGTGCTCGACGTGAAACCCGGCCGCGCGGCGCTCTTCGACGAAGTGCCGCACCGAGCTGACGATGAGCGTCAACTTCTGCCGATGCCACGGCATGGCGTGAATCTTCGCGCGCGTCTCGAGCACGAGCAGCTGCCCATCGGCCGGCGTCTTCGGGAACGCCGCGAGCGTCGGGTCCTGGTCCCACGGGAGGACGACGGTGACGCGGTTCTTCCCCGCGGCGGGGCGTTTGGTGACGTCTTCGACAGGCAGGGGCTTCGACACCGGCGAGGCTTAACGATGGAGCCCAGGCAGTTCCACTCTCAGCCGCCGCCGCCCGACTCGAGCGTGCTGGCTGCGACGAGATGGAGCACGAGCAGGGCAACGCCGAGCACCACCCAGCCGACGGCGATGAGCCGCACGGCGTTCAACCGTTTCGCGGTGACGCCGAGCATCGTGCTCACCACCGCGGTCGCCGCGCTCATGGTCACGAAGACCGTCAGCAACGTCTGGTCGACCCGGTCGACCTCGGTGAGGTGCCCGTCGGGAAAGCCCAGCAGCTGCAACGTCGACACGGCGAACGCTCCGCCGACCACGGCGATGACCGCGAGCACGAAGGCCGGCAGCCGGGCGCGCATCGTCAGTCTTTGACCTCGCCGAGCTCGACGTACGCCTGATTCACCATCACCACGTACGGGCGCTGCTCGAACCGCAGCCCACCTTTGCCGTCGTGCTCGATGATCTCCAGCTTGCCCATGCCCGCGCCCATCGGCCCGATGGAATAGTAGTGCGCCTGCAGGTGGTACGGCCCAGCGCGCTGGCCCTTCGGCTTGCGAATCGTGAAGCACTCGGGGCCGTAGCCGGTAGTGACGTCGGCGTAGAGCTCGCCGCCCGACGCGAGCGTGCGCTGCGAAAAGAACGCGTGGCCGCCCTTCGCGTCGGTGACGTGGAAGTCGACGTCGTTGGCGTCGGTCTCCCAGTTGAGGACGAAGCGCAGCGACGGCGCGTTCTCGGGCGTGCCCCCGGCCTTCTTGAGGCGCGCTTCAATCTCTCCTCGACGGTTCGGCTCAGCCTTCATCCACGCTGCCGCGATGAGCCCCGCGTCTTCACGAAGAATCTGATCGACGCCTGCGAAACGACCAGACGGGTATGCCTGCTTGAGGCCGGACTCCATGGCGGCGAAGGCCTTCTCGGGACGGCCAGCGCGCAGCAGCGAGAACGCGTACAGCCGATGACTCGCTGGGTGGTCGGCGCGCTGCTCAGCGGCCTTCGCGAAGGTGTCGATGGCGAGCTCTTGCGCGGCGGCGAGGCGCTCGAGCCGAACGCCGGCGAAACGACGCAGGTCGGCGCGCGCGGGGAAGAGGTCGATGATGCTGCCGTAGCAGCGCGCGGCGGTCGCGAGGTCACCAGCGGCCTCGAGCGCCGTGCCCATCGCGACGAGCGCGAGCAGGTCGCCGGGTTGCTCTTCGTGCCACCCGGTGGCGAGCGCGACAGCCTTCGCCTTGTCCGTCTTCAGCGCGTCCATCACCTTCTTGAAGGTGCCGGTGAAGGGGTCGACCTGCGACCGCTTCGAGCTCTCGGTGTTCCTGCTACCGGTGCGCGCCTCCTCTTGCTCGAGCGCGGGTGCTCCGGCGCTCCGTCTTCTCTCGGCGTCACGCATCGGCGCGGGTCGCATCGCAGGGCGGGCGTCGGCCGAGGCTGCCTGCACCGAGGGTGACGGTGACGCAGGTGGAGGTGGAGGAGCAGCGGCCCCGGGGTCGGCGGCACGCGGCTCCGGCTTCGGTGGATCCATCTGAGCCCTGTCCGAGGGCTTCGCGTCGTCCCGGTCGTTCGAGTCGGCCTTACTCTCCTCCTTCGCCTTCTTCTTCGTGTCGGCCGACTTCTCGGCCGGCTGCTCGACCGGCGGAGGCTTCGTCACCACGACGGCCATCTCCATCGTGCGTTTGAGGCGGGTCACCTGGCCCTTCTCGACGGTGAGGATGTCGGCGAGCGCGCGACGGTCGATGTTGAAGCGCGCGTAGTCAGCCTCGGTCTCGAGCACGAGGAGCGCGGTGAGCGAGCAGAGCACCCGGCTCTTCGTCGAGAGCTCGACGATCTGCTTCTTCACCGCCTCACGCTGCGGCGCTCCATCGGCCACGTCGAGCTGCGCCTCGAGGAGCGCGAGCTTCGCCTTCGCCCACGCCCGCTCGAGCAGCGGCCGCTCGATGCTGGTGAGCTGCGCGTTGGTCACCTCGATGGGACGGCCGCCGATGGAGCCCTTGAACGGCGCGCCAGCAGGGAGCTGCGCGTAGACCAGCACCGCGTCGCCGGCCTGCACGCCCGAGAGCGTCTTCGGCCACACCGCCATTGCGCCGTCGACCTTCACCTCGAGCTTCGACTTCGTGGCGAGCCCGAGGCGCCGCGCGACCTCCACCGCGCCCTGGTCACCATCGAGCACCGCGCCGTCACGCTCCAGTGAGCCGGTCGTCAACCGGGTGAGCGCCACGACGTCGCGCAGCCCGCCCAGCGCGATCGCGTCGAGCCGCTTCACGCCCGCGGCCTTGAGCTTGAGGACCTGCGCGGTGAGATTCTGCCCTTCGGTGACGCCTGCCGTGAAGACGCCATCGCCGATGAGCACGACGCGGGCGGTGGGCTTGCCCTCGACGTACTTGAGCGCCAACTCGATGTTCGAGGCGCCGAGCGCGCGCCGGGCACGGAGCGTCTTCAACTGCGCGTCGCCGAACCCCGAGGCCGGCCCGGAATACAGTGGCGCGACCTCCTGGTCGAAGGCGACGACGTTCACGGTCGCCGACGGCATCGCCGCGAGGAGCTTCTGCACGAGCGCGGTCTGCTGCTGCCATCCCAGCGCGCGGCTCCCAGACGAGTCGACCAGCACCGTCAGCGCCGTCACGGGATCCGCCGCGCTCGCTTCGACTGGCACCACGCGCGCGACGACGAGGTCGCCAGACCGCGCGCCGAGTTGGTTGCGCTTCGGCGCCGCCACGAAGTCGGCGTTCGGCACGAAGCCTCTGCGCTTCAGCACGCCTTCTCCCGTCACGCCGGACACCTCGACGTCGAGCTCGCCAATCTCCGGCAGGCCCTTCAGCGGCACCACGAAGTCGGCGTTCTGCTGAGCGAGCTCATGGCTGTACGAGAGGACGAGCTCTTTCTGGCCCTTCGCGGGAATCGGAAACACGCGGGCGGTGAACTCGTTGCCGCCACTCTGCTCGAGCAACGCGGGGTCTTGCCGGCGATGGAGGAAGTCCTCGTACGCCCTCCGCGCGGCCTGCTTCTCGACGACCTCGCCTTCCTGCCAGCGCTCGTTCACCTTCATGGCGAAGCGACTCACCGTGGCGCCCTGCGGCAACATCACCTTGAACTGGCCCTCGAGCACGCGGTCGAGCGGGTTCTGGAAGGTGAGGGTCAGCTCGGTGAACGCGAGTGGATCGGTCACCACCGCACGCGCCTGGAGCTTCACGAGCTTCAGCCCCGTGCCGTCCGATGCGGTGAGCGACACCGGCGCGTCTTCGGCAGCGAGGGCGAACGATGACGCCAGACACACCAACGGCAGGAGTAGACGTCTCATGAAGGGCCTCGTGGGAACGTGGGGCGGCGCGATGTCACAGACGCCGAGGGGAGCGACGTTGTTCCGCGACGCGCCGCCGAGCAAGCACGGCCTGCGTGACGCCTGCCGCGACCCCGAGGCCCTCGCCCCGACATCGGCGGGATCAGGGCTCGTTTCGTCCGCGAATGAAGATCCACCCGGGCAGGGGCGTCGGCTGACACGGGAGTGCACACCGGTGTTAGCGTTTCTCTCAGAGGCACCATGAAGCGACTGCTCCTCACGCTCCTCGTCACGCTCGCGGCCACCGTCGCGGCGCAATCTCCCTGCGTGGCGACGTGCAACCAGCAGGCGTCGAACTGTCTCAAGCAGTGCGCCGGTGACCCGAAGGATGCCTCGAAGCCCGACCAGGCCAGACGCCTCATGGAGTGCCTCAAGACGTGTGAAGCCCAGGTGCAGCCGTGCCGCGAGAGCTGCCGCAAGTGACCGTTCGACACCTCTTCACGGCGCGCACGGCCCGCCCGAAGCTCGAGGCCACGCTGCGCGCGCTCGTGCAGGCGGCGGTCTACCTGGCGTCGGCTGATGGAAAAGTCGAAGAGCCCGAGGTCGAGACGCTGGTCGACGACCTGCGCGCGGTGATCGCGCGCTCGGTCGGCATGGAGAACCTCGACGAGTACGCGAAGGTGTCGACGCTGCTCGACGAGGCGCGCATGGCCGTTCAAGCGCTGGCGACCCACGGGCCCGATGAGTTCGTCGCAGGCCTCGCCGCCGTGCTCGAAGGCGACTTCCGCCGTGACGCGCTGAAGCTCGCCCTCGACGTGGTGCGCGCCAACGGCACCATCAGCAACCCCGAGGTGCGCGCGCTCGAGGTGCTGGCGAAGGCGCTCGGCGTCCCCGCGGCCGACGTGCTCGAAAAGCTCTGACGGCTACCCTGCGCCCTGCTTGATGGCGCGCGCGTCGAGCGAATACTTCTTCACCAGCCGCTCGACCGACTTGCGATGCAGGCCCGACTCGCGCGCGGCCCGCGAGATGTTGCCGTCGCAGCGCTTCAAGACCTGCGTGATGTACTCGCGCTCGAAGCTCTCGAGCAGCTGCTCCTTGGCGTCCTTGAACGAGAGGTGCTCGTTGAACGGGAGCGGCTGTTCCTTCTGCTGGCCCTGCAGGCGCGCCGGCAGGTGGCTGACGTCGATCTCCTCGCCGTCCGAGAACGTCAGCACGTGCGAGACGACGTTCACCAGCTCACGAATGTTGCCCGGCCACGAGTAGCCCTGGAGCACCGCCATCGCCGCGGGCATCACGCGCTTCTTGCCGTGACGTGTCACCACGTCGGGGTCGGCGAGCGCCTTGCGAATGATGATGGGCACGTCTTCGCGGCGCTGGCGCAGGGGCGGCAGCTGGATGTTGATGACCGACAGGCGGAAGTAGAGGTCTTCGCGGAAGTTGCCGGCCTGAATCTCTTTGACGAGGTCGCGGTTGGTGGCGGCGATGACGCGCACGTCGACCTCGATGACCTCGTTGCCACCGACGCGCCGCACTTCGCGGTTCTCGAGCACGCGCAACAGCTTCGGCTGCAGGTCGACCCGCAGCTCGCCGAGCTCGTCGAGGAAGATGGTGCCGCCGTTGGCCCGCTCGAAGGCGCCAGGGCGAGAGGCGATGGCTCCGGTGAAGGCGCCCTTCTCGTGACCGAACAACTCCGACTCGATGAGGTTGGGAGGAATCGCGCCGCAGTCGAGCACCACGAAGGGCCCGCGCTTGCGGCCCGAGAGCGTGTGCACCGCGCGCGCGACGAGCTCTTTGCCGGTGCCCGTCTCGCCCTGCACGATGACCGACACGTCCATCGGGGCGATCTTTTTGATGAGGCCGAAGATCTGCCGCATCTTGACCGACTGCCCCACCATGCCCTCGAGCTCGCCGTCGCGATCGGGCTCGACCGTCACCTCTTCGTCGATGGGCGCGAACACCACCATCGTCTGGCCAGCGCGCACCTGGCTGCCACTCGAGAGGTAGGCGCGCTCGACACGGCGGCCGTCGAGGAAGGTGCCGTTGGTGCTGTTCAAGTCGATGACGAGGTAACCGCGCTCGGTGTACTGAATCTCGAAGTGGTGCCGGCTCGCGGCGCGGTCTTCGCCGAGCACGAGGTCGTTCGTCGAGTGAGCGCCGACGCGCAGCCGCTCCTTGTCCGAGACGAGCACCTTGCCGGCCTCGGGCCCCGTCGTGATGGACAGCTTGCACTTGCGCACTTTGAGCGTCGTGCGGTTCTCGACGACGAGCGTGTGCGTGGTGGTGATGTACGGCTCTTCGAAGGGGTCGAGCGCGCTCACGTCACCGGGGTTGGTGAGGATCTCGTCCTGCGGGCTGTCTTTCGGCTGGTTCGACATCGGGGCGGCGACGTTAGCGCGCACGGACGAGGCGTGCGTGCGTTTCGTACCCTTCGGGCCGGGTGCGTCTGAGAGACTGGGCGGGTGACCCGCTCCCTCGTCCCGCTGCTCCTGCTGAGCGTCATGGGCTGTCTCGAGCTGTCACTGCCGCCGGCGCCCCCACCGCCCGGTCCAGGCGCACTGCACGGCACGCTCACGTATGCAGTCCCGGGGCGCACCACGCTGGTCGCTGCGAAGGGCGCGCGGGTCGACCTGCTCGAGAGCTCGAACGCCGTGCGCGCGGACGATGACGGCCGCTTTCTGCTCGCTGGCCTCACGCAGGCACGGGGTCTGGTGCGCATGACGCTCGACCTCGACGGTGACGGCGCGCCAGACCGGCAGCGCGTGTTCTCGCTCGAGGCGATCGGCGCAGGGCCGGGCCGCGACGTCGCGATGGGCGAGGTGGTGCTCGGCCGCAACGCGCGGCTGACGGGCAAGGTGCTCCGCGGCGACCTCGCGGGCGACGCCTTTCATCTCGGCACCACCGTCTTCATCACCGGCATGGAGTTCTCGACCTTCAGCGCCGACACCGGCGCGTGGGCGCTCGACGGCCTGCCCGAGGGCCCGTTGCAGGCGTCGTTCTTTCGTCAGGGCTACCTGCCCGACAGCCGCGAGGTGACGCTCGCCGCGGGTGAGGAGCTGAGACTCGCTGACGTCTCGCTCCGCGCGAGCCCGAGTGAGGCCGCGACGGTGAGCGGCGTCGTGCTCGACGTGACGGGCGCGCCGATTCCGCAGGCGACGGTGCGCGCGGTGTCGCCCGACGGAGCGGCCACCGCGACGACGCGTGAAGACGGCGCGTTCTCGCTGGGGCCGGTGCCGAGCGGCGCGTGGGTGATGGGCGTCGAGCGCACCGGCTTCGTGAGCGCGTCGCTGGGCCGCAGGCTGCTGCTCCCTGGCGCAAACGAGCTCGGCGTCATCGTGCTCGCGCCAGGCACGTCGGTTCCGCTTCCGCTCGACGCAGGGAGCCCGCCGCCCAGGCCCGACGGCGGCCCGGTGATTGATGCCGGAGCAGTCGATGGCGGCGGCGCGATGGACGCCGGCGCTGTCGATGGCGGCGGCGCGATGGACGCAGGCGCAGTCGATGGCGGCAGCACGATGGACGCCGGCGCAGGGGATGGCGGCGTCCGGTGCGGCGGGCTGTGCGCGCCGGGCTTCGTCTGCGACGCCGACGAGTCGTGTCGCGCGACGGCGTGCGGGCAACAGTCGTGCGCCCTCTGCAACGCTGGCCAGTGCTTCTCGACAGCCTGCCCGCCCGGCCCCGACTGCCGGCCTGGAGACGTCTGCGCGGCGCAGGCGTGCGTGCCGCTCTCGTGCGCGGGCGTCACCTGTGCCGCGAACGCAGCGTGCGCGAACGGCCAGTGCCTGCCCACCTCATGCGGAGCGACGGCGTGTCGAAGCGGCTTCGTGTGCCTGACGGGCCAGTGCGTCGAGGCGCGGTGCGCAGGGCGTGCGTGTGGCGCAGGCCAGCTCTGCAGCGATGGCACCTGCTACCCCACGGGAGCGCCCGGCAGCCCGTGCGCGAGCGGGTTCGCCTTCATTCAGGGCCGCTGCCGCGAGGTGGCGTGCGAGGGCGTCTCGTGCGCGCCGGGCACGCAGTGCAGTCGTGGCCAGTGCCTCTCGGGCGGGCTCTTCGTCGCGGGGCTGCTGCGCCCACGCAACGTCGCGAACCAGGGCGTCAACAATCGGCACGCGCTCGCCGGCTCCGTCGGAGGCAAGTGGGTGAAGCTGGCCTCGTTCACCGACCCCATCGTCGCGCTCGACCTCAACGCCGACGGCACCTGGCTCTTCCTTCGAACGGTCTCGCTCGGCAACCCTCCGACGACGGCGCTGTACCGCTCTCAAGATGGCCGCGCGTGGACCCAGGTGTGGAGCGGAACGCAGGCGACGACGGGCGTGCTCACCGAGCTGCACATCGACGACGTCAGCGGAGCGATCACCGCGAGCATCATCGGCTTCCAGGCCAACGGGCTGCATCGGCTGATGAGGAGCACCGACAACGGCAACACCTGGGCCGTGCGCTGGCAGGCGCCGCCCTCGCTCGGCGTGCGTTCCTTCGCGCCGCCGAACTTCTTCGCTGTCGGAAACCCGACGCTGCTCATCCCCGAGGGCCTCGCGCGTATCGAGGAGCCTGCGCTGCCCGATGGCGGCACGTACACGCGGCTCTTCACCGCGGCCGGCGCTGCAGGCCCGCGACTCATCAGCGACCGGCGGGGCGTTGGGCCGACGCTCCTCACGCACGCCGCCGGGTTTACCTATTTCCTCGACGGTGGCCTCTCGGGCTCGTTCTCGACCGTGCCCGGCGGAGACCTCTACGCCGCGCCCCCCTCGCAGCAGCTCTTCCTGCTGACGCCCACCAACGTCGCGCGCTCGTACGATGGCGCGCGCACGTGGTCGTTCCGCTCGCCGCCGGTCTCGAGCCCCAACTTCACGGGCCTGGTTCGCGGCGCAGACGACGCGTTGTACCTGGCGAACGAGACCAGCGCTCCGCCACTCTCGGTGTCGACCGACGACGGCGAGACGTGGGCGACGGTGCCGACCAACTGGGCGACGGTGGGTGGCCTCGCGGCGTACTGGCCCGAGTGGGAGCCCAACACGCAGCACCTCAGCTCCATCGTCGTGCAGCCGAGCGAGGCGCGCACGACGGGCTTCGTGTACCGGCTCAGCACGTCGGGAACGACCGGCGCCACCGAGCCCGACTGGGCGGACGCCGGAGCCGTGGTCGTCGACGGCACGGCGCGATGGGTCATCGACAGCGTGCCGCCCGAGATGCGTCCCACGGCGATGGTGTCGCGCGCGTGCACGCCCGGACTTCAGCGGTGCGGCGCCGGCTGCGTCGACGTCACCGCCAGCGCTCAACACTGCGGCGGCTGCAATCAGCCGTGCGCGACGACGTGCCTCGCGGGCCGCTGTCTGACCTCGGGAGTCGTCGACGGCGGCGTGTCGGTCGGCTGCGCAGACGGCACGCGAGAGGGCTTCAGCGACCCGACGCGCTTCCCCGACCTCGCCGCCTGTGCAGGCTCGTGGGTGCAGGACCTCGACGTGTCGACTTCGGCCAGTGCGCTCTGTGCGTCGGGCTGGCACGTGTGCGACCAGAACGACACCGAGCTGCGCGCGGTCGGCTATCAGGACGCGACGGCGTTCCCCGGGTGCTTCGCGTTCCGCGCCTCCATCGACGGGCTCGACGGGTGTGCGCCGCTCGACTGCTCCAACGACGTGAGCCACGACGACGTGGCGGCGGTCGGCGCGACGTGCCTCGCCATCTCGGGAGTGAGCCGGGCGCCGTCGCAGGTGCCAGACGGTGGAGCGTGCTTCGCGGACCGTGGCGTCGTCGCGTCGCAGTGCTGCTCCATCTCGGTCGCGACACCGACGAGGCCCGCAGGCTGCCCGCAGCGCGGGGAGTCGGGAGTGGTCTGCTGTCGCTAACGGGCCACTTCCCATAGAAGGCCCGCGTGCCTTCCACCCCCGAGATTCTCGCGCCCGCGGGCGACGCCGACAGCTTGAACGCCGCGCTCGCCGCTGGAGCCGACGCCGTCTACTTCGGCCTCGACGAAGGCCTCAACGCGCGCGCCCGGGCGACGAACTTCTCGGTGGCGACGCTGCGAGACACGCTCGACCACGTGCACCGTGCCGGCGCTCGCGCGTACGTGACGCTCAACACGCTGGTGTTCGAGAACGAGCTGCCCATCGTCGAGACGCTGATCCGCGCGTGCGCGCAGGCCGGCGTCGACGGCATCATCGTGCAGGACCCGGCGGTGGCGGTGCTGGCGCGCGCCGTGGCGCCGACGATGGAAGTGCACGCGTCGACGCAGATGACGGTGTCGAGCCCCGAGGCCGCGGTGTTCGCGCAGGCGCTCGGCGTCACGCGCATCGTGGTGCCGCGCGAGCTGTCGGTCGACGAGATCCGCATGTTCGCGAAGGGCACCACGCTCGAGCTCGAGGTCTTCATTCACGGCGCGTTGTGCATGTCGTGGAGCGGTCAGTGCCTCACCAGTGAAGCGTGGGGCGGGCGCTCGGCGAACCGGGGGCAGTGCGCGCAGTCGTGCCGATTGCCGTACGAGCTGGTCATCGACGGGGCGGTGCGGCCGTTGGGCGACGTGGCCTATCTGCTGAGCCCGCTCGACCTCGCCGGCCCACGTGCGTTCGAAGCGCTGGCCGACGTCGGCGTCGCAAGCCTGAAGATTGAAGGCCGGCTCAAGGGCCCGGCGTACGTGGTGACAGCCGTCGAGGGGTACAAGCGCTGGCGCGACGTCGTGCTCGCGAAGCAGCAGCAGTCGGCGCCCGCGCAGGCGCAGCTCCGACAGGACCTCGGGCGCATGGCGGTGGCGTACTCGCGTGGGTTCTCCGACGGCTTCTTCGCGGGCTCGGACCATCAAGACCTGGTGGAGGGCCGCTTCCCGAAGCACCGTGGCGCGCTGCTCGGCAGAGTGGCGGAGGTGAAGGGTCAGCTCGTTCGAATCGAGCGCGCGCTTCGTCGTCCGTCGACTGGCGCTGGCGTGGGTGGTGGCGCGGCGGAAGGCGCGACGAAGGTGGCGCTTCCCGTCATCGGTGGCGCTTCTCCAGAAGACTCGCGCGGCGTTCCGCTCGACGTGCCCGAGCCGATTCCAGGCTGCGGCGTCGGCTTCGACACGGGGCGTCCGCAAGACGAGGAGCCGGGCGGTCCACTCTTTGGTGTCGAGCCGGCTCCCAACGGCTGGTGGCTGCGCTTCGGTCGCCCCGGCCCCGAGCTGTCTCGCGTGAAGCCGGGACATCAGGTGTTCCTCTCGTCCGACCCGCGGCTCACGTCGGAAGCGAAGGACGCGGTCGAGGCAGGCGCGAAGGGCGTGTCGGGCCGCATTCCGGTGACGCTCACCGTGACGGGCGCGGCTGGAGCTCCGCTTCACGTGACGCTCACTGCGACCGGCCACGTCGGCAAAGGCGTGCACGTCGAAGGCACGACGAGCGACGTGTTGCAGGCGGCGACGGGCGCGGGGCTGGGCGTCGAGGTGCTCTCGGACAAGCTCGGCTCGTTCGGTGGCACGCCGTTCCGGCTCGCGTCGGTCGACCTCGATGGCTTCGGGAGCGGGCTGCACGTGCCGGTGTCGTCACTGAAGTCGCTGCGGCGCGAGCTGGTGACGGAGCTCGAGCGGCGCGTGCTGGAGCGTGGACGACACGAGGTCGCGAAGACCTCGGTCGCCGCGTCGGTGCTCGAGGCTGCGTCGAAGCTGCAGGCACCCGCGCGGTGGACGCCGCCGACGACGCCGATGCTCGTTCCCCTCGTGCGTACGCCGGCCCAGCTCGAGGCCGTCATCGCGGCGAAGCTGCCCGAGGTGGAGCTCGACTGGATGGAGCTGGTCGGCCTCGAGAAGGCCGTCACTCGTGCGAAGCAGGCTGGGCTCTTCGTCACCATCGCCACCACCCGAGTGCAGAAGCCGGGAGAAGAAGGCATCGACTCGCGCCTGACGCGGCTGGCTCCCGACGGCGTGCTGGTGCGGCACTGGGGCGGGCTGGTGCACTTCTCGAAGCTCGCCACGCGCCCCATCGTGCACGGCGACTTCTCGCTCAACGTCACCAACAGCGTGACGGCGCATCAACTGCTCGCGCTCGGGTGTGACTCGCTCACCGCGGCGCATGACCTCGACGAGACGCAACTGCACGAGCTGCTCGCGAACGTGCCTGCGGAGCGCCTCACCGTCGTCGGCCATCACCACATCGCGACGTTCCACACCGAGCACTGCGTCTACGCGCACACGCTGTCGCAAGGCCGTGACTTCCGCACGTGTGGCCGGCCGTGCGAGACACATCGGCTCGGGTTGAAGGACCGCGAAGGCAAAGAGCACCCGGTCGTCGTCGACGTCGGCTGTCGCAACACGGTGTTCAACGCGCAGGCGCAGACGGCGGCGCGCGCGGTGCCGAAGTTGCTGAAGGCCGGCGTGAAGCGCTTCCGCGTGGAGTTCGTGTGGGAAGACGAGGCGACGACGGCGAGCGTGCTCGAGGCGTGGAAGGCGCTGCTGGGTGGAACGGCGTCGGCGGCCGAGGTCGTCACGCGCGTCTCGGCGCATGAGCAGTTCGGCGTGACCGCGGGCACCATGCGAGTGCTCGAGCACGTGAGGACGCCATGAACGACGCGCAACGGAGTCGGCTGACGGCGACGCGGGCCACACTGGACGCCATCGATGAGCGGCTCCTGGCGGTGCTGGCAGAGCGCGCGAGGGTCGTCGAGACGCTCTGGGCATGGAAGCGAAGTGAAGGCCTGCCGCTCACCGATCCGCAGCGCGAGGCGGAGCACGTCGAGATGCTCGTCGCGCGGGCGAAGACGCTCGGGCTCGAGGAGCAGGCGACGCGCGCCGTGCTGGCGACCATCATCGGGAAGTCACTCGTCAGGGTCGCGTGAAAGAGGAACAGCGGCTCTGAAGCGCGAGGGCTGGTTGAGGGCGCTCCGAAGCCTCGAGTGACGGTCGTCGCGACGAATCCGGCCGCCTTCGGTGACTCACTCGACCGTTCGGGTCGAGGGAGTGACGGAACAGCGACCACACGGTGACGTGGACTTGTTTCCGCAGAAGCGTCACCCGGTTTACAGCCCCTGGAAATCGACCCCGAGCTCTCCGCTCGAATCGACTGCGGGCGGTGCAGATTCGACCCGGCCCCTCGCTCCTCGAGGCTTTGGAGGCGCCTTCGCCCACTGCCTCACCAGGAGCCTGCCGAGTGGGCGCCTCGCAGCGGCAGACGAACGGGCCGGATTCGCACCGGTCACCTGCGGGGCACGCTTGCTGAAGCGTCGCCCCTCCGACGCGGTCGATCCACTGGGCCTGTTCGCCGAGGCGCGGACACCGCGCGCTGGTCGCCGTCCCATCGTCACGGACCGCGACGCGCGCACACCCGGCGAGAACGAAGAACCCCACCCAGCTGGCGATTCGCATCGCCTGCTCCTCAGGGAGCCGCTGGCTTCGAGCACAACGCGAACGGGAACTTCGCCTCGCGCGTGCCTTCAGGCTGAACGACGCAGCCTGCTTTCAGCTCGGGGCTCAGCGCCTCGAACACCTCGATGCCGAGCAGCAGCTCCTCGGCCTCGCCCATGTCTTCCCCAAGCTTCGACGCGCGATTCACCGGCTCACCGAACAGGTCGGTCCCGACGCGCAGCACTTCACCCTGCGCGATGCCGATGGAGACGTTCAGCGGGCTGCCGCGCTGCTTCTCGACCTCGAGCGCCGCCAGGAACTCCCGCGCGAACGCGACGAGCTTCTGCGGGTCCTTCGAGACGATGAACAAGTCGTCTCCGTACTGCTTCACCAGCTCGCACTGGTGCTTCTGCAACAGCGGCAACGCGACGCGCTCCATGCGGCGAATCTGCGCGAGGAACCAGGCGATGCCCTTCTCGCGCGTCAGCTTCGAGAAGCCGCTCATGTCCGAGATGAAGACGACCCACGTCTCCATGCGGCCCTTCAGCTCGGCGTCCTTCGCGGCGACGGTCGCCGTGTCCTTCGCGTCGTCGGCCGCGTTGCGTGCGTCGAGCACCACGTCGAGGTTGGCCTTCTGAAACGACACCCCGCCGCTCGTCGCGCAGCCACTGATCAGCAGCACCGCCAGCCATCGCCACATGGTCACGGCTCCCATTCGACTCGGAACGTCATGGTCTCACCCGACACTGGCTCGATGGTGACCTTGCCCTTCACCTTCATCAGCGCGAGCCCGCCGTCGAGAATGCCCGCGATGTAATGCGGCAGCTGCTGCGAGCGGATGGTGACCACGCCCACGCGCTCTTCAGGGAAGTCGACCGACGTCTCGCTGAAGTTGTCGCCCGTGCGGAACGCGCGCGTCAGGCGCTCGAGCGTGCGCTTCATGCCCAGCACCTTGAGGAACTGAGCCGATGCAGCGCCGAGCATCGTGCGCTGCCAGCCATCGAGGAAGCGGCGGCCGATGCGGCGGTGCGCCTCGTCGAGGGGAAAGTCCGGGTAGATCTCCGCAGAGGCGATGTCGAGCCACACCTTCAGCCGCTCCGCAGGCCAGCCGGGAGGAAGCGCGCCATCGGGGTCGAGCCCCGCCTCTTTCAAGCGCGTCTTCAGCCGGCCCGTCACGTCCGGGTCGAGCCCGCGCAAGAGCCCCTCGGCCTGCACTGCAAAGATGATTCGCTGGTTCTCAGGAGCCGCCACTGCGCGCGACCCTACGCCGACAGGAACGAGGGCGGCACACCTTCCGCTGCGGATGAAACACGGTTGACCGTGCTCGGCGATGCGTGTCGAGTCCGCCGCCCATGCGCGCCGTCATCTTGCAGCACGAGGCACACGAAGACCTGGGGCTGTTCGGCCCTGCGCTGAGCGCCGAGGGCTTCTCCTTCACCAAGCGGTTCCGCGGCGTCGAGCACCACGACCTCGACGCGGAGCTCGTCGTCATTCTCGGCGGCTCGATGAGCGTGGCCGACACCAGCGCGCACCCGTTCCTCAACGCCGAGCTCGCCTTCCTCATCGAGCGCCTCGCGCTGGGCCGGCCGTGCCTCGGCATCTGTCTGGGCGCGCAGCTGCTCGCCGCGGCGGCCGGGAGCGAAGTCACCCGCGGAAAGAACGGCTTCGAGGTCGGCGTCGCGCCGGTGCGGTGGACGAAGCAGGGCCTGGAAGACGCAGTGCTGAAGGGCATCAAGCCGAAGTCGACCGTCGCCCACTGGCACGAAGACACGTGGACGCCGGTGGAGGGCTCCACGCTGCTCGCGTCGACCGACCGCTACACGCAGCAGGCGTTCCGGCTCGCCGACAGCTACGGCTTTCAGTTTCACCTCGAGCTGACCGGCGACGCGTTCGCGACGTGGCTCATCGAAGGCAAGGACGTGCTCGAGGCCGCGGGGAAAGAAGTGACCGAGCTGGGCGCGCAGGTGAGCAAGCTTCGCGGGGCCGAGACCGAGAACCGCGCAGTGGTCGAGCGCCTCGCCCATCACTTCGCGCGCGCCGCGAGGAAGTGACGCTCGGGCCAGTCGTCACCGCGCCCGCTTGAACATCACGAGGCCCCACACCCCCAGCGCCGTCGCCGTGAACAGCCCATCGAGAGCCAGCGCGACGCCCGCCTGCTTCGCTGCCTCGAGCGGGTCCGCCTTCGTCACCATCGCGAACCCCACGGCGATGAAGCCCGTGATGAAGATGCACGCCGCCATCCCGTACCCCATCGGAGCCAACCCCAACCTGCCGTTGGTCCGCCCCTCGAGCCACGCCAACCACATCGAGATGGCGAAGAACGTGAGGCCGATGAAGAGATGCGGGCCCACGAGGTACCTGCTCTCGGAGAGCCGCACGATGCCCTGGAGCCCCATCACCGTCGCGATCAGCCCGAAGCCGAGCGCCACCACCGCCGTGCGCCCAGCGGTCTGCTCATACGCGCGTGACACGGCGCCAGAGGCGAACGCCTCGAGGGCATCGGCGAGGTGCTGCGCCGTCGGGAACCGGTCCTCAGGCCGAGACGACATCGCCTTCTTGCAGATGTCTCGCAGCGGCGCGGGCGCCTCTTTCGCCAGGCCATCGACCGACGGGAAGTCGCAGCGCACCGCGTGCTCCACCGCCTTCGCCATCGAGTCGGCCTCGTACGGCGCCCGCCCCGTCAGCAGGCGATAGAGCACCGCGCCGAGCGCGAACACGTCGGTGCGCGCGTCCACCATCTGCCCGTCGCCGCGTGCCTGCTCCGGTGCCATGTACGCCGGCGTGCCCATCACGGCGCCAGCGACGGTGCGCATGCTCGAGCCGCTCCCCGAGTCATGGGGGTTCGACGTGCTGCTCTCGGCGAGGTGCCCCGAGCGCGCGAGGCCCCAGTCGACGACGAAGACCTCTCCATGCGTGCCCACCATGATGTTCTCGGGCTTCACGTCACGGTGCACGACGCCCTTCTCGTGCGCGAAGCCGAGCGTCTGGGCTGCGCGTGTCACCGCGCCCAACAACGCCATGCGGCCGATGACGCCCTGCCCTTCCCGCAGCGCTGCCTCGAGCGACCGGCCCCGCACCCGTCGCATCGCGTACCAGGGCGTGCCGTCGGCCCGCAGCCCACGCTCGTAGACGGGAGGAATGCCCGGGTGCTCGAGGTTGCCCGTCACCATCGCCTCGGCGTGCAGTCGGGCCGCGTCACCGCCCGTGCCGCGCAGCTCCTTGATGGCCACCACGCGGCTGAACTGCTTGTCCACGGCTTCGAGCACCCGGCCCATGCCGCCTTCGCCGAGCGTGCCGATGGTCTCGTAGCGGGCGGCTCCTTGCGGTGGGACGTCGACGACCGACGTCGGACCCGGCGCGCGCGGAATCGTCTGGCCGGAGTCGAGTGAGTCAGTCGTGCTCATAGGCGCGCGAGCGTAGCCCTTCAGCGCTACTGGGCGTCGTCCGTGAAGTCTGCCAGACACCAGCCGATGACCCGGTTGATCATTCGAAACGGCACCCTGCTCGACCAACACGGAACGCGCCGCTCCGACGTCGCGATCGAAGACGGGCGCATCACCGCGGTCGGGCCCTCGTTGCCCCGCACGGACGCGCGCGAGCTGGACGCCACTGGCTGTCACGTGAGCCCGGGCTTCGTCGACCTGCACGTGCACCTGCGCGAGCCGGGGAAAGAAGAGGCCGAGACCATCGAGACCGGCAGCCGCGGCGCCGCGCTGGGAGGCTTCACCGCCGTCGTCGCGATGCCCAACACCACGCCGCCGCAGGACAACGTCTCCACCGTCGAGTTCGTTCGCGCGCAGGGTGTCCGCGCCGGGCTGTGCGAGGTCATTCCGTCGGGCTGCATCACGCTGGCGCGCGCGGGTGAAGCGCTGGCTCCGTACGAGGCGCTCTCACGCGCCGGTGTGCACCTCTTCACCGACGATGGCTCAGGCGTGCAGAACGCAGGGCTGATGCGACGGGCGCTCGAAGCGGCGAAGCCCCTGGGCATCGTGCTCGCGCAGCACTGTGAAGTGGCCAGCCTCACCGCCGGCGCCGTGATGCATGAAGGCGCGTGCTGTTGCCGCCTCGGCCTGCCCGGCTGGCCGTCCATCGCCGAAGAGTTGATGGTGCACCGCGACCTCGAGCTGGTGCGCCTCACCGGAGCTCCGATGCACTTCCTGCATCTGTCCACGGCGAAGAGCGTCGCGATGGTGCGCGCAGCGAAGGCCGAGGGGCTGCCCATCACCGCAGAGGCCACCACGCACCACTTCGCGCTCACGGATGAGCTGCTCGCGTCGAAAGACCCGCTCTTCAAGGTCAACCCGCCGCTGCGCACGCCCGCCGACATCGCCGCCATCAAGGCCGGCCTCGCTGACGGCACCATCGACGCCATCGCGACCGATCACGCGCCCCACAGCGCTGCGCAGAAGCAGCTGCCGCTCGCCGAGGCACCTCCCGGCATGCTGGGCCTCGAGACGGCGCTCGCCCTCGCGCTCACCGAGCTCGACATGCCGCTGCAGGACATCGTCGCCGCGCTCTCATGGAAGCCCGCCGCCATCGCGAGGGTGAGTGAGCGGCATGGGCGCGCCATCGAGGTGTCGAGCCCTGCCAACCTCACCGTGTTCGACGTGAACGCGACGTGGACCGTGGTGCCCGAGCAGCTCGCGAGCAAGAGCCGCAACACGCCGTACGCGGGCAAGACGCTGCGCGGGAAGGTGCGGCACACCGTGTTCAACGGCGGCGCGGTGGTCGTCGACGGTGTCGCGCAGCGGTAGCCGTTGCGTTCGGCCGGAACCTTGAGCGTCGAGCGCTTCTTCATCACGACAGCACGCGCCGAACAGGTCGGGCCTCGGCCGGGACTGGGAGGACGCGTCGAAGGAGGCCGTGTTGATGCTGAGCGAGATCCGCGCCGGCGCGAGGCCGCGCGACATGCCTTTCAGCGCGCGCCGACGTCAGGCCCGACTCGACGCGGCGCAGGTGTCGTGAGGGAGTGCACCGTCTCCAGCTCAGCGTCGTGGTTGTCGCGCCCCCGGCCACGCAGGTGATTTCGGGCGTGCGACGCCGTCAGCGACAGAGTCTCGGCGAGTACGAGAAGCCGCCGTGACCGCCTCGTGGCCACATCGAGTCTGAAGAAAAGCACACAGGCTGTTCATATCTTCAGACTCGATTCGGGCGCCCAGCGCAGCGAGCGCCAGTGCCTGGGGGTTACGCGTCTCGAGTTCGGCAAGCCGCGAACGAGACCACCTGATCTGGTCGACGCTCGTGGGCAGGCTCTCGTCAGGGCAGCGAGCCGAGCAGCTCGCGAACGGCCGCTGCCATCTCGGGCCCCTTCTCGATGAGCCCGGCGTGACCGGCCTGATCGATCAGCACGAACGTCGCGTGCGGCAGCCCGCGCCGCATCGTCTCGAGCTGCTCGACCGGCATGAGCATGTCCTGCTTCGCGGCGATGATGAGCGTGGGCACCTTCACCATCGGCAGCACGTCAGAGCCGCTCGCGCCGAGCAGGCCGCGCAGCGTCTGCCAGTAGGCGCGTGGATCCATCGAGGCCACGCCTTCGAGGAACTCGTCGATGTCGTGACGTGACGCGCCTGCTTGAAGCACGCCGGCCATTCGCCCAAGCGAGTACGGCAGACGGGAGCGCAAGAACGCCTTCACGACCGGCGCGACGAGAGGAACGACCGGGGTCGTCAGCGCGACGGCCGTTCGCAGCGCGGCGAGGCTCCCGGGAACGCGGAACAGCCACGTGCCCGCGCCCGGCGCATCGGGAGCACCTGCAACGAGCGCCATCGCGCGAACCAACTCCGGGTGATTCCTGTACAGCTCGAGCAGCACCGCGACGCCCATCGAGAAGGCGACGTGTACAGGCGGCCGGCCATCGCGCTCCATCACCCTGCGCGTCACGCGCGCGAGGTCGTCTGCGAGCGTGCGGAGCCTGTAGTCCCCCGAGACCGACACCGGCGTCTGGCCGTGGCCGCGATAGTCCCAGTGCACGACGGTGTGGTCGACCACCAGGTCGTCGGAGAGGAAGCGCCAGAAGTTCGCCGTCGTTCCGATGCCGTTGGTGAGCAGCACCGTCGAGCCGCCCGAGTCGCGGTGCGTGTGAAACGAGATGGGCGTGCCGTCAGCTGCGAGCACCACGTCGGTGCGGTGCCCGGTGCTCATGGTGTCGACAGCGTCACTGACGTCTTCAGAATTCCGCCACACGGCGAGCCATCACGCCTCCACGCCGCCTCGACGGTGCCCTGAGCCCACGACGCCTGAGGTGTGCGCGCGAGCACCGTGCCGCCATCGGCCGCCGGGAGCGAGGGCCGGTAGAACTGCCGCGACGCGCTGCACGGAAGCTCGGCCCAGCCCATCGGCATCGGCTGCACCCAGGCTCCGACGGACTCGGTCGTGCCTTCGCGCGTGCCGATGCAGCCAAAGCCGAGGTCCTGAGACACGACCAGCGGGCTCGGCAGCTGCTGCCCACAGAGGACGACGGACGCGAACTGCTGGCCATCGACGTCCACCACCACGACGCCCCGCGAGGCTTCGCTGAACGGGCCGGCGACCGTCGCAGGGACGGTGACGTTGACGACCCGGGCGTTCCCAGACTCACAGCCACTGCAGACCACCGCGACAACGAGGACGAGCGTTCTCATCAGACCTCCGTCACTCATATTGCACGCGAATCGTCTCGATGGCCGCCCGAATGAGGGCCTTCGCCGAGTCCGTACGCTCGTGGCGAACGACGACGTACCCGTCACCTTCGTAGCCCTCGTGCTTCGGCTTCCCCACCTCAGGCAGGCGCGCCTCGACGAGGTGGGGCGCGAGCACCTGGTACGCCTCGCGCACGCCCCGAATCGCGCTGACCCGTCCCTTGCCCACACCACGCAGCCACGCGGTCGCCGCCGCGTACCGTCGAGTCCACGGCGCATCGAGCACGCCGTCGACGACTGCCCGCGCCCACGCCCGATAGATGTCGACGTCGTTCACCAGCCCGGTCATCTGACAGAGCTGCGGACCCGGTGGGCGCTGGGCAATCTCACCGATGGCGATGGAGCCATCAGGCCGCGCGAACCACTCCATGTGCGTCATGCCGTCGTCGAGGCCGAGCGCACGAATCGCAGCGACGCCCGCGACACGCGCGCGGTCGAAGGTGGGGCCTGAGACTTCGCGCGGCAACAGGCACACCCACTGCATCCACGGGTTCTCGACGACCTCGAGCGGCCCGGGCAGGTAGTTCGAGAACGAGAACACACGCGGCACGCCGCCGACGGTGAGGGTCTCGAAGCTGTGCTCGGTCCCACGCAGCATCTCCTCGAGCAGCACCGGACGCTGGGCTGACGGGCGCATGGCCCGCAACGTCTCGCGCAGCTCGTCACCCGACTGGACACGGTACGTCGACTTCGCGCCGACGCCTGCTGGTGGCTTGAGCACGAGCTCGAGGCCGACGTCTTCGGCGAACGCGAAGGCCTCCCGCTCCGACGCGACCAGCGCATGACGGGCGACCGGCAGGCCCGCGGCGCGCAGCGCGTCTTTCATCGCCGCCTTCTCGCGGAACAACGTCGCCGCACGGACCGAGGTGCCGGGCACGCCGAAGCGCTCCCGTACCTGGGCGAGCTGCACCATCAACACCTCGTTGATGCCGACGATGCGGTGCGCCCGGCCGTGTTTGCGCGTGAGCAGCGTGACGGCCGAGGTGAGGTCGTCGACGCTCGTGGCGTCATCGACGAGCGCGACGTCGTGACACACCTGCCGGAGCTCGTCGTTCAGCCGCCGGAAGACGCCGAGCAGCCGCACGCCTTCGAGGCGGGACAACGCGCGCACGAAGCGCATGACGTCGTAGGTACCAGCGGACGCGGCGAAGATGACGTTCCGAAGCATGGGCGTGCAGCGTCACCTCGCTGGAGCCCTCGCGCAATTCAAAGTCCGTCGAGCAGGCCCATTCGGTCCTTCAGCCTCAGCACCCGGCGCGTCGAGTCTTCGAGGCGTGTTTTCGCCTTCGGGTCGTCTTCTGCCAGCTGCGTCAGCACGCCAATTGGGTCGATGCCCTTGTCCCAGTCGGGCGGCGCGGTGGTGAGGATGATGTCGTTGCCCGCCATGAAGGCCTGCTTGAGCACGTCTTCGGCGCTGCCATCGATGGCATCGGCCAGCACCTGAATGGCGATGTCGTCGGTGACGGCGAGCCAGTCGCGCTCGTGCACCAGTGCCACGAGGGACGGAGAAAGGATGGCGGGCTTCGAATCGAACGCGGTGTACGCGACGTTCGCCAGCATCACGCCGCCGAGCACGGGCGCCGCGTCGACGAACGTCTTCACCTCGGCCAGCACGCGCGCCTTCGGCCAGTCGCAGGTGACGAGGTGGTGGTCCGAGTCGCCGTCGATGTCACCGTAGCCGGGGAAGTGTTTGCCGATGGGCACGACGCCGGTCGAGAGCAGCCCACGCGAGTAGGCCTTCGCCTTCGCCACCACTACCGCGGGGTCACCGGAAAACGAGCGCTGGTTGCGCTCCATGTGGCCCGAGGGGGCGACGTCGAGCACCGGCGCCAGGTTCAGGTTGAGGCCCAGCCACTTCATGGTGCGGCCGACCTTCTGTCCCCACGCTTGCACCTCGTCATCAGGCAGCGCCGCCATGTCGCGCGCGGACGGGAGCTCCTTGAGCGCCTTCACGCTCGCGAGCCGATTCGAGCGCCCACCTTCCATGTCGACCGAGAAGAACGGCGGCACCGTCGCGCGCACCCGGGCGGCGTCGATGCGCTCCTTCGCCTTGGTGGTGTTGCGGAGCATCGTGCCGAGGAAGAGCACGCCGCCGACCTGCACCGGGCCAGTCTTGTCGATCTGCGGGTAGGCGAGCAGCACCTGCGCAGCGCGGGCGCGAGTGTCGAGGCTCGCCAGCACCCGCTCGACCCGCGCGTCGTCGACCTTCCGCTCCAACGGGAACGCGTTCAGCTTCTGCGTCGCGAGCTCGGGAGGCGCGACGGGCGCAGGCGTCGGCGCGGGGACGACACCTTCACGGGAGCCGGCGTCTTGAGCGAATGAAGAAACAGCCGTGAAGACGGCGATGAGGACGGTGGTGCGCAGAGGTGACTCCAGACGCGGCATTCCATCACTGAAACAGCTGGCGCGCTGGTTTGCTTCCGGGCTCAAACCTTCAGCTTCAAGAACGCGCGCACGGCCTTCGACTGGTCCTCCATCGAGGCGAGCTTCGCGAGCCGTCGAAGGTCGAGCGAGGGCAGGAGCGTGCTGCGAGCGGAGCGGACGAAGCCCGAGCCGCGGAGCACCTGAGCGCTGATGGCGCCCCCGTCGGCGTAACCGCACCCGCCGGCGTCGTTCGTCGCGGCGAGTGCCTGTGCCATGAACCGGCCATGGCCCGACCTGACCCGCACTCCGTCACTGACGATACGCAGCCCGCGACACGGCACCTCGAACTCGACGCGCAGGTCGACTTCGCGACCAGACGACTCACCTGCACGACGACGCTGCACTTCCGCACAGCAGCGGCCGACGCAGGTCCGCTCGATCTCGACACCCGCAATCTCGAAGTCACGACCGTCACCGACACCGCTGGCGTCGCGTTGACGTGGGAGTGGCTCGCGCCCGACGCAGTGCTCGGAACGCCGCTGCGCATTCACCTTCCGAAGGGCACGACAGGCGTGCGCGTGACCTCGCGCACCGCACCTGACGCCTCGGCGCTGCAGTGGCTCGAGCCGTCGATGACGCACGGAGGGAAGCAGCCGTTCCTCTTCAGCCAGTGCCAGGCGATTCACGCGCGCTCGGTGCTCCCCTGTCAGGACACGCCTGCGCGCCGCATCTCGTATCGCGCGTCGTTGAGCGTCCCCACCGGGCTCGTCGCCGTCATGGCCGCGGCGCCAGTTCGAAGCGAGCCGGTCGGCGCGCAGACCGTCTTTCACTTCGAGATGCCGCAGGCGATTCCGCCGTACCTGCTCGCGTTCGCGGTCGGCGACCTGGCGTCGAAGGACCTCTCACCGCGCTCGCGCCTGTGGAGCGAGCCGGGACTGCTGGACTCCGCGGCCTGGGAGTTCGCCGACGTCGAGCGCCACCTCACCGCCGCAGAGGCGCTCTTCGGACCCTACGACTGGGAGCGCTTCGACCTGCTCGTGATGCCTCCGTCATTCCCGTACGGCGGCATGGAGAACCCGCGCCTCACCTTCCTCACGCCGACGCTGCTCGCCGGCGACCGCAGCATGGTGAACGTCGTCGCGCACGAGCTCGCCCACTCGTGGACGGGCAACCTCGTCACCAACCTCAACGCCGAACACTTCTGGCTCAACGAGGGCTTCACGGTGTTCGCGGAGCGCCGCATCCTCGAGGCGCTCGAAGGCCCGGAGCTCGCCACGCTCCACGCCGCGCTCGGCCGCAACGACCTCGACGCCGCCATCACGCGCTTCACGAAGGCCGGCACCCCCGAGCTGACGAAGCTGCGCACGCATCTCACCGGCATCGACCCTGACGAGGCTTTCAGCGTCGTGCCGTACGAGAAGGGCGCGCTGCTGCTCAAGACACTCGAGGCCGCTGCGGGACGGGCCGCGTTCGACGTGGTGCTCAAGTCGTGGCTCCAGACCCATCGCTTCGGCGCCGTGACGACTGACGACTTCCTCGCGCACTTCTCGAAGGCCGCGCCCGGGCTGCTCGAGAAGGTGAACGCGCTGCGGTGGATCGACGAGCCTGGTGTGCCCGACGACGCGCCGCGCCCGACCTCGAGCCGCCTCGATGCGGTGAAGGCCCTCACCGGTACCGTGCCCTCGAAGGACGAGACGGCCACGTGGACGGTCATCGAGTGGCAGCTCTTCCTCGAGTGGAGCCCGCACACGCTGACGTCGGCGCAGCTCACGACGCTCGACGAGCGCTTCCACTTCTCGTCCTCGAAGAACGCCGAGGTGCACGTCGCGTGGTTGTTGCTGGCGCTCCACTGTCAGCACGACGTGGTGCTGCCAGCCGTCGAGGCATTCCTCAACCGCGTCGGACGAATGAAGTACCTGAAGCCGCTGTACACGACGCTCCACGGCAGGGCGTCGACCCGTGCGCTCGCGGCGAGGCTGTTCGAACAGAACCGGCCGCGCCTGCACCCCATCGCGAGGTCGGTCGTCGGAGGATTGCTCGCGAAGACGACGTGAAGGACGACCGCCTCAGCGCGCGACGCGACGGCGGAGCAGCACGAGCGCGAGGAGCACGCTGAACGCTCCCGGTGCGCCTTGACAGCCGCACGCAGGCACGAAGGAGAGCGTCGGCGGAACATCTTCATCCGTCGAGCCGCCGTCGACCGGCTCCACGAGCCCGGCATCGAGAGCTCCGGCGTCGTTCATCGCGCCGCCATCGTTCGGCGTGCCGCCATCGTTCGGCGTGCCGCCATCGTTCGGCGTGCCGCCATCGTTCGGCGCGCCGCCATCGTTCGGCGCGCCACCATCGTTCGGCGCGCCACCATCGTTCGGCGCGCCACCATCGTTCGGCGCGCCGCCATCGTTCGGCGCCCCGCCATCGTTCGGCGCGCCGCCATCGTTCGTCACGCCAGCATCGAGAGTTCCCCCGTCGTCGGCCGAGGCTCCGGCATCAAACGGGCCCACGAGCCGCATCATCACCTGACGCGCCCCCGCGTCGGCGACGAACGCGTCCCAGACGACGGCAGCGACTCCGATGGGAGAGGACGCGACCGAGAGGTTCTCGATGTCGAGGCCACCACCCAGCGAGCTCACCGACGACAGCGCGGCCCCCTGCAACACGACCGCGTCGACGCCTTGCCGGCCGACCCACACCACCACCGGGCCGGCCGAGGTGTCGACGACGAGCGGGTCGCCGCCAGGGTTCGACCCGGAGACCGCCCACTCGGTGTTCTGGAGCGAGGGGAAGGGCATCGTGTGCAGCACGACCTCATTGCCGTCTCTCCACGCGAGCGCGAGGTCGTCACGAGGGAGGCCGGCGGTTTGCACCTTGATGGTGGCGGCACAGACCGGGCCCTGCGCGCCGACGATGGGCGACAGCTGAGGAGGGTTGTACGACGCGAAGCCCGGCCCGTCTGGCACCGCGGCGAGTGTGAGGCCCGCCAGCTCGTGCGAAGCGAACACCAGCTTGCCCGCGAGCGCCGCAGCGCACCGCGGTGATGGGCCAGAGAACGTGAAGCGCGGCGTCGACTCGTTGCCTGCATAGCCGGCCTGGAGCGCCCTGCCCCACTGCAGGTCGATGGTGTCGCCAAGAACGGCGCGGTCGGTGGCGCGGAACGCGGTGCGCAGGGCGCCGGTCGTGACCGCGTTGGCGGTGACGTTCAGCTCGACGATGAAGCGCGAACTCACGGCGTTGCGAACCTCGAGACCATACGAGCCACCGGACGGTCGCCGAAGCAGCACGGGCTGCGCACCCCCGCCGACCGACACGGCGATGGGCGTTCGGCCGGGCCGCACCACACCTCGCGGCTCGAGCCAGCCCGTCGTCACGCCCGTTCCCCCATCGACGAGCTCTTCGTCCCACGCGACGAGAAAGGCCTGCTCCTGGTCGACCCAGACGGCGCTCGGTGCGCGCTGCCAGAGGGGCGCAGAGAGCAACGCCGTCGAATTCGGCGCCACCACCGTGAGCGTGGGGTTCGACTCGGCGAAGAGCGGCTGACCGAACACTCGTCTGTCTTCCACCAGCAGCGACACCGCGCTGCTCTCCGAGCGCGCCAACGCGACCGGCCGTTTCATCGCATTCGAGAGGAAGCGCTCGGGCGAGGTGGCCAGCGGCGCCGAACGAGGCGCGGCGAAGACGTTGAAGGCAACGCTGGCGCCATAGACGCTGAAGAAGGTGGTGCCGGTAGCGACCGTGAGCGGTGTGAAGTTCGACGAGGTGGGCCAGATCGTCGGAACCCAGGCCGCGCCAGTGAAGGACTGGAGCCGGAACTCTCCACTGATTCCGGTGGAGGTCACCAGTCGCTCGCTCGGCTGACTGACGACGCGAACCCCCGTTGTGCCAGTGGCGCTCAGTTGGTCGGTGCTGGTTCCCACGAGCGTCACCGGGTCGACCAGGGTCGCAAGGCCACGGCCCAGCGAGTCGACCCAGGCGACGAGGAAACCGCCGTCAGCCTCGCCGACCGACAGCGACGTGACGTTCGGGCCCGCGCTGAAGCGAGACCGCACGGTGCCTGGCACGGCGCGCAGGTGAACGTCTCCGCCACCCTGCCAGACCACGAGCGCCTGCGTTCGGCTGGCCGCCACCGCGGCGGTGCCTTTGTCGACCGCCAGACCGCCGTTGAGGTCATAGGTGCCGCCCCAGGCGCCCGTCACGGTGCTCACGCCCGATGACGGCACACCCACCAGGTCGACGCCCCCATCCCGGCTGCGGCTCTCGAACACCACGAGCGAGAACTGGTTCGAGCTGACGACCTCGACGCCGTCGAACGTTGGCGGGCTCGATGGGCCGGGCAGCGGAAGACCCCAGGGCGGGTCGGTCTCGCGGCCTCCGTCCCACCTCGCCGCGTAGACGTGACTCTGTGGGCCCAGTCGTCGGGTATCTCGCCACACCAGCACCCAGCGCGAACCGTCCCACGTGAGCGCTGGGGTTCCGACGACCGAGATGGGCCTCTGCGCGCCTGGAGGAAACCGCAGCGCCTCGGCAGCCGCCGGCGGCATCATCGGGACCTGCGCAAGCAACGAGACCAGCAACACGAACGTCACCGGCTCAGCATCACCCGGGCGTCTGCAGATTCCCAGCCTCGCCGAGGGCTCAGCGCACGTGTCCGACGGTGATGACCGACAACCCCACACGAGACGCCAGCGCACGGTCGACCAGCCGCCACACCGGCACCAGCCTGTCGAACAGCGTCGCCTCGGCCTGCGGAATCTCGTCGCGCGCGAACAGCCCGCCCGTCACGGCCCAGCCCAGCGTCGCGGCCGCGTTGAAGTACCAGCTCTTCGCGACCTCGAGGCCCGCGCGCCGGAACGCCGACGACAAGGTGGTGCGCGTGTACCGGCGGTAGTGGCCCAGCTGCACGTCGAGCCGGTTGTGCAGCCACTCGTACGCGGGCACCAGAATCACCACGGTGCCGCCGGGCCGCACCAGCTTCCGGCAGTTCTCGAGGGCGAGCACGTCGTCGGCGATGTGCTCCACCACGTTCAACGCGAACACGGTGTCGAACTGGCCCAGGTGCGCCGCGTACAGGCTCGAGAAGCGCGGGTGCACCAGGTCGATGGAGACGACTTCGCGTCCGGGGAAGTCCTGCTCCAGGCGCTGCACGTACGAGGTGCGCAGGTCGCTCATGACAAGGTCACTGCGGTCGTCGAGGAAGAAGCGCGAGAGGTTGCCGATGCCGCTGCCGACCTCGAGCATGCGCCCGGAACAGTGCGGTCGAATCGTCTCGTACATCCACCGGTTGAAGTGCCCGAGCTCCGAGATGGTCTCGAGCGCGGCGGCGCCAACGGCATCGTGGCCCGCCCCGCCCTCGCTCATCGGCCCAGCCCGTACTTCACGATGCAGCGCACGGCCGAGACGCCGTCCTTCCAGTTGATCTTCTTCCCCTCGTCGTAGCTGCGCCCGAAGTACGAGATGCCCACCTCGTAGATGCGCACGTTGGGAAGCTTCGCGACCTTCGCCGTCACCTCGGGCTCGAAGCCGAACCGCTTCTCCTGCAGCGTCGGCGCGACCTGCTTGATGATGTCGCGGCGCCACAATTTGTAGCAGGTCTCCATGTCGGTGAGGTTCAGGTTGGTCATCGCGTTCGACATGGTGGTGAGCACGCGGTTGCCGACGGTGTGCCAGAAGTAGAGGACGCGGTGCGGGTGCGCGCCCATGAAGCGCGAGCCGTAGACGACGTCGGCGTGCCCATCGAGCACCGGCTTGAGGAGCACGTTGATCTCGTTCGGGTCGTATTCGAGGTCGGCGTCCTGCACGACGGCGAAGTCGCCCGTGAAGGCCGCGAGCGCAGTGTGGAGCGCGGCGCCCTTGCCCTGGTTCTTCTCATGCTGGCGATAGATGAGGTCGACCTCGGGGTGCTCCTTCATGAAGGCGCGCACCTCTGCGTCGGTGCCGTCCTTCGAGCAGTCGTTGACGACGACCAGCTGCGTCTTCACGCCGGCGATGAACTGCACCGAGCGCACCCGGTCGAGCAGGCTGCGCACCGTGCGCGCTTCGTTGAACACAGGGATGAGGATGCTGAGCGTCTGAGCCATCGCGCGTCGCGACTAGCACGAGCGTGGCGAAGTGCGAACGGTTGTGGGGTGAAGGGCGCCGGGCGTAGACGGGCCGGCATGATGACGACGCTGCTGGTGGCGGTGCTCTCGGCGGTGCCGTGCGAAGACTTCGCGTACGCCGCGCAGAACACGTGGAACGAGGGGAAAGACCCGCTCACCCCGGCGCTCGACCTGCACGTCGTCGTCGAGCGCGCCACCGAAGGCATGCCTCGTGACAGCGCCTTCGCGCGGAGCTTTCGCGACGCCACGCTGACCTCGAAGCTGGGCGTCGAGGTGCGCAACACCCTCGACACGGCCAAAGGGGTCGTCGTCTTTCTGCGCTGCCGCGAGCGGGCGGGCTTCCCGACGGCGCTCTTCTCGGTGCGCTACGAGGCCGGAGGCTTCGGCCACTTCGAGCTCGAGCTTCGGCCCCGGCGGAGCGGCGGCGTGCGCGTCGTCGACTTCTGGACCAGCTTCGACGCCGAGTGGACCTCGGTGAACCTGCGGCGCATCGGCCTGTTGATGGCGCCGGCGGCCGACCCGGTCGCGGCCCTGCGCGCGAAGCTCTTCGGTGAGGGCGTGCCCTTCACCGATGCCCACATCACCGCGATGAGCGCCTTCAACGCCGCGGCGCGCGCCGGTGACGCAAAAGCCACCGAGCAGCACTTCACCGAGTTGCACCCGTCGCTCCAGAAAGACCGGAGCATCATGAGCCTGCGCACAGCGGGCACCGCGAGCGACCCCAACGCCTCGAGCCGCGCCGTCGAAGCCTTCACGGCCGCGTTCCCCGACGACCCGAGCGTCGCGCTCAAGGCCTTCGATTCCCACTTCACCCGCAAGGAGTACGACGCGTGCCTCGAGGCGCTCGACGTGCTCGAGCGCACCCTCGGCCTCGACCCATGGCTCGAGGTGCTCCGCGCCCGGGTCGAGCTGGCGGCGAACCACCTCGGCGTCGCGACCGGACACGCCGACCGCGCCATCGAGCTGGAGCCCTGGAATCTGCAGGCCTGGTTCACCGCGCTCGACTGTGCGGTGGCGAGGAAGGACCATTCCCGCACCAGCCGGCTGCTCGACGGCGCGGTGAAGGCCGGCGCGAAGTACACCCGCGAGAGCCTCGGCGCCTCGGACGCGTTCAAGGACTTCATGCGCTCGCCCGAGGGTAAGCGCTGGCGGCCACCCGCGACCGAGCCAGAGCCGGAGTGACCCCGCGCAAGGCAGCATCGGGCTGCCGGTGACGAAGGAATGACGGGGTCTGCGTCGTGCGCTAGTAGCGTGAGTTCACGAGTTGGTCTTGGTGGCGGTCACACCATCGCCTCGCTGGAGAAGTCATGACGACGAGTCGGTATCTGCCGCACGGGGCGTTCTTCCGTGACCTCAACGAAGCGGTCGACGGGTACTTCGAGTCGACGAAGACGTCACGGCAGGCGACGCCTGGCATGTGGCTGAAGACCATCTTCATCCTCACCTGGTTCGTCAGCTCGTGGGCCGTGCTGGTGTTCGCCGCCACGACCTGGTGGCAGGCGCTCGCTGCGGCGCTGTCGCTCGGGTTCGCGATGGCCGGCATCGGCTTCAACATTCAACACGACGGCGGGCACCGCGCGACCTCCGACACCCAGGGCTGGAACAGGGCCATGGCGTTGACGCTCGATGTGCTCGGCGGCAGCTCGTACATCTGGCACTGGAAACACAACGTGCAGCACCACACGACGCCGAACGTGGCGGGGCACGACTCCGACATCGACATCGAGCCCTTCGTGCGGCTGGCTCCCGAGCAGCAGTGGCGCCCGGCGCATCGGTACCAGCACCTCTACACGTGGTTTTTGTACGCGCTGCTCGCCGTGAAGTGGCACTTCCTCGACGACATCAAAGACGTCATCACCGGCCACATCGGCACCCGCAGCTTCCCGCGCCCGAAGGGCTTCGACATGGTCGCCTTCGTCGGCGGCAAGACGTTCTTCTTCACCTGGGCGTTCGTGATTCCGTCGTTCTTCCACCCGTGGTGGCAGGTGCTGCTCGGCTACTTCATCGTGTCGGTGGTGGTGAGCCTGTCGCTCGCGCTCACCTTCCAGTCGGCGCACTGCGTGATTGGCGCGGCGTTCCCCTCGGGCGAGGGGCAGCGGGAGTGGGCGAGGCACCAGGTGATGACGTCGATCGACTTCGCGCCGCGCCACCCGTTCTGGACCTGGTATCTCGGCGGCCTCAACTACCAGCTCGAGCACCACCTCTTTCCCCGCATCTGTCACGTGCACTACCCGGCCATCGCGCCGCTCGTGCGCGCGGTGTGTGAGAAGCACGGGGTGGAATACCAGGTGATGCCGAGCGTCGGGTTCGCGCTCGCGTCGCACGCACGGTTCCTCGCGCAGATGGGCCGCGCGCCAGACGCAGCGACCGTGCCTGTCGTCGCGTAGGAGTTCGCCCTCTCGCTCGGCACTCACGCTTGCTCGCCGCCGCGCTCGCGTGGCGGGTTGGCGCTGCTCGACCGCGCGATGAACGGTTCTCGAGGCTGCCGATGGCGAAGACCGCCGCAGCCGCTCACCGGCACTGCGCGACGCACTGGCCCTGCTGACACGACCACGAAGCGCCCGCGTCGCCGCTGCAGCTCGGCTGACCGGCAAGTCCCGCAGGACAATCGGCATCGACGACGCAGACGCTCTGCTTCGTGCAGCGCTTGCCGGCGACGGCGTCGAGGCGGCAGTACTGCCCGTTCTCACACGCGCCTTCCTGGCCGACAGGGGTGAGCGAGCACGGACGGCCTTCGTTCCACACGCACCCTCCGCGATGCAGCACGGTGGCGCCGGCTTGCGCCGCCTGGCACGGGTTGCGGTACGTCGCGAAGTCGGTTCCGCAGACCGGGTCGTAGTTCGTGTTCGAGCAGACGCGCCAATCGATGCACGTCCGGGCGACGCGGCAGGCGGTGACGGGGTCGAGCCCTCCGCCAACTTGAATCTGATCAGTCGTGCACATCACAGGGTCGAGCACCGGGCAGGCCAGACAACAGCCGCGGTCGCAGCGCACCGAGCCCACCTGGTTTCCCTGCGCGCACTCACTCGCGTCGTTGCACGCCTGCGATTGGTCGGTGCACATCTGGCACGAGGGGTCGAAGCGGTCGGTGCGGCCATCGCAGTCGTCGTCGATGCCGTTGGCGCAGTACTCGCGCGCGTTGGGGTGCTGCTCCTTGTTCGCCTCGTTGCAGTCGCCCTTCTGTTTGCCCGGGCACGAGATGCCAGGGTCGTCGGTGAACGCGTAGCCGTCGCCGTCGACGTCGCGACACGGGTCGAGCTCGCACCAACCGGGCGCGCAGGGGCAGGTGTTGCACAGCACGGGGCCGCGACAGATGTGGAGCCGGGGACATTGCGCGTCAGTGCGACAGCCCGGAATGCACTGGGCGTCGTGCGGGCCGTTGCAGCCCTCGCAGATCATCCCGCCAGGACACGACTCGTCGCCTTCGCAAGCGGCCGTCAGGAGCGTCGGCCCGTTGGTGGTGCCCTGCGCTGGCAGCTGTTCCTGCAGAGGCCCGCAGGCCGAGAGGCTCCACAGCACCATCAGTTTTCCGAGGACGCGTCGCATGCGAGCGGTACCCACAGCAGGCGCCGTGCCCGGTGCTGCGTGCTCCAAGGTCGCGAGATAGCGGGCGGTTGATCAGCAGCCCGTCTCAGCCCTCGTCGGATTCCCAGCGCGGCGGCTTCCACGCGCCTTGCGGCGCTCCGTAGAACTCGTCGGGGTCGACCTTCAGCGGCTCGAACGGCTCGCGCGGGAAGCGGATTCGACCGAGCGCGGGCGGCTCCCCCAGCGCCTTCACCTCGACGGCCACCATGTTGGTGTGGCCACGGACGGCGAGCTTGCCGGTGGTGAGGTTGTCGATGCGGTAGTGGAAGTCGAGCGCGACTCGACCCAACTTCGTCAGGGCCACGCGAATCGAGAGCTGATCTTCGTAGCCGATGAAGCTGTCGTAGCGGACGTTGAGCTGGCGAAGCGCGAGCCAGTGGCCCTTGCGCACGAGGTCGACGGCCGGCTCGTTGAAGCGGCGGAAGAAGGCCTCACGGCCGCGCTCGAACCACGAGGCGACGTTGCTGTGGTGCACGTAGCCGAGCGCGTCGGTCTCGGAGAACGTGACGCGGTGCTCGACGTGCGCGGTGACGGCGTCCCAGTGGGTGCTCATGGTGCCGCTGCTTGTGGACGGTGCGCGCGTCGGCGTCAACGGTCGTCACGGCGCGTGCGGAAGGCGCCCCAATCGTGACACTCGTTGCGGGCGTTCGATTCGCCTCGGCGTTAAACGAGGAGTGCGATGTCGAAGGCCTTCACCAGCGAAGAGACGGAAGACACGTCGGTCTCTGGCCGGCCACCGCAACGCGCCGCCCGCGGCCAGGAGCGGCCCATCACGCCCGAGGGTCACCGGGCGCTGGTCGACGCGCTGCAACGGCTCGAGACGGAGGACCGGGCCGAGCTGCACGCGATGCCAGCGGGAGCCGAGCGCGATGAGGCGAAGCGACGGCTCGAGGCGAAGGACGCGATGCTGAGCGCGACGCTCGAGAGCGTGCGCGTGGTGAAACCTCCCGAGGTCGATGACGGCATCGTGCGGTTCGGGAGCACGGTGACGCTCCGCTGGAGCGACGGCCGAAAGCAGACGGTGCGGCTGGTGGGGCCCGATGAGGCCGACGTGAAGGTGGGCCGGCTGTCCATCGAGGCGCCGCTGGCGAGGTCGCTGCTCGACGCGACGCAGGGTACGACCATCGAGATCGAGCGGCCGCGAGGGGTCGAAGAGGCCGTGCTCGAGCTCGTTCGTTCGAGCTGAGCCTCGGGGGCGAAGAAGGCGGCGCGCTCGCTGCTCGAGCGACGCGGGGCACGACCATCGAGGTCGAACGGCGACGGGGTGTCGAAGAGGCCGCTCTCAAGCTCGTGCGTTCGAGCTGAGCCGCGGCAAGAAGGCGGCGCGCTCGCTGCTCGACGCAATTCCCGCGGTGGAGTTCGAGCTCCGAGACGTCTCGTCGCTGCGAAACGATGCTGCCGGGCCTGCGCGCGCCAGCCGAATGACATCCACTCCATGCTCGCGAGCGGGTACGCGCTGTCATCGCGAAGGCGGAACGTCGAGCCCCACACGGAGCACGGCCTCAGCTGCCCGCTTGACACCATGGCCTCGAGCAACGCGCACGATGCGGCTCACCTGGCGCGTGCGTTTGAGATCGAAACCACCGAGGTCGGGCCTGTTGAGTCGAACGGTGATCAGGGGCTCGAACCGTGGCGACTCGATGTGTCCCTGCGCATCGAGCGGTCGGGGCGGCGCGTGGCGTCTCGGATTTCCGCGCCACGCTTCTTGAACGACTGCTGCCCGATTCTGAGCGTGACGCCACGGCCGCTTTCGCCTCAGTTCCGCGGCATGCCCGTTCACCTCACCATCGATGGACCCGTCGCGACCCTCACGCTCGATGAGCCCGGCCGGCGCAACGCGATGACGCCGGAGCTCGGCGACGCCTTGAAGGCACGCGTCGAGGACCTGAAGGGCCGGGCCGATGTTCGGGTCGTGCTGCTCACCGGCGCAGGCGGCGCGTTCTCGGGCGGCGGTGACCTGACGATGCTCGAGCGGCTCCGGAGCGTGCCGGCCGAGGAAGCCCGCCGCTTCATGCTCGGCTTCTATGCCCGCTACTTGAGCGTGCTCGACCTCGAGGTGCCCACCATCGCCGTCGTTGAAGGTGCCGCCATCGGCGCGGGCTTCTGTCTCGCGCTGGCGTGTGACTTCTGCTTCGTCGACGTCGAGGCAAAGCTGGCGCTCAACTTCGTGCAGCTCGGTCTGCACCCCGGCATGGGCGCGACGTACTTCGTGCCGCGGCGAGCGGGCCCGGCGGAGGCTGCTCGGCTGTTGATGACCGGCCAGCGCTTCTCTGGTGCCGACGCGGTGGGCCTCGGCCTCGCGCTCGAAGGACAGCCACTGGCCGAGGTGATGCCTGCGGCGCGCGCGTTCGCCACCACGCTGGCGGCGCAGGCTCCGTTGGCCATCAAGGCGCTGAAGGCGGAACTCGGAGCCGACCGTGCCGCGCTCCAGCGGTGTCTCGAGGCGGAAGCGGCGCACCAGGCCGTCAGCTACGGGAGCGCCGACATGGCGGAAGGCCTCGCCGCCGCGGCCGCTCGTCGCGCGCCGGTCTTCACGGGGAGCTGACGCTCGACTCGGCCTGTCCCGACGCTCACGCGACGGGTCGACAAGTCAGCAAGGCCGCACTGCGCTCGACCGACCACGCGGCCGGTCGTCGCGGTCGATGATGCTCGTTCGTCTCCAGTTCGCTCGTCACGCACGAGAACCGCGGCCTTGAAGTTGCTCAACCCCACGAAGCGAATCTTCTTCTCGTCGACCAGATCAGCCATCGCGTCCACCTCGGCTTCGGGCTGCTGGCACACAAGCAGTGGAGCGACGCACGCATCGTGGGGACCGGGTGCTGACGCTTCCGCTTCTTCACCGAACGAGCACCATCTCGGTCGTCACATACGGGCGCCGGAGCATCGACGTGTCGACGAAGCCGAAGCGCGCATAGAGCGTCTGCGCGTCACGCGTGCCGAGGCGAATCCGGCGACACCGCCGCACCTGCGGGTGGTCGAGCACCAGCGTCATCAGCGCCTGACCGACACCGCGGCCGCGCCAGTCTGGTCGGACACACACGTCGTAGACCCACGCGTACTTCGAGGTGTCGGTGATGGCCCGCGCGGTGCCGATGAGCGCGCCCTGTTCGTCCGTCGCTCCGACCCACACGGGGCTGCCTCGGTGCGCGGCGCCGAGTTCGGCCTCGGTGAACACGTCATTCCAGTAGGCACCACGCAGCAACGCCACGGCCTCGTCGAGGTGACCGGAGGACTGCGCAGCCGAGTGCAGGCACGCGTGCAGCCGAACGCCTCGAGGCCCCTGGAGGAAGGCCGGCGTCGTCGTCGACGGGTTGGCGGCCAGGATGAGCTCGATAGCGCGAACGTCGCCCGGCGCCCCGCGGAGCCACAGCTGCTCCAGCACCCGCGCGCGCGTCTCGTCATTCTTGTTCTGCATGAGCTTGGCCTTCGCGGTGAGCTCTCCCAGAGACACGCCCGCGATGAGCAACCCCTTCACCGCAGCCCGGTACAGCGGAGACGTCGCCTCGATGGGCTGATGGCCACCCTCGGGTTGCAGCTTCTCCATCAGACGTTGCAGCACCCGCGCCTTGCGCGCCGGCTCGTCGATGGCGGTGAGCACGCCTCGGGCCTGCGCCGCGCGAAAGAGCGTCGTGGCAGGGCAGGCCCGCTCGGTGTCCACGAAGTAGCTGGGGACCCGCGCGACGGTCTCCTCGACCGACACCACCACCTGGCAGCCCAGCAGCGACGTCTTCTCGCCGGCCGGTGCGCCGTGAAAGCAGAGCCACCCATCGTCCACCACCCCGTGGAGCGTCTTCAGCACCAGCTCTCCGTCAGCGGCGGCTCCGGCGAGGTGAAAGGCCTCGCTCGTCTCGAACAGCTCCAGCCCCAGGGCCGCGGGCGCTTCGTATTCACGTCGTCTCATGGGCTGAAAGGTGCCGGACCCATGGACCGTCGAGAAGGTCCAGTTTCGACAACTCTGCTAGTCCATGCCCATGTCGAACTGGACCGTCACGATGCCGTCGCCGACGGCAGGGCCGACCCCGATGTTCCTGCAGCTCGCCCACGGCGTGATGAACGACATCCGGCGCGGCCGGCTGCTCCCCGGCCAGCGGCTCCCGGGGACGCGCGCGTGGGCGAAGTCGCTGCGCATCAACCGCAACACCGTCATCGCGGCCGTCGCCGAGCTCGAGGCCCAGGGCTGGGTGCACAGCACGCCAACCCGTGGCACCTGGGTGCGAGAGACGTTGCCCGTCGAGCCCCGCCCGACCCGGCGCCCCGGCCTTCCGCCCCTGGGCGTTCCGCTCGAGCCGCTCCCTGCGTTCCTCACCCCTCGCTCGTTCCAGTTCAGCGACGAGGTGCTCCATCTCTCGGCTGGCACCCCTGACCCGCGGCTCTTTCCCGTCGAGCTGCTCGCACGAACGTGGCGTCGCGTCGTTCGCCGCAAAGGGCGACACCTGCTCGAGTACGGCGACCCGGCAGGCCACAGCTCCTTGCGGCAGGCGCTCGCGGGCATGCTGTCAGACCTGCGCGGCATTCCGGCGACGGAAGATCAGCTCGTCGTCACGCGCGGCAGCCAGATGGCGCTCGACCTCATCGCGCGCGCCGTCGTGGCTCCGGGAGAGACCGTCGCCGTCGAGAGCTATGGCTACCGGCCCGCGTGGGATGCGCTGCGCCTCATCGGTGCCCGGCTCGCCCCGATTCCCGTCGACGCGGAAGGGCTCGACGTCGACGCGCTCGCCCGGCTGCTGCGGCGTCGAAAGGTGCGCGCGGTGTACGTCACGCCGCACCACCAGTTCCCGACGACCGTCACCATGTCGGCCTCACGGCGCCTCGCGCTCCTCGAGCTGGCGCGGCGGCACCAGGTGCTCGTCATCGAAGACGACTACGACCACGAGTTTCACTACGAGGGCCGGCCCGTGCTCCCGCTGATGGCGAGCGATGACGCGGGCGTCGTCGCCAGCGTGGGAACGCTCTCGAAGGTGCTCGCCCCGGGGCTGCGGCTCGGCTTCGTGGTGGCCCCGACCGCCCTCGCAGACCGCATCGCCCGCCTGCGCGCGGTGATGGACCGGCAAGGAGACCACCCGATGGAGGCGACCATCGGCGAGCTCATCGAAGACGGCGAGCTCCAGCGCCACGTGCGCAAGATGCGCGTCATCTACCAGGCGCGGCGTGACGCGTTGGCGAAGCAGCTGACGGCGAAGCTCGGCGACACGCTCGAGTTCTCGCTGCCGCCCGGAGGCATCTCCATCTGGGCGAGGGTGCGACGCCCCCTCGCCCTCGACGTGTGGCTCGCTCGTGCCCGCGCGCGAAACGTCTCGGTCAACCCCGGCGCGAGCTACCGCTTCGATGGCCACGAGCCCGGCGCGCTCCGGCTCGTCTTCGCCCGCTTCACCGAGAACGAGCTGACCCGCGCCGTCGACGTCCTGAAGGCGTCGCTGCCGTGAGCCCACTCGCTGAAAGCTGGGGCGGCGGCGAACGTGGTGAAGGGTGCTGCGAAGACGATTGCAGACATCCGGCTGGAGCTTCGTCATGGGTTGATGTCAGCGATCGCGCCCTGGTCACCTTCGCCGATGCGCGAGCGACGTCTGCGGGGTGAGCGCAGGACACCTTGCAGCCACTCGCGAGGCACTGGCAGCGCGGGCGCAGTCGTGCTGAACCTCGCGCCCGATGCTGACCGTCGGTGACCCCGCACCGGACTTCGACACGGTTGACTGCCGAGGCGAGCGCGTTCACCTCGCCAGCTACCAGGGCACCCGCAAGGTGGTGCTGTTCTTCTTCCCCAAGGCCTTCAGCCCCGCGTGCACCCTCGAGGTGCGCAACTTCCGCGACAACTACCAGCGCATCACGCAGCTCAACGCCGAGCTCATCGGCCTCTCGGTCGACAAGTCAGACCGGCAGTGCAAGTTCGCGCTCCAGGAACAGCTCCAGTTTCGGCTCATCGGCGACGAGTCGCGCGTCATCTCGGGGCTCTATGGCGTGGTGTGGCCGGTGTTGCGCATCGACCGGCGCGCGACGTTCGTCATCGGGCTCGACGGCCGCATCGAAGACGTCTTCCATCACGAGGTGCAGGTGTACCGGCACCTCGAAGACGTGCTGGACCGGCTGGCGAGCAACCGCGCGCCGCCCCCTGCAGCGCCCTGAGCGGCTCGCTGCCGCCAGACCTCGTCGCGCTGGTCGAGCGACACCCGCAGCAAGAGGTGTTGGACCGGCCAGCGAGCGACCGCGCCGCCTGCTCTTCCGGGCTCAGCGCAACGACTCGAGCTGTCGCCTGGCCTCGTCACGCTGGTCGAGCAGCACCAACATCTCGCGGTGCAGCTGCTCATACTGCCGGTTGGTGTGGTGCCACTCGGTCGTCGCGTGGGCGAGGTCCTTCTCGAGCTGGGACAAGGTCGCCTGGAGAGACGTCGTCGTCGACTCGTGGGACGAGCGCTCCCGGGCGAGCGCCTGCGAGTGTTCGGCCTCGAGCGCGTCGCGCTTCGACCTGGCCTCGTTCTCGGACTGGGTGTGCTTCGCCTGCGCGGCCGCGAGCTGGGCCTGAACGTCGGCGAGCTGCGTCTCGACCTCGCGCGTCTTCTGTCTCGCTTCGAGCAGGCGCTGCGCGGTGTGCTGGTGCTTGTCCTTCTCCTTGTGGAACAGGCCGTCAGCCTCGGCCCGCTTCGCCTCGAGCGCGGCGAGGGCCTGCTGATGCGTGGCCTCGAGCGCCGCGCGCCCCTTCGCCTCTTCGTCACGCACCACCTGCACCGAGCCCTCGAGCTCGGTCACTCGCACGGTGAGCTTCTTGCGGTCGTTCTCGACGCGCGCCAACTCGACGTTGAGCTCGTCACGCCGCGTCCGAAGGCCCGAGAGGTCGTTCTCGAGCTGGCTGACCCGCGCCGTCAGCTCGCCGATGCGGCTGTGGGCGACCTGCGCCTCGGCGCTCAGCTGTTCGAGCCTGCCGTCGGCGTCGGTCTTGAGCTGCTCGAGCTCCCAGATTCGCGCCTTGGTGGTGGCGAGCTGCCCGTCGAGCTCGGTCGCCAGCGCCGCGGTCTCTCGCACCGTCGCCAGCTCGGCGTCGACGGCCGCGAACTTCGTCATCGCGTCGCGTGCGCTCACCTGCTCGACCGCGAGCTGGTCATCGGCGTGCGCGAGCGCTTTCTTCACCTCGGCGAGCTCGCCGGCGTGCAGCTCATCAGCCAGCGCCTGGGCCTTCTTCGCCTCGGCCAGCTCACCAGCGTGCAGCTCATCGGCGAGCGCGAGGGCCTTCTTCGCCTCGGCGAGCTCGGCCTCGAGCGCCGTCACGCGCTCCTCGGCGACCTCGGCGCGCGCCCGGGACTCGTCGGCTTCACGTTGCAGCTGTGGCGACGCCTCGAGCGCGGGCACCTGCGCAGTGCCAGGCCGGTCGACCTCTTTCATCGCCTCGAGCTGCGCCTCGAGTGCAGCCACCCGTTGGCGGTGCTGCTTCGACTGGGACTCGGCCTCGTTGAGCGCCTCGTCGAGCGCCCGAACGCGCTTCTCGAGCAGCTCGGGGTCGAGCCGCGAGACGTTCGTGCTGTCTTCGAGCGGCTTGAGCACCGGCGGGAGGGTGACGTTGGGGTCGTGCCCGAAAGGAATTCGCCCGGTGCGGTCCGACGACGTGGCGGTCAAGCGGTCGCGGGGAATCGCGGCGGTGGCTGACTCCGACGCCTGCACCGCCGCCGCCTGCTGTGCCTTGCGGAGCGCCTGCTGGCCGTCGACCACCTGCTGCTGCAGGTCCCTGATGCGCGCACGCTCGGAGTCGAGGGCCTTGCGGGCCTGCTCGTGCAGATCGCGCTCGTCAGCCAGCTCCCGCTGAGTCGCTTTGAGCTCACGCGCCGCCGACTTGAGCAGCTCGTGCAGCTTGCTGTCGGGGGCGCCGGCCATGCGAGGCTTCTGTCTAGCGCAACCCGGCCGGTGATCAGCCCTTCTTCTTGAACTTGACGAAGTAGTTGCTGACGGCCGCCTCAAGCAGCTCGCCGGACAGGTGGGGAATCTCTCCGCGGTAGTGGGCGATGTCGATGACCTGGTCGAGCAGGTCGCGTGGCTGACACGCGGCAAAGCCACGGTTGTGAGGCCGGTAGTGCGCCTCGATGAGCCAGTCGATCATCTCGGCGTCGTAGGCGATGCCGCGCTTCTGGCAGACGCGTTCCCAGATTTGATGGAACTGGTCTTCGTCAGGCGGGCGCACCTCGAGCTTGTAGCGAACGCGCCGCAGGAAGGCGTCGTCGACGAGGTCGGCCGGGTCGAGGTTGGTCGAGAAGGCCACGAAGACGTTGAAGGGCACCTGCAGCTTCTTGCCGGTGTGGAGCGTGAGGAAGTCGACCTCGCTCTCGAGCGGCACGATCCACCGGTTGAGCAGGTCGATGGGCGACACCTTCTGGCGCCCGAAGTCGTCGATGAGCAGCATGCCGTTGGTGGCTTTGAGCTGAAACGGCGCCTCGTAGTACTTCACGTCGGGCGAGTAGATGAGGTCGAGCGTCTGCAGCGTGAGCTCGCCGCCCACCACGACCAGCGGCCTGCGACATCGAACCCAGCGCCCGTCGGCCGCCGGCGCGTTGGGGTCGTCGGGCGAGGGCTTGTGCAGCGTGGAGTCGAAGACGCGAATGATGAAGTCGTCGACGAGCAGCGCGTACGGCACCCAGATCTCGCCCTCGTAACATTCGACGAGCGCCTGACAGAGCGCGGTCTTTCCGTTCCCGGGCGGGCCGTAGAAGAACACCGCCTTGCCGGAATTGATGGCCGGCCCGAGCCCGTCGAAGATGTAGTCCTTCACGACGAGCTCGCCGAAGTGCTGCTCCATCTTCGTGCGGTTCACCCGCATGCCACGCACGGTCTGAACGTTGACGGCCTCGAACCAGTCTTCGAGGCGAACCGGCGCGGGCCCATTGTAGCGATTGCGGTCGAGGATCTGCCGGATGAGGTCGGTCGCGAAGGTCGTCAGCGTGTAGATCATGCCCGACTTGCCGACGCCCATGCCGGCGCCACCCTTCAAGTCGATGTACTTGGCCTTGCGCAGGCTCTCGATGACCTCGTCGATGATCAGCTGAGGCAACTTGATGCGGTTGGCGATGTCGGAGCCGCGGAGCTCACCTGCGAAAAAGAGCGCCTTGAGCACCAGCTCTTCGATCATCGACGCGCTGAGGCCCGTCTCGAGCATCGAGCGCGGCTGCGGTGGGAAGAAGCGGGTCGTGCTGCCGCGCCGACTACTGCCGCCACCACCCGCGGGAGGTCGCGCGGCGCCCCCAGACGACGGCGGACGTTGGCCGGGCGTGGCGTCACGTGGAGGACCACCCGCGCCTGCCGCGCCCGCCCACCCTTGCGAGCCGATGCCGGTGCCGCGACGCTGAGGGATGCCCTGCGTGACCGAAGGCCGTGGCCCGGTCACGCCGGGCGACGACGGCCGGGGCCGCTCGACCTGCTCATCGTCGGAGCCACCGGGGAAACCAGAATCACGAGGCATGGGCGAAAGCGTAGCCCATGGTGACGGAAGGGGAACTCTGGCGAATCAGCGCGCGCCGGGAGACCGCAGCTCTGTGCGCACGTCCCACAGCTCGGGGAAGAAGGTGAGCTCGAGCGCGCGCTGCAGAAACGTGACGCCCGACGAGCCGCCGGTGCCCTGCTTGTGCCCGATGATGCGGTGCACGGTCTTCATGTGACGGAAGCGCCAGAGCTGGAAGCGCTCCTCGACGTCGACGAGCTTCTCGGCCATCTCGTACGCCTTCCAGTGCTTCTCTGGGTTCTCGTAGACGTCGCGGAACAGCGTCACGATGGCGTCGCTCTTCTTGTACGGCTGGGTGAAGTCGCGCTCGAGCGAGGTGGCGGGCACCGCGTAGCCGTGCCGGCCGAGGTAACGCAGAAACTCGTCGTAGAGGCTGGGCTGGGTGAGGCGCGCCGAGAGCACCGCGTGCACGGTCTCGTCCTGCCGATGTGGCAACAACGCGTTCGGGTCCTTGTTGCCCAGCATGAACTCGATGGCGCGGTACTGGTACGACTGAAACCCGGACGAGCGCCCGAGCGCATCGCGAAATTGCAGGTACTCGCTCGGCGTCATCGTCTCGAGCACCGCCCACTGCTCGAAGAGCATGCGTTGAATGTGAGCGACGCGCGCGAAGATCTTGAAGCTGGCCTCGAGCTCGTCGCGCTTCACGAAGTCCAGCGCGGCGTCGAGCTCGTGCAGCATGAGCTTCATCCACAGCTCACTGGTCTGGTGCTGAATGATGAACAGCATCTCGTCGTGCACGGGCGTGCGCGGCGTCTGTGAATTCAGCAGCCGGTCGAGCTGCAGATAGCCGCCGTAGGTCTCCTGCCTGGACAGGTCGACGTGAATGCTCTTCTCGAGCTCGCGCGAATTCGGGGGCATGGGTGAGCGCTCCAGAGTGAAAGAAACAGAAAGGCGGCCGCCCGCAGGCACGAAGCCCACAGGACGACCGCCCGTACCACGTTCGCCGTCAACGGACGACGCGAGGTCAGTCAGGTGTGAGTCAGCGATTCTTCTTCTTGGCCTCGGCGAGCGCCTTCGCGCCAGCGCGGCCGCGGGGCAGCACGAGGTTCTTCACCGACTGCGGCGACGCCTCTTCCACCCAGTCGGACGGCAGGCGGCCGGTCTTCGAGAGCATGCGGTACTTCTGGTAGTGCGCGGCGCAGTAGCCCTTCGCGCGCGCCGGGCGCTTGCACCCGATGACGGCGCAGAGCGTCTTGCCGGACGACGAGCTCGCCTTGACGGCGCGAGCGGCCTTCGGAGCGGCGACGGCGCCGAACGCCAGCTTCCGCGGACGGCCAGGGCCACGCTTGATGGGCGCGCCGAACGCAGCGGCGAAGCGGCCCAGCACCTCACCCTGCTGCTGAAGCGCGGCGGCGAGCGGGCCGATGGCGCGCTCGACCTCTGCCTGAACCATGCTGCGAAGAAGCTGATCGACTGAAGACATTGAGACTCCGGGAAATGGGGGACGACGGTTTCGACGTGTCTCATCTAGTCGATGGGTGAAATGGTTAACATCTTCTTTTTCACACTCTCACGCGCGGTCGGGCCCAAACCCCGAGCCTTCCGAATCATCGCTGACCCATGCCCGTGACATGCGTTGCGTCGAGAATGCCCAGGCGAGCTGCCCGGCGGGCGTGACGAGAATGAGCCCAGCGTCGCCGCCTGCGCGCTGCAGGGTCGACACCGCCTGCCGAGCCGCCTCGAAGCCATCGAGCCCCAGGCCGACGAGGTCTGCCGCGTGGCGGGCGAGCGTGACACGAATGATGGCTTCACCAAGACCGGTACACGAGACCGCCGCTTTCTTGTCATCTGCATACGTGCCGCAGCCGATGAGCGGCGAGTCGCCGACGCGGCCAGGCCACTTCCCGGTGGTGCCGCCGGTCGACGTCGCCGCAGCGAGGGTGCCCTGGCCGTCGATGGCGACGGCGCCGACGGTGCCGAACGAGCGGCGATGGGTCTCGAGGTCTCGGCGCGCCGCAGCGGTGACGAGTCGTTCGTTCGCCACCACGGGCAGCCCCTGCGCGCGGCCGAACGCCTCGGCGCCCTGCCCCACCAGCATGACGTGGGGAGACTGCTCCATCACCCGTCGCGCGAGGGTGACCGGGTTCTGGAAACAGCTGACACACGCGACCGAGCCGGCCGCCAGCGTGGCGCCGTTCATCACCGAGGCGTCGAGCTCGGCCGTGCCCTCGCGTGTCAGCGCCGAGCCGATGCCAGCGTTGAACACCGGGTCGTCTTCGAGCAGCCGCACCGCGGCTTCGATGGCGTCGAGCGCCGTGCCGCCCTGCTTCAACACCGCGTGCCCTGCGCGCGCGGCGGTCAGACAGCCACGCGTCGCGGCTTCGACGTCGTCATCTGCACGGTGAAGGCCCGCGCCGCCGTGCACGAGAATGGAAAGTGGGGCTCGCATGCCGCGCGTCATATTCCGTGCGCGCGTTCGGAGGTGAGTGACTTTCGGCGACGAGCGGCACCCGTTCGAGCAGGATGTTCGCGGTGAAGAAGCGGCTGCTGCGCGGAGCAATCGGTGTGCTGGCGACGGGCCTGCTCCTCGCGGGGTGGGCGTTCATCATCGAGCCGTCACGACTCGTCGAGAGACATGAAACGCTCGCGCTGCCGGGGTGGCCTTCGACGTTGTCTGGCTTCAAGGTCGCGCTCGTCTCTGACCTGCACATCGGCGCGCCCTTCATCGACGCCGACGCCATTGCCAGACTCGGCGCGCGCATCGACGCGTGGCAGCCAGACCTCATCCTCATCGCCGGCGACGTGCTGGTCGGTCACGAGCCGGGCGCAAAGCAGGTCTCCCCGGTCGACGCGGCGGCGATGCTGCGCGGGTGGAAGGCGCCACACGGGGTTTGGGCCGTGCTTGGAAATCACGACTGGTGGATTGACGGCGAAGGCACCACGCGCGCGCTCGAGGCCGTCGGCGTGCGGGTGCTCGAGAATCAGGCCGCGCCCATCGACACCAGCCGTGGCCGGCTCTGGGTGGCCGGGCTCGCCGACGTATGGACCCGAAAGACAGACGCCGCCAAAGCGCTCTCGTTCGTCACCGATGACGCACCGGTGGTGGCCTTCACGCACAACCCAGACGTCTTCCCGACGATGCCGGCGCGGTTCTCCATCGTGCTCGCAGGCCACACGCATGGCGGCCAGGTGAGGCTCCCCCTGGTGGGCCGGCCCATCGTGCCGTCAGAGTACGGGCAGCGCTACGCGGCAGGGCTGAAGGTGGAAGACGGCCGCAGCCTCTTCGTCACCACTGGCGTCGGTACCAGCGTGTTCCCGGTGCGCTTCGGAGTGCCACCAGAGGTCGCGTTGCTGACGCTGGTGCCAGCGCCCTGACGGTCAGGGATTCTTCGCCTCGGCCGGGCACTTCACGACGACACAGTGGCTGCGCTTCTCGGGGCTGCCATCGGGGTAGCCGAAGCGCATGGGCAGCTTCTTCGCCTTCTCGAACTCGGTGCGCAGCTCTTCCTGGAAGCCCTCCCACGTGCCGAGGAACGACTTCTGAAAGCTGCCAAACGTGTCGACAGTGCAGCCGGCCTTTTTCCAATACCGCGGCGGCACGCCTGTCGAATCCGAAATCATGAACACGGCGTGTGCGACCAGCCAATCGCGAATCACCGAGAACGCGGGGTTCCAGAGCAGATAGCTCGCGGCCTTCGTCATCGCCGAGACCCGGCCTTTCGCCGAGAGGTGCGCGAGCAGGCCGGGCGCCTTCGTGAAGCCGTCATCCGAGAGGTTGGCGCCGAGGTGCCGGTGGATTCTCGGGGTCGCCTTCGGCTGGCCCTTCGGCACGAACTGCACCTCGACGTTGGCGAAGGCGGGCGAGAAGTCGGGCGCCTTCCACGTCTCCTTCAGCTTCGAGGCCTTCACCGAGTCGAGCGCGTCGATCTCCGCGCGGTTGAAATAGTGGAGTGAGCCATCGGGCTCGACGCGGAAGAAGCGCACCGAGACGGGCTCCTGGTCGTTGAGCGCCAGCCCCATCAAGTGCATCGAGAGCTGGCCCGGCAGGTCACCGCGCTGAATCTTCGACAGGTTGACGCTCTTGGAGTCGTTGGACATCAACGTGGTGGTCGCGGCTTCGTTGAGCGCCTTGAGCGACTGCTCGAGCGACTTCTTGTCCGCGAGCGTCTTGAGGCGGCGCGGGTCACCTGCCAGCTCGAGCGACATCGTGGTGATGACGGTGGCCTCGGGGAACGCAGTGAGCGCCATCATCAGGTCGCCGCCACCGAACGGGTAGACGAGCTCGCCGGGCAGACCCGCCGGGCGCTGCGCTTGAATGAAGGCGCGCGCGGTGACGCCCCAGTGTGAGCGAAAGCGCTCGAACTTCGGCGTCATCTCTTTGCAGTACGTCTGCACCGTCTTCACGTCGAGCGGCGCAGGCACCTCGCCCGGCTGACACGTCACGACCTGAAAGATGAGCCGGACGTCGTCGATGAAGTCGGCGGCGTCGGCGGGAGCGCCAGAAGGAGCGACACCACCGTCGGCAGCGGTGATGAGGGCGAGGAGCGTGAGGGAGAGCATCGGCGTGCGACTTACTCCGGCGGTTCGAGAGGGGTGATGGACAATCGTCGCGTCGTCGAGCCGTGCCACACTGGCTGCGTGTCACCGGCCCAGGCGCAGCTGTCGCTTCTCGAGTCTCTCACGCACGCAGCGGCGCAGGAGCGGGTGTGGGCCATCGTGACGACGGCCGTCGGGGTCGCCGCCGTCCTGCTCGCCGTGGCGTTGTGGCTGGTGTGGGCGAGGCCGGTCACGATTGGCGCCGCGGTGCCGCTCGCCTTGCTCGGTGTCATTCATGCCATCACCGGCGCGGTCGACTTCGTCACGCTCTCGAAGGAGCGGCAGGCGTTGCCGGAGCTCCTTCAGGAAGCGCCACACGTCTTGACGACCGAGGTGCTCCCGCGGGCCGTCGAGGCGCTCGCGACGCGGCGGCTGCTGCGCTTCGCCGATGGGCTTCTGCTCGTAGTGGGGCTCGGGCTCCTGACGCGGCGGGAGCGGCTCCTCGGCGTGGGGCTGGGGCTGTCGGTGATGAGCGGTGTCGCGCTCGAGCTCGACACGCTCGCCCTCGGGCGTCATGCCGCGCGCGTCCAGTTGCTCGAGAAGGTCGACACGCACCTGCAGCCCCGCTGAGCGTCCAGCCGTGGCGAGAGATGTTGGCGAGCACGTCGTCGCGCGCCCGCGAGCGCACGCCACGTCGCGCGAGACCGACCTCTTCGGAGCATGGACGGCGCCAGCACGTTCGTGCGATCGCGACGTGAACCGTCAGGCGCTCGGGCGGTACGTGCTCACCGGCTCGGCTTTCCCCTTCACCGCGAGCGGCTCCGACGCCGTCCACGACTCTGTCTCAGGGAGCCGCGACCGGGTCTCGGCGCTGATGAGCAGCGCGGTGCCGACCTGCTTGGTGAGCCCCTCGATGCGCGAGGCGGTGTTGACGGCGTCGCCGATGACGGTGAACTCCTTGCGCTGCTCGCTGCCGACGTCTCCCACGACCGCGCGGCCGGTGTGAATGCCGATGCCGATGCGCAGGTCCGGCTCTCCTCGCGCCACGCGGCGTTGGTTGAGGGCCGCGAGCTCGGTGATCATCTCGAGGCCGCAGGCCACCGCGCGCTGCGGGTGGTCGGCCTGAGCGAGCGGCGCTCCGAAGTACGCGAGAATTCCGTCGCCCATGAACTTGTCGAGCGTGCCCCCATGTTTGAACACCACCGACACCATCGCGGACAGGTACTCGTTGAGCCACCGCACCACGACGTCGCTCTCGTGCTGCTCCGAGATGGAGGTGAAGCCGCGAATGTCGCTGAACAGAATGCTCACCTCGCGGTGCTCTGGCTTCGACTCCTCGAAGGCCTCGAGGCGCTCGACCACCTGCGGAGAGAAGTAGCGGTTGAGCTTCTGTTTGCGCGTCTGGTCGAGCGTCATCTGGTGCGCCATGCGCTGCACGAGGGCGATGCCGAACCACGCGCCGGCCGTGAAGACGACGGTGAGCAGCAGTGCGGTCGGCAAGGTGTGCTCGATGTCCTGTCGCGCCCAGATGACCAGCACCGCCTCGAGGACGAACGACAGGCCGGCCGTGGTGAGCAGCACGCGCCGGTCGAAGGTGAGCATCGAGAGCAGCAGCGCGGTGAGGAAGATGGATTGCGAGAGCGCAGCGGCGATGGCGGGCGTCGTCTCGAGCGGCTGTGCGAGGAACTGCGCGAAGAAAATCATCGGCACGTCGACGAGTGCGACGCTCCAGTGGGCGCGCGGTCTGGCAATCGGCCACACGAGGAGCAGGACGAACGCGATGAGCGAGAGGGCCAGGTACGCGCCGACGGCATCGAGCGCGACGATCCACACCTGCGTGATGCCGGCGAGGAACCAGAACGCCACCGCCACCAGGCGCAGCGCCGCGATGGGCACCGCGAGGGCTGCGCGCTGCTCCTGCATGCGGGTCTCGAACGACGCAGTCAGCTCGGCGGGCGAGGTCACGGTGGCGCGATGCTAGGAGATGCAACGGCACCCGTCTGTTTTCGCGCCGTCAGGTCTGCGCAAAGCCGCACGTCGAAGCCCTCCGTCGCTGTCCGGAGGTGTCCCGTGGATCGTGTGCCGCCAGAATTTCCGTCCACTGCCCCCGGCGTCGCGCGCTGAGCCGTCAACTCGGCGCGTGACCCGGGGGTGACCTTCGCTGACGCGGCCCGTCCCGGCGCTTTGGCGTTCGCGCGTGAAGCCACGCGCACCTTCGGAAAGTCTTCGTGCCCAAACACCCCCGTCGCTCTCGCGAGCGCACCGTCGAACCGTCGTCATCACATCACCATCAACATCAACACCTGCTGCTCGAAGCGTTGCAGGCCGTCTTCCGGCTGGACCTGTCGGACGAGCGGTTGTCACCCGTGGTCATCGTCGCGGTGGAGCTGTCCGTCGACGAGAGCTCGGCGCGCGTGGCGTGGGCCGCGCGTGAAGAGAACCCCCAGACGGGGCCTGCCATCGAGCGGGCGAGCCCCTTCATTCGCACCCAGCTCTGTTCGTCGCTGGGGTGGAAGCGCGTGCCGAAGTTGCGCTTCGTGGCACTCGGAACACTCGCGGGAGAGACGTCTTGACGCTCCCGCGAGTGGTGGTCACCCGCGGCGTGCCGGTGCTGGCGTGGAGCAGCGCGCTCCGCTCCGACACCGCGAAACAACTCACCCGGCTGGCCGAGCAGCCGTGGGTCGTTCATCACGTCGCGGCGATGCCGGACGCTCATGTCTCTGAAGGCGTGGCGGTCGGCTCGGTCTTCGCGACGCGTGACGTCGTCGTTCCAGGCGCGCTCGGAACCGACCTGGGGTGCGGGGTGAGCGCGGTGCGCTTCGAAACGGCACCACGCGTCGACCGCCGCGCGCTCGAGGCGTTGCTCGACGCGTGGACGCAGCGAATCCCCGTCGGTGACGAGGAGCACCGACGCCCGCTCGTCGACGTTCCACGTACGTTGTTCGACGCGCCGCTCTCGACGAACGAGCTCGAACGCACGCGGGCTCGCCTGGTGCCCCGACACCTCGGCACGCTCGGCGGAGGCAACCACTTCGTCGAGCTCGACCGCGCGCACGATGGAACGACGTGGCTCCTGGTGCACACGGGCTCTCGCGGGCTCGGCGGCTCCATCGGGCATCACCACGGACGCATCGCCGGCAAACTCGGAGCGCTGTCGCTCGACGCTCCTGACGGCCGCGCGTTCTGGAGCGATTTGTCGTGGGCGCTCGACTTCGCGAAGGCCAACCGCGACGCCATCATGGCTCAGGCGATTGCGGCGGCTCGCGAGGTGTTGGGTCTCGAGCCAGACGACGACTCGCGCCTCGACCTGCACCACAACTTCGCGCAGCGCGAGGAGCACTTCGGCGAGGCGTGCGTGGTGCATCGCAAAGGCGCCATTCATGCGCCCGAAGGCCGGCTCGCGCTCATTCCGGGCTCGATGGGCACGGCCTCCTACGTCGTGCGCGGGCGCGGGCACGCCGCGGCGTTCGCTTCAGCGTCACATGGCGCCGGTCGCGTGATGACGCGTCGAGAAGCGAGAGCGCACATCAGCCGGCATCACCTCGAGCGACAGCTGCGCGGCGTGGTGTTCGACGCGTCACGGCAACACCTCGTCGAAGAAGCGCCGACGGCGTATCGCGACGTGATGGAGGTGCTGGAGGACGAGACCGACCTCGTCGAGCCGGTGCTCCGCCTCGAGCCGCTCGTGGTGTTGAAGGGCTGATCCATCTTCACACAGGGCGCTCGACGCTCGGCTCGGCGCTCCGTGCGTCGTGCAGCGAATCGAGCGCGCGCTCGAGGCGTCGCAAGGAGCGCTCCTGAAGGCACAGGGGCACCGTGACCGCGTCCGAGAGCCGGTCGAGCCGATCCGCGACGCCCACCAGCATCGCCTCGAGTCGGTCCAGGCGCTCTTCCATCGTCTCGCGGGTCGTCGTCACGTCGTTCGTCTGCATGGGTGGCACCCTCGGCCCTCGAGGTCACAGCGCGCGGCCCCTGAGGAAAAACCGCGGTGACGAAACGGCTCCACGACGGTGACCACTCCACTTCTCAGGTAGGACACCTGCCTGCATGCGCGCGGGGAGGATGATCGCTATCCTCCACTGCTCAACCATGCGCCCTCTTCTCTTGTTGTCAGCGCTCGCCTTCGCCGCGTGTGAAGGAAGCCTCGCCGGTGGTGTCTTCGGCACCGGTCGCCCTGATGATCCGCGCCCGGTCGACCCGACGAAGAAGGAGCCGCTGGAGACGCCCGGGCCCTCGTCGCGGCTGCCTCGCCTCAACAACACCGAATACGAGAACACCGTCACCGACCTGCTGCACCTGCCGGCCAAGCCGAACGTCGCGAGCACCTTCGTCACCGACACCACCAGCTCGACCTTCGACACCAACGGCGCGCTGCTCAACGTCGACGCCACCTCCTGGAGCGACTACCAGCGCGCCGCCGAGCAGCTCGCGGCGACGGCGACGAGCGACGCGGCCGCGCTGCGCCGCACCTTCGGCGGCACCGTGCCTGCCGACCCGCCCGCGCAGGTGACCGAGCTGGCACGCCGCGCGTGGCGACGTCCTCCCACCGCAGCCGAGGTGACCGCGCTGGTGACGTTGTACGGGCGCGCCGCTGCGCTGACGCCGAACGTCGCCACCTCACTCGGTGGCCCGCGCCTGGTGCTCGAGGCGTTGCTGCAGTCGCCGCACTTCCTGTACCGGCCCGAGCTTGCGACCGACGTGAAGGACGGCGTGGTGCCGCTCGACCCGTACGAAGTGGCGACTCGTCTTTCCTATGCGCTCTGGCGCACCATGCCTGACGAAGCCCTCTTCACTGCGGCGGCCTCGGGCGAGCTCTCGACGCAAGAGGGGTACCTCGTGCAGGCCCGTCGCCTCCTCGCCGACCCGCGCGCGAGAGACACGGTCGCGTCGTTCCACGACCAGCTGCTGCAGGTGCAGAAGGTCAACGACGTCACCCGCAACACCACCCTCTTCCCCGAGTTCTCCCCCGCCCTGCGCGGCTCGATGGCTGAAGAGCAGCGGGCCTTCGTGCGGCACGTGGTGCTCGACCAGCGCGCGGGCCTCTCGACGCTCCTCACCGCGCCGTACTCGTTCCTCGACGCCAACACCGCGCGCGTCTACGGCAACACCGGCGTCACCTCGCTCTCGAAGGTGACCTTTACGGACGGCAAGCGGTCGGGGCTCCTCACGCAGCTGGGCTTCCTCGCCACCAACGCCACCTCGACGACGAGCGACCCGATTCACCGCGGCACCTTCGTCAACCACCAGCTCCTCTGCTCGGGCCTGCCACCGCCGCCGAACATGGTGCCCGCGCTGCCGTCCGAGGACCCGATGGTCGTGCGCACCCTTCGTCAGCGCGTCGAGGCCTTCACCGGCAAAGGCACGTGCGGCGAGGGCTGCCACAGCACGTTCATCAACCCGGTCGGCTTCGCCTACGAGAACTACGACGCGCTCGGCCGCTGGCGTGACACCGAGAAGTCGCTGCCCATCGACGCGACGGGCGAGTTCATGTTCGACGAGACGCTCGAGCGGTACACCGGCAGCGCCGAGTTCGGAAAGAAGCTGGCCGAGTCGAAGGCCGCGCACGCCTGCTACTTCGAGCACTGGCTCGAGTACCTGTACGGCCACCGGTTGACCGAGTCGGAGCGCCCGCTCGTCACCCGCCTGGCGAAACAATCGAGAGAGAGCGACGCCGCGGTGATGGGCCTGCTCGAAGAGCTGGTCGCGAGTGACGCCTTCCGCGCGCGCGCCGTCGAAGGAGTGACGCCATGAAGAACCGCCTCTCTCGACGACTGCTCCTCAAGGGCGTCGGTGGCGTGACGCTCTCGTTCCCTGCGCTCGAGTCCCTCTTGCCGAAGAAGGCGTGGGGCCAGGCGACGCGCAAACGCTTCGCGATGTTCGTGCGCGCCGGCAACGGCATCGTGCAGAACAGCGGTGGAGACCCCGAGCGCTTCTGGCCCGAGCTGCCCGGCCCGCTGACGACGGCGAGCATGACGACGGGCGTGAACGCCACGCGCGCCACGAGCGAGCTGGCCGAGTACGCGTCGCGCCTCATCCTCATCAAGAACGTGCGGCTGCAGTTCCCGCGGCCGGCGTGTGGGCACTCCGAGGCGCTGCCGCAGATGCTCACCGCGCAGAACCACACCGGCGGCACCAGCAACAGCCCGCTGGCGCGCGGCATGTCCATCGACTGGCGCATCGCGCAGGCCAACAACCCAGCCGGATCCGCGCCGCTCACCTTCATGGCGGGGCCGCGGCAGACGTACATCGCCGAGGGTCTGTCGTGGAGCGGGCCGCAGATGCGAACGCCTGCCGAGCGCTCGCCGCTCAACGCCTTCATGCGGCTGACCGGCCTCGCGTCGTCACCGCCCGAGGTGCAGCGCCTCGTGGTGGAGCGCCGCAAGAGCGTGAATGACTTCGTGCGCGAGCAACTGCGCGAGGTGTCGGGCAAGGCGCAGCTGTCGGTCGACGACAAGCGCCGGCTCGCGATGCACCTCGACGCCGTGCGCGACACCGAGCTGCGCATGACGTGCGACCTCGACATGGCGCAGGCGGCCCAGGTGCGCGCCATCACCAGCCCCGAAGGCAACGACGTGCGGCCCGAGGTGGTGCGCCGCTTCATGGACGTGACGGCGTGGGCCTTCTCGTGTGGCCTCAACTCGGCCGCGACACTGCAGGTCGGCGAGGGGAACGACCAGACGCAGTACACCATCAACGGCACCCGCTACCCGCGCTTCCACTGGATCTCCCATCGCATCAACTCCGACGGCTCGGCCGGAGAGCCGATTCCCAACGCGGTGGAGCTGCACCACCAGGTCGACCGCTTCCAGCTGCAGCTGTTCAAGTACTTCCTCGACCGGCTCGCGTCGTACCCGTCGGCGTATGGCGCCAACCTGCTCGACGACTGCGCTGCGGTGTGGATGAACGATCTCGGCAGCGGGCCTCCGCACTCGGCCGACAACACGCCGTGGATCGTCGCGGGTGGCGCGGGCGGTTCGCTGCGCACCGGCCTGTTCATCGACCACCAGAAGAAGACGAACAACCAGGTGCTCAACACGCTGGCGAGCGCAGTGGGCGTGCGGAAGACCGACGGCTCGTTGCTCAACGACTTCGGAGACCCGAGCCTCACCGGCGGCGTGTTGACGAGCCTGCTGACGGTGAGCTGAAGCGCTGCTTCAGTCCGGCACGGACCAGCGCACCTTGCCGGTGAGGGCCGCGCGCACCTCTGGGCCGAACGAGCCCGAGACCTCGGTGAGGTGGCGAAGAACGGGGTGGAGCAGAAACGCGACGATGGGGATCTGCTTTCCCCGACCACGAGGCGCCTCCATCATCGAGCCCCTCTCGTTGTGCAGGCCACCGCCTCCGACTCCCCTCTCGAGTACGAGGCGCGTGACGAGGGCGAGCTGCGGAGCGCCCACCGCCGCCTTGATCAGCCGCAGCGTTCGCGCGTCCGGCCAGTAGTCCGAGGTGAGGCTCATCGAGTCGATGAAGCCGCGGACGAACTTCACCGAGAATGGATCGACCACGTCGATCAGGGGCCCCATCCAGTCGGAGTAGTGGTCGAGGCGCAGCGTCTTGATGCGCTTGTGGTTCGGCTTCTTCACCTGCAGGGCGATGAACTCTCCGAAGGGGTCTCCGCGCTCCTGGAGCCAGTCAGCGAGCACCAGTCGCGGCGCGTCGTCATCCGGCTCGGCGACGATCTGCGCGAAGAACTCCTTCCCTGTGGCCGTCTCGAGGGCTTTCACCGCACCCAACGTACCGCACCCCGGGCGGTGTCTCGCACAAAGGCCCACGCTCGGGCCTGCTCCGACTCCGCGCATGCGCTAGGACGCAGAGGTCTCGTCGTGCTCCGGGGGCTTTCATGCGTTCTCTCTCTTTCTCTGCAGCGTTCACGCTGCTCGTCATCTCGTCCGGCTGTGTCACGCGAGATGAGCGCGCCCCCTCGAAGCTGGCCGAAGGCTGTCTGCTGAACTCCGACTGTGAGGCGACGTTGGTCTGCGTGTTCCGCCGGTGTCACCAGCCGTGCTCCGCTGGCCGAGACTGCCCGATGGGCTCCGACTGTCAGGCGCAGGGAGATCCGCCGACGCTGGTGTGCACGCAGCTGTCGTGTCGCGACCTGCCCTGCCCCGCCGGCCTGGTGTGTGGAGAGGACTTCACCTGCCGCAAGGGCTGTCTCTCGGCGTCGGACTGCGCGCAGGGCCAGCGTTGCGCGTCGAACCAGTGCGTGTGGCCCGAGAGCCTGTCGACCGACGGTGGCTTCGCGCCGCCGCGCCAGACGTGCCGCAACAACAGCGACTGCCCGCAGACCGACGGAGGCCTCTTCCTCGCGTGTCGCGCAGGCTCGTGCGCGCCGGAGTGTTTCGCGCAGATCGACTGCCCGACGGACTCCACCTGTACGCAGGGCCGCTGCGTGACGAGCGGCGTGGTGACGCCGACGGGGCCACGCTGTGACTACAACTCTCAGTGCGCCGACGCCGGCGCGGGGGCGTTCTGCATCGCAGGCCTCTGTGGGCCGCAGTGCATCTCGGGGCGCGACTGCTCGGCGAGCCAGGTGTGCGACCGCGGCGTGTGTGCGCCACGCTCGACTGACGGCGGCCTCGGCCGCGAGTGCCGCTACACCTCGGAGTGCGAGAGCCCGCTCACCTGCTCCGCCCAGGGTGCGTGCGTCGAGCAGTGTCGTGACAACCGCGACTGCGCCGCCTTCGGCGTCGGCACCGTCTGCCAGCAGGGTGAGTGTCGCGGCATGGGCACCAGCGGCAGCTGTCGACTGAACAGCGAGTGTGTGCGGCCAGGCGACCGGTGCATCAACGGCGCGTGCGCCCCCGAGTGTGCCGGGCCGCGGGACTGCGCGAGTGGCTTCAGTTGCTCCGACGCGGGCGCGTGCGTGCCCCCTCCGTCCGATGCCGGCGCGTCGTGCACCTTCACCAGCCAGTGCGCGGTGGGCCAGAAGTGCAGCCAGGCGTCGTGCATCGCCGAGTGTGCGCAGAGCCGTGACTGTGGCTTCGGGTTCGTCTGCAACGCGCGTGGAGAGTGTGTGTTGCCCGCCGCCGATGGTGGCGCGAGCTCCAGCGACGCGGGGAGCGCAGCGCGGTGCGTGTACAACAGCCAGTGCCGCCTCGGGGAGAAGTGCGGGCCGCAAGGTGTCTGCATTCCCGAGTGCACCTCGACGCGCGACTGTCCGTTCGGCTTCGTCTGCGACGCCGTCGGCGCGTGCGTGTTCCCTCCGTTCGACGCCGGCACGGGTGGCTCGTCGGATGGTGGCGCGCGATGTCTCTTCAACAGCCAGTGCGCGACGGGCGAGCGGTGCTCCAGCCAGGGCTTCTGCATTCCCGAGTGCCTCAACGACCGTGACTGCCCGCTCAGCTACACCTGCCGGCAGAACCACTGCATTCCGCAGGGCCTCGCCACCGACGCCGGCTTGCCCTCGGGCTACGGCGCGCCGTGCACGCTCCAGTCGGCGTGTTCGCCGTTCAACCTCGTGTGTGGCGGCTCGGGCGTCTGCGTCTTCGAGTGTCTCGGCGACGTCGACTGCTTCACCACCCAGGGTCAGTGCTGTCAGCAGAACCGCTGCCGCGGCGCGAGCCTGTGTGTCGGCGGCAACGACGCAGGCGTGCGCGACGCGGGCACGTCACCGCTCGACGGCGGCTGCCGCGCCGACATCGACTGCATCGACAACGACTTCTGCAACGGCACCGAGGCGTGCCGGGCCGGGCGCTGCATCGCGGGGTACAACCCGTGTGAAGACAGCAACCCGTGCACGCGAGACACCTGCGACGCCGTGTTGCGTCAGTGCAGCTACCAGACCCTCGCGGTCGACTTCGATGGCGACGGGCGCTACCCGCGGCAGTGCGGCGGCACGGCCGACGACTGCGACGACAACGACAACACCATCTACCCGGCCGCTCCCGAGCTCTGCGACTGGAAGGACAACAACTGCAACGGCGTGGTGGACGAGGGCCTGTGGCACGAGCGCAGCGGCGCTCGCGGCGTGCTGAGCATCGGCAACCAGTACCCGGCCCGCGGCGGAGCCCCTGCGATGCTGCGCGTCGGGAGCGACGTCTTCCTGGCGGCGGCGAGCCATCAGGTGAACGGCTCCATCGACGTCTTCAAACTCAACGGCGCCGACTTCACGCTCATGTCAGGGCCCGTGCCGGTGCTGCAATCGAGCACGACGTGGAGCATCTGCAACGCGAACGGCCTCGCCTATGGCAAGCAGGCCGTGAGGCCCGTGCTGGCCGCCAACGGCACCCTCCTCGCGGTCACCGGGGTGGTGGCCTCGCAGCAGAACCCGCAGGCGACGTGCTGCAGCGGCGACGTTCACACCATGCGCACGGCGGTCGCGCTGCTCGACACCGGCCTGGGCCCCGTCACGAGCGGCACCCTGGCGTCCTCGGCGGTGGGGGGCTGCACCGACCTCTCGAACCCGAACTTCGCCACTCGCACCACGCGGGCCGGCATCGCGTGGAACCCGGCGACCTCGAACTGGGTGACGACCTGGTGGGACAACGTCGGCCTCGGCAGCCCGCCGTGGACGTTGCGCTTCTCGACGGTCAACCCTGACGGCGGCATCAACGCGCCGCGGCCCGTCTTCAACATCGCCCCGAACGAGGCGCGCAACACCTTCAACCTCACCGAGCCGCACAACAACCAGCCGCCGACCGTCGCCGTCGGGTCGAGCAGCGTGCTCTTCGTCTGGGTCAACGAGGGCATGGCGCCGCTCAACAACACCTCACACCTGAGGTGGATGACGTACGACCCTGCCCTCACCGCGCCGTCGTTGCCGATGCCGGGGATGTGGGGCTTCAACAGCCAGATTTCGCCGGCCGGGAACAGGCGACCCCGCCTCGATGGCGCCAGCTTCGACGGGCAGCACTACCGGGTGGTCGTCACGTCAGGTGACGCGACCGTCGGCACCGACGAGACGAAGGTGTTGTTCATCGACCAGAGCGGCGCGCTGCAGCTCGTTCGTTCGCTGGAAGACTTCAACACCCAGGGCAGCACGATTGGCTACGGAGCCTCGGGCGGCACCGGCGTCGCGTTCCCCGGCGCCGGCCTCATCGGCATCTTCAACAAGGGCACCTACCTGCGGCTCAAGTACGGCGCGCTCGTCGATGGGGGCGCGCTCCAGAACAGCGACCTCGACCTCGCCCAGCCGCACACCTCGCGCACCGACTTCGCCGTCGTGCCGCTCACGTCGTCGAGCGTCGGCCTGGTCTGGGCGGACGGAGACCTGCGCAAGACGGTCTTCGAGTGCGCGCCGTGAGCTGACGTCAGAAGGCTCCGGCGAGCGAGACGACGGCGCCTCCACCCGGCAGCGGCGCGACGGCGAGGTCACGCACGAAGTCGTCGTTGGCCGGCGGGCGGTCGTACTTCGTGAGGTCGGGCGTGGTGACGAGCGAGACGATGCCACCGGCGAGCACCGCGCCCGAGAGGATGAGGCCCGCGACGCCGACGGCCGAGAGCGAGTCGACCTGCCGGAGCTGCTCGTTCCTGATGGTGATGAGGTCTGCGCACACCGGGTCCATCGCGTAGCAGCCGGTCTTCGCCGCAGCCTGGCGCTCGAAGTCGGCAATCTCTCGCGTCGCGCGTGTGCGCTCCGAAGGCAGATAGCCGAACGTGTACGCCGCGCTCCCGGCCAGGCCTGCGGCACCGACGCCCACTCCAATCCACCCGAGCAGGCGATGCGTCGACGCCGACGACGCCAGCTCGGCGCGCAGCTCTGGCGTGGGCTCGAAGACGAGGTCGAGCGACTCGACGGTCGACGGCGTCAGCGTGACGGCGCGACGCACGGGGTAGAAGCCGCCGCGCTCGAAGGTGAGCAGGTGCGGCCCGGTGGGGAGACGGAGCCCCGTCGGCCCGAGGAGGCCCTGCCGTTGGCCATCGGCGACCACCGTCACCTGGTCCTCCGACGTCGTCACCTTCACCTCGGCGACGGGCGCGCTCTCGTCTGGCGTGGGAGCGAGCTCGAGCTCCACCTCGCCACCTTCAGGCAGCGTCACCGTCTTCTCGGCGCTGCGGTAGCCGTCGCGGCGCACCGATACCGTTCGGCTACCCGGCATCACCGCGAACTTCACGATGTCAGGAGTGGTGCCCACTCGAATGCCATCGACGAAGAGGTCGGCGCCAGGCACCGGGCAGCGCACCCGCACGGCCGCGGCGTTGACGGTGGTGGGCTTGAGCTCCAACACCACCTCGAGCGCGGTGCCGGCCGTCACGACGACTTCACGGTAGAGCGGCTCGTAGCGAGGCGCTTTCGCCGAGAGCACCACCGTGCCTGCGCTCGCGAGCACCGGCGCGGAGAGCGGCGAGAGGCCAATCGACTTTCCGGCGAGCGTCAGCTCCACGCCCTCGACCGGCGCCGAGACCCGTAGCTCGCCCAGCTTCGCGCGCTGCTGCTGCCGAATGGTGCGCACGACGCCGAGCCGCTTCTCGTCGAAGGACGTCTTCTGCGAGAGCAGCTTGTCGGCGACAGAGACGGCGGCCTCGGGGTGACCGAGCTCGGCGTGCACGATGACGAGGTTGAGCAACACGGCGGGGCGCTCGGCCAGCACCACGACGCGCTCGAGTTCCTCCAGCGCCTGCGCCTTGTTGCCTTGCGCGTAGAGGCGTGAGGCGAGCTCGAAGCGCCGCCGCGCCTCGGACTCCGCAGCCGACGGCTCGGCCAACGCAGAGCCCGCGATGAACGCCACCAACATGAGCCAACGTTTCACGGGGTCCCCCTTGGTTTCTTTACGTCCCCTGCCTCGAAGTCGTCGACGAAGCCATTCGGGTCCTTCGGCTTCCTCGGCTTCGTCCGCGGCGCGCCGGCATCGACACCGCCATCGATGGCCTGGCCTGCGTCGACGACGTTCTCCCACGGCGCTCCCGCATCGACGGGCTCGGGAGCGCCGGCGTCGAACACCGGAGGCGGCAGCACGAGCGCGCCCGCGTCGATGGTGGTTGGCTCCACGCGCGAGGGAGCGAACGAGCGCACCACGAACCCGCCCACGATGACGGCGACGCCGACGAGCACCACCGGGAGCACGCGTGACGGTCGCGACAACCCTTCCGGAGTCTGCACGCGCTCGGTCGGCCGGGCGTGAAGCGACTCCGGTGGGGCGACCGGCTGGCCCTTCGCGAGTGGAACGACCTCGAGGGCTGGTGACGGTGCAGGAAGCTGGGCCCGAACGACGGCCTGCCCCAGGAGGAGAGGCGCCTCAGGCGTCGGCGCAGTTCGCGGCTGCGTCGAGTCGAGGTCTGCAAACACCTGCACCACATCGACCGCGTCCGGCGTCGCGCGGTCCCGCACGATGGGCATCAGCGTGTCGGAGCCGGCGGCCTCGGACCGCCGCGGCTCGACGAACGAGACGAAGGGCCCGAGCAGCCTCGCGAAGCCGGCCGCCGTGGGGAACCGCGCCTGCGGAGTCACCTGCAACGCCTGATGCACCAGGTCCGCGAGGAGCTGCGGCACACCCGGGCGCTTCTCGGTCAGCGGCGTCGCCCGGCCACCCATCACCATCGCGGCGAGGTCGGCGAAGTTCTCGGCGTAGTACGGCACCCCACCCGCCAGCGCCTCGTAGAGCACCACGCCCAGGGCGTACACGTCAGCGCGGGCGTCGACGTCGTGCGCGCCGCGCATCTGCTCCGGCGCCATGTAGAGCGGCGTGCCCATCGCTGCGCCTGCCGACGTCACCGTCAGCGCGCCGGTGCGCTGCGAGTCGAACTTCGAGATGCCGAAGTCGAGCACCTTGATGAAGGGCTTGCCCTCGCGCTGGGTGACGAAGAGGTTGTCGGGCTTGAGATCGCGATGAACGATGCCCGCGCGATGGGCGGCGTCGACGGCGTCGGCGGCCTGCATCACGAGGTCGCACGCCAGGCCGATGGGCAGCCGGCCCTGGTCGCGGAAGAGCGAGGCGAGCGGCTGGCCCTCGAGCATCTCCATCAAGAGGAACGGCTCTCCGCTGGGCAGCTCGCCGGCGTCGTAGGTCTCGACGATGTGCGGGTCACCGATGTGGCCGGCCGCTGACGCCTCGCGCAAGAAACGCTGCACCACCTCGGTGTTCTGCCGGTGCCTCGGGTGGAGCAGCTTGAGCGCGCGCCGGTGCTTCGTCAGCTCGTGCTCGACCTCGTAGACCGCACCCAGCCCACCCGCGCCGAGCAGGCGAACGACACGGAGTTTGCCGAGCAACTGCACCCCCGGCTCGAGCTGGCCATCCACCGGCGGCACGCTAGCGCGCAGGCGCGTCGGGCCGGGCCGGTTTCGTCACTGCAGCGCGCGCACGTAGACGCGCCAGGGGCCTGCGCCGCATCGCTCTTGCCAGGCGACGAAGATGGCCCCGTCGGCCATGGCCATTTCTGGCCGCGCGGCTTCGCACGCGAGGTTGTTGTTGAGCGGGAAGGACGGCATGCCGCCGCGCAGCGGGCCCGGCATGCGCAACGCGATCGACCCGTTGCCGAACGAGATGTACCGCACGTCGAGGAGCCCGGCGGAGCTCGTCACGAACCAGACGCTCGACCAGTTCGAGATGGCGTCGAAGCTGGTGACGCCGGTGACCATGTCATTCGACCCGTTGTTGACGCCGCCGAAGATGCGCTCGTCGAGGCCACCCGACGGCCGCTGGGTGAAGACGAAGGCGCTGCTCAGGTAGTCGGGGATCATCGTCACCACGCGGGCCTCAGGGCCGTTGTCGACGGCCACCATGCCGCCCCACGGCGGCCCGTTGATGCTCGCCCGCATGACGTCCGTCTTGCTCGACTTGAGCACCACCATCGGACGCGCCCCGAGCGACGCGTTCCCGAACACGAAGGGGTCAGACACCGCGTCGGTTGGGTACTCCACCTGGCTCGTGGTGATGACGCTCCCGGGAGTCCACGCGCCGCCATCGAGCGTCACATGCGTCACGCCACCGTCGTCGAACCGAACGCTGCTGAGGGTCGTGCCATCACTGAAGATCGCGTTGGGAGGCGCAGGCACCGGCACCCAACCGGGGCCGGTGTTGCGGAAGACGGCCGCCGGCGCTCCCTGAATCGTCGCGACCTGCAGCGTGGCGACCGGCTCTTCGTTGACGAGCCAGCCCTTGTGCCCGCGAGGGAGCGGGCCGGTGAGGGCGAGCGACGGCGCCGTCGCATCGGTGCTCAGCGAACACGGCGCGACCGGACACGAGAACGGATCGAACGGCGCACCGAACCAGGCACTGCCATCACGACGCCCGAACGGGAACGCAGAGAACGAGAGGTCGGCGTTGCGGCGCACGACGAGCCCGGGCCACGGCTCCGTCGTCGAGGTCGCGGTCGACTCGAAGGCCTCGGTCCACGAGTTGCGCGCAAGGAAGACGGTGTTCGTCGAACCAACCATTCGATTGGCCGTCGGGAACGCGAGGTCATCGACGTTCGCGATCTGCAGGTTGTACATGAAGCCCACCGCCAACGGCGGTCGCATCACGAGCATCACGCGACGCCGCTCGACGAGGATTCGCTCCACCACGTTCGTCTGAGGCGCGCCCCCGATGGCCGAGATGTTCACGCTGTTCACCGATGTCGGCTTCAGGTCTTCGTCGAAGTCGACCCACGCGGTCGCCTGCGAGCCATACCCGCCTGAGAGGCTCGTGCCGACCACCTGCGGTGGGCGCCGGTCGACGACGTTCACGAAGGTCTGCGACGAGCGCACCGCCGGCGTCAGGGTGCCTGCCGTATCGGTCGCGGTGAGCGTGAAGCTGATCAGCCTCGGCGTAGGCCCATCGATGCGCGGCGCGACGAAGGTGGTGGTCGTCGCCGTCGGGTCGGTGAGCTGCCAGTCAGCGACGCCGCCATCGGGCTCGCGGTCTGGCGTCCAGCGGTAGGTGAACGTCGCTCCCGTCGGCGGCGCGACCGCGATTCCACGCAAGGTCACCACGTCGCCACCACCGACCGTCTGTTGCGGACCTGCGTCGACGTACCACTGAGGGAGCGTTCCAACGGCGAGCTGGAAGTTCGCGTTCGCAGGCGCGCTGCGCATCGTCAGGCCGTTGGTGACGACGAGCTGCACGCTGACGACGACGGGCGGCGCCACGCTGGCGGGCATGTCGAGCTGCAGCTGCTGGCCTCCGTTGATGGGCGTCGCGATGATCTGCGGCGGGTTGACCGTCCACTCCCAGTTGACGATGCCACTGGTGTTCGGGTCGGAGCTGGTCGCGCCGCTGAGGATGACGCGCTGCCCGCCGAGCACGGGCGCGGTCGGCGTGCCGGTGATGACAGCGACCGGAGGACCGATCGCGACGGGAACGAAGACCGAGACCGGCGCGCTCTGCCGGCCAGCGGGGTCCTGCACCGAGAGGTTGAACTTCAGCACCGTGCCCACGTTCGGCGCGACGAGCATGGGCGTGGCGGCGTTCGGGCTGTTGTTGAACGGAATGGTGACGGAGGGGCCCGCATCCTGGCTCCAGAAGAAGCTCAGCGGACGTGAGCCGGTCGAGCCCTGGGCGTTGAGCGTGAACGTCGCGTTGCGGAGCACGAACGCAGGCGGCGGATCGATGACGGCGACGGGGAACGGGCCGGCGTCAACACCCGCATCGACGCCAGCATCGACACCCGCATCGACGCCAGCATCGACACCTGCATCCACGCCCGCATCGACACCTGCGTCCACGCCCGCATCGACGACGGACCCCGCATCAACTTGTCCCGCATCGACGACCGACCCCGCATCAACGACCGACCCCGCATCAACGACCGACCCCGCATCAACGACCGACCCCGCATCGACGACGGACCCCGCATCGACGACGAACCCCGCATCGACGACCGGCCCCGCATCGACGACGCCTGCGTCATAGACGGGAAACCCTGCATCGAGCCGCGGCGGGGTCGACGCTCCCGGAGCGAGCGTCACATCACGCACCGAGACGACCGGCGCCGAGATGACGACGTTGACCAACTCCGACGTGAGGAAGCCCTCTTTCACGAAGCCCAGCGAGTACACACCCTGGGTGATGCCACTGAAGGTGTACTCGCCCTGCGCGTTCGTGGTGGCGGAGCGTCCTCCCGACAACGAGACGGTGACGTCGGCGGCAGGTCCTCCCTCAGGCAACAGCACCCGGCCTTTGACCTGCGAGGGCCCCGGCATGGTGACGCGCTCGAGGACCATGGTGTTGAGCGGGAACACCTCGGAGGCGCGCAGCTCGATGCTCTCGGACGCCGCGCGATAGCCGTCACGAAACACCGCGAGCGTGATTCGGCCCTGGGGAAGGTTCTCGAAGACGAACGAGCCGTCATCGCCCGTGTACGCAAAGAACGGCCCTTCAGGCACGAACACGGCCGAGCCTCCGTGGCCCGTGGTCGCGTTCACGAAGTCGCCGCGCAGCGCCTTGCCCCGCACCGTCGCGTTGCTCCCGAGGATGAGCTGCCCCGCGTTGATGCGCTTGCCGCGCCCGGTCCGCAGCGGCTCGAGGTCGAGCAGGCGCTGCTTGTCGGGCTGGCCGTCACCGTCGGAGTCGAACCGGATCAGCACCGCGCCCATGTTGGTGTCGACCGGAGCGAGCGAGAAGAACGCAGTCTCTCCCGCAGACGTGGTGCGCACGCCCGCGCCGACGAGCTCCACCGTGGCGCCGATGGCGGGGCGCAAGGTGGCCTGGCCTGGCTGAGAGAACACGAGCGTGCCTTCGAGCGCCCCGGGCGGCGCGGCCGGTGGCGTCGGCGGCAACACGAGGTCGATGCAGCCGGTCAAAGCCAGCACAGGAATCAGTCGTCGGAACATCGAACCCCCGGTTGAACGAACAGCCCAGCACACTTCGCGGGCGTCAGCTCAAATCCAGAACGAGATGCGGCGCTTCGCGTCTTCGGGCCCTTCGCCGAGCCCACCATCACGCAGCCACGCGCGGTACGCCTCGATGTCGGCGTGCAGCAGGTCTGCTTCGGTCGACTTGAACTCGAGCCCACCCGGCGCGCGCGTCAGGCCTTCGTTCTGAACGCGCATGATGTCCACGTCCTGGCCGATGACCTGCGTGGTGTACCACTTCATGAATCGGCGCAGCCCGCGCGCCACGAGGTTCTTCGGCATGTCGAGCGGGAGTCGGTACGAGATGGACGTGTAGACGAGGCTATCGAGCGGACCGATGGGCGAGACCTGACTCGAGATGACGTAGCCGCTGCGCTGGCCCCAGAGGTAGTCGACGCGCGTGACGTTCGGCACGAAGTAGTGGTCGGTGTGCACCATCGGCTCGCCGGTGGGGTTGAGCAGGAAGCCGGCGCCGGTGAGCTGGTCGTTCTCCTGCTCGTACGTGACGAGCACGCTGCCCTGCTTCCGCTCGACCGTCGCGGGCACCTGCGTGCGCTTGCGGTTGCGGAACCAGCCTTTGTGCACGAACACGGTGTGCGGCACGTCCATGAAGTTCTCGACGAGGTTGGTCACCCCGTTCGGGAAGCGCGTCACCATGAAGTAGCAGGTCCACTCGGGGTCGCCCCAGTGCGGCACCCGGAACGGCGGCTGGCGCGCCTTCGTGACGTCGTCACCCATGAAGACGAAGACGAGGCCGTCCTGCTCGAGCGTTGGAAACGTGCGGACCTTCCCGACGTCACACGGGCGCAGCGAGAGGCCCGCGCGGGCGTGCCCGTCTTCACTCAAGAGCGCGCCGCGCTGCGAAGGGCCCAGGCTCGGAATCTCGACGCACGCTCCAGCCTCGTCGTAGACCCACCCGTGGTACGGGCAGCCGAGCTTGCCGTCGAAGGTGTCTCCGGCCGACAGGCGCGCGTTGCGATGCAGGCAGCGGTCGAACAGCGCGGCGGGCTTGCCCGACGAGTCACGAAAGAGCGCGAGCGGCGTGCCGAACAGCGTGCGTGAGAGCGGCGCGCGCGGCGTGAGCTCGGTCGAGAGACACGCGACGTACCAGAAGTCCTTCAGCGCGCCGCAGCGGCTCAGGTCGGTCTCGGCCTCGAGGTCGATGCGCGTGGCCTGACCCGCGTCGTGAGGAGAGCTGAGCCGTGGGCGGTCCGTCATGCGGCTCGGACTCTCCTCTCACCGGCGGGTGAGTTCAACCGGGCTGGTGCGTCGCCTGAGGGTCGAAAACCGCACCGGGAATGACACGCGTTTGAAGCGATTTCGCGCAGACTCGTCTGGTGCCCGTGCTCGCGACCCTGGCGACCCTGTTGATGCTGGCGTCGCCCGAGGACGTCAGCCCCGAACCCCCGCGCCTCGCGGTAGTGGCCGGCGGCCTGGTGGGCGGCACGGTGTTCGACCGCGACCGGTCGCTCCCGTCAGGTGGCCGGCCGGGGTTCTCGCTCGGCGCTCGCGTCGGCTTCGACGTGCAGCTGTCGCGGCTCGGGGGCGCACCGGGCCGCTTCTCGATTCTTCCCGCCGTGGAGTTCAGACACGACTTCGCCTCACCCCACACCGACTGGTTCGGGAGCATCGCCCTCGGCATGACGATGACGCCCTGGCTGCGCATCACGACGGGGCTCGGGTACGGCCTCTCGTCGCTCGACACGCCCGTCCCGAAGCATGTGCTCACCATTCTCACCGGCGTCGGCGCGAAGCTCGGGCCCGTGTGGCTCTCGGTCGAGGCAGAGCTCGCCTTTCGCCTGAGCGTCACCGATGGCCGCGGGATGCGCGTGCTCGGCGCCGTGACGTTCGCGCACGAGGTCCTGTCGGGTTAACCGAGGACGCGGTTCTTCCCTGCGCGCTTGGCGTTGAGCAGGGCTTGATCAGCCGCGTCGATGAAGGCGTGCAGCGACATGCCCGGCTTGAGCTCGGCCACGCCAAGGCTGCACGTCATCGGCACGACGAACCCATCGGTGAGCGAGAACGGCTGATCCGCGATGGCGCGACGAATGCGCTCGGCGACGGTGCGGGCCGTCTCGAAGTCCTCACCCGGCAGCACCACGGCGAACTCTTCACCACCGTAGCGATAGGGCGTCTCGGTCGAGCGCAGGTGATTGCGAAGACGCGCGCTCAAGCCCGCGAGCAGGGCGTCTCCTGCGAGGTGCCCGAACTTGTCGTTCACGCCCTTGAAGTCGTCGAGGTCGGCCATCACCACCGAGAGCGGGCGGTTGCGCTGGCCAGCCTCGGTGACGGCGAGGGCGAGGTGCTCCATGAGCGCCCCGTGATGCCCGAGGCCGGTGAGCGCGTCGGTGCGGGCGGCGCGGGCTTCGCGCTCGAAGCGACGCGCGTTCTCGACGGCGCGCGCGAAGTGGTCGCCGACGAGCGCGAGCACGTGCTCGATGACGGCGTCGGGCTTTCGAGCCGTGAAGCGGTTGTCGGCGTAGAGCACGCCCACCGGCCCGTCGCTGCCGACGAGCGGCGCCGCGAGCCCGGTGCCCAGGTCGAGCAGGCCGTCGAGGTCGTCTCCACCAGCGACGCCGCGCACCAGGCGGCTCTCTTTCAGCGCGCGCGCGACGATGGAGTCGCCTTTCAAGTGCACCTGGTGCAGCCGCACCCTCGCGTCGAGCACCGACTTCGCGCGGAGCGCCGTCAGCCCGGCTTCGTGAAGCGTCGGCAGGTCATGCCGGTTGAGCTCGAGCGCCTTCCACACCCGGTCGGCCTCCTCGCGGTCGGCAGGGCCAACGGCCATCGTGCCCTCGAGCACCACGTGGCCATCGCGCAGCAGAAACAGCATCGCCCGGTTGAAGCCGAGCCCGACGCCAGCCGTCACGCCCGTCAGCACCGCGTAGCAGGTGGACTCGAACTCGAGCGCGCCGTGCACGAGCCGTGACACCTCGTGGAGCACCTGAATCGCGTGCCGGAGCGAAGCGTTCTCGCGCTCGAGCTCGTCGACAACGTCGGTGGTGGCGGACACGGTGGACACGGAACAAGAACCATAAGGCCCTGCCACGGCGGGTGGGCGATGATCAGCATGACCCACATGGGCCCTCGACTCGCACCTGCCCTTCGCGTTTGGTTCGTCGCTCGCCGTTGATGGAGGTTTTCATGCGCGTCACCCCCAGCGCCTTCGCGCTCCTCATCATTCTGACTGGCTGCACGGGCGTCGTGAGCAGCGGAGGAATGGGCGGCGGCGACCCGTCGAGTGGTGGCGGCGGCGGCGACCCGGGCACCGGCGGAGGCGTGAGCGGCACTGGTGACGGCGGAGAGCCCGCGACGGCCGGCTGTCGTGTCGTCGAGGTGCTCGCCACGCGCTGCACGAGCTGCCACGGCAATCCCCCCACGCAGGGTGCGCCGGTGTCCCTGACGTCGCTCGATTCGCTTCGAGCGCCCTCGCAGCTCGACGCCGCGCAGACGAACGCGCAGCGCAGCCTCGCGCGTATGCAGAGCACGACCTCCCGCATGCCGCCGGCGCCCGCAGAGGTGGCGACGGCCGACGAGCTCGCCGTGCTCCAGCAGTGGATTGGCGCCGGCATGCCCGCCTGCGTCCTGCCCGGTGACGCGGGCGTTCCCGACGCGGGCCCGTCGCAGCCCACCTCGCCCAACCTCATTCCCCAGGCTGAGCTCTTCGCCTGTGCTGGCGCCGTCTCTGACGCGCCGACCCGCGTGCGCCGCATCAACCGCTGGGAGTGGACGCGCAACGTCGGCGGCCCCGTCACCCGCAGCTGGACCGGCTTCAGCTACTTCGACAACCCGTTCGACCCGAGCGCGCACGAGCCCTACGGCACCTACGCGACGGATGAGACGGTCGACGAGTCGATGGTCGAGATTCTGCTGCCCATCGTCGACTCGTACGGCGAGGTCTGGGCGGGCCCGTACACGGGTGGCAATCGCCTCGAGCGCCTGCGCACCGACGTGAGCCTGCGTTGCATGTGGCAAGACGCGCGGCCGTCACAGACCTGCGTGCGTCACTACCTCGACGTGATGTTGACCTCCGGCGTCCTCTATCGCCCGCCGCGCACTGCAGAGCTCGACCGGCTGCTCGTCTTCGCGACCGCCGTGCTCGCGCAAGAATCGGCCGACGGTGGCGCCGACGCGCGCACGCACTCCATCTCACGCATCGTGACCGCCGCCTCGCTCACCTCGGGCGCGTTGTTCCGCGAAGAGCTGGGCAACCCCGCCGACACGGGACGCACTCGATTGAACGACCAGGAGCTCGCGCAGCAGCTCGCCTACGCGCTCGGCCGACGCGCGCCGGGCGCCGTGCCAACGTGGCGCTTCCCCGACAACTCCGCGCCCCCCGAAGGCCATTCCGCCGACATCATCGCTGCAGCGGCAGACGGCGGCATTCGCACCGCGCAAGTCGTCGACGCGTTGATTCGACGCAACCTCGGCGGCACCGACCCGACGCGCTTCGACCTCGTGCAGGACTTCGGTACCGACCGTCGGCCGCGGCGTGGCGAGTACTGGCTCGCGGACAACGTGGCCGGGTTCTATCGCGAGTGGCTCGACACCGAAGGCGTCGCCGAGGTGTTCAAGGAGCGCCCGGAAGCAACGTCGGCCTGGGACGATGGCGGAACGAGTCCCTACCGTCAGCAGCTCTCGGGGTGGGGCAACCTGCTCACCGGCTACTACGGCTCCGAGCCCATCCTCACGCAGCTCTACGACGACACGATTGCGCGCGTGGTGGTGCGTGACGTCGACGTCGTGAAGAGCCTGCTGACGACGCGGCAGTACTATCTGGCTGCGACCATCAACACCGGCTTCGACGGCGCCGCCACCGCGCTCACCGGCCTGCCCTTCGGCACGGCGGCTGTCATCGACGCGAATCGTCCTGCGCGATGGGTGACGCTCCCGGCGACCGAGCGTGCAGGCGTGTTGACGCACCCGGCGTGGCTCGCGGCGCACGGCGGCAACTTCGAAGACGACCCGTCTGCGGTGCATCGCGGCAAGTGGGTGCGCGAGAAGCTGCTGTGCGGCTACGTGCCGCCGCTCTCGTCGGTGCGAGTGCAGGCGCTCGTGGGTGCCCACCGGGTCGACCGCAACGCGCGCGCCCGCCTCGAAGACGCCACCAACAAGCAGGAGTGCCAGGGCTGCCACAGCTTGATGAACCCGCTCGGCTACCCGTTCGAGATCTACAACCACTCCGGCTTCCTGCGCCGGCTCGACCACGCGCCCGACGGAGGGTGGATGCCGCCCGATGGCCGCGTCACGCTCACCGGCCTGCCAGACCCGGCGCTCAACGGCCCGGTGCGCGACGCCGTGGAGCTCAGTGAGAAGCTCGGCGACTCGCCGTACGTGAAGCGCTGCTTCATCAGGCAGGCCTTCCGGTACTTCATGGGCCGCGACGAGAACCGCACCGACGCGTGCACGCTGGCGACGATGGAGCAGGCCTACGACACCAACAACGGCTCCTTCCGCGCGATGGTGACGGCGCTGATGACGAGCGACACGTGGACGACGCGGCGCGTGCCCGCGCAGGGGGAATGACGATGCGCCTCAGCCGACGAACCCTGCTCCGTTCCGCCGCCGCCACCGGCCTGCTGGCGCCCTTCATGCGCGAGGTGCTGGCGCAAGGCACGACGCCGGCGCGCCTCGTCATCGTGATGGAGTGCAACGGCATCTACCCCGAGGCGTTCCTCTCGATGGGCGCGCGCACGTCGCTCGGAGCCGCCGCCATCGGCACCCGTCACAACTTCCCGCAGGTCTACCCGTCGACCGTGCGGACGCTCACTGGCGACGCGCTGTCGACGGCGCTGTGTCTCAACCCGCTCGCGGCGGCGGGCGCGAACATCTCACTCGTGAACCGCGCAGCCGTCGTCCTGGGCCTCTCGGGCACCATCGCCGGTGGCGGCCACTCTTCAGGCACGGGCGCGTTGAGCTGCGCGGTGCACGGCGCGGCGGCCACCATCGACGCGGTGCTGGCGCCGAAGCTCAAGCGCACCGCGCCGTTCGATGCGATTCGGCTCGGCACCAGCTCGTCGCTGACGCCCATCGTCTACGAGAGCTGCGCGTACGGGCCGAAGAAGCCAGCGGGCGTGCTGGTGAACCCGACGCTCGCGTACAACACCATCTTTGGTTCGCTCACGGGCGGCGCGGGCGCAGGTCAGGAGCGCAGCATGCTCTTCGACTTCGCCCGCGACGACGTGCAGGCCGCGCTGGCGACGTTCCGCGGCAACTCGAACGAGCGGGTGAAGTTGGAGCGGTACCTCACCTCGCTCGAGGGCCTGCGCTCGCGAGAGACGCAGCTGCGCTCGATGGCGAACACGGTGCGGCCGCTCCTGCCGCCAGCGCCGGGCACCAACCCGCTCTTGAGCGGCACCGGTGCGCCCGACTCGATGAAGTGGCTGGAGGCGCAGTTCCAGATTGCGACCGCGAGCTTGCTGGGAGGCCTGACCAACGTCGTCGTGCTGGCGTCGGCGTCATCGGGCTTCGACGTTCGGTACGACTCCATCATCCCCGGCGTTGGCCGGCACGACCTGCAGCACGGCATCGGCAACGCCGCGAACTGGACGGCCATCGCCGCGGTGACGCGCAAACACGTCGAGCTGACGGCGGCCCTCGCGCGCACGCTGGCAGCGACTCCCGAGGTCGGCGCGTCGGGCTCGATGCTCGACCACACCGTCATTCTCTATCTCTCCGACAACGGAGAGCAGCACCACGCCACCGCGACCGAGTGGCCGATGCTCCTGCTCGGCGGCAACGCGTTGGGCATGAAGACCGACGGACGCACGGTGGTGTTCCCCGCCGATGGCGCCGCGAACAACCGCCAGGTGTCGAACGTCTTCAATACGCTCGGCCATGCGTTTGGCGACGGGAGCTTCGACACCTTCGGCCTCGAGGGCACCAGCCGCATCGCGCCGGGGCCGCTGAGCGAGCTGCGAACGTGAGCCGAGCGCAGGCATCCTTCGACGAGGCGACCGCGCGCCGCGTTCGGCAGCTCCTCGCGGACAAGCGGCCCGTCGAGCGCAAGATGATGGGCGGCCTGGCCTTCATGGTGAACGGCGCGATGTGTTGCTCGGTGGGCCGCGACGGGGTGTTGGTGCGCGTCACGCCCGAGGAGCGCGACACCTTGCTCGCGAAGCCACACGTCACGCCGATGAAGCTCGGGCGTCGGGTGATGGCGGGCTTCCTGCGCGTCGGCTTCGAGGGTGTGCGCACCGATGCGGCGCTGGCGAAGTGGCTCGCCCGCGGGCTCGACGCCGCGAAACAAAGCGCCTGAGTCCCTGTCGTGGGCTTGCGCGGGCGTACCCAATTCGCGACAGGCCTCGCCTTTCGCCTCGCGCGCCGCTGGTGTACGCAGGTGTTCATGAAAACGCGTCGACCTGCAGAGGGCAGCCCCGTCGTTCCCCCGTCGAAGCCCGCTGTGAAGGCGCAGCCAGCGCCTGCCGCGGCGGCTGCGTCGAGCCCGGCTCCGACTGCTGCTGCGAGCTTCGCTGCGCACGCCGCTGCTGCCCCTGCGACGGACCTCGAAGGCGCCTCGCACGGCTACACCTCGCCGACTCAGGTCTCGTGTCCGTTCAGCGCTGAAGAGAAGGTGACGCTCTCGAAGAAGATTCCCTGCCCTGCGCTCGCCGGCATGTTCAACGCCGGCATGCTGAAGACCGAGAAGGACGGCACGGTGAAGATCCCCGACCTCGACCGCGCGCTCAGCCAGCTCGGCCCCGACGCCATCACGAGGAAGGTGCTCACCAACGGCGCCGACAAGACCGACTCGGTGAAGGGCTCGTTCAATCTGTTCAAGCTCAACGGCTCGAACCTCGACCACACCGGCAGCACCGGCATTCGGCAGAACGGCGTGCACCCCGAGCGCTTCGACGTCTTGATGTCGTTCAGCAAAGACGGCGAGCGCCTCACCGCGAAGGACCTCGCGAACGCAGGCGAGCACTTCGCGAAGGAAGACCCGGGCCTGCGCGGTCGCGTCACGCAGCTGGCCGAGCTGAGCATCGTGATGCAGGTGTTCGGTCGCCGCGCCGCTGACGGCTCGCGGTACTTCACGAAAGAAGACGCGAAGCAGCTGTTCGTCGACGGGCAGATTCCGTCGAGCTGGCAGCCTCCCGCGGTGCCGGGGAAGGTAGGCCTCACCGACGTGCTCGGTGGCACGGCGCTGGGGTTGTTCCGGCAGCTCGTCAACGGGCGCTGAGCCACGCTGCTTTCCGGAGCGCTGCGTCTCGCCGGCGACCGGACGGGCTGATTTCAGGGTGAGAGAGATCGTTCACGGAGTTCGTCCGTTCGACGGCTCCCATGAACTCAGCCCTTCGTCGAACCATGATGGTCTCGGCCGGTCTCGTCGCGCTGTCGTGCACGCTGGTCCCGCCTCCGCCAGGCAGCTGCGCGCCGTGCCCGGTGTGCACGCCGGAGGTCGCTGAGGCAGTCCCGGTCGCGCTCCCCGCTCCAGCACCCGCGGCCGCGACCCCACCACCGGCACCAGCCGCGTGCGGGAGCAGGAAGAACCTCGCCCTCAACCCCGACCGCGCAGGGTTCCCGACGCCGCTCCAGTCAGACCATGGGTGGGGCGGCGGCTCTGACGTCTGGGAGGTCGTCGATGGCCGCGTGTCATACGACTCGTGGGCGCACGGGCTGGCGTTCACTGGTGGCCACAACGGACCGTCAGGCGGCGAGCCCTGGGGAGCGCCGGCCGGCCCGCGCCAGGCCACCATCGACTTCGGGCGACCGCTGCGCTTCGACCGCCTCGTCGTGTGGAATCACGGTGAGGACCACAACCCCGCCGAGGTCGAGCTCGAGACGCTTCAAGACGAGCGATGGGTCCCGCTGCAGTTCTCGCGCGCGCGTGCCACCGCTCAATCCGAAGGTCCGGGCAGCGCTACGGCCGACACGTATTCCTTCGAGCCGGTGGTCGCGCGCGCGGTCCGCTACCGCTTCGACAACCGCGGCAGGAACGTGCTGGGCACCTGGAACGTCCACGGCTGGCTGTACGAGCTCGAGGTCTTCGACTGCCTCGCGCCAGCGGAGTGACGACCTCTCACTGCATCTTCACGTCGCCAGCATCGTCCGCGTCTGCGGGCCGTCACCGCCTCAGCGCACCACCCGAGCGGGAAGTCGCGTGTCGTTGCCGTCTCCGATGGTGCCGAAGCGGTTCTTTCCTGCACACGTCACCTGCGTCCCGGTGAGCGCGCACACGTGGTACTCGCCCGGTGCGATCCGCTGAGCGCCCGGCCACGTCGCCAGCGGTGACGGCACCTCGAGGCGCGTGCCGAGGCCGAACTCACCGTCGCTGTTCCGGCCAGCGCAGAGCACCTGTCCACCCAGTCGTCGCGCGCACGCGTGAGCCCCGCTCGCCCAGAAGCCGACGAAGTCGGTGATCCCACCCCACGACGCTGGCGAGGGCGACGACGTCATGCCGGTCCCCAGCTGCCCCTCGGAGTTCATGCCCCAGCACACCGCGCTGCCAGCAGTGAGCCGCGAGCAGCTGAAGTACATACCAGCCGCGACGCTCTCTGCGGTGGTGATGCCCGGCACCTGGAACGGCGTGCGATGCATGGTCGAACCGGTGAAGCCGACCTGCCCTCCGGTGTTGAGGCCCCAGCACGAGACCGCACCGGAGGACCGCGCCACGCACGCGTGGCTGTGACCGATGGCGAGGCTCGTCGCGTCGGTGATGCCGGCAACGAGCCCAGGGGTCGCACGGAAGCTGGTGGTGGAGCCGTCTCCGAGCTGCCCGTTGACGTTCAGCCCCCAGCAGCTGACGCCGCCTGAGGTGAGCCGCGCGCAGACGTGCCTCGCGCCGACGGCGACCTCTGCGACGCTCGGGAGGCTCACCGGCACGACGCCGGTGCGAGGCAGGGTGGTGCCATCACCGAGCTGACCATTGCTGTTGTCGCCCCAGCACGAGACGGTGCCACCAGCGAGGAGCGCACAGCCCACGCTGCTGCCGACCGCAACACTCGTCGCCGTCGAGAGCCCCGACACCTGCACCGGCGCGAAGCGGTGCACCCGCGTGCCGTCACCGAGCTGGCCCCACGTGTTGTCGCCCCAACACCACACGCTGCCGCTCGAGATGGCGCAGGTCGAGTCACCACCAGCCGAGAGGACGCTCACCGGAGGCAAGGCCACCGGGCTCGGCGTGGTGATTGAGCCGGCAACGCCGCGGCCCAGCTGCCCGGCCCAGTTGTGGCCCCAGCACAGCACGTCGCCCGAGGCGACCAGCGCGCACGCGAACTCGTCACCGGCCCTCACCTTCGTCGCGTTCGTCACACCGACGACGGCCACCGGGCTCCCGGAGTTGGCGTTGAGCCCCACCCCGAGCTGTCCGACGTTTCCTTCACCCCAGCACACGACTGCGCCGCTGGCCTTGCGCGCACAGGTGAAGTGGTCGCCCGCCGAGAGCTCGACGGCGTCGTTCAATGAGACGACGGGCGAAGGCGTGATGGTGTTCCCGAGGCCGAGGACTCCGGTGCCGAGCTGGCCGAACATCGCGTAGCCGACACACGAGACGGTGCCCGACGTGGTTCGCGCACACGTGTGGCCGTGCCCGAGCGCCGCTTCGGCGACGTTCGAGAAGGCCGAGAGCGCTACCGGTGCCGAGAAGTTTCCACCGAACTGGCCGAGCTGCGCCTGCGCGTTCGCGCCCCAGCACCACAAGGAGCCCTGCGCTCGAACCGCGCAGGCATGGTACGCGCCGGCAGCGATCGACGTGACATCCGTGAGGCCGGCCACCGCAACCGGCGTCGACTGGGAGGTCGAGAAGGTGCCGCTCCCGAGCTCACCCATCGAGTTGGCGCCCCAGCACACGACCGAGCCACCGGCCCGCAAGGCACACGCGAACGACCAGCCTGCGACGAGTGAGGTCGCGTCGGTGAGGCCCGTCACCTGCACCGGGTTGAAGGAGGGCGCGGTGCCGCCGTTGCCGAGCCGGCCGTACGCGTTGCTGCCCCAGCAGCGCACGGTGCCATCGGTGATCCTCGCGCACGAGAAATCGCCGCTGAGCGCGTACTGCGCGACGTTCGAGAGCGAAGGGAGCGGACGCGGCGCGACGAACTCATCACCGGCGTCGAGCCCGACTTGCCCGTCGAGGTTGTAGCCCCAGCATGACGTCCGGCCGTCGGCGCGAAGGCCACAGGCGTGCCCCCACCCTGCTCCGAGTTCCACCCACGCGGGGCCAGCATCGACCTGCATTCCGGCGTCTGGCCGCCCTGCGTCGATGACGACACCTGCATCGATGACGACACCTGCATCGACGACGACGCCCGCATCGATGACGACGACACCCGCATCAATGACGACACCTGCGTCGACGACGACACCTGCATCGACGACGACGCCTGCATCGATGACGACGCCTGCATCGATGACGACACCGGCATCGACGACGACACCTGCATCGACGACGACACCCGCATCGACGACGACGCCCGCATCGACGGTCACGCCTGCATCGCTCCCCGCAGCCATCGTGCGTGCGGTCACAGGGACCTCGAGAGTGGCGGCGTTGGAGGCGTCTGACTCGATGACGACGCGCGACGAGGACACACCGTCAGCCATCGGCGCGATGAAGACGACCTCGAGCGCCATGCTGCTCCCTGGCTCGAGGCGCGGCTCGACGGCTCCGACGGAGAAGCCGACCGTCGGGTCCGCCACCGAAAAGCGCTGAAGGGCGATGGGCGCGTTCCCGCGGTTCACCAGCGCGAGCGAACGTACGACCCGCTGACCGGGACTCACCGTGCCGAAGTCGAGCGAGGCCGGCTCGGCCCGCAGCTCCGAGCGTGAGGGTTGAACGACAGGCCCGCATTCACAGCCGGCGACAAGGAGAAGACCAAACAGCACTGCGCTTCGCATGCCCGGAGGACCCGACGCCCTCACACGACGTGCAGATCCAGGAACAAACAATCGCGATGGTTGGGTCTCTTCCTCACTGCGTCTTCAAGAACGCCAGCACGTCCTGGCGCTCCGACGGCGTGAGCGCGTCTCCGAAGAGGTGGCCCTGGTTGCCGAGGCCCACCTTCGTGGTGTCGTAGACCCAGCTGCGCTCAGCGCGCGGAGGCATGACGGGCGCGGCGGACAGCACCTCGACCTTCAACCCCACGGCGAGCTCGTCGTACTCGGCGCGACTGGTGCCGAGGACGCGGAAGAACCGGGGCCGCTTCGACGAGTCGAGCACCGCCTCGAGCGTCGGCACCGAGCCGTTGTGCAGGTACGGCGCTGACGCCCACACGCCACGCAGCGACGGCGCCGAATAGCTCGCCGTGGAGCGGTACGACTGGCCCTGCCCGAACCAGCTCGCGGCGATGAGGGCCACCTCGTTGGGCCCGTACTTCACGCTGCGCTCGGCGTCGGTGCCCACCGTCTCTCTCGCCACCAGCGTCGACTCGGCGCGCTCGCAGCGGTCGTCGCGATGACACGTCGTGCAGCGCTCACGGAACAACGCACGCCCTCGCGACACCGCATCGGTCGGCGGCGCTGCGAACGGCCACGCTGGCGCCTTCAACGTCAGCAGGTACTCGCGCAGCGCGATGTACTCAGGCTCGAGGCGCTCGAGCTCGGGTTGCGTCGCTCCGAAGGCCAGCTGCGTCGCCATCATCGTGCGGTGCGCCGTCTGGGGGCCGCTCCCGTCGGCGTAGATGCGCGTCTTGTCGGCGAGCGTCCACCACGCGGGAGCGTCTTGAAACCCGACCTCGGTGTTGACGGGCCCAGGCGGCGTCTGCTGCCGAATCGCGAGCTGCATCGTCATGCCGATGATGTCGTTGACGCCTCGCGCCCCCGTGCGGAGCGCTGGTGGGTTGGGTGGCGTGAAGCCGAAGGAGCGCGCCAGCGTCTTCAGGTCGTCGATGAAGAGCTCGAGGTCGACGCGGTTGTTCCCTGCCCCCACCACCGTCTGGCCTGCGACTTCCCCGGCGTGACAGACGAGACAGTCGACGCGCACCTGCGCTCCGTCGGCGCGGAAGCCCATCGGCAGACCGTCGTTGGGCGTGAGCGGAGCGGCAAAGCCATAGCGCTCCCGAAGCGCGCGCGGCACGTCGGCCGGCGGAACGGTCGTCCACACCCGCCAGAGGTTGTCGAAGGCCAGCCGTGGCACGAGCTGACCGCCCACCTGCCCCGCGAAGAGGAACTGTCGACCAGCGTCGGCTTTGTCGGCGTCGATGACGAGGGCCGGCAGACACACGGGTTCGGCGATGAGGCCCGCGTCCACGCCTGCATCGACGAGTGAGCCACCGTCGACCCTCGCGCCAGCATCGACGACGCCACCGTCAGGCTCGATGGGCACCTGACAACCGATGAGCAGGAAGACGAGGAGGGCGCGCGACCGCATAAGCCTGACCTGACAGAGAAGAGGGAGAGAGAACAAGCAGTGCCGGCGAGACGTGCGGGTGGTGCCCGCGCGCACTCCCTCGATTCACCGAGCCGCTTCACCGAGCACGCAGAAGCCGTTCCCGAAGGGGTCGCTGCAGAAGGCGACGGGCCTCGGCCCCTCGGTGCGGAACTCACGCTCGACGAGACCGCCGCCCGCGCGAATGCCCGCCAGCACCTTGTCGAAGTCGGGCACGTGAACATCGAGGTGTACCGGCGTCCAGTGTCGCCGGTAGCGGCGCGTGTCGTTCGACCCGGGAGAGCTCGTCGTGCCCTCGGCTCTCTCGTGCATGCACACGGTGAGGTTGCCTGCGTCGAGGATGGCCATCGTCGGGAACGGGCGGGCCGTCTCGAGGAAGCCGAACACGGCCCCATAGAAGTCGAGGCCTCGAACGAGGTCTGGCACGTCGATGCTGAAGTGAACGCTGGGGCGCTTCACTGCCTTCGGGCTGGCACGTCGTGGCGGCATGCCACGTTCATCTCACAAGGCGCGCCATACCGGAGCAGGTCGTGTGCACGCGCACTTCGGCGGGCGCCGATTCGAGCGAGCCGTCTGACGCGACGAAGCGGAAGGCCACCTCGCGCTCGTTCACGCTCTCCATGTCGAGGACGAACTGGCCGGTGCGCGCGTCGAAGGACTTCATGCGTCCCTGCGACGGCGGCGCCAGCAGGCGGAAGCTGACCTGCTTCGTCTCACGGTCAAAGCCCTTCACCAGACCCGTCACCTGGCCGTTGCAGGCGACGCTCAGGTCTTCGCCCACGGCCACTGGCGCGTCGTTGCCGGGCGCGACGACGAGCTTCAATTCGGCCGTGCTCGAGAGGCCTGCCGGGTCCTTCACGGTGAACGAGAAGCCGTCGTCGCCGTTCCAGTTCCTGGCGGGCGAGTACAGGTACGTGCCGCGCGTGGGGTCGAGCAGGGTCAACTCGCCATGTGACGGCGGCCGCGCAATCGAGAACACCAGCGCGTCACCATCGACGTCGCTCGCGCGCAGGGTGACAGACACCTCGACGTCCTCGGTGGTGGTGACCGTGCCAGCAGCCGCCACCGGAGCGTCGTTGACGGCGGCGATGGTCGCCACCACCTGCACCGCTTCAGACGACAGCGCGCCGTCACTCACCTTCACCGTGAACGTCGCCTGCCCGTTCTGGTCTCGCGCAGGCTCGAAGCGGACCTTCCCATCAGGGTCGACGAAGGCGCGCCCCGAGGTGGGCTGCGTCACCACGCTCCAGGTGAGTGGGTCACCATCGATGTCCGCGGCCTTCATGCTGCCGGACACCAGCTCGTCCTCCCGCGTGTCCAGGCTGAGCCCCGCGAGGGTGGGCGCGTCGTTCACCGGCGCCACTCGAAGGTCGACCATTCCCCGCGCGGTGCTGCGGCCATCGGAGACCTCGAAGGCGATGCGGTCGTCACCGTTGAGGTCGGCGCGCGGCGTGTAGCGGAAGGCGCCGGTCGACGGGTCGAGCAGCGTCACGGCGCCGAGGGTGGCCGAGCCCACCAGGCGGAACGTCAGCACATCACCGTCGACGTCGGCGCCGGGGAGCGCGCCCTCACTCGCCAGGTCCTCCCGCGTCTCGAGCTTCAGCGCGCGCGTGGCCGGAGCGTCATCGACGGGCGCGAGCATGACCTCGACGGCCGACGTGCTGGCCAGGGTGCCGTCGCTGGCCAACACCACGAAGCGGTCAGCGCCATGGTAGTCGCGCGCGGGGTGATAGCTGAGGGAGCCCGTCCGCGCGTCGACCTTGACGGTGCCGTGCGCGGGCGCTTCGGTGAGCAGGTACTTCAGCGGCTGGCCGTCGACGTCTGACGCCGCCACCGCGCCGTACACCGCTTCGTCTTCGTTCGACGTCAGCGCGAGCGGCACCGCCACGGGCGCGTCATTCACCGCACGAATGGTGAGCCGCACCACCGCGTCGGACTTCAGGCGCCCGTCGGACACCTCGAAGGTGAAGCTGTCGGGCCCCTGGTAGTCGCGCGCGGGCACGTACGTGAAGCGGCCGCTCGCGGAGTCGGCGGTGAGCTCTCCGTGTTTCGGCTTCTTCCCAAGCTGGAAGGTGAGCGTGTCGCCTTCGACGTCGGTCGCCGGACAGGTCGCCTCGAGCTGGCCGTCTTCGTCGAGCGTGTGGGAGCTCGCGGTGGCGACGGGCGCGTCGTTCACGGGAGCGATGGCGATCTGCACCGGCGCCGAGCTCGTCGCGGTGCCATCACTCACCTCGATGGTGAACGTATCGGCGCCGAAGGAGTCCTTGGTGCCGTCGTAGGTGAAGCCGCCCGTGCGCGGGTCGACGCTCGCGCGGCCATGCTGCGGCGCTTTGCCGATGCGGTAGCTGAGCGCGTCGCCGTCGAGGTCGCTGGCCATCACGCGGCCGGACGCGGGGCTGTCTTCATCTGCGCTCGCGTTCGCCGCAGCCACCACGGGCTCGTCGTTCACCGACGCCACCATCACGCGCAGCACGGTGCTCGCCTTGAGCTTTCCATCGCTGACCTCGAGCGCGATGGCGTCGTCACCATGGAAGTTCGCGTGCGGCGTGAAGGTGAACGCGCCGGAGAGGGTGTCGAGCGTGGTGGCTCCGTGTTTGCCCTGCGCCACCAACTTCCAGGTGAGCGCGTCGCCATCGACATCGGTCGCCAGCGCCTTGCCGTCACACGGCGCGTCCTCGAAGCAGGCCTTCGTCGACACGTCGGCCTGGGGCGCATCATTGACGGGGTTGACGGTGACGGAGACGTCGGCACGGACCGTCTCGGCGCCGTCGCTGACCTCGATGGTGAAAGTGTCAGCGCCCGTGAAGTCCTGGGTGGGGCGATAGGTGAACGCGCCGGTGCGCGACTCGAGGCGCGTCTGGCCATGCGCGGGCGGCGACTGCAGGCTGAAGGTGAGGATGTCGCCGTCGACGTCGCGCGCCTCGATGCGGCCGGTGGCGGTGCTGTCTTCTTGAAGCGTGACGGCGGCGCCTTTCACGATGGGCGCGTCGTTCTCTGCCGCGACGTGCACGCTGACGATGACCGAGGAGGCCTTCGCGCCGGTGCCGAGGTCGACCGCAAAGCTGTCGTCGCCGTTGAAGTCCTTCTCGGGCTGGTAGCGGAAGGAGCCCGTCATCGGGTCGAGCGTCGCCTGCCCGTGCTTCGGCCAACGCTTGAGCGTCAGCACCAGCTTCTCACCGGGCCTCGGCGCGGCGAGCTGGCCTTCAGCGGCGGTCTCTTCCGTCGTCGCCACGTCGAGCTCGCGAGCGGGCGCCTTCTTCGGTGCAGCCGCGAACGCCGGGAGCCACGACAGGACGCCGGCGACGAGGGCCGCGCGGGTGAATGTCGACCACCAGGGTCTGAGCAACCCCGGCCGGAGTCGAGCGGTGAGCGAGGCGTGCCGAGCAAAACGGAGGAGGTCGGAACCGGGTCGAGGTGCCATGCCATCGGGCTCTGCACATGGCAGTCCACCGCGCGGGCTGGGCTGACCTCCGTCACTCCGGGTGTGCGATGGCGCTCCACCAGACGCTCAGGCCTTCGTGCACTCACCTCGATGGGAGCCGTCACATGGCTCCTTCACTCGGGCCATCCTCGTGTGGGCGCTGCGCGGCGCTCGAGTCGCAGCGTGTGTCGCTCCAGGGTCGCTTTTCGACCCTGCAACGACACGCGAGCCCGGAAACGAGGGGCGAAGCCTGTGGCCGAGTGCGGCGGGTCGCCTCGTCGCACCTCGCACCACGTGGCATCGTGAGGCTGGTGTACGTTCTGCGGCCGTGACTCCTCAGCATCAGGCTCCCGTCAACCCTGCCTCGCTCGACTCCGGTCGCCGAACTGCGGGCTGCCTCTTCTATGCGCTGGGCATGCTGGCCGGCGGCACGCTGCTCCTCGTCACCTTCTTCGTGCCGGCGCTCTTCGGCGACAACCCGGGCAAGGAGCTCGGCGGCATGTTCATGGGCGCGCTGCTCGCCCTGCCTGCGCTGTTCATCTACGTCTGGCTCCCGTGGATCGTCGACCGGTTCGACCCTGAGCCGGTGTGGACGCTCGCCGGCGCGCTCGGCTGGGGCGCCATCGCAGCGTGCGGCTTCTCGGCCGTCATCAACTCGGCCATCGGCGGGTTCGGGGCAGCCATCGGTGGCGCCGAGGTCGGCAACTTCCTCTCGGCCTGCGTCAGCGCGCCCATCTTCGAAGAGCTCTTCAAGGGCCTCGGCGTGCTGGGCATCGCGTACTTCTTGAAGCGCGAGTTCGACGGTGTCGTCGACGGCGTCATCTACGCGGCCTTCGTCGCGCTCGGCTTCGCGGGTGTCGAGAACATCATCTACTACTCACGCGCGGCGATGCAGGACATGGGCACGGCGAAAGAGACGAGCGCCCTCTTCGGTACGTTCGTCATGCGAGGCCTGATGACCCCGTGGATTCACCCGCTCTTCACCGCGATGACGGGCCTGGGGCTGGGCATTGCGCGAGAGACGACGAAGGGCTGGGTGCGCTGGCTCGCGCCGTTGGGCGGCTACGTGTTCGCCGTCTTCCTGCACTCCATGTGGAACACCGCGGCCACGCTGTCGGGCATGTTGGTGCTGGTGATGCTGCCGCTGTGGTTGTTCTTCGTCATCGGTTTTGGCGTGATGGTCATCGTGTTGGTGCGCCGCAAGGGCCGCATCATCGCCGAGCACCTCAAAGACGAAGTGCTGACGGGGCACCTCACGCTGGCGGAGCTGAAGCTCGTCACCAGCGTCACCTCGTGGTGGAAGGCGACGTTCACCTGGGGCGGGGCTCCGGCGCGGCGCTTCGTCGAGGCGGCGTCACGGCTCGCGTTGTCGAAGTGGCACTCGCGTCGCGCGGCGCAGGGGCACTCGCAGACCATCAGCGGCGCCTTCGTCGCGCCGCTGCGCAGAGAGCTCAAACAGCGTCGTGACGAGATGGGGCGCGCGCTCGGCCGGCCGTTGCCACAGCCTGAGCCGTGGAGACCGACTCCGGAGCAGCCGCGGCCGCCGTGGTTGTGATCAGGCTCGGCGCCGCCTGAGCGGCCTTCAAAAAACGAGACACGACGCGTCGACTCGGGTGGGCGAGCGCCCAGACGTGAAGCGGGCTCGCGGGTCGTCGACGCGTCGTGGTGCACCGTTGCCTCGCGCCTGCCCCTGACGACGATGGTGGGCCGGGAGCGGGCTCACCTGCATCAAGGGCGACTGGCCGGTCGTGGGACACGTGGCTTCGGTGGGCGCGGCTGGAGTGGCTGCCGCAGGTCGTTCCGTGCACCTCCTTCAGTGGTTGGTCTGTGCTGATCCGCTTGTTGCGGGAGGAGGCATTCGCAAGTCACGTGCCGCCTTCCAACCCACCGAGAAGACGGGGCCTTCGGGTGCGCCACGCGCTGCCACCGTGACGGGGTGACACAAAACGCACGAGGGGCGCTGACAACCTGGTGTCACGCGAACGAGCGCCGGTGCAGCGAGGCGGCTACTCGACCGCCTCACTTTCAGCACTGGAGCGCCATGTCTCTGTACGAACTGTTCACCTCGAAGGGCGTCAACGGCCTCGGCTACGGCACGACCGCCGAGCAGGCCACCGACGGCGTCTCACTGGCCGGCAAGACGATGCTGGTGACGGGCTGCAACTCGGGCCTGGGGCTCGAGGCGATGCGGGTGTTGGCGCTGCGCGGCGCGCGGGTCGTCGGCACGGCGCGCTCCATGGAGAAGGCGAAGGAGGCCTGCGCGAGCGTGACGGGCTCCACCATTCCGATGGCGTGTGAGCTGGCAGATCCGGCGAGCGTGCGCGCGTGCGTGGCCGAGGTGAAACGTCAGGGCCTGAAGCTCGACGCCATCATCGCCAACGCGGGCATCATGGCGCTGCCGAAGCTCGAGAAGGCGTTCGGCTACGAGCTGCAGTTCTTCACCAACCACATCGGCCACTTCATGCTCGTGACGGGCTTGCTGGAGCAGCTCACCGAGGAGGGCCGCGTGGTGATGCTCACCAGCAGCGCGCACAGCATGGCGCCGAAGGGCGGCATCGAGTTCGACAACCTCTCGGGCGACAAGGACTACGGCGCGTGGAAGATGTACGGCCAGTCGAAGATGGCGAACCTGCTCTTCGCGAAGGAGCTCGCGCGCCGCTTCGAGGGCACGAAGAAGACGGCGAACGCGGTGCACCCCGGCGTCATTCGCACCAACCTCTCTCGGCACATGAACCCGGTGGCGAACACGGTGTTCGGCGTCTTCGGCTCGTTGTTCCAGAAGTCGGTGCCGCAAGGGACGGCGACCGAGGTGTACGTGGCGGCGAGCCCGAAGGCCGCTGGCGTCACGGGGAAGTACTGGGCCGACGTGAACGTGGCGAAGCCCCGGAGTGACGCGGAGGACGCGGCCGTGGCGAAGAAGCTCTGGGAAGTGTCCGAGGGCATCGTCGCGAAGCTGGCCTGAAGAGAGACGGTGAGCGTGTCGAAGACGGTGTGGGGAGGTCCCATGCCGTCTTTTGTTCGCGCCAGCGTCCTGGGGTTTCTCTGCGGGTGCGGAGATGGTGTCGTCCACGTGGAGTCGCCCAATCAGGCGTCTCGGCAGGGGCTCGCGCCGCTCCTGACGCCGTGTGTCTTCACGCCGGCGTCGGGAGCGATGACCATCGTCCTCGCGGCGAGCGAGTTCGCGCACGTGGAGCGGCGGGTCTCGGACTCCGCCTTGTTGATCAACGGCGAGACGTGTGACGGCGGCGGCACCTTCGCGAAGAGCACGACGGCGCTGCGCGCGACGGTGAGTGGAGACGTGTCGGGGAGCGAGACGCTCCTGCTCGACTTCACGAATGGAACATTCCTGAAGGGCTCCGCGACGGCGGCGGCGGTGAGCCTCGACCTCGGCGGTGGAGGCACGGATGTCTTGCAGCTCCGTGGCAGCCCGCTGAGGGACACGATGCGTGCTGGCGCGCTGGGGTGGGACACGACGGGTGACGGGCTGCGCGACCTGACTCTGGTGAACGTAAGCTCAGTCGTCGTCACGCTCGGCGATGGCGACGACGTGTTCTCGGCCGCGGGTGGTGGAAACCTCGGCGGTGCATGTGGGAGCGCGCTCGGCCTCACGGTGTACGGCGGGCCCGGGAAAGACACGCTCACCGGCGGTGACGGAGACGATGCGCTGTTTGGAGACAGTGGCAACGACACGATGTCCGGCGGCGCGTCGGAGCTCGATGCGGATACGTACTCAGGCGGCGCCGACGTCGACACCGTGACGTGGGCTTCGCGCTCCACGCCAGTGACGGTGACGTTGGGCGCGGGCGCAAACGATGGCGCGGCGGGAGAGAGCGATGACGTCGGCGCGGACGTCGAGGTCGTCATCGGCGGCTCGGGCGCAGACGCGTTCACCGGGTGGACTGGCGCGCAGACGTTCTACGGAGGCGCAGGCGACGACGTATTCCGCATGGGGCTGTTGGCCTCGACGGGCGCAGGCGCGGACACGGTGTACGGCGAAGCAGGTGCGGACACGGTGGACTACGGCGCGCGGCTCGAAGCGGTGACCGTGACGATGGACTTGAACGCCGCGAACGATGGCAACGCGGCGGCCACCGAGAGCGACACGATTCGCAACGACGTGGAGCACCTCATCTGTCCCACCGCAGCGGTCGTGTGCACCGTCACCGGCAATGCGCTCGACAACCGGATCACTGGAGGTGGTGGCTCCGACTCGCTCAACGGCGGCGCGGGCGATGACACGTTCATCGTGGGAGCGTCGGCTGGCATCGGCGCGGGTGCAGACGTGTTCACCGGCGGCGCGGGCGTCGACCGGGTCGACTTCACCGCGTTCGGCGCGAGCCTCGACGTTCGCATGGATGAAGTGGCGTCATCGACGCAGGGCAAACGCATCGGGCTCGATGTGGAAGACCTCGCATGTCCGACGGCGTCGGCGTGCACGGTGTTGGGCAACGGGCTCAACAATCATCTCTGGGGCAGCACGCAGCTCGACACGTTCTCGAGCGCAGGTGGTGATGACTTCGTCGAGACGAACGGCGGCTCCGATGCGGTGGATTGCGGAGACGGCAGCGACATTCTCATCGGAGCCGGTGCCGTGCCGGTGGGCGTGACCTGCGAGCTGTAGCGAAAGAGTGCTGGGCAGCGGAGACTGGCGTTCGTGACAGTCCCGACGTGGCACGTGAGTATCGCCTCGAACATCTTTGACTGGCTCGACGAGGTCCGGCAGCGGCCCGGGATGTACCTGAGAGACGGCAACTCGCTCGCCAGCCTCGAGTCGATGATCTGGGGCTACGAAGCCGCCATCTCCATTCATCGCATCGAAGAACCGACGCCCCGATTCGATCGCACCTTTCTCTCCTGGGTTCGGCTTCGCCGCGGTTGGTCGACGTCTCTGGGCTGGGCCGACGCGATTCACCGAGCGGTCCGAGAGGGGCAACGTCGTCTCGACCTCTTCTTCGAGCTCGTTGATGAGTACCGGCAGGTGACGCCCCAGGTCCTTGCGCGAGCCCGTCTGCTGAGCCGGAACAAGGCAACGGGAAAGACGGGAACCGATGGGCTGGGCCGCGCGCGACCACCACCGCTCGAATTGCAGATCGTGCGGTACGCGCCAGACAAGCTGTTCCTCCTTCGGTACCGCTACCCGTCGTCCATCGAGGACTCGGTGCTGTTCGATAACGGGAGCCACGCGACGAGCCTCTCGTTCGCAAAGCGCCATGCACGGCGAGAGTTCGGTGTCACCGCTGAGCAGTGGAAACGAGTGCCGGCCGTGGAGAAGCCGCGTTCGTCCGGCCGCCGCAAGGGGCGCTGATGCTCCTGTCTTCGACGAGCGCATGAGGGTGCTCGCGCGGGATGACCGTCCAACCACGTCGATGGCGTGCGTCACCACACCGCTGGCCTGAGAGAGCGGGGCCGAGGGCTGACACGCGCGACACGCGAACTGCATTCGCGCCGTACCCGCGTGGCAGGGAGGCGAAATCACAGAACGAGCCGCCCCACCTGCGAGATTAAGGGCCTGACCGACACCCGCGCGAGCCTTCACCGAAGTTCCGAACGCGCGAGGCTCTCGAGCTGATCGAGTGCCGACGCCAGCGATGACCTGGGAGAAGAGCGCGAGGCGCGCGACTCCTGGAACACGTCTCCTCCGGGACTCGGGGCGCATCGCGGTTGACGTGATTTTGTGTCAACCGCGACCTCACTGGAGTCGCGGACGAGACGTGTTCGGAACGTCGTCTCCGCCGCGCTCAGCTGTCCGCATCGGTGCGGCGCGCGAACCCGATCAGGATGTGCGGTGTGACAGATCCGAAGTTCCCGTGACGAGCGAGCTCGGGCTGCGAGCGAATCAGTCGGCGACTGCCTGCCCGGCGCCTGACCAGCTCACCACCAACGAAGCGATGAGCAGGAGGCACCGAGCGTGAGCTCCCGAGCGCCGGGAGAAGGACCTCAGACGGAGCGGCCGCTGTTGAATCGGCCTCGGAGAAGCGCGGTCGTGGTGTCGCTGGGCCCTGGCCGAGTTCGAGCCCTGCGCTGCCTGGATTCCTCGCTCACTCGGGCCGTCCGCTTCGAGCGGCCAATGGATGGGAGCATCAGCCCAGGCGGAGCGGCCGCTGTTGAATCGGCGCCAGGAGCAGCGCGGACGTGGTGTCGCGGGCCCGGCCGAGTTCCGAGGCCTGCGCTGTCTGGATTCCTCGCTCACTCGGGCCGTCTGCCTCGAGCGACCATCGGAGGTGCCGCTCCCTGCGCAGCGTGCGTCCATCTCGATGCCACGCGCGCTCATTCCGGCAACGGCGGCGAGCGTCTGCGTGGCGCGGGCCTCGACGACACAGCCGACACGACAGCCAAGCGCTCAGCTCCCGCGCACGAGCGCCTCGAGGGCCCCGCGCTCGAGCGTCTCCTTCTCCAACAGCGCATTCGCAATCACATCCAGCACCGCGCGCCGCTGATTCAGCACCGTCTTCGCGGTCTGATGGGCATCTTCAATCAACCGATGCACCTGCTCATCGATGGCCTGCGCCGTCGCCTCGCTGAAGTTCCGCTCCTCGAACGACACCGCGCCGCCGAGGTACTGCGAGCCACCCGGCCTTCCGAACGTCTGCGCGCCGAGCGCCGACATCCCGAACCGGCACACCATCTGCCTGGCCAGCTCGCTCGCGCGCTCGAGATCATTCGACGCGCCGGTGGAGACATCGGTGAAGACGATCTCCTCCGCCGTTCTTCCACCCAGCAACACGACGAGCGCGTCCTTCAGCTCCTCCTCGGTCATCAGATACCGATCTTCCGTCGGCAGCTGCAGCGTGGCGCCGAGCGCGCCGATGCTCCTCGGAATGATGGTCACCCGATGCACGGGGTCGGCGTGTTTCACCGACAGCGCCACCAGCGCATGTCCCGACTCGTGCCACGCGACGCGGCGGCGCTCCTGCTCGTTCATCACGCGGCCGTCTTTGCGAAGCCCCAGCTGAATGCGGTCGACGGCCTCTTCGAAGTCCCTCTGCTCGACCGTCTTGCCATCGCGGCGGGCACACGCGAGTGCGGCCTCGTTCACCACGTTGGCGAGGTCGGCCCCCACCATGCCGGGCGTGCGTTGGGCGACCTGCTTCAGGTCGACCCCGCTCATGGTGAGCCGCTTCGCGTGCACGCGAAGAATCGCCTCGCGCCCACGAACATCGGGCCGGTCGACGAGCACCTGCCGGTCGAAGCGCCCCGCACGAAGGAGCGCCTTGTCGAGCACCTCGGGCCGATTCGTCGCGGCCATGATGACGATGCCGACGCTCGCGTCGAAGCCGTCCATCTCGACGAGCAGCTGATTCAGCGTCTGTTCCCGCTCCTCGTTGGCCGCGAACACCCCGCCACCCGCGCGCGTCTTCCCCACCGCGTCGAGCTCGTCGATGAAGACGATGCAGGGCGCGCGCTCCTTCGCCTGCGTGAACAGGTCGCGCACCCGGCTCGCACCAACCCCGACGAACATCTCGACGAACTCCGAGCCCGACATCGAGAAGAACGGCACCTTCGACTCGCCGGCCACCGCGCGGGCCAGCAACGTCTTCCCGGTGCCGGGTGGACCGACCAGCAACACGCCCTTCGGCACGCGCGCGCCCACCGCCCGGTACTTCTCGGGATCCTTCAAATAGTTCACCACCTCGATGAGCTCGTTCTTCGACTCCTCGACGCCGGCGACGTCTTCGAAGGTGGTGGGGTTGTCGGCGGAGCGGTCGAAGATCTTCGCCTGGCTCTTCCCGAAGCTCATGGGCCTTGCGCCCTGCCCGCCGCCCATCATTCCGCCCATGGCGCGGAACAGGAAGAACAGCATCACCAGCGGGAAGATGGAGGACAGCACCGCAGGCCACAGGCTGTTCTGCTCGATGTGCCCCGAGAGCGAGATGCCCTTCGCCAACAGCCTCGTCACCAGCTCGCGCTCGTCGACGTTGGGCAGCCTCGAGGCGACGAGCGACTGCGCGTTCCCCTCCGCCGTCGGCGCCTTGAGCTTCGCGACCAGCCGCTCGCTCTCGACGAGCACCTCCGACACGGTGTCCTTGTCGATGGCGATGAGCAGCTCGCTGTACGACACCGTCTTCGACTCGGTCTTGCTCTTGAGCGCGCGCGACCAGAGGAAGCCGGTGACCCCGAGCGCTACCAGGAACAGCACCAACCGGATCCACGCGGCGCGGGTCATGTGGGAGATGTAACCCCCCCGCACGCGCCCGGGGACTTGTTTCAGTTCAGGGCTTCTTGATGAACGGCATGGGCGGCGCGGTGTTGAGCCCCTTGCCCGTGGGGTTGATGCCCGAGAGCTGCAGCGCGGTGGCGTACACGTTGCCCGCGTTGGTGATGACGCTGTTGGGGTCCTTCGTGCCGTTGAGCACGCCAGTGACCGGGTTGTAGGCCGGGTCGAGCGAGCCATCGGTGAGGCGAATCGGAATGCCCTCGAGGGACGAGGTGCCGACGCGGCCGTACTGTTTGCCGCCCTGCACGTTGCCGCCAAGGAACGCGACCGAGTTGACGCGCCAGTGCTGGCAGCAGTCCTGCTCCATGATCTTCGTGTACTTCGTCGCGTCGGGGTCGCTCGAGGCGAGAATCGGCGCCACGTCGCCCTGAATCGTGCGGCCCATCTCGCTGGCGAGCACGATGGTCGTCAGGTCCCAATACGACTTGCCGCTCGTGCCGTACGGAGTGGCCTTCAGCTTCGCCACCAGCGCCTTCAGCGGCGTCCACAGATCATCGCGGAGCCTCGTCTTCTGATCACTCTGCCCGCGCGAGGTCATGATGCCGCGGCGGTCTTGATGCGTGTCGTAGCCGCGGATCTGCCGGTTCTCGATCCAGAAGCCGACCGACAGGCCCTTCGTCATCAGCTCGTACGTCATCAGCGCCTGAGCGTTCACGCTCGGAGAGTCCTTCGAGCGAGCGGGGTTGCCGTTCACCGACGTCGAGTTGGTCGCCTCGTTCGCGGCGGTGACGCCGAACTCGGTGCGCAGCGCCATGTCGGTGAACATCGCGGCGGGGTTCACCACCACACCGGAGCTTCCGTTGAGCTGCTTGTAGATGCGCACCGCAGAGTCGAACGCGCGCGCCGACTCGCCGGTCTTGTCCCGCAGGAAGTTGGTGTGCAGGTCTTCGGTGTACGCGCGCACGCGGGCGTTGCGAGCGGCCGATGTCACGTTGCCCAGGAGCGCGAGCCGGTTGCGCATCTCGGTCGGCGTGCGGCCGTAGATGGTGTGCGCGAACGCGGGCCCGAGCTTCTCGTAGTACCCGGTGCCTTCCGGATAGTTGGCCTCTTCGAGCTCGCCATCCGAGAGCCAGCGGTGCCAGCTGACGTGACTGAGCGGGAAGCCCGAGCCGTACGCTTCGCAGAAGGCCTGCATCACGGTGCGCTCGGTGGGCCGGCGCTGCGCCGTCAGCGGCGTGTACGAGGCGTACTTGCCGTAGTGGTAGTCCCACCGGCCACCGGAGTGGAACGTGTTGCCCAGGTGCGACGACACGACGGCCATGTCGGGCAACAGCTCGGCGCCGTCGTCAGCGAGGTAGCCGTAGGTGATGCCGGTCGCTGCGTGCGTTCTCGGGGCGAGCGCGCTCCCCAGCGCAGGCCCGTAGCCGCGCGGCCGGTAGATTTGATTCGACCAGGTCGGTGACGGCGCCAGCGTGCCGGCTGGAATCGTGAGCAGCGCGTGGTTCGGCGTGTCGACGGGCGAGAACATCGAATAGCTGTCCCAGCCGCCTTCCTGGAACCAGTAGATGAGGAAGCGCGGCTCGCCCATGCCCTGCGCGGCGGCTTCGGCGAGGCCGAGCGACTTCGAGGTGCCAGGCACACCGACGCGACGGAAGAACGAGAGCCAGTCGAGCACGCCGATGGCGGTTCCGGCTGCGGCGCCGAGCAACGTTCTGCGCTTCATGGTGCACCCCGGGTGAAGGTGGTCGACGTGGCGATGTGCTTGAGCACCGCCTTCAGGTCGCCCTGGCTCGTCGTCGACACGTCCCACAGCTGCCGATACAGCTCTCGTTCGTCTTCGCGGTACCGCAGCTCGCGGCCCATCAAGAGCCGGAACTGCATCGCGAGCATGCGGCGGACGAACGACTCCTTCTTCACGGCCTTCGTCGAGAACGCCTCGAGGCCGTTTCCTTTGTACCCGTACGTCGGCACCAGCCCGCGGTCGGAGTCGTCGATGGCCTCGCCCTGCTCGTCGACGGTGCGGAAGTCGCCGTTGTCGGCCCACCTGAGGCGCTGGTGCGCGAGCGGCGTGAGCAGCTGGTGGCAGGTGTAACAGACGCTCGCCGGGTCGACGGTGGAGGTCGCGGTCGCGGTGCCGCGTTGGTCGAACACCTCGGGAGGCACCTCGAACACCGTGCCCATGAAGCCGCTCAGCACGCGCGCCGGGTAGTTGTAGTGCGGCAGCCCGGGCTTGCTGGAGAGGTAGCCCTTCATCGTCAGCACGCCCGTCTTGCCGTGCTCCGCCGGCCGCGTCTGCCGAGCGCCTGACGGGTCGATGGTGAACTCGGCGTCGAGGATGCGGGCGAACGGCAGCCGATTGACGACGACGTGCGTCCACAGCCGCGCGGGCTCGTCGCTCTCTGGCGTGCCCTGGCTCTCGATGCGCAGCTGCACGCGGGTGAAGTAGTAGCGCTCGAAGTCGGGGCTCGAGAGGAGCGCGTCGACGAGTGCCGGGTAGCCCTGCGCGCTGAGCGTGGTGAACTCCGCGGGCGTCGGAGGCCGTCCCAGCAGATGCTGCGCGAGGCCCACCGCCAGCAGGCGTTGCTTCGCCGCGCCGGTGACGTCGGCCGACGACGGCGGCACGAGGAAAAGGAAGTCGGGGTGGCGCATGAGCGCGTCACACACGCCGCTCCAGGCGTCGGTCTGCGTCCCGCCCAGCAGCGTGAGGTCCTTCAGGAGCGTGTAGAGCGAGTCCTGCTCCGCCGTGGTGGCAGGGCGGAAGAGCAGGCGCTGCACCAGCGTGTTGATGGTGGCCTTCGCCGCGACCGACCGCGTCGTTCCCGTGCCCATGCCGAGCGGCCCGGTGATGGTGAAGCGGTCGAGGGCCACGTTGCGGTCGCCGCCCGCGATGGCAGGGTTGTTGTAGTCGTTGATGTAGCTGACGGTGATGGGCTGCCGACCCGCCGCCGTGATGCGAATCGTCACCGACTGCTCGACGTACTGGGCCTGGTCCGTGAAGGTCAGCGGCATCGCGGCAGACACCGCGCCGAGCTGCACCCCAATCTTCGGGCCGTTGCCGCCGTCGTCGTTGTCGGCCTTCGCCCGCACGGTGACGCGGTAGTCGCCAGGCGCGAGCGCGGTGAAGTCGGCGGTGAGCTCGCAGTTCGTGTAGCAGGAGAAGCCAACGGGGTTCGTCGTGGGGTTCCCGACGTTCGCGCGGTTGGTGATGGTGACGGTCTCGGCTTCGAAGGTGGTGGTGGTCTCGGCGGGCACGTCGATGACCGGCAGGGCCGGGTCAGCGCCAACGAACGGGCCCGTCTTCGCCGTCGCGGCGCGGCCACACACGTCAGGGCCGAGCTGGTCGAGGCCGAGCAGGAACTCCGGCGTCGCGGCGCGGGCCTCGACGAAGTGCGAGCGGAAGTTCACGCCACCGAAGAGGCCGATGTTCTTGTCGAAGCGATCCTCCATCGCGCCCACGCCACCATCGGGGAGCGCCGCGGCCCGTCGCCAGTCGTCGTTGAAGACGGCCGACACCTTCGAGCGCAGCTGAAGGAAGTTGATGAAGGTGTTGTCGTAGTCGGTGTTCGCCGCACCGGTCCACGGAGACATCAGCTCGGGCGGGAACTGCTCGTCGGCGGCGAGGCCTCCAGCCATCTCGAGCCCGCGGATCATGCAGCCCACGCGCGCGACCGCTTCAATCTGGGTCTTCGACCACGCGGGCTTTCCCAGCGGCATGCGCGTGCGCTCGTCGCCGTTCATCAAGCGAGAGACGAAGCTGCCCGGCTGGTCCTTGAAATAGTCGCCGCCGCGCAACCGGTGAAACGTGTCGGTGCCGTCGGCCGAGACGATGAACAAGCGGTTCGAGTTCGCGGCGTGACACGCGATGCAGCCCTGCTCCGCGCCCACGACGAGCGGGTGAACGTCGGTGGTGTACGCCTCGACGATGGCCTCGAGCCGAACGCCGACGTAGTTCGACGGGTCGCACGAGAGGTCGGGAGGGGGACCGACGTCAGTCCCTCCGCCCGCGCCATCGCCGCCACCCGCGCCATCGCCGCCGCCCGCGCCGTCGATGAAGTCGGAGCCGACGCGACTGATGATGCCCTCGCAGCCGAGCACGAACACGAGCCCGATCGCCCACAGGTGTCGCATGAGGAACTCCGCCGTTCGAGGAGGCGGGAGTGTGACAGGCGACAGTGCGGCCACAAGGGAGCGCGCCTGCCACCTTGACCGACATCGGCTTCACGTCGTGACCGATGAGTTTTCCGCAGGCCGTCGGTCTGACGCGCGCAACCCCAAACCCACTCCCTGGAGATTCACGCATGAGCACCGACGCAACCCCCGTCTTCCTCACCGTCCGCGGCAAGTACCTGGCGAGCTCGCTCGAGTCCTGTCGAGTCATTCACAACGACACCGCCGGCTCCGAGGCTGGCATCGCCGCCGCGCGCGCCCTCGGCGACTTGAGTCACAAGGTCTACGCCCCCGTGGTGATGCCGCAGTCGAGCGCGAAGAACGGTGAAGTGCTGTTCCTCGACTGGTGGCAGGACCCGAAAGGCCTGATGGACTTCTTCGCGAACGAGACCGTGCAGATGCAGGGCACGAAGCTCTTCACCTCGCGAGACGCCACGGTGTGGATGCCGGCGCGAGGCGCCTTCACGTACAACCTGCCCGCCGCGGCCCACAAGACGGAGCGCTTCGTCGGAATGATCCGCGGGCCCATCGCCAACCCCGAAAAGTCGCTCGCCATCTTCAAGGCGGCCGACCTCAAGGCACAGCGCACAGCCCGCGCGCGCGGCCTGCTCTCGCACGAGCTCTTCATCAAGTTGAACCCGCCGGGCGATTCGTCACCGATGGAACTGCTGGGCGTCGACCTCTGGAGCGACGCGAAGGGCATGGGCGAGCACTACGCCGACCCGAACGAGATGAAGACGCTCGAGGGTGCGTTCTCGGGTGCGCCCGACGCGACGGTGTGGAACCAGGCACCGGGCAACTGGTCGGAGTGGTGAGCCGCGGCTGAGGTCGACCCGAAAACGACCGAGCGGAGCAGCGGTATAAGGTCGAACAGATGAAGACCTTCATCCGCCTCGCGAAGCAACTGCCTGACGTCGAGGAGGGTATCGCCTGCAAGGGGACGGCGCTCGAGAGCCGCACCTTCAAGGCGAACTCGAAGGCGTTCCTGTTCCTCAACGCGAAAGACGCTCGCCTGAAGCTGGGTGCGTCGCTCGGCGAAGCGAGCGCGTTCGCAGCCAGGGCCCCCGGGCGTTGCACGGTCGGCGCAGGCGGCTGGGTCAAGCTCTCGGTCGCTGCGCCGCCAGCGCCCGACGTGCTCGCCCGGTGGATTACCGAGAGCCGGGCCGCGGTGGGGAAGCCCTCGACGACGAAGGGCGCTCCACGTGCGGCGAAGAAGAAGCGCGCGCGGGCTCCAGCACGGCGACGGTGACTTCCGGGCGCGGCCTCACCACTCGCCGCGCACGCCCACCGTCGGAAGAATCGGAATCGAGTACACGAAGGCGCTGCGCGAATAATCGAAGTTGTAGAACAGCGCCTCGGGGTTCTGCTGGTTGGTGGCGTTCTGCACGTCGACGTACGCGACCAGGCTCCAGTTCTCGAAGACGAACTTCTTGTCGACGCGCACGTCGAGCTGCACGAAGTCGGGCAGGCGGCGGCTCCAGGGCAGCGCGGGAATCGGCACGTAGAGGTTGGCCTGCGCGTCGAACAGCGAGGTGGCGATGGGCGTCACCAGCGGGCCCGAGGCGTAGCGGAAGCGGGCTCCGACGTTCAGGTTCCACGGCAGCTGCACGCTGCCCACCACGATGAGGTTGTGCGGTTGGTCGAGCGGGCCCGGCGCGAACGAGATGCCGCCGTACGAGTCGCGCTCGAAGCGGCTCAACGAATACGAGACCCAGCCCAGGAAGTACTTCGTCGGCCGCACGCGCAGCAATACCTCGCCGCCGTACGCGCGCCCGTAGCCCTCGCTCGTGTAGCGGGTGTCTGCTCCGGGAATCGAGATGTCGCTGCCCGAGCCGTCGGCGAGCGCCAGCCGCGCCTGGTTGAAGAGCGCCTTGTAGTAGCCCTGCACGTCGAGCTCGACGGCCTTGAAGAGGCGCAGCTCGGCGCCGCCCATGAAGTGCCACGCGCCTTCTGGTTGCAGACCAGGATTCCCGAAGACGGGAGAGAGCTGGCCCACGCGGTAGTCGGGCGGCTGCTGGTACATCGCCGCGCCGGCCTTCAGCGTCAGCATCTCCATTGGAGTGAAGCGCGCCGAGAGCCGCGGGTTGACCCACACCTTCTTCATCACCGCGAGCTCGCCATCGAGGCGCAACCCGCCGCGCACCTGGAGCGACTCCACCGGCGTCCACGTCGCGTCGATGAAGAGCCCAGGCTCCACGTACACGCTGCGCTCGGTCTCGGCGACGAGGCGGCGGGTGACGTACGGGTCGGGCAGCTGGTTCGGCCGGAAGAGCGGCGGCCGCTGCGCGTCGAAGGACGTGGGCGTGACGAGCGCGTCGAGGCCCGCGTTGAGCACCAGCTTCGCCTCGGGCACGTCGAGCTTGAAGCGCTCGCGCAGCTGAATCGGCACCTGCGTGTTGCGGAAGAAGATCTCCTGCACGGTGCTCGACTGCGTCGTGACGTCGAAGCCGATGGCGTTGCGCGAGATGAAGGTGAGGCGCGGCGTCAGCTTCTGGTCGATGCCGAGAACGAGGCGGTTGTAGACGTTCGAGGTGCCGGCCGAGAGCTGGTTGCCCTCGACGTCCGGGTCGAGCAGCGGGTTGGGCGAGAGGAAGGCCCAGCGGTCGGACGAGCCGAAGGCGGTGATGAAGAGCCGGTTCTTCGAGTTGGGCGACTTGCGCTCGGCGCGCAGCTGGTAGTCCCAGTACTCGGGCGCGAGGCCGAAGCCGACCTGCGCGGTGGGCGCGAACGTCTTGATGGCCGCGGGGAGGACGTACTGCGCGAGGCCGCAGCGCGCCGAGCCCGAGACGCTCCAGGTGTCGGAGAGCGGCGCTTCGACCATCGCCGAGACGTCGAAGAGGTTGACGTCGACGAAGCCGTGCACGCCTGTCTTCGACGGCGTCTTCGCGTCGGCGGTGATGAGGCCACCGATGCTGCGGCCGTAGTCGACGCCGAAGTTGCCGGGCTGAAACGCGATGGCCTCGATGTTGGCCGAGTTGAACGTCGCGACGACGCCCGCGAAGTGGAACAGCTGCGGAATCTGGATTTCGTCGACGTAGATGCGCGAGTCCCACGCCTTCGAGCCGCGCACCACGAGCAGCCCGCCGCCGAATGGAGAGCGCGCCACGCCCGGCAGGTTCTGCACCACCTTGAACGCGTCGTTGTTCGAGCCCGCCACCATGCGGAACTCGGACTGCGTGAGGCGCACCTGTGTCACTTCGCGCCGGTCCTTGATGCCGCGCACCACCGTCTCGTTCACGCCGGTGCGGCGCATCACGTACGTCACCTCGGTGCGCTCGCCGGGCTTCACCTCTTCGGTCTCGATGAAGGACTCGAAGCCGGCGGCGGTGATGGAGACCATCGCCTTGCCTGCGGGGACATCGGTGAGCTCGAAGCGGCCCGCCTCGTCGGAGGTGGTGTCACGTTCTCCGACGCGCACGGTGGCGAACGAGACGGGCTCACGCGTGCCGGCGGTCTTGAGGCGGCCGACGAAGTTCACCACCGGCACTCCGGCGTCCTGCACGACTGGCGCTTCGACGACCTGCTGCTGCACCGTGAAGTTCGAGGTGAACTGAATGCGCACGGGAGCGGGCTGACCGTCGACCTCTGCGGGCGTGAAGACGAGCTGGCGCGCGGCGGCGACGGCGGCGTCATCGAACGAAGGGCCTGCGCTCTGCACGACCTTCACGGCGGCGACGGTGCCATCGGCGGCGATGTCGATGTCCATCACCACGCTGGCGCCGGTGCCCGCGTCGAGTTGATCAGTCGGGAAGGTGGGCTCGACCGACTTCAGCAGCGTCGGCGCCTTCGTCAGCGTCTGCGCGAACGCAGTGGTGGCGAGGAGAATGAGGACGAGGGCGGTCCGCAGCACGGAGAGGCGTGTAGCGCAGGACGTGGAGCGTTGGCACTGCGACGCGTTCATCAGAGGAGTTCTCGAAGCGCGGTGGGCGCGGGGAATGTTCAGCGCGAGCGTCGTCGTCGTGAGCCCGCCGAGGAGTGTGAGCTCTCGCGGTGAGCTCCTCCTCGATGTGCCGATTGGCCTTCACGGTGCGGGGCCGCGAGCGGTGAGGATCGGCGCGGGGGTCGGGTTCTCGCTGGAGCCGGTCGTCCGCTTTGACGGACATTCATCCGCTGCACTACAAACACCTCGTGAGCGCTGATGTCGACATCGACGAGTGGCTGACGGGACAGGGCTTCGGGGCTGCGGCACGGTCCCTCGCGCGGTCGGTCCTCGAGGGCGCGGGGCTCACGCGTGCTGGCAAGACGCGGCTCTCGGTCGAGAAGGTCGGCCGGGGCGTCGAGGTTCTGACGACGCGCTTCGCGCTGCACTGTCACGCCGCCGAGTGCATCGCGTGGGCGAAGACGAGCGGCAGAGAGCCCCTCGCGACCGAGACGAAGCAGACCTGTCAGCGGTGCGGTGGCAGTGAGAATTCACGCGCGGCGCAGGCGCTCACCGAGGCGGGCATTCGCAAGTTGGTGGTGGTGGGCGGAACGCCGGCGACGCGAGAAGAACTGGAGCGGCTGCTCGCCGGCAAAGTCGAACTCCGCCTCGTCGACGGCACGCGCCATCGCCCCATCGACCGCGCGAAGGCCGACCTCGAGTGGGCCGACCGCGTGCTGCTGTGGGGCGCCACCGAGCTGCATCACAAGGTGTCGAAGCAGTACGCCGATGCGCCCGCTGCGAAAGCGCGCGTCGTTCACGTGCCGAGGCGAGGCGTCGCGCAGCTGCTCTCGGGCGCGGTGGAGTCGGTGCGCCGCGCCGCGCGCTGAGGCGACCTGATCAACATCAACGCGCAGCCGCCCGGACGTTCATCTCCCGTTCATCTGCACCTCCATAGGGTCCTCCTCGTGCCTGCAACTTCTTTCCCGGCACGAGGAGCACACCATGAAGCCCGTCAAAGTCTGGGACCCCGCAGTTCGACTCACCCACCTCGCGATGGGCGTGCTGGTGCTGGGCGCGTTCCTCACCGCCGAAGAGGACGACACGCTCCCGCTGCACATGAAGCTCGGCCTCGGCCTGCTGGGCATCGTGCTCTTCCGCGTCGTCTGGGGCTTCGTCGGCTCGACCCACGCCCGCTTCAGTGACTTCGTGAAGGGCCCGAAGACGGTGCTCACCGCCATGCGCGCGATGGTGCGCGGAAAGCCGGACCACCACCTCGGCCACAACCCCGTCGGCGCGGTGATGGTGGTGACGCTGCTGGTGCTGCTCGGCGTCGTCACGCTCACCGGCATCACGATGGGCCTCGGGCCCGACTGGAGCGGCCCGCTGGCGATGTCGAAGTCGACGCTCCATGCCGTGAAGGAGGTGCACGAAGGTGCGGCCGGCGCCCTGCCCGTCCTCATCGTGCTGCACGTGCTCGGCGTGATTCTCTCGTCGGTGCTCGAGCGGCAGAACCTCATCGGCGGCATGGTGACGGGCTTCAAGCGCGCCGATGACGGGCACGTCGAGCCCGCGTCGCCAGGCGCGTTGCGGCTGACGGCCGGCTTCCTGATGGCGCTCGTCCTCGCGGCGGCGGCGGTGTTCGGGCTCTGGCGCGTGCTCCCCGTGAGCGAAGCCGCGGCCGCGCCGGCGTTGCTCTCGACCTACGAGCGGGAAGCGCGCGCCGAGTCACCGGCCTTCACCGGCTTCGACGCCGCTCGCGGCCGCACCCTCTACTTCTCGGAGCACCCGACGAAGAACGGCCCCACCTCGTGCGCCACGTGCCACGCCGCCGACGCGAGGCAGCCGGGAAAGTCTCCCGTCGGCAAACGCATCGACCCGCTCGCGCCGTCCGCCAACCCCGACCGCTTCACCGACGCGGCGAAGGCCACCAAGTGGTTCGACCGCAACTGCACCCAGGTGCTCGGCCGGAACTGCACCGCCCTCGAGCGCGGCGACTTCCTCACCTACCTCTCATCCCTCTGACTGGAGCCCACCATGAACCGGACCCTCGTTTTGCTCGTCGCCTCCACCCTGCTCCTCGGCGCTTTCGTCGCGCGCGCGCATGATGATGACGACGAGGATGAACGTCCTCGCGGAAAGAAGCAGAACGTCGCGGCGGCAGCGCTGCGCACGACACCTGAGTGGAAGGCCTACGAGACCGAGTGCGGCAGTTGTCACCTCGCCTTCCCGCCGAACCTCTTGCCCGCGCCGTCATGGAAATCGGTGATGGGCGGTCTCACCGACCACTTCGGGCAGAACGCG
>JAUXRI010000268.1 GCA_030681895.1 Myxococcales bacterium | reverse complement strand
TCATGACGAACCTCGATGGGTTGTTCGCCGCATTCTCGGAGCTCTGTGGTGAGGACGGGCCCACCATGACGCGCGAGGCCCTCGACGCCGAGTTCCGCGGCTGGTGCGCGGAACGCGGCGTGTCTGCCGACGATGCCTCGCAGGCCGCTGCGTACCTCGTGGCCATCGAGACGGAAGACGCGCCAGCGCCGCACGACTGCGGCCCGGACTGTCCCTGCGCTTGCGTCCCTCGCTGCTGACGTGCACCAGTCGGCGGGCCGGTGGCGCTTCGGCCTGCCGCTCGTCATCGTCTCGGCAGCCCTCTGGCGACGGCTGCCTCGAGGCGCCGCGCTCGGTCCCCTCGCGCGGCTGAAAATGCTGCTGGCTCTGCGCGTCGACGTCTTCGCGGGCCTGGCGTCCCGCTCGGGTGTCGAGCGCGCGTCGCCTGTGTCGGGGTGCGGCGCGGAACGGTGCCGATCGGCAGGGAGGGCGGCCCCTCCCATTCACCGCGCGTCCTGCTCCGTCGTCTCGATGTCGGCCCCGTGGCCGTCGTCTCGAGCGTCGTGCAGCAGCTGGGCGGTGACGATGGCTTCCAGCTGGCTGAGCCTCAACCCCGCGTCGACCCGCGCCGTGCGGTCGTCGCCCTGCTGGGCGAGTTGCAGCTGCAGCTCTGCCTCCATGTACTCGTCGGCGAGGGCGCGACGTCTCGTTGGGTCCATGCCTGCCTCAACAGCAATCACGATGCCATCGCCTCTGCCTCGGTGGCGTCCCTTGCGACGGGCACTTCTGTCGCGGTGCGCGTGGACTCCAGTCCTGTTCTTGAAGGCCAAGAACTGCTCCTGCGCTTCGTTCGTCGTGCGTGAGGTGAGGTGCGCAGGGGAGGGTGACGACTCCCTCTCGTTTGGTGGTGAAGCGCGTCGGCCGCCGGCGTGCGCCATTGGACGGGCTGCGACAGGCCGCGCCGAGCCAACAGCCGCTCGTCACGGCCTGCGCCGCTGCGCTGACGCCCGTGAGGCGCATTCAAGCCGGCGGCCTCGCTTCAGCTCGCCGGTCGCGCCGCCCCTACGTGGTGAGGGCGGCGCTCAAGCCGTCCTCGCAACCACCAACGAAAGAGAGACGCCCACCATGTTCCCCAACACCAACACCACCACCGCGAAGACGGAGACGAAGGCGAAGAAGCCGGGCGTGCTGTTCGACCTCGTGGAGGTGACGGAGACGACGGACGCCACGACGGGCGAAGTGAAGAAGAGCTTCAAGAACATCGGCCGGGTGTTCCTCCGGGAGAACCTGAGCGGCGGCGCGGTGTACGTGAAGACGGAGAAGGGCAAGCCCGACACCGAGTACTCGCTCTTCCGCTCGAAGCCCTTCCCCAAGCGCGACGCGCCGCCCGCCGCGGCGCCCGCGCCACAGGCGGCCTGAGCCACCGGCCACCGGCACCCGGCCCATGTGGGTCGGGTGCTTGAGGCGAAGCGCAGCACCTCCACCGCCGCGACGTCGCCACTTGCATGCGCGACGTCGCGTCCAACGAAAGGAAGGCGCCACATGCAGGAGCTGTCAGAGCTTCATCGTCGGGCCAGTGCGGTCGACTCAGCAGGGAAGGCGTTGGCACTGTGCCTCGAGGCCTGGGACGCCGCCCTCGCACGGCGCGCTCCGCTCGCCGAAAAGCTCGAGCTGCAGCGGCGCACTCACGCCGCCGCACGACGGCTCTCGCTCGCGAAGGGCTACCTCGCCCTCGCGAGTGTCACTGCGCGTTCCGAGGGTGCTGACAGCACCAGCTCGGCGGCATTGGCCGTTCTCTGAACGGGCATGGGGTGGTGAATCGCGTCGGCCGCCGGCGTGCGCCATTGGGCGGGCTGCGACAGACCGCGCCGAGCGAACGGCTGCTCGTCACGGCCTGCGCCGCTGCGCTGACGCCCGCGTGGCGCTTTCAGCCGGCAGCCTCGCTGCAGCTCGCCGGACGCGCCGCCACTCTCGTGGTGACGGCGGCGCTCCAGCCGGCCTCGCACCCCACCAGCCCATGAACCGCAACGTACTCACCGCCGAGCTTGAAGCTGCCCACGACGCCCACCAACTGCCGAAGCCGTGTCCCCGGTGCTACCAGCTCGACCGAGCGCGGCCAGGTGGGGAGTTTCAGATGTACCGATGCGCTCGCTGCGTCGCAGCAACGCAGGCCGCCCAACTCGCCCTGTGGCGTGCACAGTGGCGAATCCTCAACCGTCACCGCAAGGCCATCGTGGAAGTCACTCGGAGCGACCGCCTCGACGTCGCGTGGCTCACGCAGCGCATGCATCACCTCGAAGCGGCCGCGAAGTCCGTCGCCGCGTTGACCGTCGTCGACACGCTGGGCGGGTGACGCGTGCGCGTTCCACGGACTCATTGCGGTTCTGGCCGTCACCCTGGTCCGCTTCCATTCGGCCCTCGGAGGGTGTTGCCAAGCCTCGACTCGGAAACCGCACCCTCTACGCGTCACGCTTCGAGCCGACTGCGGTGTTGGTTGGGCACGCGAGACGTGTCGTCTCCTCGAGTTGGTGGTGAAGCGCGTCGGCCGCCGGCGTGCGCCATTGGGCGGGCTGCGACAGGCCGCGCCGAGCCAACAGCCGCTCGTCACGGCCTGCGCCGCTGCGCTGACGCCCGCGTGGCGCTTCAAGCCGGCGGCCTCGCTTCAGCTCGCCGGTCGCGCCGCCCCTGACGTGGTGAGGGCGGCGCTCAAGCCGTCCTCGCAACCACCAACGAAAGAGAGACGTCCACCATGTCAGCCAACACCAACACCACCACCGCGAAGACGGAGACGAAGGCGAAGAAGCCGGGCGTGCTGTTCGACCTCGTGCAGGTGACGGAGACGACGGACCCAACGACGGGCGAGGTGAAGAAGGGGTACGCGAACATCGGCCGGGTGTTCCTCCGGGAGAACCTCAGCGGCGGCGTGGTGTACGTGAAGGCGGGGAAGGGGAAGCCCGACACCGAGTACTC
>JAUXRI010000267.1 GCA_030681895.1 Myxococcales bacterium | reverse complement strand
GAGGCGCAGCGCGTTCAGCTCGAGCTCGCCCTTCTTGCGCCACTGCCCCGCGCGGCCCAGATGCGAGTCGACGTGAAAGGTGAGGCCGACGAGGCCTGCGCGTTTGAGGTCTTCGAGCAGGCCGCGGGTGAGCGCGACGCCGTTGGTGTTGAGGATGGGCTTGTGGCCGTCGCGCACCACCATGCGGACGATTTCGACGATGTCGGGGTGGAGGAGCGGGTCGCCTCCAGCGATGGACACGCTGTCGTAGGTGCGCCACCGGTTGAAGACGTCGAGGTCGGCCTGCACCTCGCTCAGCGTCTTGTGGGTGCCGTCATTCTCCCGGTAGCAGCCCTCACACGAGAGGTTGCACTTGTTGGTGGGCTCCAGCCACGAGAGCACGTTGTCGGAGGCGCTCCAGGGCAGGCGGTAGAGGGTGCGGTGGTCGAGGGTCGTCATGTCGGGGGCTCCAGCGGCGATTGAGCCGCGCACCCTGGGTGACTCGCCCAGCCGCTGCGTTGACACTTCTCATGGACGCACGCGACGCCGAGGCGCCGTCGAGAAGCGCCGCGCAGCGAGTGACGGTGGAACGCGCGCGCCCAGCACTGCCGTTGCCGCGAGGTCGCCCAACGCCACGCCCGTCGTCATGCCAGCGCCGGCGAGCCCCGCGCACCAGAAGAGGCTCGGCACGTCGGGGTCGAGGCCGATGACGGGCAGCTCGTCATTCGAGAACGTGCGCAGGCCTGCCCACGCCCGCCGCACGGTCGACTTCGCGAGCTCGGGAGCCACGGGCTTCAACTTCTGGCCCAGCGTCGCGAGCGCGTCTTGCGTCACGCTGGCCGTGGCGTCGGGGCCGCACGGGTCCTCGTCACACGGAGACGCGAGCACGCCGCCTGACTCGGCCCGGAAATACGTCTCGGTCGTCACGTCCCACACGACGTGAGCGAGCGACGCGTCGTCGGGCTGGAGCAGCGCGAGCGTTCGTTTGAAGACGCGCAGCTGCATCGACGAGCCGGCGAGCTCACCCAGCCGGGCCGAGTGCGCGCCCGCCGCGAGGACGAGCGCGTCGGCGAGCCGCTCCGGAGCGCCCTTCGTCGAGATGGCCCACCGTCCCCCGCGCCACGAGGCCAGGCCCGTCACCTCGCTCGTGCACGCCACCTCGACGCCCAGCCGGCGGCACTCCTGCTCGAGAGCGCGCGCGACGCGGTGCAGGTCGATGACGCCGCCCGCCGCGAGCCACAGCCCCTCGGGCCACCGGCCTCCCGTCAGCGCCGGAAGGTGGGCCGTCAGCTCCGCGCCGCGCCAGGACCTCGAGCGCAGCCCCGCGCGCGCGGCCTCGACCTCGAGCGCCCTCAACGTCCTCGTCTCGCCAGTGAAGACGAGCCCGCGGGCGTCGAGCCACGCGGTGCGATGGCCCAGCAGCTCGTCGAGCAGCTCGCCGTTCCTCCGCGCGAGCGCCGTCATCATCTTCTGCGCCTCGAGCGGCCGGAAGATGGCGGCGTTGAGCCCCGAAGCGCCACCGAACGGCGTCTCTCGCCGCTCCAGCACCGACACGCGCACCCCTCGACGCGCCAGCCCCAGCGCCGTCGAGAGCCCTGCGATTCCGGCGCCGACGATGACGACGTGCATCGCGTCCTCCCGGCTTCAGAACTGAATCGTGCGCTCGTCGTGGCAGCGGTCCTGGAAGTACGACTTGTCGGCGTAGAACTCGCGCCACAGGCGCAGGTAACCCTCGGTCACCTGCTCCGCCGTCAGCTGCTTCGGCTGGTAGACGCAGTTAGCGTCGTTGTAGCGGCGCCACTCGCGCGAGGTGATGCGGCCCTCGGCCTCGAGCCGCGCGAACGACGGCGTGCCGGGGTAGGGCGTGAAGATGGCGAACTCGGCCTTCCGAATGCCCGAGGCGCGCGCGAACTCGAGCATGCGGTCGACGGTGCCCACGTCGTCGTCGTCCTGCCCGTAGAGGAACGACGTGTACGGCTCGATGTCGGCCTCGAAGCACTTCGCGATGGCCTTGTGCGCGCGCTCCAGCTGGCGCTCGTCTTTCCCGGTGAAGGCCCGCATCGTCACCGGGTCGAACCCGCCGACCAGGTAGAACATCGTCACGCCGGCCCGCCGCGCCTTGTGCAGCAACGCGATGGGTGTCGACAGAATCATCGGCATCGAGATGCCCACGTAGCTGACGGTGGCCTCCTTCCCCTGGGCGATGAGGTGGTCGAAGAGCGACTCGAGCAGGCGGTTGCCCTTGCCCGGTAGCCACGAGGTGTCTTCGGTGAGGCACGCACGTTTGCCCTTCGCGCCGAGCTGGTCGAGCTGCGCGACGACCTGCGAGAGGGTGAACTCCCGCAACTGCTTCGTCATCGAGACGGGGAGGATGCAGGAGTGGCAGTTGAGCGGACAGCCGCGTGACAGCTGCACCGGGTAGTCGTCGGGGTGGAATGAGGGCCCTTCGCCGTCGATGTAGAGCGACACCTTCGGCGCTGGCAGCGCGGTGAGGTCGACAGGAATGCGCTCGTAGCGGCGCTGCAGCCCGCCGGCCTCGAAGTCCTGCAGCAGCTTCAGCCACGCGCCTTCACCTTCACCGACGACGACGGAGTCGACGTGCTGGAGCACCACGTCGGGCATCGCGGTGGTGAAGAGGCCTCCGGCGACGGTCGGCTTGCCCTGCGCGCGGAAGAAGTCGGCGAGCTCGAGGCCACGCGTCGCGGCGGCGGTGAAGAACGAGAGCGCCACGAGGTCGGCGTCGGTGGGTCGCGCGGCGTCGGTGAGCCGGTCGTCGCGGAACTCGAGCTCCCAGTGCGCGGGCATCACGGCAGCCAGCGCTGCGATGCCGAGCGAGGGCGAGCCCAGGTACTCGTTCATCGGCACGTACTCGAGCAGCTCGGGGTGGGCCTGCGCGTGTCGCTGGAAGCGGGGATAGACGAACAACACCTTCATGGGTTCGCTCCGTGGCGCTCGAGACCGAGCACCTGGTGAAAGACGACGTCGTCGGCGGTGACGGTGGCCGCGCGGGAGACGGCCGAGCGCGCCTCCTGCTCGATGAGGGTGGCCATCGCGTGATGCGACGGCTGTCCGGTGGA
>JAUXRI010000266.1 GCA_030681895.1 Myxococcales bacterium | reverse complement strand
AGACAAACCCCGGAAACCTTTCGGCTTCCGGGGCTCGTTCTCTGCGAGGAGTAGGGGACTTGAACCCCTGACCTTCGGCGTGACAGGCCGACGTTCTAACCAGCTGAACTAACTCCCCAAATGGAGCTGCTTATTCACTTGTCCTACCTCAGCTTAGGCGGAGCAGGTTTCGAACCTGCGACCCTCGCCGTGTAAGGGCGACGCTCTACCGCTGAGCTATCCGCCCTGCTCAGCCCTGCTTTCGACCGCGCGGTTTCTACGTTTCGAGGCCCCGTGTGTCAACCGCCTTCCACCGACTCTCGCGCAGTCGGTGTCTGACGAATCATTCCGGGGCCTCAGGGGGTCACGGCTCCGAGGTTGACGGTGCCGGCGATGTCGCCGCGGAAGCCGTCCCACGCGTTGCCATTCCCGTTGGCGCCGTTGCCGTCGTTGTCGGCGTAACACCACGTTCCACCGTCATCGATGCTGAACCGGAACGCGTAGTTCGGGCTGCCGCCATCAGGCCGGTAGTCGACCGCGTACTCGTTGTTGTTCTGGTTCGGGTTCAAGCCGAAGCCGAGGAAAGGCGCGGTGCTCCACTGCCAGGCGAGCGCGGGCTCGTTGTCTCGGGCGCCGATGCCGAACTGCGCACGAATCGGAGCGCCAGCGTCGGGCGTGACGCCGCTCTGGAAGACCTGGCCGTAGATGCGCGAGGTGCCGGCATCGAGCGCGATCGTCTGCGGGAACTGCAGCTTGCAGAACTGGATCGGCGTGTGGCGCGTCACCGTCACGTTGTACTGCTGCGACACCTCGTAGCCGTTCTGATCCGAGCCGTTGAGATCGCAGTACGTCCACGACGCGCCGTTGTTTGCCGAGACGCGCGCCGAGACCGCACGAAGGCCCGTGTACGAGGGCTGAAAGGTGAGCCCGTACACGTCGCGGCCGCTGACGTCGTTCACGTAGGTCGCGTCAGCCCAGCCCCACAGCGGGCTCATCGACGCGTCGTCCTGCGCGCCCATGCCGATCTGCGCGCGAAGGCCTGACAGCTGGCCAGCAGCGCCGGTGCCGGTGGCGGCGATGTTCACGCTCGCGCTCAACGGGCTGCCGCTCTCGAGGCTGAACGCGCTCGGGGTGAGCAGCTGACACGCCGACACGATCACGCCGCTCGTCACGGTCAACTGCGAGGCCATCGCACTGGAGTACCCGTTCGTCTGCCCATCACGATCGCAGTACACGTACGGCTTCGCCCCGACGCGGAAGCGGAAGGCGACGTCGTACGTCACCAGCGAGTTCGGAGCGGTGAAGGTGCCCGCGTAGCGATCGAACGCCATCGAATCGGCGTCGAAGGCCGCGGCCGTCCACGAGCTCCACGTCGACGGGTTGGAGCCGATGGGGCCGTAGCCGACCTCTGCGGTGACGCCCATGCCCTGACCCACCGCTTCGGTCAGCGACGGCACCCGAACGCGCGCGAGGTACGGCGCCGGGAGTGACATCGCCGGAGCCGCCGTCTGCGCCGTCGTGTCGATGAAGCACTCATCGACGTCGAACGGCCGCGCCGCGACGAAGCCGGCCTGCGCGAGCTGGTACGTGTTCGCCGAGCCATCACGATCGCAGTACGTCCACGCGCTGTTCTGGTAGCGAACCCGGTACGCGTAGTTCCACGCGCCAGGCGCCGGGCCCGAGAAGCGGCTCTGGTACTCAGCGCCGCCGCCCATCACGGGCACGTTGAACGTCGCAGGCGTCCACGACCAGCCGGCGTCGGCGGCCTCTGGATCGCCACCATCGGGGCCGAGGCCCAGCTCCACGTCGATGCCCACCGGCGCGCCCGCGTCAGCCGCGACCGACGTCACGCCCGGCGCGAACACCTGCGCGTAGACAAGCTCGCCCGGCCGTCCCTCGTACGTCGTCATCGACGCGGGGAACTGCAGGCGGCACTCCGCGAAGCTGAAGGGCGCCACGCTGAAGACGCCGGTCTGGTTGGTCTGGAACCCGTTCTGGCTGCCGTCGAGATCGCAGTACGTGTACGCGCCAGTGCCGAGGCGGGTGCGGAACGCGTAGGCGTACGTGCCTTGCGGCGCGGCCGGGAGTCGCGATTGGAACTCTGCGCCTCCGCCCATCACGCTGACGTTGAAGGTGCCTGCGCTCCAGGACCACGAGGCTTGATCGGGTTGCACGCCACCGGGCCCGAGGCCGAGCTCCATGGTGATCATCGACGGAGCGCCAGCGTCGGGACGATCGGTGATGCCGCCAGCGAAGACGCGCCCGTACACGAGCGGACCCGCCGCGCCGACGAGCGCCTGCGCGCTGTTCGGGAACTGGAGGATGCAGCTGTCGACGCCGGGCGCCGAGACCGTCAACGTGCCGGACTGGGGCTCGTTGAACGGCGTGGGCGAAGGACCGTCGTTCACGCAGTACGTGTAGCTGCCGTCGTCGAGGTTGAAGCGCCACGCGAAGCGGTAGGTGCCTTCGCCGGGGTTGGGCAAGGTCGCCTGCCACTCGTCGTTGTTGCCGACGTCGACGTTGTACGTGCCGTCGACCCACGTCCACGTCGAGGGGTTGGTGCCCATCGTGCCGTAGCCGAGCTGGCCCTTCACGCCTGCGCCGCTGCCCATCGGCTCGGTGCGGCCCATCGAGAAGACCTGCGCGAAGATCGCCGGCCCCGTCTGCGTTCCGCGCAGCGCGATGTTGGGAGGCGCCATGGCGGCGGTCCGGCCTCCCATGCGGCACCAGTCGATTCCTTTGGGCTCGACGGTGAGGCGCGCGATCTGCGGCTCCTGAAGGCCGTTGGCGAGGCCGTCACGATCGGCGAGCCGCCACGTCATGCCGTTGTCGGTCGAGAAGCGCGCCGCCAGCCGGTACGTCACGCCGTTCATCATCGCGCCCGGCACCGTCACCATCGCGCCGTAGACGTCGCGCGCCGCGTCTCCAGCCATCGCGCCATCGGCGTCAGCGCTGTACGCCGCGTCGACCCACGTGAAGTCCGCGTCGGTGGGCGGGCTCGACAACGTCCGCGCGAAGCCGACCTGTCCGCGCACGCCCGTGCCCTGGCCGGTGCCACGCGTCACCATCGGAACCTCGACCTGCGCGCTGACTCCGACCGAGACCATCGCGGCGCCGCTGCGGTCCGTCGTGTCGGCAGGCAGGGTGACGATGGCCTCGGTGATGGTCCGCCCGGCGACGGCTTCGAAGGTGAACGCGTCGGGGAGCGTGCCCGAGGCGCCATCAGGGTTGGTGACGACGACGGCGACGCGGCCTGCGTTGGTGACGGCCGGCGTTCGCACCGTGAGGCGCAGCGCGTTCTGCACGACGACCTGTACGCCGGGAGCGTCGCCGAAGCGCACCGTCGCGCCGTCGAGGAACCGCGAGCCGTTGATGGTGACGGTCGTGCCGCCAGCGATTGGCCCCGTGGTCGGCGAGACCGACGTCACGGTCGGCGGAATCGGTGCGCCCGAGTCAGGCCTGTTCGTCGAGGGAGGACACGCGAAGGCGAAGGGCAGCAGTCCGAGGACGGCGAGGCGGAGACGCATGGCGGGTCGTGTAGCAACCCCCGAGGTCCGTGCAACAGGGGCCGGGCACGCAACACGCCGGGAAATGCCGCCGTCCGGCAATTGCTCAGGGGCGCGGCTCGAAGCGCAGCACCAGGTTCACCATCACCGTGATGCGATCGCCTGGCACCAGCGCGGCGTTGAAGAACTCCATGCCGTTGATGCGCACGTCATCGCTGCGCGGGGCGCCGTGCCGCCACGTCAGAAACCAGCGGCCCTCGTGAAAGGCGAAGTCCCACGACGGCCAGGAGTCGTAGCGCGGCCAGATGGGCCGCTCGAAGAGCACCTTGCGCGGGAACACGCGAACCCGCAGGCCTTCGGTGAGCTCGATCGTCCCGGCGTCGAGGCCCTCGATCGCGAAGGCGTCATTGGTGGACTCGAGGACCAGCTGCGCGTGCTCCGTGCTCTGAAACAGGGGCCCGCGGACGAGCCGCGGCGTGACCTCGTGGAGGTCCTGAGGTGTGACGAGCGCGGGTGCTCCAGGGAGGACGCCGAAGTGGAGGCGCGTGAGCCAGCGCGGGAAGGGAAGAGTCAACACCTGGCGGGCAATCCGCGTCAGTTCCTCGATCGACGCGGTGGGCTCCAGGCGGGGCAGATCGATCGCCAGCTCTTCGAGGAACCGGGCGTCGCGCGAGACGAGCACCTCGAGCAGCGCCTCACGCCATGGAACGCCGGTCGCCCACTCCGGCCGCGTGATGGCGACGCGCCGGAGCAGCCCGTGTTGCCAGCTCGTGCCGAGCCACGTGTGCGGAGAGATCGCTCTGTTCGAGCGCTGGCCCAGCGAGGCCGAGATGCGCTCACCGAGTGGATCGCCCTGGTCGAGCAGACGATCGGCGAGCACGCCCCAGTGCGCCGTGTCGCTCCAGTCGTCGACCGCGCGGCGCTCCAGGTCGGGTTCACGATGCTCGGGCTCGGGCAGGAGCGCGAAGCCTTCGTGCCCGACCCACAAGACGTCGCCGTCTTCGAGCAGGTAGCGCGTCTGTGCGGGCACCATGACTTCCTGGATGAGTCGACGTCGAACGCTCACGGTCGCGCCGGTCGTCTCGAGCAGCCAGCCATGCTCGGCACGAAGGACTCGAAGGTCGCGCGCGTGGAGCTGCCCGAGTGGCGTGATGGAGAGCGGGGCCAGCTTCAACGCGCGAAACATCGACTCCGATCGTGTCGCTGTCGAAGCCGCCGCGCCACAAACTCGTCAGGCCGTCTCGCGCGGCTCGTCGAGAGCGTCATGTTTGTCTGAGTCCCCACCCCCGCCGCACCGCACGCTCATGGCGCGCGCCGGGGTGCTCGGCCGACTCGGCCCAACACGCACACCGTAACTATCACGGCCCTAAGGTAGCTATCCCCGGGCGACCGGGTACGCGACGCTTCAGAGGTCTCTCGCAGACCGACGGAGCGCTCCCGCTGCTGGCATCACTGCCAGTGAGAGAGGCGTCCCTCGTGGACATGGTGGCCTTGTCACTCGAGCGCCCCGGTGGGCGCCGTTGAGCGTTCACTTCAGCTCTTTGATGTTCGGGAAGTCGGGCATGGCGGCCTTGTTGACCTTCAGCACCACTTCCAACCCGGTGATGACGTCATTGAGCCTGTCGGTCGAGGGCAGCTCCTTCGCCCTGGCGAGCTTCTCTCTGGCGGCGACCAGCTTCGCGTCGAGCCCGATCAGCTGAGTGCGGGTGTCGGCGTTCGAAGCCGAGGTCTTCAGGAGGTCGGCCTTGATGCCCTTGATTCGATCGCACTGCTCCGTGTTCTTGCGCGAGAGGTCGGCCTTGATCGTCACCTGCGCCGGCAGCGTCGCGAGGGTCTCTCCCATCGCGCTGCACGCCTCGAGAGCGGTGTTGGTGTTCTTGATCGCCTCGTCGAGGCTCTTCTGCGAATCGGCCAGCTTCGTGAGGGCTTCCTTCACGCTGCTGCGCCCATCGGCGATGGACTCGTTGGCGTCCTTGAGGATGCCAGGGAGGTCGTCGATGTGCTTTTCCGCCTTCTTCAGCTTCGCGAGCTGATCGCCGACCCGATCTGCGACGAACTCACGCGGCGTGGCTGCCAATGAGCTCGCTGCGAACAACACGATGAGGGTCTGCGACAGTCTGTGGATCATGAGTCAGCATCGCACGGCCACGTCGGTCACCCTTCGCAGATCTTCAGCGCCTCGCTCACGTCGGCCTGGCCAGCCAGCACCTTGCACGCGCCCTTGCGGAACGAGGTGCTGTCGTTCTTCTTCAGCTTCTCGGCGACCGGAGTCTTGAGCTGCGCGGCGCACCGCTTCGTCACCAGCGGCGTCATCACGTCGAGCCAGCTCTGGTAGTCGATGACGTCGATCACCACGTCGACCAGCTTCGGGTCGGTGCACACCGAGTCGCCGTCACGCTGGAAGGCGATCTCGTAGAGGGGCCACGCGCTCGAGGCGACGAGCCGCGCCGCGACGACGTCTTTCGCGAACCGCTGCGCGATGCCCTTGGTCATCGTGTCCTTCTCGACGAACGCCTTCACCTTCGGCACCCACTCCTCGTCGCTCGTCGAGTGGCGGTAGTTCGAATACGTCCACTTGAAGGCGGTGACGCCGACCTCGGCGCGCTTCTCGAACCACGCTGCTGACTTCTTGAGCGACGGGAACGAGACGAGCTGCTCGTCGATCATCGTGAGCACCGACTCGGCCGCGCGGCTGTCTTTGATCTCCGCCGTGGTCAGCGCGTTGATGTTCGCGCGCTCGACGTAGCCTTCCCATTCTTCGTCACGCTGCGCGGGAGCGACGGCTTTGAGCCGACCCAGCATCTCGGCGTAGTTCTGCTGCTTGTCGAGGGCCCGCACGTCTTCGTACTCGGCGGACTTTGCGGTGGCGCAACCAACGAGAAACAGACACGGCAGCAGGAGTCGGCTCATGGCGAGGGAAGATGCCGCAGCCGCCGAAACCGTGCATGGAGAATTCGGCGTCAGCCCTTCACGGCGCCGGCGGTGAGTCCGCCGACGAGGAACTTCTGCAGGGCGAAGAACAGGGCCATCACGGGTGCTGAGACGATCAGCGCGCCAGCCGCGAAATGGCCCCACTCGGTCTTCCACTCGCCGACGTACTGCTGCAGCGCCACAGGCAGGGTGAACCGCGCGGCGTCGTTGATGAGCGTCGCAGCGAGGATGAACTCGTTCCACGCGGTCATGAAGCTGAAGAGCGCGGTCACTGCGAGGGCAGGGCGGGCGAGCGGCAGCACGACGCGCGTGAAGACCTGCCACGGGCTCGCGCCGTCCATCACGGCCGCCTCTTCGAGCTCGCGGGGAATCGTGTCGAAGTAGCCCTTGAGCATCCACACGCAGAAGGGGAGCGACGACGTCGAGTACACGAGCACCAGGCCGCCCCATGAGTCGAGCAGGCCGAGCGTCTGGAGCAGCCGGTACAGCGGCACCAGCATCAGCGTCGCGGGGAACATCTGCGTCACCAACAGCGTCTGCATGCCGGCGTCTTTGCCAGGGAAGCGGAAGCGGGAGAGCGCGTACGCAGCCGTCACGGCGAGCGAGAGGCCGACGAGCGTGGTGGCTCCGGAGACGACGATCGACGCGAGCAACTGCCGGCCGAACAGCCAACGGCCCTGCGAGTCGTACGAGAAGATCACATCGCGGAAGTGATCGAACGTCACCGTCTCGGGGAACGGGTTGATCGACAGCGACAACGACTGCGCCGGTGAGAGCGCCATCTTCACCACCCACAGCACCGGGTACAGCGACGCCGCGCACGCGAGCACCAGGCCCATGTGAATGAGGGCGATGGTGAGGCCCGAGCGCTTCACGCAGCCTCCGGGCCAGAGAGTCGACGCGTCACGCGAGTCCACGCGAGCAGCACGAAGAAGATGAGCACCGAGTACGCGGCCGCGAAGCCGTACTGCTCGTTGCGCTGGAACGCCCAGCGGTACGCCTCGCTCACCAGAATGTCCGTCGCTCCGCCTGGTTCACCACCCGAGACCAGGTAGATGATGTTGAACATGTTGAAGGTCCACACCGAGCCGAGGATCACCGACGGCAACAGCGCGGGCTTGAGCAGCGGCAACGTGATGCGGCGGAACTGCACCCACTTCGACGCGCCATCGACCTCAGCCGCTTCGTAGAGATCCTGCGGGATCGACTGCAGCGCGCCGAGCGACACGACCATCATGAAAGGAAAGCCGAGCCACGTGTTGGTGATGACGTTCGCCGCGAACGAGGTCGAGAAGTGCGTGAACCAGCTCACCGGCTCGATGCCGAACGCCGCGAGCAGGCCGTTGATGGCTCCGAACTGCTGGTGGAACATTCCCTTCCACATCAGCGCGGTGATGTAGTTCGGCACCGCCCACGGAATGATCAGCACCACGCGATAGAAGCCGCGGAGCTTGAGCAGCGGGTCCTTCAGCAGGATCGCCAGGAACAACCCGATGCTCACGTGCAGGACGACGTTGATGAACGTCCACGCGACGGTGACGGCCAGGGTGAACCAGAACGAGAGCGGCTCGGTGATGCGGTAGCCCTTCGACGTGAGGATATCGACGAAGTTGGCCAGCCCGACGAACGAGTAGTCACCAGCGTCGTGATGGAAGAACGCGAGTGAGATGCCGACCGCGAAGGGAATGACGACGAGCACGCCGATGCCGATGGCGGCCGGAGCGACGTAGGCGAGGCCACGTGAGGCTTCCGGGTACCGCTTCGCGAACGCCTGCGCGGGGCCGCGTTTCCGCCACTGCCACACCGCGAGGCCGCCAACGGCGAGGAGGGCGACGATGATGAAGGGCAGCGGGTTCGCATCGGCGGGACGTTCGCGGTTGAGCGCACGGAAGCGGCGCTCGGCGAGGGCTCCGGCTTGATCGGGCGCGACCTCTCCCTGCAGCACGCCTCGCAGGGCCAACTTCATCGGCTCCCACACGCGGGCCATCTCGAGCGTGTTCGGCGTCGGCGCGGCGCGCGTGGCGACGTCACGGAACGCCGAGATGATCGGGTCCTGCTGCACCTCGGGGCGCTCGTACGCGGCGATCTCGGCGGGAATCTGCCCGCCCGGGTTGACCCGCAGCACCGTCGCTTCACCCACCGACAGATACTTCGCGAGCGCGTGGGCCTGCTCCGGCTGTTCGGTGCGTGACGAGACCAGCGCGGCTTCGACTCCAAGCCACGGCGTCAGCGGCAGGCCCGTCTCACTCACCACCGGCAACGGCACGATGCGGTAGGCCACCGACTTCTCGATCTCTCCCGTGAACCAGGGCCCTGAGATCACCATCGCGGCGCGGCCCTCGTTGAACAACGACTTCACCAGCGCGCCCGAGACCTCCTTCGGCATGAAGCCCCGGTCCTGCAGCGACTTCACGAAGGCGAACGACTTCGCCATGCCCGGCGTGTTCAACGTCGCGCGGCCCGACTCGTCGAACAGCTTCGCGCCAAAGCCGAAGACGAAGGGCGCGTGCAGGTAGAAGTCTCCCGCGGCGTAGGCGAGGCCGAAGCGGTGCTGCGACGCGTCCGTCGTTCTCGCCAATTCGGCCAGCAGCTCATCGGTCGTCGTCGGAGCGTTCGTCACCAGGCTCGTGTTCACGAACAGCGCGAGGGTCTTGAGCGAGAGCGGGTAGCCGTAGAGTTCGCCATCGACCTCCAGGGCGTCGACGGTGCTGGGGAAGTACTTCGTTCGATCGACGCGTGTCGTCGTGGGCGCCACCACCTTGAGCCGATGGAACTGCCGCAGCCGCTCGTGCGCGAAGATGAAGACGTCGGGGCCCGCGTCGTGGGGAATCGCGCTGGTCAGCTTCGATGAGAACGCGTCGTACGGCACCGAGAGCAGCTCGACCTGCACGCCGGTCTCGGCCGTGAACTTCTTCACCGCCGCTTCGATGGCCTGCTCTTCACCACCCCGGTACGCGTGCCAGAGCTTGAGCGGTTTCTCGGCGAGCGCAGAGACGCTCAGCAACATCGTCAGCCACGCCCACTGCTTCACCGACGCGCCTCAGGGTGGTGATGGGCCTTCGCGCCATCGGGAGAGAACACGTGCAGCACGTCTCCCGAGGGCTTCACTTTCACGTTCTGTCCCACGTCGACCGGGAGAGTGCCGTCGAAGCGCGCCGTCAGCGGACCTGCCGCCGTCTTCACGAACGCGTAGCCATCGAAGCCGAGGCGTTCGACCGCTTCCACTTCACCCGAGAACGGCCCGTCGGCCGAGACCAGCAGATCCTGCGGGCGCAGACCGAGCTTCACGTCACCGGTCGCGTCACCCGTTGCAGAGAGCGAGAAGCCGGTGCCGACGAAGGTCGCTCCGTCACGGCGCGCGTCGAACAGGTTCATCGATGGAGACCCAAGGAACGTGGCGACAAAGGTGTTCGCAGGCCGGTGGTACAGCTCGAGCGGCGCGCCCAGTTGCTGAAGGATGCCCTTGTTGAACACCGCCACGCGCGTCGCGAGCGTCATCGCTTCGACTTGATCGTGCGTGACGTAGATCATCGTCACGCCGAGCTGCCGGTGCAGGCGGGCGAGCTCTCCGCGCATCTGCACGCGCAGCGCCGTGTCGAGGTTCGAGAGCGGCTCGTCGAAGAGGAACAGCTGCGGGCGGCGAACGATGACGCGGCCCATGGCGACGCGTTGACGCTGGCCACCCGAGAGCGCCTTGGGCTTGCGTTCCAACAACGGCGCGAGCTCGAGCATGCGCGCGGCCTCGGCGACGCGAGCTTCGATGTCGGCGCGTGGGAGCTTTCTCAGCTCGAGCCCGAACGCCAGGTTCTCGCGCACCGTCATGTGCGGGTAGAGCGCGTAGCTCTGGAACACCATGCCGACGTCGCGATCGCGAGGCGGCACGCTGGTCATGTCTTTACCGTCGACGAGCACCTGGCCCGAGTCGACCTGCTCCAGCCCGGCGATCACGCGCAGCAACGTCGTCTTGCCGCAGCCCGACGGGCCCACCATCACCAGGAACTCGCCTGACGCGACCTCGAGATCGACCCCCTTCACGACGGGGTTATCTCCATAGCTTTTTCGAATGCCGACGAGGCGCAGCCCAGACACGGCGCGGACGGTACTTGAGGCCGTGACGGCCGGTGGTTCTTTCTGCGCCTTCCTTCATGACACGCCGCTTCAGGGCAGGCGTTCGAGGCGAGCCGTCAGGTGTGTGTGCATGGTGGTGAGGAAGGGTGCAGCCCGGCGGTGTTTTCGCGAGTGACGACGCTCGCCGGCAGTGACGCGCCTTCCTGCACGATCGCCACCCAGCCCGCGTCGAGCACCGCGGCAGTGAGGCGGCGAGGTGCTTGTCGTCCGCTCGTCAGGGGTCGATCGTGAACGTGCCCTGGGTGCTCAGCGCCAACCACACCGGCTGGCAGACGGCGACGCCGACGCACGAGCTCCCCTCGACCCGGAACCGCGTCGCGAGGAACCAGGTGTAGCTGCCGGGCCCCGCGGTCGGCACCGTGGAGACGACGGTGCCGCCGTCCACCACCCGCGGCTGGTCGTACGTGCTGCTGCTCACGAGTTCGACCTGACCGTCGCGCCGGAAGGAGAGGCTCGATGTTTCGAGCCCCAGCACCGGCCGGGTGAGCTCGAACACGAGGGGCTCGCCGCCCACTCGCCTGGCCGCAGGCACGGCACGCGCATCGACGGTGAGCGCATCGTCGTTCTTGGCGACCACCGTGGCAGAGCTGTCTTTGATCGTCAGCGTCATCGGGACGCCCGCCAGAATCTCGCCCGGGTCGACGCCAGAGGTGAAGCTGAAGCCCGGCGCCACGCACGTTGAGGTGGGAATGAAGAAGAAGCTGCCGCCCTTCATGCCGCCGGGCTTGGTGAGCGGCACCGCCGTGCCGTTGAGGTCGGCGGTGGCCGAAAGGGTCGGGCAGCTGCCGCTCGGGTCCGCGAGCGAGACCGTGAGCGAGGCCACGAACGTCGAAGTGCGGCTCATGAAGATGGAGAGCTCCGCCCCTGATTGGGTCGAGAGCGGGCTGCCTCCGCAGGCGACGGCGAGGACCGACGACAGACAGACGAACCGAAGCCGCAGAGTCATGATCGGTTGCTTAGCCCTGCTCCGGTTTCTCGAACACTCGCCGGGGAACCAGGCGTTCGTTCCGACGACCTGCCGGCCATTCTTCGCGGCGCGCTGAGTGACACACCCAGACGTCAAGCCTCACGAACCGGTCGACCGCTGGTCCCGTAGACCGTGCATCTGGTACAGCACGAGTGGCCGATCTCTCTTCATCGCGAGCTTTGATGCGCCTCATTCAGATTCTCTTCGTCACCTCGCTCGTCCTCTCGTGCGGGCCCACCACCAGCGCGCGCCTCTACCAGACGCAAGACAAGGCGCCGTCGCTCGACGCGCAGAAGATCGAGAACCTCGATCACATGGGCCCGACGCTCATCGACAAGGGCGTCAACTTCGCCGTCTTTTCCGAGCGCGCCGAGCGCATCGAGCTGCTGCTCTTCGACGCCGACAAGGCCAACTCCAACACGCCCACCAAGCAGTTCCCGATGAAGCGCTTCGGCGACGTGTGGAACCTCTACGTCGAGGGCGTCGGCGTCGGGCAGCACTACGGCTTCATCGTCTGGGGCCCCAACTGGACCTACGATCCCGAGTTCGTCCCCGGCACGGCGAAAGGCATCTCGGGCTTCAAGACCGACGTCGACGCCGAGGGTAACCGGATGAACCCGAACAAGCTGCTGTTCGACCCCTACGGCAAGGCGATTCACCGCGATCACGACTGGGGCAAGGGCAGCGTCGCGACCGGCCCCAAGCGCACCGAGTCGACCTACGCCGCGGCCAGCAAGTCGGTGGTGGTGAAGAGCCTCTACGCGTGGAGCGAGAACGAGACGACCTGGCGCGAGATGCGGCAGAACCCGAACGCGCCCGGCCACAAGTGGAACGACGCGATCATCTACGAGCTGCACCCGAAGGGCTTCACCGCGAGCCCCGCTTCAGGCGTCGAGCACCCGGGCACCTACCGCGGGCTTGGCGAGAAGGCCGCGTACCTCAAAGAGCTCGGCATCACGATCGTCCACATCATGCCGCCGTTCGAGAAGCCCAGCGACGGCGGGTACTGGGGCTACAACAACATCTCGTTCTTCATCCCTGAGAACACGTACTCCTGGAAGAAGGACCAGTCGGAGATCATCGACGAGTTCAAGTGGATGGTCGATCAGCTCCACCAGCAGGGCATCGAGGTGATGCTCGACGTCGTCTACAACCACACCGGCGAAGGTGGCTTCTGGCGGCAGAAGCTCGAGTTCGACTTCAACCCCGACCCGTGGGTCACCAACGCCGCGCTCACCAACATCGATCCTCAAGAGGTCGTCGGCCTCTACTCGCTGCGCGGCTTCGACAACGCGGCGTACTACGGCACTCCGAAAGACAACCGGAAGGGCTACTGGAACAACTCGGGCGTCGGCAACCAGACCCGGTGCAACCACAAGCCGTTCCGCCGGCTGATCGTCGACTCGCTTCGCTACTGGGTCGACGAGATGCACGTCGACGGCTTCCGCTTCGATCTCGCGCCAGTGCTCGGTGAGCGCGACGACGAGTACTACGTCTGGGACGACCCGAAGAACACGGTGCTCCAGGACATCGCCGATGATCCGGTGCTGCAGAAGTACAACACCCGCATCGTCTCGGAGCCGTGGGCCGCCGGTGGGTACGACATCGCCAAGAGCTTCAACGGGCCCAACAACAACGAGCTCGCGAACGGCTACGGCACGCGTATCGGCCTCTTCCCGGCGTCATCGAACAAGGCCGGCACGGGCTGGGGCGAGTGGAACGGGCGCTTCCGCGACTGGTGGCGCAAGTTCTGGAACGAGGGCACTTCGCTGAACTCGACCGCGAACACGGTGAAGGACGGCGGCTTCTTCCTCACCGGCTCGACCGACTGGTTCCGCTGGAACAACCGCAAGCCGTACCACACGCTCAACTTCGTCACGGTGCACGACGGCTTCACCATGTACGACCTGGTCTCGTACACGAACAAGCAGAACGGCTGCGGCCCGCTCAACCCGATCTGCTGCACCGAGCCCAACTCGTCGTGGTGCGAGAAGGTGTCAGGCGAGAGCACGAACCACTCCCGCGACTGGCAAGACGAAGGAATGAAGCGGCAGATCATGCGCAACTTCTACGTCTCGATGATGGTGAGCCACGGCACGCCGCTGCTCTACATGGGCGACGAGTGGCTGCGCACGCAGCTGGGCAACAACAACGCGTACTCCACGCTCGCCGACAACGAAGCCAACTGGATGGACTGGGGCACCTACCAGGCTCAGGACCAGCGGCACCGCATGTTCGACTTCGTGAAGAGCATCATCCGCTTCCGCAAGGAGCACGCGTACGCCTTCGCGCCCACCGAGTTCTCCGGTGAAGGCGCCGCTGCGCCGTTCTCGTGGAAGAACCCGGGCAACGCCGAGCCGCCGGACTGGAACTCGAAGCAGCTGATGCTCCACTACTACGACAAGACGAAGGGCCCTGAGCTCGCCATCCTCTTCAACGGCGAGTCGTTCGATGTGCCCTTCACGCTTCCCGGCGGCCGCACGTGGACCCGCGTCGTCGACACTCAGGCGTATTGGGACGAGCAGACGACGCTGACGACGATGAGCTTGCCGGTGCGCAAGTCGAACAACATCTGGCTCGACGCGACGACGCCCGTCACCGGCGCGTACACGCTCAAGCCGCGCAGCATGGTGATCCTCGAGTCGAAGTAGGGCTCTCTGGAAAAAGACGCTGACGACGCAACCCCATCATCTGTCAGCGATTTTGGACAGGTTGGGGTTTGCGAATTTGGCGGGGCTGCGCGAAAACCCCCGGGCTTCAAAGGGGGAAGGGACTCAGCATGAGCGTCGAGATCTACGTGAGCAAGCGGCCGGGCTACACGCAGGCGCGTCGGCACAACCGGGTGCCCGCGTCGTTCCCCGTGCGCGTGGTGTCGAACAGCAGCCTGCGCCTCGCCGATGAAGCGCGTGACGTGAGCGAAGGCGGCATCGGCGTGGCGACCAACAGCCCGCTGATACCGATGAGCCTGGTGCCGGTGCGCCTCGAGTTCCCCACCGCGAAGGAGCCCATCGAGGTGCTCGGCCGCGTGATGTGGGCCACCGACACCGCGATGGGCCTGCGCTTCGAGCAGCCCGACGTGCGGCTCACCGACTCCATCGAGCGCCTGCGCGCCGCGATGGAGCGGATCTAGCTCCACGCGTCGAAAAACCAGTCCTCTGCACGCGCGAAGCTGGGCTATCTCGCGAGTCGCGTGAACCGTTCTCTCTTCGCTGGCCTCCTCGTCGTCTCAGGCCTCGCGCTCGCGCAGGCTCCTGACAGCCGCTTCAGCGCCGGTGGCTACTTCCGCATCAGCGCGCGGCCCGATTTCCAGGGCGGCAACGGGAGGCTGGGGTTCTGGAACCTCTACGGCCGCCTGATGAACGAAGGCACCTACGCGGCGCTCGAGATGAAGCTCGATCTGCTGCAGGCGCCGCCGGGCACCACTGACATCTGGGCCAGCCTGCACGCGCGTATCGAGGGCGGCACGGTGTCGACGGCTGATCCACTCAACGGGTTCTTGAGCAGCTTCCGGCTCTCGCAGCTGTACGCGCGCGCCGGCAACATTCTCGCGCCGAACATCGTGTGGCAGCTCGGCACGCAGCAGTTCTTCTTCGGAGACCTCGGGCTCTACGACTTCCGCCCTGCGCAGCTCTTCGAAGACACCATCGGTCTCTCGGGCCGGTACATCACCGAGCACGTCGACGTGTTGTTGACGGTCGGCGACTCGGGCTTCGCGAACCGTGGCGCGCAGTACGTGCCGATCCTCACCGCCGGCGGAGCGGTGCGCGTGCACGTGAACGATCACTTCGAGTTCGGCGGCGGTGGGCAGCTCGGCCTCGAGCCCTTCATCGCTGGCAACCGCTTCTCGTCGTACGTGACGCCGAACGTCCGCTACGAAGACTTCGCGCGGCGCGAGGTGTTGAGGCGGTTCCTCGAAGAGAACCCGGGCATGTTCGATCAGTTCCAGCCGCCGCAGCAGGCGGGCGCGATGAACACCAGCTGGCGCGCGGTCGGCTACGTCGGCTTCGGAGGCTTCGGGCCGCTGCGCTGGAACAACTTCTTCGCGCGCTACCAGCGGCTGCACCCGCAGAACTTCTACACCGATGCGTTCATGGGCCAGAACGTCACGGTCTACACGGCTGACCTCACGCGCGATCGCTACGGCCTGCAGCTCGGCGACGAAGCGCAGTTCAACCTGATCAAAGACCGGCTCGATCTCGCGGTGGCCGGGCTCTTCGGCACCGATCGCGACTTCGCCGACACGCTCGTCGCCAGTGAAATGAACCGGCAATACATGTCGGTGGTGGCGCGCCTTCAGCTCTACCTGACGCGCGTGGTGCACGTGCTGCTCGAGGGCTCACTCGCCCAGGAGCGCTCACTCAACGGCAACCTCTTTCGCGGCTCGTTCGACTCCATCTTCCGCTCGAGCCAGGGGCTGCCCGACACGCGCGGCCTGGAGTTCGGCGATCAGAACCTGCGCCACACGCTGCAGCTGAAGACCGGCCTGGTGCTGAACCCGACGGGGCCCGGCATCTACAACCGGCCGTCGATTCGGCTGCTCTACGGCTTTCAATACAGCACCATGCACGCGGCCTTCGGGAACGCGTTCGCCGAGCGCATCGATCAGTTCAATGTCTTCAGCCCGTCGACGACCATCGCCTGGCATCACCTCATCTCGCTCGAGTCGGAAGGGTGGTTCTGATGTCGACCCGGGCCGTTGCCATCGTGGCGGTGTTGCTGTCGATCTCGTGCATGCCGAAGGTGCCGCGCCAGCGCCTCGAGAACGCCACCCCGATCGTCGTCGGGTACATCGTCGACCCGACGTACTCGGGCGACGCGACCACCGCGCCTGATTCGCTGAAAGACGCGATCACCAAGGCGCTGGAGGAGCGCAACCTGAGCGTCGTCGAGGCGCCGTTCGAGGTGCTGAACGGGCAGCGCATCACCGACACGCGCAAGGCGGCGCTGAAGGCGCACCAGCCCGACGCTCCGTACTTCTTGCTGGTCGAGCTGCGCGTGCACTTCTTCTCGCAGCTCGATGGCCGGTACCGGTGGGAAGTGAGCGCGGGGTTGACGGCGTCGAAGAATGGCGGCGTCGAGAGCCGTGATGGATTCGAGCTGCCGGTGATTCTGCAATACAGCCACGAGAAGCAGAACGCGGCCATCAACGCGGCGTCATCAGACATCGCCGGCCGGCTGGGTGGGTTGATCGATGGCCTGCTGGTGCCTCCGTCGAAGCCGACCGCTGCGGACCCGAATGCGCCCGCGTCGTTTCAGCAGATCTCGCCCGGGCAGATCGTGCCGCAGAAGTCGAAGCCGAAGGAGGAGCCGAAGCCAGCGGCTCCGTCGGGCCGTCGCGACTCGCCGAAGTCGATCTACTTCGTGATGGTCGATCGCTTCGCGAATGGCGATCGGTCGAACGACGGCGACGCCGACCCGAGAGATCCGCACGCGTTTCACGGCGGCGACTTGAAGGGATTGTTGTCGAAGCTCGACTGGCTGCGAGAGGTGGGCGTCGACACGGTGTGGCTGTCTCCCGTCTACGGCATGCGCACCTCGAAGTGGCACGGGTACGGCGCGTTCCACGGCTACTGGACGTGGGATCTGAATACCGTCGAGCCGCGGCTGGGAGACGAGGCGACGCTCGCGAAGTTGTCTGACGAGCTGCACCGCCGCGACATGAAGCTGGTGCTCGACATCGTGCTCAACCACGTCGGGCCCGACGCTCCGCTGGCGACGCAGAAGCCCGAGTGGTTTCACCACAACGGCGGCATCACCGACTGGAACGACCCCGTGCAGCTCACGACATTCGATGCGCACGGCCTGTCTGACTTCGCGACGGAGCGGCCCGACGTCGCGAAGTTCCTGACGGACTCGTCCCGGAGGTGGCTTCGAGAAGGTCAGGCCTGACGGTTTCCGTCTCGACGCGGTGAAGCACGTGCCGCTGCCCTTCTGGGCGAAGTGGAACGCGGATCTGAAAGCAGCGGCGCCGGCGAACTTCATGTTGCTGGGCGAGCTGCTCGATGGCGACCCGTCACTGGTGGCGCAGGCGTGGAGCGGCGGCGGCTTCACCTCGATGTTCGACTTCCCGCTCGGGTTCGCGATGGGCGACGTCTTCTGTCGGGGTGACTCGCCCGCGAAGCTGGCGGCGGTGCTGACGAACGATCGCCGTTATCCCGACGCGTCGAAGCTCGTCACGCTGCTCGACAACCACGATCTGCCGCGAATCATGAGCGTGTGCGGTGGCGACGTGGAGAAGGTGCGCGCGGCGCTGGCGTTCATGCTCACCACGCGCGGCGTGCCGTCGATCATCTGGGGCACCGAGGTGGGGATGGATGGGCCGAAGGAGCCCGACAACCGCAAGTCGATGACCTTCACCTCGCACCCGCTGAAGGGCGAGCTCGCGTTCTGGCTCGACGCGCGGAAGAAGAACCCGGCGCTGGCTGATGGCGTGCCGGTGGTGCTGAGCGCGACGACCGAGGGTGTGGTGTTGGGGCGAATCGCTGGCTCGCAGCTCGCGGTGATCGTCGTGGGGCGCAACGGGGTTCGGCCGACGGTGCCGGCCGGCGCGTGGGCCGAGGCGTCGAAGGAGCTGGTGCCTCCTGGTGGTTGGAAGCGGCCATCGATTGGCGTGTTCGTCAGCGCGGTGAAGCCGGGCGCGTACGCGGGGCTCGTCGCGGCGAACGAGCCGCAGTGGCGTACGGGGGCGAAGAAGCGCTCCATCACGTTCGAGGGCCCAGCCGGAGCGTTGGTGGTCGGGAGCGGGCCTGAGTTCGGTGATTGGAACCCGGCGAAGGCGCTTCGGCTGCCGATCACGCTCGAGCTGCCCATCGGCGGAGCGTTCGAGTTCAAGGCGATTCGCAGGGAAGGCGAGAAGACGATCTGGGACTCGAAGGTGAACGAGACGCTGTTCGTCGACGAGGTGGGGAAGGGCAGTGTGGTGTTGAGGCCGTCCTTCCCCAGGTAGCGCTGGTGGCGTGTCGCCGAGGTACGCTGCGGACACGTCGGGCCGGTCGTTTGCGAAGTGAGGCGCGTGTGGTTCACAGACACTGCTCTGCAGTCATCGCCGCCATCGCCCTGTTCGCATGGAGCTGCACGGGCGCACCGACGGGCTCGGGAAGTCGGATGCCGCTGTGGCTCTGTTCGCTGGCCAAATCATCAGATTTCATCGGTCGGTTTGAGATCGTCAAGTCAGCCGATTCGCTCACGAACTTCGGGCTTCGAACCACCCGGCTCAGATTGGTCGAGCCCGTGCTGGCGTCGCCGCCCAACGACACGAGCGTGCATGCCGCGTCGTCGCCAGTCGCTGTCTTGCGGGCAGCGCAGGCGGGCTTCGAACTCGACGCCGACCTCGAGCTCGACACAGGTGTCACTCCTGTTGGTTCGGTGGTGACAGTCTTTCTCGTCTGGAGTTCTCGGTACTCGGTCTGGGCCGACTTCAACGGTCAAGGCGTCTTCGCCGAAGGCCCAGACGGCCTCTCGAACAACACGGTCTACACACGGCCTGTGTCGCGCGCGCAGTTCCTGAAGATCGTCGATGAAGGGAGTCGCCTCTCCCGAACCGGCGCCGCGAACTGCCCGTCAGAGGACGTCTTCTTGGTTGGGCCTGCAGACAGTGGTTCGCCGGGACTGGAGCGGGACGGGGGTTAGTGCATCTCCGCGGTCATCGCTCGAGTTGCAGAGCCGCAGTCCGCGAAGGCTGATCATCAACTGCCGGGAAGGTGAGCGTGCCCACGAAGGTGTTGGCGTCGAAGCGCCCTTCAACCTCGACCTCTCCCTGGGTCTTCCACCGTGCTCGACCGTTCGTCACTGCGCCTCGCAGCTCTCCAGCTTCTGGCTCGAGCGCTCGAGTGTTCGGGTCCTCCCAGTACGTCTGACCGCGAAGTCGGCCCGCTTGCTCCTCGAGAACGAACCGCACCCGGGGGCTGCTCGGCGACGTGAAGGCTCCGGTCCAGGTGCCGGTCAGCGTCGCCGACTGGCATCCAGTTGAGAGCGCCAAAGCGACGACTGCGACCCGGAGCCTCGATACGGCGAGCAGGTGAATCATCACGAAAGAGTATCCGGCTGGGCGCTTGAGGGGTTGATGTGTTGGGCGAGGGCCTCGGCTCCTTCACTGTCCGCGGCCTCGTGCGTCGAATCATCGGTCTTCGAACACCAGCAAGTGAATCGCCGCTCCGGGCCCCAACAGCTCGCCCTCGAACCGAACGTCGGCTCCAGCAACAGCCAGCGCTGTTCGCCCGCCCAGGGAGTGCCCAGAGAGGGCCCAGGCGCCCTCGAAGATGAGCGCTCTCCTCAACCCAGGCCGTCCATCGACCGAGAACAGTGCGCTCGAGTTGGCTGGAATCTGAACCCCAAGCACGGTGCGAGAGGCGCCCGACGTCGTCTCCACAAAGCTCAACCCAAAGTCGTCCTGGAAAGGTGAGTACGCCTGGCCTCCGCCCGGGCTCGCGAGCCATTGGGTTCCCGCATCCGATATGGCCCCGAGCATGAACTGTCGACCGGGCGGCGTTGTTGTTCTTGCATCGAGCTCAGCAGCGTCCGCCGTCAGCAAGACGAGGAGAGTCGACGCGGTGCGAACGATTGCTTCCGGAGCGACCCGGGACATTGTGAGCGGCGTCGAATTGAACCTCTGCACGACGTTGCAGGTCTGCGATGGCATCAACCACTCAACCAGCGCAGCGTCTTCCGAATTGGGACTGAGGCCGAGAGCATTCGAGCCGGAACAGCCTTGCCAGGCGAAGGCAGTGCGCCACGAGATCAGGCAGGGTGCGGGATTGCCGCTGGCGCATCCGAGAATGTTCATCGGCAAGACCTGTGTCGATGCAGACGCCGCCCCGTTCTGAAACGAGTACAGCACTGACCCTTGGCCTGTCCCTGGGTCCTGCGAGGCGAATGGCCCAGAGCCGAGCTCGCGGAAGGCCCCCGTCATGCTCGACCCCAGCGTTCGATACACGAGAACACCGCCGTCCTGACGGTCGAACTCCATCACGAAGTTCGAGCCCGGCATGCAGACCGGGCCCGAGGTCAACCCACAAGACCCGCCCACGACAAGGGAGCCGCCGAACTCTCGGATGTACGACGGAACGAGTTGAACGACGCCGCCGTCGATCGTTGACCTGTGGTGCGAGACCCAGTCGACGCCACCATCGAGGCTCAGGCTTGCGATGCCAGCCGAGTAGAAGAGTGGGGCGTCGGGCGCGTAGGCCACGCCATCGATGGTCAGGCCTTTCGCGAGACTCCACGTCAAGACAAGGCGGTTGCCCTCGAGCAGTCTGACGAAGCCGCCGCCAACGCGACCAGCTGAGTTCAAAATGGGCAGTGACTTTCGCAACGTCAACCGGCCATCAAAGCGAGCCTCCACGAAAGCATCGCCAACGCCGGGACCAATCAGGCACGTCGAGGGGTCGTTTCCGGGTTCGCAGCCCCCATCCCAGGCCACGAATCGCGAGAGCGACCCCTGCGACTGGGCTCGGAGCAGGAGTGACGATGCCGGGTCCAACGTTGTCTCGCAGCTGCCGGGGCAGTCGATGGCAGGAAGGGCTCGAATCGTGCCCGAGCCCGTCCCGCCCACGGCCGCAAACACCCGACGGCCTTTGGTGAAGGTCACTTCGACGGTCGCCGGAGCCTGAACGACGCACGGGCTGGCGTTGCAGGCGCCTGAGAAGGTTGCACTCGTCGTGTCCATGCCAAGGACGGGCACCAGTTCAACGCTCCCTGTGGGGAAGACGTCGCAGTTCGAGGAACACTCGAAGCGCCCAAGGCGATCAACGACCTTGCCTGTGCCGGTGCCAGAGATGCGAATCGTGAGTGGCGCGGGCACAGGCTCGAAGACGACGACGACCCTCCCGGCAGCAATCACACACTGTGTCCCAGTACAGCCGTCCTCATATCTGGCGAATCGCCAGCCCATGTCAGGTGCCGGGACGAGGGTTCGCGCTTCGGCTACCGGCCATTCGCAGCGAGCCTCTGTGCACGATGAGCCATCAGCGGACGACACCGAGCCCGCGCCGACGACCTCGACGACAAGAACGGTCGGCTCCTCAAACGAAACCACGACGGTGCCTGGGCCGTTCACGGCACAGCTCAGCGCGTCGCTCGCGCAAGGCCCGCTCCAGTCACTGAATCGCCAACCCGCCTCGGCGATGGCACTGAGCGTGAAACCCTGCGGAACGCGAATCGTGCACCGACTCGAACAGTCGACACCTTCGCCAACGATGCGACCCGAGCCCTGAACCTCGAGGTCGACATCCAGAAGAGACCCGCAACGACAGGATGCGGTCGCGAGCCAGAGCGCCACAAACAGCACTCGCGTCATGGCAGTCGCACCCCGTCGGCAAGTCGTGAACCAGCGCTTGAGGTCGTATCGACTCCACTCGAGGTGGACAAGGCACGGCGCCTCGGTGTGGAGCGGGCTCGAGAAGGCGCGCTCTGCATTCGGCGCGGTGCGTCAAACTCGTTGACCGGCCAATCAGCGCTCCCTACAAGCCTCGCGTCGCGTCGATCCCCAAGGAGGATGCATGGCGAAGGCACCATCGAACGCCCACCGTCGCGTGGCCATCGTGAGCGGGTTGCGGACCCCCTTCGTCAAGGCCGCGACCGTGTTCGCCGACCTCACCGCGCTCGACCTCGGCCGCATCGTCGTGTCCGAGCTCGTGCAGCGCTCCGAAATCGATCCCAACGAGATCGACAGCGTGGTGTTCGGCCAGGTCATTCCCGGGCTCACCGCCGCCAGCATCGCGCGTGAGGTGGTGTTGACCTCGGGCCTGCCTCGGAAGATCGAGGCGTACACGGTGGCCCGGGCCTGCGCGACGAGCGTGCAGGCGATGGTGAACGCCGCCAACGCCATCGCGCTCGGTCAGTCTGACGTCGCCATCGCGGGCGGCACCGAGTCGATGAGCGATCCTCCGATCTTCACCAGCCGGCCGCTCGCCCACGCGCTCGCCGAGTCGTCCCGCGCCCGCACGCTCGCCGCGCGCGTGAAGCCGTTTCAGAAGCTGTCTCCGAAAGATCTCATTCCCGTGCCGCCGGCCATCGCCGAGTACACGACCGGCCTCTCGATGGGCGACTCGGCCGAGAAGATGGCGAAAGAGAACGGCATCACCCGCAAGGAGCAGGACGAGATCGCGCTCGCCTCGCACCAGAACGCCGCGATGGCGTGGAAGGCGGGCTTCTTCGACGCCGAGGTGATGCACGTGCCGGTGCCGCCGAAGTACGCGACGGTCGCCGACAAGGACAACATCGTGCGCGCCGACACCTCGCTCGAGGCGCTGATGGCGCTGAAGCCGGTGTTCGATCGCAAGTACGGCACGGTCACTGCCGGCAACGCGTCGCCGCTCACCGATGGCGCCGCTGCGTTGCTGTTGATGAGTGAAGAGAAGGCGAAGGCGCTCGGGTATCAGCCGCTCGGGTTCCTGCGCTCTCACGCGTTCGCCGCGACCGACCCGGCCGACCAGCTCCTCCAGGGCCCGGCGTACGCTGCGCCGCTCGCGCTCGACCGCGCCGGCATGTCGCTCAAGGACATCGATCTCGTCGACATGCACGAGGCCTTCGCCGCGCAGATCGCCTCCAACATCCAGGCGTTCGCCTCGCGCGCCTTCGCCGAGAAGCTCGGCCGGTCGGCTCCACTCGGAGAGATCGATCGCACCCGCCTCAACGTCAACGGCGGCTCCATCGCCATCGGCCACCCGTTCGCAGCCACCGGCGCCCGCATCGTTCACCAGACGCTGCGCGAGCTGAAGCGTCGCAGCCTCGGCACGGCCCTCATCACCGTCTGCGCGCAGGGTGGGCTCGGCGCCGCGGTCGTTCTGGAGCGAGTCTGATCATGAGCAGCTTCCACTACAGCGTCGAAGACTCCGTCGCGGTCATCACCTTCGACATCGAAGGCGAAGCCGTCAACACGCTCTCTCCAGCCATCAGCGAGGAGTTCGAGACGCTGATGACGAAGGCCGCCTCCGACACCACCGCGAAGGCGATCGTCTTCATCTCAGGCAAGAAGGACAGCTTCATCGCCGGCGCGAAGATCGACTTCCTCTCGACGCTCAAGACGAGCGCCGAGGCCGTCGCGCTGTGCCGTCAGGGCCAGGCCGGGTTCGACCGCCTCGATGCGTTCGAGAAGCCCGTCGTCGCCGCCATCAACGGAGCCTGCCTCGGCGGTGGCCTCGAGTGGGCGCTCGCCTGTGACTAGCGCGTCGCCACCGACAGCCCGAAGACGTCCATCGGTCTGCCGGAAGTGCAGCTCGGCCTCATTCCTGGCGCGGGCGGCACGCAGCGGCTCCCACGGCTCATCGGCGCGCAAGCCGCGCTCGATCTCATCCTCACGGGCAAGTCGCTCAAGGCGAAGAAGGCCCTCAAGCTCGGCGTCGTCGATGAAGTCGTGCCGGCGCCGATCCTCCTGCAGGTCGCCTGTCGTCGTGCGCTCGAGATGGCCGATGGGAAACTGGTCATCGATCGCTCCCGCGGGCTCTCGAGCGTCGCGAAGAGCCGGTCCTTCAAAGACATTCTTCGTGGGCTCTCGGATCAGAAGGCCTGGGCGGAGCTCGCGCTCGAAGACAATCCGGTCGGTCGCAAGGTGCTCTTCGATCAAGCGAAGAAAGAGCTGCTCAAGAAGACCAAGGGCAAATACCCCGCGCCGGAGAAGGCGCTCGAGGTGATCAAGACCGGCCTCGACAAGGGTTTCCAGGCCGGGCTCGAGGCGGAAGCGCAGGCGTTCGGAGAGCTGGTCGTCTCTGACGTCTCGAAGCGCCTCGTCGAGATCTTCTTCGCCACCACCGCGCTCAAGAAAGACAACGGCACGAAGAACCCAGACGTGAAGCCCCGGCCCGTCACCAAGCTCGGCATGGTCGGCGGAGGCTTGATGGGTGGCGGCATCGCGTACGTCGCCTCGGCGCTCCAGGGAGTGCCGGTGCGGCTGAAAGATCGTGACGACGCCGGCGTCGGCCGTGCGCTCGCCTACGTGCGTGGGCTCTATGACGATCGCGTGCGTCGCAAGAGCCTCACCTGGCGCGAACGCGACAAGCAGCTCGCGCTCGTCACCGCGACCACCGACTCCTCAGGCTTCAAGAACGCCGAGGTCGTCATCGAGGCCGTGTTCGAGGACCTGAAGCTGAAGCACCAGGTGCTCCGGGAGATCGAGACGGTCGGCCGACCAGACGTGATCTTCGCGTCGAATACGTCGTCACTTCCCATCACGAAGATCGCCGAGGCCTCGCGCCACCCCGAGACCGTCATCGGAATGCACTACTTCAGCCCAGTGCACAAAATGCCGCTGCTCGAGATCATCACGCATCCCGGCACCGCTGACTGGGTCACGGCCACGTGCGTCGAGGTCGGCAAGAAGCAGGGCAAGACCGTCATCGTGGTGAACGACGGCGTCGGCTTCTACACGTCACGCATTCTCGCGCCGTACTTGAACGAAGCCGCGTTCCTGCTGGCCGAAGGCGCCGACATCGCCGAACTCGATCGCGCGCTCACCGAGTTCGGGTTCCCCGTGGGGCCAATCACGCTGCTCGATGAGGTCGGCATCGACGTCGCCGCGAAGGTCTCGAAGATCATGCACGACGCGTACGGCGACCGAATGCTCGCGCCTGCGACGACCGACGTGCTGGTGGCTGATGGCCGCCTCGGACGCAAAGCAAAGAAGGGCTTCTACACGTACGAGTCGGGCAAGAAGAAAGAGGTCGACCCGACGATCTACGCGCTGCTCAAAGGCGTGGAGCGCAAGCGCATCGATCGCCCCGAACTCGCCGAGCGCTGTGTGCTGCAAATGGTGAACGAAGCCGTGCGCTGTCTGGGAGAAGGCATCTTGCGCTCCCCGCGCGACGGAGACATCGGCGCCATCTTCGGCCTGGGCTTCCCGCCGTTCCTCGGTGGGCCGTTCCGCTACGCCGAAGCGCAGGGCATCGGACGGACGCTCCAGCGGCTCGAGCACTACCAGGAGCGTCACGGCGTTCGGTACACGCCAGCGCCCCTGCTCGCTGAGTTCGTCAAGACCGGCAAACGTTTCTACTGATGCGCGGCTTTCACCCAGCACTCGCCGCGTTCGCGCAGTTACCGCTCGCGGAGCGCCTCTTCGTGCACGCGCGGCTGTTCTCGGCTCCGCTCGAGGCGATGGCCACGAGAGTCAAAGGCAACCGCGTCGCCGACATCGGCTGTGGCCACGGCGTGCTGGTGTCGTTGCTCGCCGTTGGTTTTCCCGAGCGTGAAGTCTGGGGCGTCGATCCCGACGCGCGGAAGATCGACTGGGCCCGGCGCTCGATCGGGACGTTTCCCAACGTGAAGCTCCAGGCCGGCACCGTCGAGGAACTCGCGAAAGAACAGCCGCATCGCTTCGACACGCTCTTCGTCGCCGACGTCCTCTATCTGCTCCCACCCGCGCAGTGGCCCGCGTTCCTCGCGGCGTGCCGTGAGCTCCTCGTCCCCGGCGGACGGCTCGTCATCAAAGAGGCCGAGAACGACGGCTCGTGGCGCGCGAAGAAGGCGCTGCTTCAAGAGCAGGTGATGGTGAAGGTCCTGCGTCGCACCCACGGCAGCGGTGCCATCGGCTTCGAGCCGCGCGAGACCCTGAAGCGAGCACTCGAGGAGACAGGTTTCTCAGTCGTCGAGAGCGTTTCTCTCTCTCGTGGATACACCACCCCCCATGTACTTTTCGTCGCGGCTGCGTAGAGTCGCGTCGTTCAAAGGGGCCGTCGCCTTCGTTCGCGACAGCAGAACTTTCAAGGAGTCCTCGATCATGACGCGTCTCTCGTTCGTCGCGCTGCTCAGCGCTGGCGTCATTTCCTGTAGCCCGCCTGTTCGCACCTGCACCTCAGCTGCTCAGTGTGGTTCTGGTCAATCGTGCGTTGGTGGACAGTGTCGCGCCGGCGCAGCAGCCGGAGGTGGCATCACCGGCACCGGTGGCGGCAACACCTCAGGTGGCGGCAGCGCGGGCGGCGGCACCGCCGGCGGCACGACGATCGTCACCGGCTGCGACCCGATGGCGGCCGACAACGCTTCTCGCGACACCGACTGTGACGGCTTGTCCGACCTCGAGGAGTACGGCACCGACTACGGCAACAACGCGCGCACCGATCCCTGCAACAGCGACAGCGACATGGACGGCCTGCCCGACGGCCTCGAGATGGGCAAGACGACCACGCCCAACGCGACGTGTGGAGCGTCGTTCCAGCCCGACGCCGACCCCGCCAGCAAGACGAACCCGACTCAGGACGACACCGACGGCGACGGCCTGAAGGACGGCGCTGAAGACACCGATCAAGACGGGCGTCGGCAGGCGACCGAGACCAACCCGCTCCGCGTCGACACCGACTGCGACGGCTTCTCCGACAAGGAAGAAGTGCGCGACATGGCGGCCGGCTGCGCCACCAACCCCACCCTGAAGGACACCGATGGCGACGGTCTGCAGGACGGCGTCGAGGGCAAGCTCGTGCCACCTGGCGCTGAGCCCCGCGGCTGCAACTACCCAGCGACGACCTTCGACGCTGACACCGCGACGGGCTCCAACGCGTGCGGCTCCGACACCGATGGTGATGGCATCGCCGACGGCGCCGAAGACACGAACTCCAACGGCCGCGTCGACATGGGCGAGCTCAACCCGAACGACTCGATGGACGCGATGGGCCCCGCGCAGCAGGCGTGCTCGACCGCCAACCTCCGTCCGGTCTCGTTCCACACCTCGGGCTCGGCTGACGTTCAGTTGGCCCTGGTGCCCGAGTTCACCGAGATCGCGAAGCTGACCCTCGCGAACGACGAGCGCGGCATCGTCTTCTACAACCCGGCCACGAAGGTCGGCGGCATCGCGATCTCGAAGACGATGGGCGTCGGCGCGAGCCCGTCGGCTGAAGAGCTCACCTCCCGCGCGACCCTCGCCGGTATCGGCGCCGTCAGCACGCCGCTGACGCAGACGTACACCTCGTGGGACACCTTCGGCGGTGTGCGCGCGACGTACGACGTCAACTCGAACCGCGACGCGAAGGACTTCGTGAACGAGCTCGCGCGCCGCTTCCTCGGCATGTCCGCCGGCGGACTCCTCATGGGCTCGGGAGGCACGACTGGCCCGTTCAAGGTGCAGGCCGTCTACGTGCGCCGCACCGCGACCCGCTCGGTCACCGTGATCGCTGCGATTCCGCTCGCGCTCTTCAACGGCGCGCCGCTCTTCCAACTCGATGACGTCGGCGGCGGTACGGCCGTCGCGCAGTCGGGCGATCTCACGGCCACCCAGTGTGAAGCCTTCACGGCCACCGCGAACGCGAAGGTCGACTTCCTGTGGGTCGTCGACGACAGCTGCTCGATGGCCTCGTCGCAGGACGCGGTTCGCAACGCCGGAGCGCTCTTCGGCACCAAGCTCGCCTCGGCCGGCCTCGACTGGCGCGCCGCGGCCGTGACGACTGCGTACTACGCGAGCTCCCAGCCCGGCTCGACCCGGGAGTGGACGGCGATGTCGACGGTGATGGCGAGCTGGTTCGATCAAGCCAGCGGCGCCAACTGGTTCGGCACGAGCGGTAACGGCTTCGAGCGTGGTTTTCCCTCGGCGCGCGCCTTCATCGATCGCACCGGTCCGCAGCCTCGTGGCGCCTTCCGCACCGATGCCAACGTGAACTTGTTGTTCCTCTCCGACACCGGCGATCAGTCGGGCACCGCGCCAGCGGCCTTCACGGCCAGCCTTCAGGCGACGTTCGCGGGCCGCCAGTTGTTGGCGCACGGCATCACCTGCCCGGCAGGTCGTGACTGCGGCGATGGGTCCAACGAGTCGAACCCCGCGACCTACGGCACGGTCGTGCAGCTCACCGGCGGCGTGCTCGGCAGCATCGAAGAGTTCAACGTGCCCAACCCCAACGCTGCGCAGCGTGCACGCCAGGAGTCGATCATCGACGCCATCTTGAGCGCTGCCATCGGTGGCACGGGCCGCCAGCTCAACCGCCCGCCGATCTCGGCCACCATCAAGGTCGCCATCGAGGCCAACGGCACTGCCGGCGCCTGCAACACCGCCGACGTGCCCCGCAGCCGCATGAACGGCTGGGACATCGACTCGGCCACCCGCCGCATCGTCTTCTACGGAACGTGCCGGCCGACGATGGGCAAACGCGTCGCCGTCTCGTACCGCTACTGGATCGACAACAGCCCTGACGCGAACGGCGACCCGTGTGGAGGCACCTGCGTGGCGCCGTTCATGTGCGACCCCAACGCCAAGTCCTGTGTCTGCATGCCGAACTGCGGCAACACCTGCGGCACGGGGCTGACCTGCAAGCAGGCCACCTGCGCGTGCGAGCCCGGCATCGAGTAGTCGGAGAGTTCGGGCGGCCAGCTCAGCCGAGCTGGCCGTACCGCACGAGCTCGATCTTCCGCCGCTCGATTACGTCGACGACGGCGGGGCTGGTGAGGGCCTCGAGCTCCGACTCCCAGTCGTAGCGCCACGCGGGATCTTCGGCGACGACCCCAGGCGCGAGGCCGGGGTGGGTGACGATCTCGTGATCGCCGTCGGGCAACCGCTCCAGCAGCCGCACCAGCCGCGCCACGCTCAAGCGGCCCGACTCGAAGACGCCCCAGGCTCGAATACGCCTGGCCGCCGCCTTCACCGGAGAGCGCGCCAGCCCCGCCAGCAGCGTCGCCTTCGCAGCGCTCGCGGGGTGGGCCAGCCAGCGCACCTGCGGGCGTTCTCGCGGCCAGCGCACCGCCAGGCCTTCGCGCGTGGCGAGCTCTTCGACGATCGACGAGACGCCAGGCAACAGGTGCAGGTGCTGGTGCGTGTCCAGGTGATCGACGACCGCGCCATACGCCCGGGCGCGGTTCAGCTGCGCCTCGAACTCCAGCGCGACCTCTTCGCGGGGAATCAAGCCGCTCAGCCACGCCACCGACAGCTCTGCCCAGTTCTTGCGAAACCGTCCACCAGGCGCGAGCCAGCGCACCAGGCGCGTCTCGGCCGCCGGCGTGAGGTGGGTCGTCAGGCACAGGTGCACGCCGACACCGAGCCCCACCGCCTGCGCACGTTCGATGGCGAAACGGGCCGTCTTGCCCGTCACCAGCACGGTCGTGCTCGTCAGCACGCCTTCTTCGCGAGCCCTGAAGATGCCCTCGTCGATGCGCGGGTGCAGCCCCAGATCGTCGGCGTTGAGGACGAGGCGCACCATCGCGTCAGGCCGTCTTCTTCCGTGTGCGATTGATCGGCTTCACCGACTCGGGCAGGCGCACCGGCCTCACGGGATCGGTCGGGTGTTTCACCTCGGTGTGCAGCTCCGAGAGCTCCTTGATCATCTTCACGATCACCGAGGGCGAGGCCAGCGTCGAGACACCACGCGTGCGCGGGAAGTAGTCGACCCCGATCTGGAACACCTTGAAGCCCTTCTTGATCGCCTTCACCACCAGCTCGGCGTCGATGAAGCTGCCCTGCGACTTGAGCTCGAGCGCCTCGAGCACGCGCCGGTGCACCACCTTGAAGCTGAAGTTGATGTCCTTGATGTGCGTGCCGAACAGCGAGGTGATCAGCGCGTTGTAGACGAAGGAGTAGAGGATGCGCTTCGGGCCCTCGCTGGTGCGGTCGTGCCGGAAGGCCGAGATCATGTCGGCCTCGAGGTACTCCATCAGGTGCAGCGCGCGGCCGATCTCGTTGAGGTCGAACGGCAGGTCCATGTCCGAGTAGACGACGATGTCTTTGGTCGACGACGAGAAGCCGGTCTTCATCGCGCCGCCCAGCTTCTGGTTCACCTCGTGGGTGATGCAGCGCACGCGCGGGTCCTTCGCGGCGATGGCCTCGGCGAGCTCCTTCGTGCGATCGGTCGACGCGTCGTTGATGACGAGCACCTCGAAGTCGTCGGTGAGGCGCTCGAGCACCGTCACGGCCCGTGCGACCGCACGCTCGACGTAGTCTTCTTCGTTCCACGCAGGCAGGAAGAGGCTGATCGAGGGCCGGGTCATGGGCGCGTGCTTTACCCGGCAGGAGCCGCCGAAATCCACCACGGCGCTTCCATGGGTCCCCTGCACACGAAAACGCCACAGGGGGCTGTCATGGCCGCGGGGAATGACTATGAGCGCCGCACCCATGGCGGACTCGCCGGTCGCGGTGTTGCTGGTTGATGGCGGGTCGCCGCAGGCCGAGGCGTTGTGCCTGGCGTTGACCGCGAAGGGGTACGCCTGTTCCCGCGCCTCGACCGCCATCGAAGCCATTCAGCTGACGATGGACACGGTGTTCGCAGCCGCCATCGTCGAGAACACCCTGCCGGGCGAGAGCGGGCTGGCCGTCGTCAGCCATCTGCGCGGTGACGAGCGGCCGATGCCCATTCTGCTGCTCGTCGAGGGCGATGACGTCGCCTTACGGGTCGAAGCCCTGCGGGTGGGCGCCGATGATGTCGTGTCGTCGCCGGCAGACCCTGCAGAGGTGCTCGCCCGACTCGCCCGCCGGTTGATGCTCTCGTCGACCATCACGGCGCTGCAGGCCGAGCGAGACGCGCTCAAGGCGTTGTCGACCACCGACGGGCTGACGCAGGTCGCGAACCACCGCGCGTTCCAGGATCGCCTGAAGGAAGAGTTCAGGCGCGCCCAGCGGTACGACGACCCGATGGCCTTGATCGTGACCGACGTCGATCACTTCAAGGCCGTCAACGACACCCATGGGCACCAGGCCGGCGACGCGGTGCTCCTCGAGGTCGCCAGGGCCATTCGGACCGCCGTGCGCGAGACCGACTTCATCGCGCGCTACGGCGGCGAAGAGTTCGCCGTGCTGTTGCCGAAGACCCACCTCGCCGGAGCGCTTACCGTCGCTGAGCGCATGAGCCAGGCGATCAAGGCCGCGCGCTCAGGCCCTGGAGCCACCATCCGGGTCACCGCCAGCTTTGGCGTCTCGGGCTTCCCGGGTCGCGGCGTCACCACCGCCGAACAGCTCTTCAAGACGGCTGACGACGCGCTCTTCCGCTCCAAACGCGAAGGCCGGAACAAGATCAGCCTCTTCCAGTCGTCGCTGTACGTCGCGCGCAACGGCTGACCCTGGGGCCGCTCCTCCGGGCCGGGTCAGCGAGGACCTCAAACACACCCCAGGGTCACGGGTGACCTCGACACGGTCTCCGTACATGTCGCACACTCCCTAAAAGTTCATGGGGTTGCCCCGACTCATGGGTTGGCCGCCTCCTTGCTCAGTGCTCAGTCCCGTGGAGTCCGCCCTCGCCATGACGCCAGAGACCCTTCCCGGAAGACCTGGCCGGCTGCTCCTCGTCGATGACGAGGAGAACATTCTTCGCTCGCTGAAGCGGGTGCTGCGTCGCGGTGACTGGCACATCGAGACGGCTCCCGACGCCGAGGCCGCGCTCTCGATGTTCGAACAGTTTCAGCCTGAAGTCGTCTTGAGCGACTTCCGCATGCCAGGCCTCAACGGCGTCGAGTTTCTCGCGCGCGTCAAAGAGCTCTCGCCGCGCACCCAGCGCATCATGTTGACCGGCCAGGCCGATCAGCAGGCCATCGAAGAGGCCATCAACCGCTCCGAGGTCTTCCGCTTCATCTCGAAGCCGTGGAACGACGCCCAGCTGGTGTTGACGGTGAAGAGCGCCTTCGAGCAGCACGCGCTGTTCGCGGAGAACGAGCGTCTGTTCCGGCTGACGCAGAACCAGAACCAGGAGCTGCGCACCCTCAACGCCGATCTCGAAGAGCGGGTCGCGCAGCGCACCGTCATGCTCTCGAAGGCCAAGCGCGACTGGGAGCTGACCTTCGACACCATCGATCACCCGTTGCTGGTGGTGCAGCTGTCCGATCTCACCGTGCGCCGCGGGAACACGGCGTCGGCGCAGGTCGCGGGCCGCGAGATCGTCGCCATCGGCGAGAAGCCGAAGTGCCACCAGTTCCTCTTCGGCCGCGCCACGCCGTGCACCGGCTGTCCCATCGGGGTGAACCTGTCGGACCCGGCCACCGTCGAGGTCACGCGCGAGGGGCGCATCTTCGTCGCGCAGCTCTTCCCGATGGAGGACGAGCCCGTGGCGGTGTGCAGCTACCGCGACGTCACCGACGAGCGGAACCTCACGCGCCGCATGGTCGAGAGCGAGAAGATGATCGCGATCGGCAACCTGGCCGGCGGCGTGGCGCACGAGATCAACAACCCGCTCGGCGGCATCCTGGCGTTCTCGCAGCTGATGCAGCGCGACGGCGCGCGGTCGAGCTCCGACATGGAGTCGCTGCAGCTGATCGAAGAGAGCGCCCTGCGGTGCAAGCGCATCGTCGAGAGCCTGCTCAAGTTCAGCCGCCGCTCGAAGGCCGAAGACCGGCGCGCGTTCGATCTGTCGAAGTGTGTCGAAGACACCGTCGTACTCTTCCGCGCGCAGGCCAAGAAGTACCCGCGCCTGGTGCTCGAGACGAAGCTCGCGACCGGGCTCCCCGGCGTCTACGGCGACCCGGCGCAGCTGGGCCAGGTGGCGCTCAACCTGCTCCAGAACGGCATGCAGGCCCTGCCGCAGGGCGAGGGCTCGATCTCGATCGAGACCGGCCTCGCTGACGCGCACTGCTACTTCAAGGTCACCGACACCGGCTGCGGCATTCCCGAGGAGCACCTCTCGCGCGTGTTCGAGCCGCACTTCACCACCAAGCCGCCGGGCGAAGGCACGGGCCTCGGCCTCGCCATCGCCTACCGCATCGTGGAGGACCACGGCGGCCACTTCGTCGTCGAGTCCACCGTCGATCAGGGCACCACGTTCACCGTCATGATTCCTGTGCAGCCTGGAGGGCAGCCATGAGCGTCACTCAACCTGTCGTGATCAAGAAGGCCAAGGTCCTCGTCGTCGACGATGACAAGATCGTCCTTCGCGCAGCGTCCGAGATCCTGAGCCGTGAGGGCTATACGGTGGTCGCCATCGACGACGCCGTCGAAGGGCTCTCGGCCGCCAAGGATCCCTCGTTCGACGTAGCCGTGCTCGACATCAAGATGCCCAACCTCTCGGGCATGGACCTGCTCAAGGCCTTCAAGCAGAGCCGGCCTGACGTCGAGGTCATCATGATGACGGCCTTCGCGACCGTCGAGACGGCCGTCGAGGCGGTGAAGGCCGGCGCCTACGACTACCTGACCAAGCCGTTCGAGAACATCGACGTGCTCTCGCTCGCCGTCGCGCGCGCCGCCGAGAAGAAGGCCCTGCGCGATCGCACGCGGTTCCTCGAAGAGGCGCTCAACTTCAAGAACCAGTTCGAAGACCTCGTCGGCCAGTCGCAGCAGATGCGCTCGGTGTTCAAGCTCGTCGAGACGGTGAGCTACTCGACCGCCACCGTCCTCATCCAGGGCGAGAGCGGCACCGGTAAGGAATTGGTGGCGCGCGCGATTCACTACCGCAGCCCGCGCAAGGACAAGCCCTTCGTCGCGGTCAACTGTTCGGCCCTCACCGACACCCTGCTCGAGAGCGAGCTGTTCGGGCACATGAAGGGCTCGTTCACCGGCGCGACCGCCAACAAGAAGGGCCTCTTCGAAGCGGCCGACGGCGGCACCATCTTCCTCGACGTGATGGGCGATATCCCAGCGGCGACGCAAGTGCGGTTGCTCCGCGTGCTGCAGGAGGGTGAGGTCAAGCGGGTCGGCGCCAACGACACCCTCAAGGTCGACGTGCGCGTCATCGCGGCCACCAACGTCGACCTCACCAAGGCGAAGGAGCAGGGCAGGTTCCGCGAAGATCTCTTCTACCGCCTGAACGTCATCTCGGTGCAGCTGCCCTCGCTTCGTGAGCGGCCGGAGGACATTCCGCTCCTCGCAAGCCACTTCCTGCGCATCTACGCGGACAAGATGGGCAAGAAGCTCAGCGTCATCTCGACGGGCGCCATGGAGGCCCTGACGACCGCGCGGTGGATCGGAAACGTGCGTGAGCTCGAGAACGTCATCGAGCGCGCCGTGGTGCTCAGCGCGACCGAGCAGATCGATCTCGAGGACCTGCCCGCCGAGATCCGCAGCAACCAGAAGGGCGGCGCCGACGTCGAGCTGTTCAGCCTGGCCCACCTGCCGTACGCCCAGGCGAAGAAGCTCGCGATGCGCGCCTTCGAACGCCGCTACCTCTCGGCGCTGCTCGAGAAGTCGGCGGGCAACGTGTCGAGCGCCGCGCGGGCCGCCGGAGTCGATCGCTCCAACTTCCGTCGCCTGCTCAAGCAGTACGAGGTCGCCGGCCGCACCATGAAGAAGGGTGAGGGCGAGGACGACGAGTTCGATGACGGGCCCGACACGGGCGAGCTGTCGATGTGATGACGCCTCAGGCGTCGTAGAGCGCGTCGACGTACGAGCAGAGCATGTCGCTGACCATGCCCTTGAACGGCAGCGACGAGGCCAGGCCATAGACCGGGGCCATGCCGTCCTTCGCGGGTGGCGTGTCGCGCACGGCTTCGACCGAGGCCCGCAGGTCAGCGGCGAACTTCTCCGCGACGCCGGGCTGGGTGTGGCGCAGCGTCACGCACAGGTGCACCGCGGCAGGGTGCTGGAGGCCGTTGAGGCTCCACCCCCGCTTCGCCATCTCGTCGAGCACCCGGTACACGTCGATGACGTCGGACTTGAACGCGATCACCCACAGCGGATCTCCGATGATGCGCAGCTGGGGAATCGCCTCGATCGACTTGCGAATCGCTCTCGCCGTCTCGAGCACCGCGCGCGTGTGCTTCACGTAGCCGTCGTGACCGAGTGACACCATCGCTGCCCACGCCGACGCGATGAGCGCTCCGGGCCGGCTGCCTGCGAAGCCGGGCGTCACGTAGAGGCCGCCCGTCCACTCCGGCGTCGTGAAGTACTGGTGCCGGCGCAGCGCACGCCCCCGATACAGCACCACCGAGCTGCCCTTCGCCGCGTAGCCGAACTTGTGCGTGTCGTTCGACATCGACGTCACGCCCGGCAGCGAGAAGTCGAACTTCGGCGCCGGGAAGCCGGCCTCGGCCGCGAACGCGAGGATGAAGCCGCCCAGACAGCCGTCGGTGTGAAAGCCGATGCCCTTGGCGCGCGCGAACTCCGAGAGCTCTTCGATCGGGTCGATGACGCCGTGAGGAAACGAGACCGCCGAGCCGATCATCACGAGCGTCGACCCATCGACCGCGGCCTTCATCGCGGCCACGTTGGCGCGGCCGTCTCCATCGACCGGCACGCGGCGCATCTCGACGCCCATGGTGTGCGCGGCCTTGTCGAACGCCGGGTGCGCCGAGACGGGAGCGACGATGTTGCCCTGCTTGATGCCTCGCGTGGCGCGCGCGTGATCGCGGTACGCCTTCATCGCCAACATGATGCTCTCGGTGCCGCCGGACGAGAGCGTTCCGCAGACGACCTGCTCGTCGTCCTCGAGGTGCGCGTCGCCGCCCATCAGCTTCGCGGTGAACGCGACGAGGTCGGCCTCGAACCGCGCCACCGAGGGCCACACGTCGGCGTGCAACGGGTTGGCCTGCGAGTACAGCGCGTACACCTCGTTGAGGAAGCGCAGGTGCTGCTCGTCACCATGGTAGACCCCGCCCGAGACGCGGCCCTCGCGCCACATCGGCGACTCGCGGGTCGAGAGGGTGCGGAGCGTCTCGAGGATCAGCTCCTGCGACAGGCCCTCACGCGGCAGGGCGTCGAACTTCAGCTCGGTGGGCCGGTGTTTTCTCACCGACTCGCGCATCGACTCGGCGAGCTTCTTCTTCTCGGCCCGCACCATGTCGCCGACGATCGGCAGCTTGTCGAGCACCACCTCGAGGCGTCGCGCGACACCCTTCGGCAGGCGGGAGAGGACGGCTTGCGCAGCGTTCGGAATATCCATCGTCAGTGTCCACCCATGAATCGCCGCCCCATCGCCTGGCGGTGTTTGAACTCGAGCAGAAACTGCTCGAAACGGTCGTCGTAGAGGTTCTTGAACTCGCGCCTGGGCTCGAAGGTCTTCGCGATCGGCACGAGTGCGTGCACGTCACTCCAGGAGAGCAGACCGAGGGCGACGAGCCCGAGCGCACCGGCGCCGCGAGCGTTCGTCATCTGCGGGGCCTCGGCCTGCTTCACGGGCCGGCCGAGCACGTCAGCGTGAATCTGGCACCACAGTGGAGAGCGCGCGCCACCACCGACGACGGTCACCGCCGCGAGCTGCCGGCCGAGGTTGGTCTCGAGGTGCATCTGGAGCCACCGGGTGTTGAACGCGACGCCCTCGAGCACGGCGCGAATGACGTGGCGTTGCTCGTGCCCGAGCGAGAGGCCCGCGAAGCCGCCGCGCACCTTCGAGTCGTCGACCGGTGAGCGCTCTCCATGAAGCCACGGGAGCCAGGTGAGGCCGTCACTGCCGGCAGGCGCCTGCTCGGCTTCGTCGAACATCGCGAGGTAGTCGGTGCGCTTGAGCAGGGTCTCGGCGACGAACTTGAGGCCACCGGCGGCTGACTCCTGCTCGTTGCAGAAGAGGTACCGGCCGGGGATCGCCGCCGGGAGCGACGCCATGTTGTGCGCGAGGTCGGCCTTCTTGAACGGCACGTGCGCGAGCAGCCACGACGAGGTTCCGAGGCACAGGTGCGCCTCGTAGTCAGCGACGGTGCCGGCGCCGATCGCCGCGGTGTGCATGTCGGCGGCGCCGCTCGCCACCTTCACCTTCGTCGAGAGGCCGAGCGCAGCAGCCGCCTCCCTGGTGAGCTCGCCGACGATCGAAGCCGCGGGGATCAGCTCGGGCAGCTTCGCGCGCTCGAGCTCGGCCAGCTTCAGCATCGCGTCGTCGTACCGGATCGCGTTGATGTCGCGGTTGTCGGTCGCCCAGTGGAGGACGATGGAGTCGAAGCTCGCAGCCGCGCGGCCGGTCAGCTTCAGGTTCACCCAGTCCTTCGGCTCGAGGAAGCAGTGCGTCGCGTCGTACGTCGCGCGCTCGTGCCGCTTGAGCCAGGCGATGTGGCCGACGGGATCTTTCCCCGAGAGGCTCGGCACTCCGCCCGTCTTCCTGATCCAGCTGAGCGCCTTGAACGCGCCGTAGCCGTCGATCGAAGGAAAGCCACCGGCGAGCCGTCGTGATTCGTCGCGGCCACGCGAGTCCATCCAGATCAGCGCGGGGCGGAGCGGCGTGCCCTGGCGATCGACGGCGACCGTGCCGCCCCACTGAGACGAGAGCGCGATGCCGACGACGTGCTCCGCTTTTGCGGCGCCGCGCGCCCACAGCGCCGTGGCCGCCTTCACCATCGCAGCCCACCAGTCGGCCGGTCGCTGCTCCGCACCACCGCCGGGGAGCAACGTCACGTCGAGCGGGACGACCTCACTGTCCACCACCGCCGCGCGCGATGAGATGACCGCAGCCTTGAGGCCCGAGGTGCCGAGATCGAAGGCGAGGATGGTGGCGTCGGACATGAGAGGGGCGTGCTGGCACACCTGCTAACCGCCTGCCACCGTCCGCACCCTCGGATTCCGCGCGGGAGGTTTCAGCTGATGGTGAACCCGCCGTCGACCACGAGGGTCTGGCCCGTGGTGAAGCTCGAGGCATCGGACGCGAGGTACAGCGCGGCGCCGGCGATCTCCTCGGGTTGAGCGTGGCGGCCCAGCGGCGTGCGGTTCGTCACCAGCTTCAAGATGTCTTCATTCGAGGTGAGGGCCGAGGCGAACTTCGTCTCGACGAGCCCGGGCGCGATGGCGTTGACGCGAATGCCCGACGCGCCCAGCTCGGCGGCGAAGGTCTTCGTCATCGAGATCACCGCAGCCTTCGTCATTCCGTAGACGCCCTGCATCGGCGCGGCCGAGAGCCCGGCGACGCTGGCGACGTTGATGATCGAGCCCTTCGCGTTGCGCGCCTGCAGGTGCTGGGCGACCTCGCGCGAGAGCCAGAAGTAGCCCTTCACGTTCACCTCGAACGTCTTGTCGAAGGCGGCGTCTTCGATGTCCAGCATCGGGCCGAAGAAGGGGTTCGTCGCGGCGTTGTTCACCAGCACGTCGATCTTCCCGAAGCGCTCCACGCCGGCAGCGACGAGCCGCTTCACGTCTTCGAGCTTCCCGGTGTGGGCCGGCACCGCGAGCGCCTGGCCTCCGGCCTTCACGATGGCGGCCGCAACCGACTCGAGCGCGTCGGGCTTGCGGGCCGCGAGGATGACCTTCGCTCCGGCGTTGGCGAAAGCGAGGGCGATGGCCTCTCCGATGCCGCGCGAGGCGCCGGTGATGAGCGCAACCTTGTCGGTGAGCTGGATGAGCGGGGTCGTCATGTCGAGGTGCCTTTCAGAAAGTCGTGTCAGCCGTCACTGCCCGGTTCTTTCGGGGTGCGCAACGATCGCAACTCAGTGAGCCGCGCCTTCATCGCCTTCTCGTCGCCGTTCTCGGACGGCTCGTAGAAGCGCTCTCCACGAAGCCCTTCGGGCAGGCCGTTGTCAGGCACGAAGTGGCCGTCGAAGTCGTGAGGGTATTGGTAGCCCGAGCCGTAGCCGATGGACTTCATCAGCTTCGTCGGCGCGTTTCGCAGGTGCATGGGGACGGGCAACGGTCCGTGCTTCATCACGGCCTCACGCGCCTTCGCCCACGTCGTCAGCGCGGTGTTCGATTTCGGCGCCATCGCCAGGTACGTCACGGCCTGCGTCAGCGGCAGCGTGCCCTCGGGCAGGCCCATCAACTCGAGCGCGTGGAGCGCCGACACGGCCACCTGCAGCCCTCGCGGATCCGCGTTGCCGACGTCTTCGCTCGCGAAGATCACCATGCGACGCACGATGAAGCGCACGTCTTCGCCAGATTCGATCATGCGCGCGAGCCAGTACACGGCGGCGTCGGGATCGGAGGCGCGCATCGACTTGATGAAGGCCGAGATGATGTTGAAGTGCTCTTCGCCGCTCCTGTCGTAGAGCAGGGTGCGCTGCTGCATCGCCTCTTCTGCGGACTGCTTCGTGACGTGCGCGCCGCCGTGCTGGGCAGCGACCTCGAGCGCGGTGAGCGCCCGTCGTGCGTCGCCTGCGGCCATCATCGCGATGAAGGCGAGCGCGTCGTCGTCGACGGTCACCTTCTTGTCGAGCCCGCGTGGGTCGTCGATGGCTCGCCTCAACACCGCGCGCAGTTCGTCTTCTTCGAGACCGCGCAGCGTCAGCACCCGCATTCGTGACAGCAGCGCGGCGTTCACCTCGAACGACGGGTTCTCGGTCGTCGCGCCCAGGAGCGTGAGGGTGCCCTTCTCGACGTGCGGGAGCAGCGCGTCCTGCTGGCCCTTGTTGAAGCGGTGGATCTCGTCGACGAAGAGCAGGGTGCGTTTGCGGTTGAGCTTCCAGCGCTCTTCAGCGCGCGCGACGGCCTCGCGGAGGTCTTTCACGCCAGCCAGCACCGCCGAGACCGACTCGAAGTGCGCGCCGGTTGCGTTCGCGATCACCCGCGCCAGCGTCGTCTTCCCCGTGCCCGGAGGACCCCAGAACACCATCGACGGCACCTGATCGATCTCGATCGCGCGACGCAGCAGCTTGCCCGGGCCAGTGAGGTGCTCCTGCCCGACGTACTCGTCGAGGGTGCGCGGCCGCATTCGCTCGGCGAGCGGCGCCCTGGCGGCGGCCTCGGTGCCGGCAGCGTGGTCGAACAGGTCCATCGGCGCGGTGTAGCGGTCTGGGTAGGTCGCGCAAGCATCGGCTTGCGGTCTGGGGGTGGGGCCGTCATCGAACAGCCGTGATCGCCCGCGCTTCGTCCACCATTCGTCAGCCAAGGGGGTACCTCGGCAAAGGGCACGAGACGATCGGCTCCGACATCATCGCGGTCTTCGAGGCCGTCCGCGACGCCGAGCCCACGCTGTGCTCGCACTGGATGCCACTGGTTCGCACCATCGATCCCCATGGCTGGTACCCGATCGACCTGCTGCTGACCCTCGCCGACGTGATCCACGAGAGGGCTGGTTCCGACGCGCTGGCGTCGATGGGGCGCAGCATCTTCATGCTGTCGCATGGGCGTCACTTTCCGGCGCGCGCCGCCTCGATCGGCGACCTCGTGTTCAGCGCAGACGCGATCTACCGCCGCGCCAATCGTGGGACTGCGATCGGCGGCTGGCGGGTGCTCGAGTTCGCGCAGTCGTTGGCCGTCATCGAGAAGACGACGCCGCACCTCTGCCAGTTCGACGAAGGCATCATGCAGGCAGGAGGCAGGGCGCTCGGGGTCGCCGTGACGATCAGCCAGCGTCGCTGCCTGCTCGAGGGAGACGACACCTGTGAGTTCGTCGTCGAAGGAGCCCCTGGCGAACCCTTGTGGATGGGCGGCTGGCCGGTGATGAGTCCCCACTGAAACGCTGGTGGTACGGTCTGCGCCTCCATGCGCTTCCTCGACGACAAGCCGCCGCTCCACGAGTTGACCTACAACGACGTCTTCATGGCGCCGACGCGCTCCGAGGTCGGGTCCCGCCACGAGGTCGATCTGCGCCCGCCGCCAGGCTCGGGGCTCACCACGCCGATCATCGTCGCGAACATGACCGCGGTGGCGGGGCGCCGAATGGCCGAGACCGTCGCGAGGCGTGGCGGCATCGCGGTGCTGCCGCAGGACATTCCCCTCGACATCGTTCAGCAGAACATCGCGTACGTGAAGTCGCGGCACGCCATCTACGAGACGCCGATCACGCTCCGGCCACACGAGACGCTGCAAGAGGCGCTGAACCTCATTCACAAGCGCTCGCACGGCGTGGTGATCGTGGTGAACGACGCGAACGAGCCGGTGGGCATCTTCACTGAGCACGACGCTGAAGGGCACGACCGCTTCACCCAGCTCCATCGCGTGATGTCGACTGAGCTGCTCTCGTTCGAAGAGGGCATACCGCTCGAGACGATGTTCGAGCGCCTCGCGGTGAAGCGGCTGACGTGTGCGCCGGTGCTGCGCGGCAAGACGTTGGTGGGGGTGGTGACGCGCAAAGGCGCGCTTCGCTCCACGCTCTATCAACCCGCGCTCGACGCCTCCGGGAAGCTGGTGGTCGCGGCGGCCGTCGGCATCAGCGGTGACGTCATCGGTCGCGCGAAGGCGCTCCTCGAGTGGGGCATCGATCTGATCGTCATCGACGCCGCGCACGGGCACCAACGCAAGATGCTCGAGGCGGTCGAGGCCGTCAGAGCGCTGAGCCCGAAGATGCCGGTGATGGCTGGCAACGTGGTCACGCGCGAAGGCACGGCGGATCTGATCAAGGCTGGCGTCGATCTCGTCAAGGTCGGCGTCGGCCCGGGCGCGATGTGCACGACTCGAATGATGACTGGCGTTGGCCGGCCGCAGTTCTCGGCGGTGCTCGAGTGCGCCGCCGAGGCGCGGAAACACGGGAAGTCCATCTGCGCCGATGGAGGCATTCGACACCCACGTGACGTCGCGCTCGCGCTCGCTGGTGGTGCCGGCACCGTGATGATCGGCTCCTGGTTCGCAGGAACCTACGAGAGCGCCGCCGACATTCGCGAAGACGCTGCCGGCAAGCTCTACAAGGAGAACTTCGGCATGGCCTCGCAGCGCGCCGTGAAGGCCCGCACGCAGAAGGACTCGCTGTTCGAGCGCGCGCGCAAGGAGCTGTTCGAAGAGGGCATCAGCACCTCGCGCATGTACCTCGACCCACAGCGGCCCGGCGTCGAGGACCTGATCGATCACGTCGTCGCCGGCGTGAAGAGCGCGTGCACCTATGCCGGAGCGTCGACGCTGGAGGAGCTCCACCAGAACGCCCTCATCGGTGTGCAGGGCGCGGCGGGGTTCGACGAGGGCAAGCCGGTTCGCCAGAGCTGGTGAAGTTCGTCCCGTTGACTTGAGAATCAATCGTCGCCATATCTGCGCGCATGGCGACCAAGAAGGCAGTGCTGACGTGCGCGTTGACTGGCGTGCTGACGGACCCTGCGCAGCACGGCGTGCCCGTGACTCCGGAGCAGATGGCCCAGGAAGCCCGCCGCGCTCGTGACGCCGGCGCGTCGATCGTACACGTGCACGTGCGCAACCAGGAGCCTGGCATGGGCCGGCTGCCGAGCTGGGACGCCGCCGACGCGAAGAAGGTGTGTGACGCCATTCGCGCCGAGTGTCCTGAGCTGATCATCAACCTCTCCACCGGCGTCGTGGGCCCCGACATCAGCGGACCGGTCTCGTGCCTCGAGCTCGTGAAGCCCGAGATGGCCGCGCTCAACGCGGGCTCGCTCAACTACCTCAAGCTCCGGTCGAACAACGACTGGGCCTGGCCGCCGATGCTCTTCGACAACACGGTGGAGAAGATCGAATCGTTCGCGAAGGTGATGCAGGCCAACGGCATCGTCCCCGAGTGCGAGTGCTTCGACACCGGCATTCTCCGCAGCGTCGCGATGTTCGCGAAGCGCGGGATCGTCCCTACGCCGCCTCATGTCTCGCTGGTGATGGGCGTCGAGTCGGGCATGCCGAACAAGGGGTCGTGGCTGCCGCTGTTGCTCGAGGAGATGGTTCCCGGCACGCACTGGCAGGTGATCGGCATCGGCCGGCAAGAGGTGTGGGCGCTTCACCAGCGCTGCGCCGAGCTCGGCGGCGATCTGCGCACTGGCCTCGAAGACACGTTCTATCTGCCCGACGGCACGAAGGCGTCGAGCAACGGGCCGTTGATCGAGGCGCTGGCGAAGGTGGCGACGAACGCAGGCCGCGTCGTGGCGACGCCAGACGAGGCGCGCACCATTCTCGGGTTGCGCGCACGCGCGTGAGCCCCGCGTTTCAGGTGAGCTGCAGCGCAGGCCGCAGCCTCTTCGAAGCAGGGCAGTTCCACGCCGCGCATGACGCCTTCGAAGATGGGTGGCGGGTGTGTCGGGGCGACGAGAAGCGGGTGCTGCAGGTGCTGGTGCTGTGGGCCGCGGCGCTGCATCATCACGAGAAGGGGCGCGGCGGTGGCGCACGCCGGCTCCTCGCGCGCGCGCTCGAGCGGCTTGGGCCGGTCGACGAGACCTTCGACGGTCTCGATGCCGAGTCGCTGAAGACCTGTGTGATCGAGACGTGGGGGCAGCTCGAGGCGGGTGAACACCCGACGCCGCGGTGGCCTGACGCGATTCGCCCTGGCCCTGCGCGAGTCTCGCTCGAGCACGACGCGCGCTGTCCGTACTGCGCTGAGCCGATCGAGGTGTCGCTCCCGATGGAAGAGCTCGACGGCGCCGACTCGGTGGAGGACTGCCCATCGTGCGGCCGGCAGTGGGCGCTTCGGGTCCGTCGGGATGGCACCGACGTCTCGGTCTCCGGGCATCGACTCGAGTGAGCACGCAATGCCCTCGTGTGCGCGGCGTTTGTCCTGTCGGGTGACGGACACTCGTGGTCGACTTCGAGCGGTGTCGCGGACCAGTGAGTCGAGTGGGGTCACCTGATGGAAGCCTTCCTGCGCACGCTCCTGTCGTTTCCCGCGGTGCCGTTCACGGTGCTGCTGGGCATCGCGTTTCTGTACTGGGTGTTCGTGCTCATGGGCGTCGTGGCCTTCGACGGTGACGGCGCGCTCGAGGGTGGTGCCAAGGCTGCTGGCGACGCGATGACGGGGGCGCTCAAGGGCGCCGGGGACGCAGCGATCGGTGGCGTCAAAGCGGCGGGCGAGGCGGTGACGGGTGGGGTGAAGGCCGCGGGTGAAGCCATCGGCGGAGAGCTCGCTCAGCCCGAAGACGGCGGGAACGGGCTGTTCGCGCTGCTCGGCTTCGGCAAGGTGCCCTCGACCATCTCTGGCAGCTTCCTCGTCTTCTTCTCGTGGGTCTTCTCGATGTTCGGCTCGTCCTGGCTGGGCGCCGACGCAGGGCTCGCGGCGAAGTCGGGCGTGCTCCTGGGCTCGATGTTGCTGGCGATGTTCGCGACGGCAGGCGCCATCAGGCCCATCACGAAGGCGTTCACATCAGAGGCGCCGCAGCGACGCCATCACTTCATCGGGAAGATCTGCGAGATCACCTCGGGCCGTGTCGACGCCGGCTTCGGCACCGCGACGGTCAGTGACGGCGGCGCGGGGCTCAACCTGCACGTCGCCTGCGAGAAGGCGAACCAGTTGAAGAAGGGCGATCGCGCGCTCATCGTCGACTTCGACGAGAAGACCGAGACGTGGGACATCGAACCGCTCGATTGGCTCGAGCCGCAGGAGCTCGAGGCGCTGAAAGACCCTGCGCGCGTCGATCAGGTGCTCTCGTCGCGCATGCGCACGCGCGGCTGAAGATGCTTCGGAAAGAACCGTGGGCTGTCGTCGCTGATCAATCGCAAAACGACCAATCAAGGGGTTGTCCAGCAGGGAAATCGTTCAGAGGGACCGTCGTGTCTTTCGCGAGCTTCAAGCGGACGATGAAACTCCATCATCGCGAGCCAAGCGCGTCATAGAGTCGCCAGAGCCTTTCTGGGGAGGATGGGAACATGTCAGAGACTGCGTGGATCGTCGGCGGCGTCGTCGTTGCTGGGTTCGTACTCGTGTTGTTCATCGGCGTGATGATCAGCCGGTTCTACCGACAGGTGAGCCAGGGCCAGGTCCTCATCGTCAACACCATGGGCAAGGAGCCAAAGGTTGCCTTCACGGGCTCCGTGGTGCTGCCGATCATCAACCGCGCCGAGGTGATGGATATCTCGCTGAAGACGATCGAGATCGATCGCCGCGGCAAGGAAGGCCTGATCTGCGCCGACAACATTCGCGCCGACATCAAGGTCAGCTTCTTCGTGCGCGTGAACAAGACCGTCGAAGACGTGCTCAAGGTCGCCCAGTCGGTCGGCTGCGCCCGCGCGTCTGAAGAGCGCACCCTGCAGGAGCTCTTCGAGGCCAAGTTCTCCGAAGCCCTCAAGACCGTCGGCAAGCGCCTCAACTTCGAAGACCTCTACAAGGAGCGAGAGGCCTTCAAGGACCAGATCGTCCAGGTCATCGGCAAGGATCTGAACGGCTACAACCTCGAAGACGTCGCCATCGACTTCCTCGAGCAGACGCCGCTCGAGCTGCTCGACAAGGAGAACATCCTCGACGCCGCCGGCATCCGGAAGATCACCGAGCTGACGACGATTCAGAACGTGCTCACCAACGACTTCCGCCAGACCGAGCGCAAGCAGATCACCAAGCAGAACGTCGAGGCCGACGAGGCTGTCTTCGCGCTCGAGCGTCAGCGCGCCGAGGCTGCTGCCAAGCAGAAGCGTGAGATCGAGACCATTCAGGCCCGCGAGCTCGCCGACACCCAGAAGGTACAGCAGGAGGAGCGCACCAAGTCCGAGAACGCCCGCATCAGCGCGGAAGAGACGATCCTCATCAACGAGCAGAACAAGTCCCGCCAGGTCGAGGTCGCCGAGAAGAACCGCGAGCGCGTCGTCGGCATCGAGACCGAGCGCGTGAAGAAGGACCGCGATCTCGAGGCCATCATGCGCGAGCGTGAGGTCGAGCTGCAGCGCATCAGCAAGGAGAAGGCGCTCGAGATCGAGCGCAAGGCCATCGCCGACGTCGTCTCGACGCGCATCTCGGTCGAGAAGAAGGTCGCCGCCGAAGAAGAGGCCATCAAGCAGCTGCGCAAGGTCGCTGAGGCCACGCGCAACAAGGAAGCCATCATCATCGAGGCCGAGGGCCGCGCGCAGGAGAACGTCGTCGCGCAGGTGAAGGCCGCCGAGGCGAGCGAAGAGGTCGCCAAGCACACCGCGAAGACCCGGCTCATCATGGCCGAGGCTGACCTCGAGGCCGCCGACAAGGACGCGCGCGCCAAGATGCGCATCGCCGAAGGCACCCAGGCCGAGTCGGCCGCTGATGGGCTCGCGAAGGCCCGCGTGCTCGAGGCCCAGGCCGTCGCCGAAGAGAAGCGTGGCCTCGCAGTGGTGCGCGTGCGTGAAGCCGAAGCCGCGGCCATCGAGAAGCAGGGCGCCGCGAACGCCAACGCGCTGCGCGCCAAGATGACGGCCGAAGCCGAAGGCGACGAGAAGAAGGGCATGGCCCGCATCACCATCGAGCAGGGCGAAGCCGACGTCATTCAGCGGCGCGGGCTCGCCGAGGCCGAGTCGGTCAAGGCGAAGGTCCAGGCCGAGGCGCACGGCATTCAAGAGAAGCTGCTCGCCGAGGCGCGCGGTCTGCACGAGAAGGCCGGCGCCATGAAGCTCCTCGAGGGCGTCACGCGCGAGCACGAAGAGTTCCGCCTGCGGCTCGAGAAGGACAAGTTCGTCGAGATCGAGGCGCTGCACGTCAAGCGCGACATCGCGGCCAGCCAGGCACAGGTGCTCTCGCAGGCGATGGGCAACGCGAAGATCAGCATCGTCGGCGGCGACGGCGCCTTCTTCGACCAGTTCGTCAAGGCGGTCTCGCTGGGCCAGTCGGTCGACGGGGCGGTGGACAACTCCGAGCAGCTCAAGGTGCTCTTCAAGGAGTACCTCGAAGGCGGCCGCTCGTTGCCCGACGACTTGAAGGCGGTCCTCTCGAAGCCGGGCGCCACGACCGACGTGCAGAACCTCGCCTCGGCCGCGCTGATGAGCCGGCTCGTTCGCGACGACAAGCCGTCGAAGTGATCTGACACGAGGCGCGTGAAGCCATGGCTACCGAAGCCCAGGCGCCTGCCACCGAGTCGACCCTCGAGGGCGGGAGCTACGAAGTCATCAGAGGGCGGCTCCTCGCCCAGGCGAAGGAGCTCGGCGCGAAGGTCGAGGCGCTCAACGAACGCCGGCGCGTGGAGTTCGGCGGCCAGGAACTCACCGTCATCGGCACGGAGCGGGTGCGCACCGAGAACAACTGCGTACCGCGCAACATCGTGCCGATCGGCGGCTCGCTGCTGCTGGGCTTCAACGTCTTCATGGGGCTCAAGCAGGAGCGGGCCGTCAGCGACGTCTTCTCGCTCCACGCCTTCGCGCGCACGGCCGAGGGTGGCTTCGACTTCTCGACGCTGCCCAACTCGTCGGCCGGCGGCTTCCTCGAGGACAAACGCTTCACGAAGGACTTCGAAGAGCTCTTCAAGTTCTACAAGGACGCGCGCCTCGACCTGCTGACGAAGACCGAGGCCCGCCTGCTCGCCGTGTTCCGCACCGGGCAGACCGAGCGCGACGTGAAGGTGCTGCGCTTCTCGGTCGACCCCTCTGGGCGCGTCGCCTACGTCGACAACCGTGGCGATGGAGACGTGTCGCGCACGCCTTCGCACGACTTCAGCTGGACCCAGGCGACCCGCGAGAACTTCGTCTCTGGCCGGCACCCGCACGTCAACGTGCTCGACGAGGTGTTCATCGAGACGGTCGGTGGCGATCTCACGGTGAAGGTCGAGAACAACACCGAGACGGGGCAGGGCATCTACGCCGAGCCCGTCGACGAGCCCACGCAAGCGCTCGACGACGCCGAGTTCCACTACGCGAAGCTCGGCGTGCTGGTGCTGCTCAAGGTGAAGCCGTTCCGGGAAGAGAAGTACCGGTACCTCGTCTTCAATACGCGAACGAGCACCGTGGCCCGCGTCGACGCCATCGGCGTGTCGTGCGTGCAGTTGCCCGAAGATCAGGGCGTCATCTTCCCCGGCGGCTACGTGCTGCAGACCGGTGAGGTGAAGGTCTTCGAGGCCGACGTCACCGGGCTCGAGTTCAAGCGCTCCATCAAGTCGCCGAACGGTGAAGACGTGCTGTACGTCTTCTACGAGCGGGCCGGCGGCCGCTACGTGTTGCTGCCGTACAACCTCGTGCGCAAGGAGGTCGCTTCTCCGATTCACTGCCACGGGTATTCGATCTTCGCCGACGGGCAGATGGTGGTGTTCCGCTCGACGTCGAACGAGCCCACGCGCGTGCACCCGATGCAGGTGTGGCAGACGCCGTTCGTCTCGGCTGAGTTCGCCGCTGCGTTGCCGACGCCGCAAACGGCGCTGGGCAAGCTGGGGAACGCCGAGCTGGTGCGGGGCATCTCAGAGGTGCTGACCGTCAAGCGCATGGCGGAGTCCGAGAAGCCCACGCGCCGCAGCTACGAGGGCCTCATCTCGACGTGCCAGCGTATCGTCGACGCCTTCCACTGGGTCGGTCAGAAGGAGATCGATCTCCTCGGCAAGGTGCAGGAGCTCAAGAAGTCGGCCGAGCTGATCGTCGACGAGTTCGAGAAGGTGCTGTCGATGCAGAAGCGCGCCAGCGAGGAGCTGGCGAAGGCCGTCGAGAAGCAACAGACGTTGCTGCGTGGCCTCACGCAGGACGATCTGCGCTCCACCGACTCGTTGATGACGGCGCTGGCCTCCCTGCGGCAGCAGCGCGGTGTGCTCATCACGTTGAAAGAGATTCGGTACATGGACGCCGCGCGCGTCGATGGCCTCGAGGCCGAGGTCGTGGCCGCGTTCGAGCAGGTCAGCACGTGGACCGTCGAGTTCCTGCTCACGCCAGCCGCGTTCCAGCCGCTGCACGAGAGTGTCGCGAAGCTCGACGCCGAGATCGCGAAGGCCACCAAGACGCCCGAGCTCAAGGGTCAGGTCGAAGAGGTCGAGCGCCTGGGGACGGGTCTCACCGTGCTCGGCGAGGTCGTCGGCGGCTTGTCGTCGGGTGACGCGACCCAGAAGGCGAAGATCCTCGAGGACATCAGCGAGGTCTTCTCGAAGCTCAACCGGGTGCGGGCGACCGTGCAGGGGCGCCGTAAGGAACTCCTCGGTCACGAGACTCGCGCCGAGTTCACCTCGCAGTTCAAGCTGTTCGCCCAGAGCATCGACAGCGCGCTCGCCCTCGCCGACTCACCAGAGAAGGTCGATGAGCAGCTCGGCAAGCTCTCCGTGCAGCTCGAGGAGCTCGAGAGCCGCTTCTCGGACGTCGACGAGTTCGCCGGTGAACTCGCCCAGCGCCGTGAAGAGCTGTTCGACGCGTTCGCCCGCCGCCGTCAGGTGCTGGTCGACGAGCGACAGCGTAAGGCCGCCAACCTGTTCGGCGCCGCAGAGCGTGTGTTGCAGGGCATCGCGCGGCGCGCTGCCAGCTTCACGACCGACGACGAGCTCAACGCGTACTTCGCGTCGGACCCCACCGCGCAGAAGCTCAAGCAGTTCATCGCGCAGCTCATCGACCTGAAGGATCCCGTCAAGTCCGATGAGCTCGACTCGCGGCTCAAGACGGCGAAGCAGGAGGCGCTCCGGTCGCTTCGCGACAAGAAAGATCTCTTCGAAGGCGGCACCGCGGTCGTGCGCTTCGGGCCTCACCGCTTCAACGTCAACACCCAGCCGCTCGAGGCGACCGTTCTCCCGAAGGACGACGGCCTGTTCCTGCACCTCACGGGCTCGGACTACTTTCAGCGCCTGAACGAGCCAGCCGTCGAGGCTGCGAAGGCGTATTGGGATCAGACGTTGCCGAGCGAGTCGCCCGACGTCGCCCGCGCCGAGTATCTCGCGTCATCGCTCCTCACCGCGGCGCAGTCGGGCAAGGACGGCCTGTCGTTCGCGCGGTTTCACGAGCTCATTCGCGAGGGCAAAGGCCTGCAGTCGATCACCCGCGAGGCGGCGCAGGGCCGGTACGACGAGGGCTACGAGCGAGGCGTTCACGACGTCGACGCCGCGCGCATTCTGGAAGCGCTGCTGACGCTGCACGAGTCGGCGGGGTTGCTCCGGTACGACGCGTGGCCCCGGGTGCTCGCGACGCTCGCCTGGGCCGCGCTTGGCGACGACGCCACGCGGAAGGTGATCGTTCGCCGCGCGCAGAGCCTGGGCCGGCTGAAGGCGCAGTACGGGCACGCTGCCGAGTTCGATCGGCTCGCGGCCGATCTGACGGCGCGAATCAGCGCGTGGGCGAAGGCCTCGACGCTCGACGCGTCTGTCGGCGATCTGCTCCTCTCGGGTCGCTACCTCGCTGAAGAGCTCGCGAAAGAGACCCAGCGCTTCGTGGTCAGTCGCGACGCCCTGTCGCTGCGCGAGGCGCTGCTGTCGTCGATCGAGGTCGCCGGTCAGCGACGCGCGTTCGAGGAAGATCTGCGTGCCGTCGACGATCCTGCCGAGCGCTTCAAGCTCACCCGGGCGTGGCTCGAGGCGTACGTGGTGAAGGCCGGCACGTCGGAGGCCATGCGCGGGCCGGTGCTCGAGGCCGCGGGGCTCTTCGCCGTCGAAGAACGGCAGGTCTCTCGGGAGGTGTCGTCGGCGCTGCTGTCGACCGAGCTGACGGGCCTCTTGAGCAACCACCCGCGCGTGCAGGGACAGAAGCTGTCGCTGCGGCTCGACGAGTTCGAGCGCCGCCTGGCCCGCTTCGTCGAAGAGCGGCTGCCCGCCTACCAGGCGTTCCGCGCGAAGGTGCGTGAGGTCATCGAGCACGAGCGCAAGCGGCTGCGCATCGACGAGCTGCGGCCCAAGGTGCTCTCGAGCTTCGTTCGCAACCGGCTCATCGACGAGGTGTACCTGCCGCTCATCGGCGCCAACCTCGCCAAGCAGCTCGGCACCGCAGGCGAGAACAAGCGCACCGATCGAAACGGCCTGCTGCTGCTCGTCTCTCCGCCCGGCTACGGCAAGACGACGCTGATGGAGTACGTCGCCAGCCGGCTCGGCCTCACCTTCGTGAAGGTGAACGGCCCCGCGCTGGGCCACGAGGTGGTGAGCGTCGACCCGGCTGACGCGCCGAACAGCACGGCGAAGCTCGAGGTCGAGCGGATGAACTTCTCGTTCGAACTCGGCAACAACGTGATGCTGTACCTCGACGACATTCAGCACACGAACCCCGAGCTGCTGCAGAAGTTCATCTCGTTGTGCGACGCGCAGCGGAAGATCGAGGGCGTGTGGAATGGCGTCACGCGCACGTACGATCTTCGCGGCAAGCGCTTCTGCGTGGTGATGGCCGGCAACCCGTACACGGAATCGGGTGAGGTCTTCAAAATTCCCGACATGCTCGCGAACCGCGCCGACACGTACAACCTCGGCGACATTCTCTCGGGGAAGGACGATCTCTTCGCGCTCAGCTACCTCGAGAACGCGCTGACGGCGAACACCGTCACGGCGCCGCTGACGACGCGCCCTCCGGCTGACATTCCGCGGTTGCTCAAGATGGCGCAGGGGCAATCGGTCGCCACCACCGAGCTCGAGCACGGCTACTCGGGCGCCGAGCTCAACGAGATCATCGAGGTGCTCAAGCGGCTGTTCTTCGCGCAGCGCGTCCTGCTCCGGGTGAACCAGCAGTACATCGCCTCGGCGTCGCAAGACGATCGGTTCCGCACCGAGCCGCCGTTCAAGCTGCAGGGCAGCTATCGCAACATGAACAAGCTGGCCGAGAAGATCGTGGCGGTGATGACCGACCCCGAACTCGAGACGTTGATCGACTCCCACTACGCGGGTGAGTCGCAGACGCTCACCACGTCGGCCGAGCAGAACCTGCTCAAGCTCGCCGAGCTGCGTGGGCGGCAGACGGCCGATCAGAAAGCCCGGTGGGACGAGATCAAGCGGGGCTTCAAGCGCGTGCAGACCCAGGGCGGGAAGGACGACGATCCCGTGGTCCGGGTAACGGGCACGCTCGCGGCGCTCGGTGAAGAGCTGTCGCGCATTCGTGAGGCGGCTGCAGAGGTCGCGCGGCGGCCTGCCGAAGCGCCACTCGCACCGCACCTCGAGGCGCTGTCGAAAACGATCGCGGCGACGGCCAACAAGCCGAGGCAGAGCGATCTGGGACCGAAGCTCGACGCGCTCCGTGACGCCGTGGTGTCGGCGGGGGAGGCGATGAAGAGCACGCCGCCCGTCGATCTGCGGCCCATGCTGAAGACGCTCGCCGAGGCGAACTCGAGGCCGCCCATCGACCTGACGCCAGCGCTCAAGCAGCTCGCGCAGGTCGCCGAGGCGATGGCTCAACGTGCGCAGGCGCAGCAGATCGATCTCACGCCTGTGCTGAACCAGCTGACCGAGGTGACGAAGCTGGTGCTCGAGCGGCCGGCCGCGGCTCCACAGAAGGATCTCGGACCGCTCCTCGAGAAGCTCGCAGCCCAGCAGAACGCCGCACCGGCCCGGGCCGCGAAAGACGCTCCAGCCTCCGAAGAGGTGCGCAGGCAGCTCTCGACCCTCACTGACACGCTCTCGCCCATCGCGGCCGCCGCGCGGAGCGTGCTGCAGGTCGACTCCGACGGCGCGATGAAGGCCGTGGTGGTGTGGCAGCAGGTGAACGAGGCGATTCAGCTCGTGCGCGCGCTCGAAGAACGGCTCAGCGGAAGGCCCCGTCGTAAGCAGTGACGGGCGTCACCTGGCATCGAACCAGTCGAGCGGGTTCTCGAGCGCGGCGCGCTCGGACAACGTCACGCCCGCCTTCGTCGAGGCGCGCTTCGGATCGAGCAGGTGAACGGCGCCGCCCTTCTCGACCTGCGCCACCAGCCACTTCCAGCCGTACCGCTTCGCTTCGCCCTGCATCCGCTGCCATTCGGTCTTCGTGAAACGCAACGGCAGCGGCTTTCGTTTCACCTGCACCGCGAGCAGCTGCGCCCCGCGTGAGGCGAGCAGATCGAACGGCCCGCGCGAGCCACGAGAGAGATACAGGAACTCGAACCCGAGCTGCGCGAGGCGCTGGGCGACGGCGAGCTCGGCCTCATCGCCCACCAGGCGCATCGGCACGACCGTCCCTCCCGGCTGCCGCCACTCGAGCCACGAGCCGAACGTCGCGTCGGCGAGCTCCCAGCGGCCATCGTCCCGTCTGCGCACGGCGTCTTTGAGGCGCTCGAGGTAGCCCAGCGTCGCGGCGGTCGCGCTGCCGATGTGTGTGGCCACCTGCGTGAGCGTCTGCGGCCCCTGCGACAGCGCGTTGAGCGTCGCGGCCAGCGTCGTGGCGCGCCCGACGAGGCGGTTGAACTCGTTGGTGAAGTAGAGCGAGAGGCGGCCCGTGTCGCTGAAGACCACCTGATGGAGCGCGTTGCGCAGCCTCGCCTCGGCCCGCCCGCGTTCCTGCGCCGCCGCCTCGCCGACGACCTGCAGATAGAAGGGATTGCCGCCGAGAGCGCCGAAGAGCTTTCGCGCGAGGGCCTCTGAGATGGGCGCCGTCGCGTCGCGGCTCACTTCGACCAGCAGCTTCACCGCGAACGCCTCGTCGAAGTCGCCGACCTCGAGCACCTCGAAGTGCTGAAAGAAGGGCGAGTGCTGCGACGTGGCCAGCTCGAGCAGCGTGCTCCGCGCTGAGCCCGACACGATGTACGAGGTGCGGCGGTGGCGCTGCCAGATGCTCCGCAAGAGCGCCATGACGTCGGGGCCGCCGCGGTGCAGGGTGGCCAGCTCCTGGAACTCGTCGATGGCGACGACCACCCACGTGTCGAGCGCCTGCGCGAGCTGTTCTGGCACCGACAGCATGGTGGCGAGCGTGCGCGGGTCGTCGGGCAGGGTGGGTAGCTCGAGCACGGTCTGCTTGAGCGCCTGTGGCAGCTTCGAGAACAGGGGGCTGCCGACGAGCGCGCCGCGCCAGGCATCAGGCGTCGAGGCGAGCGGGCCGAGGGCCTGGCCGGCATCGCGTGACAGCAGGGCGTCGACGGCTTGCAGGGCCACGGCGCGCAGGACCTCGGTCGAGGCCGGCATGGTCTCGAGGACGTCGACGACCACGAAGCAGGGCTGCGGGGCACCACGCTCGCGGGCGCGGCGCTCGACCTCACGCAACAGGCTCGTCTTGCCGACCTTGCGGGGGCCGACGAGGCAGAGCCACTTCGGCGCGCCCTTCATGAGCTTGGTGACGGCGTCTTCGATGCGGGCGAGCTCGGTCGTTCGATCGAAGAAGCCCTCGGCGGTGGCTGGGGTGCTGGTGGCGAACATGGGTGTTTGCAGGGTTGCGAGTGAGCAGGGTTGCTAGTTAGCAGAGTTGCTAACCCGGCTCAACGCCACCGCCCCTCGCCGCAAAGTGGCTGGACGCGCTGGCCCGGGTACCTTGCGGCGCATGCGTCCCTACGAGGTCATCAAAGCCAAGCGCGACGGACAGGTTCTCGCGCCAGAAGTGATTCGTGCCTTCCTCGACGGCTACGTCAAAGGCGACGTCGCCGACTACCAGATGTCGGCGATGACGATGGCGGTGTTCTTCCGTGGCCTGACGCCACCCGAGCTCGCGGCGTGGACCCGCGCGATGCTCGAGAGCGGCGAGGTGCTCGATCTCTCGGAGACGCCAGGCGTGAAGGTCGACAAGCACTCCACCGGTGGCGTCGGCGACAAGGTGAGCCTCAGCCTCGCGCCGCTGGCCGCTGCGTGCGGGGTTCCAGTGCCGATGATCTCGGGCCGCGGGCTCGGCCACACCGGCGGCACGCTCGACAAGCTCGAGTCGATTCCCGGGTTCCGAGTCGACCTCTCGATCGCCGACTACCGCCGCCTCGTGAAGACGATCGGCGCGTGCCTGATCGGCCAGACCGCGACGTTGGCTCCAGCGGACAAGAAGCTCTACGCCCTGCGTGACGTCACGGCGACGGTCGACTGCATTCCGCTCATCGCGTCGTCGATCATGTCGAAGAAGATGGCCGAGGGCATCGACGCGCTCGTGCTCGACGTGAAGGTGGGCTCCGGCGCGTTCATGAAGACGATCGAAGACGCGCGAATCCTCGCGCGCACGATGATCGGCATCGGCACCGAGATGGGGAAGAAGGTGGTCGCGCTCCTCACCGACATGGACCAGCCGCTCGGCCGCACCGTCGGCAACGCGCTCGAGGTGAAGGAGGCCGTCGAGATGCTGCGTGGGCAGGCGCCCGCCGACTACACCGAGCTGACCCTGGCGCTCACCGCAGAGATGTTGGTGCTGGGCAAGCAGGCGGGCTCCATCGACGAGGCCCGCGCGAAGTTGCAGCGCTCGATCACCAGTGGCGCGGCCGAAGCGAAGCTGAAGGAGATCGTCGCGGCGCAGGGCGGAGATCCCGCCGCGATCACCGACCTCTCCCGATTGCCGAAGTCGCGCACCACGGTGGCCATCACCGCCGAGTCGGCCGGCTTCGTCACCGCCATCAACAGCGAGGCGATCGGGCTCGCGGCCATGGCGCTGGGCGCCGGGCGAGAGAAGACCAGCGACGTGATCGACCCGGGCGTCGGCTTCGTGCTCGAGAAGAAGCTCGGCGACGTGGTGACGGTGGGCGCGACGCTGGTGACGGCGCACGTGAACGACGATCGGCGCGTGCCCGAGGTGATCGAGCGGGTGCGCCGCGCCTACCGCATCGGGGTCGCCGCGCCGGCCTCCAGGCCGTTGGTCCTCGAACGCCTCGCCTGACGCGACGCGCTCCGCAGGCGTCACGGCGGTGGAAAAGGCCGCGCGGGTCGGGCAAGCAGCCCGCATGATCAGCGCGAACCTGCGAGTGCCCCAGCCGTTGAACGAGCCGGTGAAGTCCTACGCTCCCGGTTCTGCCGAGCGGTCGGAGCTGAAGGCGACGCTCGCCCGAATGGCAGGGGAGCGGCCCGAGATCGCGGTGCGAATCGGCTCGAAGGACCTTCGCACCGGCAAGGTCGACACCATTCGATCTCCGCATCGGCACTCGCAGGTATTGGGCACCTTCCACGAAGCCGGCGCTGACGACGCGACTGCTGCCATCACGGCCGCCCTCGCGGCGAAACGCTCGTGGAGCTCGATGGCCTTCACCGATCGCGCGGCGATCTTCCTCCGCGCCGCCGAGCTGCTCACCACGAAGTACCGGCCACTGCTCAACGCCGCCACGATGCTCGGGCAGTCGAAGACCGCGTTCCAGGCCGAGATCGACGCCGCCTGCGAGGCAATCGACTTCCTGCGCTTCAACGTGCACTTCGGGCAGACCCTGCTCGATCAACAGCCGCTCTCGGCGCCGGGCGTGTGGAACCAGACCGACTACCGCCCGCTCGACGGCTTCGTCTTCGCGATCGCGCCATTCAACTTCACCGCCATCGCGCTCAACCTGTGCACCGCGCCGGCGTTGATGGGGAACGTCGTGATCCTCAAGCCTGCGCAGACCGCGATGCTCTCGGCGCACTGGATCATGGAACTCCTGCGAGAGGCGGGCCTCCCTGACGGCGTGATCACGATGCTGCCCGGGCCTGGCCCCGTCATCGGCAACGTGGTGCTGAACCACGCCGACCTCGGCGGCATTCACTTCACAGGCTCGACCAACACCTTCAACCTCATGTGGCGCACGGTGGGCGAGAACATCAGCCGCTACCGCCAGTACCCGCGCATCGTCGGAGAGACCGGCGGGAAGGACTTCATCTTCGTCCACCCCTCCGCGGCCGACGATCTCGACGCGGTCGCGACGGCGATCGTTCGCGGGAGCTTCGAGTTCCAGGGCCAGAAGTGCTCGGCGTGTTCGCGCGTCTTCGTGCCGCAGTCGTTGTGGCCGAAGCTCAAGGAGCGCCTGGTGCCGATGATCGACGGCCTGAAGGTGGGCGACGTCGCCGACTTCCGGAACTTCATGGGCGCGGTGATCGACGAGAAGAGCTTCGCGAACGCCTCGAAGTACCTCGAGCTCGCCAAGGGACCCGACGCGACCGTGATCGCCGGCGGCACCGCCGATCGAAGCGAGGGCTGGTTCATTCGACCGACGCTGGTGCAGTGCGCGACGCCGACGCATCGCCTCATGACCGAAGAGATCTTCGCGCCCATCGTCAGCCTCGTCGTGTACCCGGACGCGCAGTACGTCGAGACGCTGCGCGCGTGCGATCAAGCCGCGCCCTACGCGTTGACCGGCGCCGTCTTCGCGCGTGACCGCCAGGCGATCGTGACGGCGTCGACCGAGCTGCGTCACGCCGCAGGGAATTTTTACGTCAACGACAAGCCGACCGGCGCCGTCGTCGGTCAGCAGCCGTTCGGCGGCAGCCGTGCCTCGGGCACCAACGACAAGGCCGGTTCGATGCTGAACCTGACGCGGTGGACGTCGCCGCGGACCATCAAAGAGACCCTCGTGCCGCCGACGAGCGTTGGCTACCCGTTCATGTCGGCCGAGTAGGGTCTGGGCCGTTTCCCTCGTTGTGGCCGGTCGGCGCCGTCAGTTACAGTTGCAACAGTCATGGCTTACGATCTCAGCCCGTCTCTCGATGAGCTCAAGTCCGTCATTCGCAAAGCGGGCCTGCGCAGCACCTCGCCTCGAATCGCGGTCCTCCGCCGGCTGTCGGTCGCGAGTACGCCGATCTCTCACGGCGAGCTGGTCGAGGTGCTCGCGAGCGATGGCATGGATCGCACGACCATCTACCGCAACCTCGTCGATCTCACCGAGGTGGGCCTCGTCTCGCGCACCGATCTCGGCGATCACGTCTGGCGCTTCGAGCTCAAGCGCGGCAACGGCAATGGCGACGACGCGCGGCACCCGCACTTCACCTGCTCCGACTGCGGCGCGGTCTCGTGCCTGCCCGAGGTGACGCTCAAGGTGAAGCAGGGCAAGGGTGTTCCCCGCGCCCTCACGCAACAGAAGGTTGAAATCCAACTTCGCGGTCAGTGCGACGCGTGCGCGGCCTGACATGACTCCCGCTCAACAAGTCCCCGCCGTCGACGATCCTGCGTGCTCGGTCCGCGCGCCCCCGAAGGTGTCTCCGTCTGGCGAGGCGCGCACGCGCTGGGTCGTCGGCCTCACCGCCGTGATGATGTTCGCCGAGCTGATCGCCGGCACCATCACGCACTCGCTCGCGCTCACCGCCGACGGCTGGCACATGGCCACGCACGTCGGAGCCCTGGGCCTCTCGGCGCTGGCGTACTGGTACGCGCGAACCCGGGCGGGCGAGACGCGCTTCGCCTTCGGCACGGGCAAGGTCTACGCCCTCGCCGGCTTCACCAGCTCGACGTTGCTGGTGATCGTCTCGTTCGAGATGGTGTCGAGTGGCATCGCGCGCCTGATCACGCCTGAGGTCGTCGACTTCGCCGACGCGCTCCCCGTGGCGATCATCGGGTTGGTGGTGAACGTCGTCTCGGCATGGCTGCTCGATGGAGCGCACTCACACGGGCACGACCACGGTGCGCCTGATCACGCCGGTCACGATCACTCGAAGCACGATCACTCGAAGCACGATCACTCCCACGACCACGCAGGCCACGACCACGATCACGGCGAGCACAAGCAGGAGCAGGCCGAGGCGCTGCGGCGCGCCGTGCACGAGAAGGGTCACGACAACAACCTTCGCGCCGCCTACCTGCACGTCGTCGCCGACGCCCTCACCAGCCTGCTCGCGATCGTCGCCTTGCTGGCCGGCCGGTTCTATTCCCTCGTCTGGCTCGACGCGGTGGTGGCCATCGTCGCGGCCCTCGTCATCCTCAAGTGGGCGTGGGGGCTGATCTCCGACTGCGCCCGCCAGCTCATCGATCTCGGGCCCTCGACCGCGCTGCGCGATCGGGTGCAGGCCGCGCTCGAGCAGGTCGGTGAGACGAAGGTCGTCGATCTGCATCTGTGGCACGTCGGGCCGACCCAGCTGGTCTGCGTGGCCTCGGTCTCGACGTCTGGCCCGCAGACGCTGGGCGACTACAAACGCGCGGTCGTCTCCGTCGTGCCGGTCGACCACCTGACGATCGAGATCGCGCGCCCGGGCGCCGCGGCGTGAGATGAGCGCTCCCGCGACGTCGAGCCTGGTCGACATTCGGTGGGGGTGGGACGAGTCGCTCTTTCACGCCATCAACGGGCTGGGCTGGGCGTGGCTGGACCTGGTGTGGGTCGTCGCGACCTCGAGACCATTCGGCATCGCCATCACCCTGGCGTTCGCAGCCTGGCTCGCCGTCAGGCTGAAGCGCCAGGTGGTGTTGCCGCTCGCGCAGCTCGGCGCCGCCATCGCGGTGGCCGACGCCCTCGGAGCGAGGGTCATCAAGCCGGCGATTGGCAGAGCTCGCCCGAGCTTCGTGCTCGCCGACGAGCTCGTTCGCGTCCTCGTGCCGGCGTCGAACGTCGGCTCGATGCCGTCGCTGCACAGCGCCAACGCCTTTGCCGTGGCCACCGTCGTCACCCTCACGTACCCGAGGGCTGGGCTGGCCGCGTTCCCGGTCGCGCTCCTCATCGGCTTCAGCCGTGTCGGGGTCGGCGTGCACTGGCCGTCCGACGTGCTGGCCGGAGCCGTGTACGGCTCGTCGATCGGCGCGTTGATCGTCTTCGGCACGAGGGCCGCGCTGTCTCGTCGTTCAGCGTCGTCGACGCCACGCGCGCAGCAGCAGCCCGAGCCCCAACAACCCGACCGGCCCTGACGTCGTGCTGCAGCCCTGAAGCTGCGCGAGCGGTCCGCTCTACTCGGTACCGGCGTCGAGCGTGATCGCCGAGCCGGAGCGACACACACTGACCGCAAAGTCGCACCGCGTTCGAGCAGGGCACTCGAGGTTCGAGGCGCACGACTTGAGGCATCGCGCTGGAGGCGTGTCGAGCTGCGCGCACCGGAACCCATCGGCGCAAACCTCGGTCGGCGTACAGGCTTCGCCTTCGGCGAGCGTCGTCTTCTGCGACTTGATGCAGGCCCCTCGCGCGGCGTCGCACTGGAAGGTGGCAGGGCAGGGCGCTGCCGTGCTGCACGCCTGGGAGCAGTAGCGCGTGGGGTTCTGCGGGTCGGCCAGGCAGAGCCGGCTCGCGCACTGAGACTCCCTCAGGCACCGGGTGCCCAAGGGCAGGCAGTCGAGATCGAGCGGGCACTGCGTGAGCGGAGCGCAGACGCCGTCAGGCCGGCACGACGCCGGGCAGTCGGGATCGTCGCCATCGGGGCAGGTGCTCGCGCAGGTACCGTCAGCGCCACAGAGGCAGTCGAGATCCACCGGCGAACAGCCGGTGACGCAGCGGGTATCGCGCTCACACGACGCCGCCTCATTCTGCGCGAGCCAGGTCTCGAGGAACCGGCGGTAGGGGTAGATGAGCGCCGAGCCGCTCGGCCCGCCGCACTCGAAGCCGTAGCTGTGGACTCCGAGAATCATCTCGCCCTGCGCGTCTCGAACGAGGGCAGGGCCCCCAGAGTCGCCGTTGCAGATTCCGACCCCGTTCGCCCCGGTGATGAGGCTGATGCCGAAGCTCGAGGGCGACCCTGCCCCGAGGATCGGCAACGTCACGGTTCTTCGCTCCCCGACACTTTGCGCCTCGGTGAGGCCGTACCCGACGTGGCGCACCATCGTGCCAACCACCGGGAGCGGCCCCGTCGATTGCCAGCGCAGGGGCGTCACCGGAGGCGCCTGCTGCAGCAGGACCAGCCCGAGATCGGGCGACCAGTCTCCCGCGAGGCCGGTGAACGATTGCGCACGCGACACTCGCCACCGAATGCCGTCACGGCTGTCGAGCGCATTGCTTGCGAACTGAGGAATGGTGTCGACGCAGTGCGCGGCCGTCAACAACGTCCGTGGCGCGATCAGCGACGCCGTGCACCCGGTGCTCAAGAAGAACACCGCCGGGTCGTTCGGAGCAGCTTGCCCGCGGTAAATGGCCGCCTGCTGACGCGCTTCATGTCGATCGGGCTCGGCCGGCGCGCAGCTGAGCGCGGCCAGGACGAGCACTCCAACACGGCCCGCGAATCACTTGATGACGCCGCGGCCGTCAGCGCCGATCTCCACGCGCCTGGTCTCGACCGCGTTGAGGTGCAGCCCGCGAATACCGCCGCCCATGCTGACCTCGAACTCGCGCACGAGCGGCTTGCCGATGGTCTGGCCCTTCTTGGCGGCCCACGCCTCGAGGTTCTGCGCGTCTTCGCCCGTGCTGAACGCCTCGGTGCCCGGCGGCAGCGGCGCCTTCGGCCGCAGCCCGACGAGCGTGGGGGGCTCGCCCATGAAGTCCGCGATGGGCGCGATGGCCTGGTCGAGCGTGACGAGCCGATACGGCGACTCGTCGTACTCATCGGACTCGGTGTTCGGCTTCTCGAAGAACAGGCCGCCGCCCACGTAGACCGCCGAGTGGAGCAGCTCGTACTCGCCACGCTTGAACGCCACCACGTCGCCCGGCTTCAGCTCGTTGAGGAACGCGGGGGCTTTGCCCGGCTCCGAGGTGCCGACGGTCGTGAACTTCTCGGCGTTCTCGTAGTCGGGCCCGACCATCTGCGCGTCGCCGTACAACAGGCTCACGTGGGTCGACGGCTGGCCCTGGTACGCGCGCATCATCTCCCACGCGGTGCCGTGGCAGTTGGGCGTCGTATTGATCTCGAGATCGCCGCGGCCTTCGTTCCCCATCGCGTCGTTGAGCTTCTTGGTGCCCTTGATCTTCGCGGGAGGGCCGGGGTCGATGTCGCGGTTGACGAGCGCCTGAAGGGTCGGCGGCAGGAAGTCGACGGCGCCGTACTCGCGTGCCGCGTCGAACTTCACCTGCGAGAGCCCGCCGAACTCCTTCTTGAGGGCGTCGAACTGCGGCTGCGAGAGCTTGCCGAACTGCACGTCGAGCGTCTTCGTCATCAGCGGGTTGGCGCCCGTGAGGCCCTGGAACTGGAGCTCGTTGGCCTGCTTCACGTTCACGCCGGCGATCGTCTTCGAGGCGAGCTTCGCCGGGCCGACGAGGGTCGTCTGAGGGGTCTGGAACGAGGCGGGTGGCCCCATCAGCGTCGGCTTCGGGCCTCGCGGGGTGCGAGAGTTCCACACGGCGTCGGTGCGCACATCAGGCGCGGCGCCCGGCGTCGTCGTCGGGGTCGTGGAGGGTCGAGTGGCGGGAGCGGCTGCGGGGCGTTGAGTGACGCGGGGCATGGGGCGAGTTGTCACCCAACACCCAGGGTGAAGGCAACCCTCAGACGCCCAGACGCTCCGGCGACTCCATCACGGGCAGGCCCTTCGGCGTCGCGCCAAGCCGGGTCCGCAGCACCGCGCCGAGCGACACGCAGATGGCCATCGACATCACCAGCGGGCCAAGGACCGGCACGTGCGAGACGATCATCAGCGCGAGCAGCCCCAGCGCCAGGACCATCGCCTGCGTACGGCGCATCTTGCCAAGCGGCATCGAGGTGCCCACGGTGTTGGCGATGGCCGCCAGGCCCATGGGAATGACGAAGGCGAGGCTGAGCCACAGCAGCGCCGCGACGGGAATGCCGATGAGCGTCACCAGCAGGAACACCGTGATCGGGAGCGTGAGGACCAGCGCCAGGAGCCCGACCGCGCCCGAGAGCACCGGCTGCGCACGCACGGCCGACTCGAGGCCCTTCATGCGCTGCGGCGCGAACACCATGAGCAGGAAGCCGAAGACGAAGAACACCACGAACTGCACCAGGAACGCGGCCAGCGACAGGCCTCCCGACTTCTCTTCGTTGGTGTCGAGCTCGGCGGCCTTCGAGGCCTTCACGGCATGCGCCGCCATCGACGAGGCGATGCCGGAGCCTCCGAACGACACCTCTTCACCTTTGATGATCGCAGTGCCTTCGCGCACCACGCGCCCACCGAACGAGACCGCGTCGCCTTCGACGATGGCGCCGTCTTTCAGCACCACGTCTCCACCGAACGCCACCGCGTCGCCCTTCACCCGTGCACCGCGCTCGATGGTGATCGGCCCGCCGTAGGCGACCGCGTCTTTGACCGACTCACCGGCTGCGACGACCACCGGCCCGCCCGTCGAGATCACCTGACCGTGCGAACGACCGCCAGCCTTCAGCTCCTCGGCCTTCGCGACCGCGAGCTCCTTCACCTTCTCGGCCTGCTCCCGTTCGAGCTCGGCGCGCCGTTCGGCTTCGTCGGTGAGCGCCTCGGTCTTCTCGTTCGCCTGCTCGATCAGGGCGTCGATGCGCTCCTGCCCAGCCTCGAGCTCGGCGATCGTCTTGTTCACATCGGTCGGGGCGATGGGTGAGACTGGTGCAGCAAGCGGCACCGGGGCCACTGGAGGCACTGGCGCGACGAGCGGGGCCGGCGCGACGGGAGGAACCGGAGCCGCCAGCACCGCGCCGCGCCGCAGGACGTAGAGCTTGCCCTGCTTCGTCACCTCGAGCTGGTACACCTTCGCGACCGTCTCGAGCGCCTCTTCGGCCGTCACGTCGGTCAGGTGAATCTGCGCAGGCTCGGTGAGATCGCCGACGACGATCAGGTTGAGCCCACCGCGCTCCGCGATCGTGGTGAGCCCCTGCTTGAGCGGGCCCTCGAACTGCACCGACACCGGCCCGGCGGCGAGCGCCAGCACGAGAAGAGACGACAGCATCACGACACCGCCTTTGCGTTCATCGGAGTCAGGAGCCGGCGGAAGCCCACCAGCGTCACCATCACCAGGATTGCCAACATCACGGAGAGCGGAAGGCCAGCCGTGCGCCAGACCGCCGCGAGTCCGCTCCCGAAGCCGACCAGCACCTCACGCGCCGACACGAACGTGCGGGCCAGCGAGACCGCGACCCCGTTCGCCGAGGCACCAGACGAGACGAAGGCTCCCACCGATGCCGCGAGCGCCGCGAGGGTGATCACCATGGCGCTCCGGAGCTCGGCGCTCGACACGCGGCGCGGCTCGGCTTCGACCTTCGCCATCACCTGGGTGAGGAAGTCGGCGGGCGGCAGCGGGTCAGCGAGGCGCAGCAGATCTTTCTCGAGCTGCCGGTGCGCTTCACGAATCGCGTCGCGGCCCAGCTCGTCGGGCGAGACCTCGGCGAGCAGCCGCTCGAGCTCGGCGTCGTCGTCATTCATGGGAGTGTTCATGCGGCACCTCGTTCTGCGGCCATCATTCGTGTGCGCAGCTTCTCACGGGCCCTGAAGAGGCGCGCCATGATGGTCCCCGGAGCGACGCCCATGATGACGGCGATCTCCTTCGTGGTGCGCTTCTGCACGTAATAGAGCGCGAGCACCTCGCGATCGTCGGCCGACAGCGTGCCCATCGCGTCTTCGAGCGACTGGCGCTGCTGGTTGTCGATGGCCTTCTCTTCGCTGTTCGGCTCGCTCGACGCGAAGGTGAGCGCGTGCGGCTCGAGGTCCTCGGTCTGCACCTTCTGGCGGCGGCGCAGGATGTCGAGGCAGAGGTTGCGCGCGATGGTGAGCACCCAGAGATCGAACGGGCGCGTCTCGTCGAAGCGCTCCAGGTTCTGGTACGCGCGCAGGAAGGTCTCCTGGGCGACCTCGGTGGCCTCGGCCTCGGAGCGCAGCAGCCGCAGACACAGCCCGAAGATGGGGCGCTGCAGGCCACGCACGAGCGCGGCAAACGCCGACGAGTCGCCCTTGCGCGCGCGGCGGACCTCTTGAGCCCAGGGCTGTTCAGCGTCGGCGGTCATCGTCCCCAGCGACATCGACAGCGAGGGAAGCATCTGAGCAAGTGCAGTCACGTCACGCAGTACGAGCCGCCACACCCCTCATTGCCGGGCAAACTGGCTGAAATTCAGCCAGCAATTCCAGTGACTTGGCGCCTACTTCCGCGGTTGTGAGGCCCTCGCAGCGGCCCGGGCTTCCTTGCGGAGCTTCTGGCGGTCGCGGAAGCCGACCCGTGGCGTGCGGACTTCGGGAGCGGCGTTGGGGTGGCGGGCTTTCTCAGGAGGCCGCGCGCCCTTGTTCATGCGCGGATCGGTGAGGACCTCGAGCGGATCTTTGCGGACCGGCCGCTCGGCGGCTTCCTTCTCGAGCTGCTCCACGCCGAAGTGGAAGAGTCGCTTCACGGTCAGCGTGGCGTAGCTCCCAGGGGGCAGGGTGAAGGCGACGTTCACCTTCAAGAAGCCACGGTTGATCTCGTCTTTGTTCGCGCGGCCGACGACCAGCTTCTGCGGTTGGATCAGGAGCGGCCGCTCCTCGTGCTTGAAATACAGCAGGCGTGGCGCGTCTTTCACGACCAGCTGCGCGAGGGTCAGCTTGTCTTTGCCCAGCGCCCAGTTGACGGCCTCTTCGACCTTGCGATCGGTAAACGTCGTGGTGGGGCCGACGAGGGGCACGGTGGTGTGGCGCATCCACATGAGCAGCTCGTGCGGCGCGTCGCGGTGATGGAGCAGCGAGCCAGCCTGGTACGGCATCACGAACAACGACTCGCGGGGCAACACGAGCTGAAGCAGCCGTCGCGCAGACTCGTTCCACAAATACGACTGGTACGTGAAGAGCTGCATCGCGCGGTACTGCGAATCGATCTGCAGGAAGGCGTCGACGAAGTTGCGCGGCTGCTTGCGCAGCACGTTCAGCACGCGGCCGTACTTCTTGTTGGCCGTGTCGTACGGGCAGTGCTGCGACCAGTCGCCCCAGTTCGCGGCCCAGAAGGCCTTCACCTTGGCGTCGTCGCTCAGGTCGAGCGTCGAAGGCACGGCCATGTAGTTCTTCAGCGCGGCCTCGAAGTCGCCTTTCAGCAGGTCCTTCGCGATGAAACCCTGCCCGTGCTTGAGCGAGCCGAAGCGCTGGTTGTCGAAGTAGTTCACCACGCCAAGGCGGCCGACCTCGGCGACGGCCATGGTGACGTCCTGCATCTCCTGCTCGCGCAGCTGCCGAACCGTCACGGCGAAGCGGTTCGAGGTGGTGTTCGCGGCGGTCAGCGGCTCGGCGATGCGGCCCAGGAACTTCAGGCGCAGATCGGGGTCCTGCATGTCGACGTCGAAGCCATCGACGGCGATCAGCTGCTCGGTGCGCCCCTGCTTGTCCTTGAGCCCGCAGTAGCTGATGGAGCCCGGCTTGAGGCCGAACTTCTTCGCGATGCGACCGACGGCGTCGAAGGTCGACAGCTTCTGCTTGTCCATCAAGTAGACGCGGTGCGTGCCGTCCGGATCCTCGTCGAACCGGTACGACTCCTTCACCGAGAAGTCTTCTGGGCGCTGCTTGAGCTTCATGAGACTGCCTTATCAGGCTCGGCGCCCTCTGCGTGAGAGGTGAGCGTCGAGCTCACGCCACGACCTCGAGGCTGAACGAGGGCAGGCCCTCCCAGGTGTACGTGCCCGGCCGGGCCTTCAAGGTGGCGCGGAGGTTCCGGGCCATCGTCTGGGTCAGCTTGAGGGTGGCTTTGAGCCGGTCGAAGGTGAGCGCCGGGGCGTCGCCGGGCTGGAACTCGAGCTCGAAGGCCGGCGCGCGCACGATGAAGGGCCGCTGATGGCCGATGCGACCTTTGAGCAGACTCAGGATCGCGTCTGCAGAGTCCGCGTCGACCTTGCACGACATGGAGGTCTTGTTCACCGCACCTTCGCAGACGCGGGCCTGCAGGACGCCCATCGACGAGCCCTCTTTTTCGACGCGCTGCTCGATGGCCTGCCGCGCCCGGGGAGACGCGAGGAGCGAGGCGCGATCGAGCGTCGTCGAAAGTGTCGGGTCGAGCTTCGCCAGCACCTCGAGCAGGCCCTCGGGGCTCCACTCACGCACCAGGCGCACCTCGTCGTTGGTGACGCCGACCGCGAGCAGGACCGGCACCGTGTCGTGGGGCGTCGTGATGATTCCAAAAGACGGATCGATGGCGATCGCGAAGGCGTCGAGATCGGTCTCGGTGCCTTCACCGAAGGGCTTTGGCCAGCGGACGATCTGGCCTGCCTCCAGCTCGCCGTCGCGCGCGAAGGTGATCAGCCGCTCGAGCACGGGAAAGGACCAGGCTGGGGGCTGGCTCTCGCCGGGCGCGCGCGGCACCCGCAACACGACCTCAGCCGGCACGCTCGACGACAGCCCGTGCGAGCGCAGCCACCAGAAGGGACGAGTGCCGGCCATCGCGGCCACGCGCACCTCGACGCCGCCGACGCTCGACCCCGTCACCGGACTCAGGCCCCAGTGCAGCGCCTGCGCGGCTTCGAGGGCGGTGAGGACCAACCCACGCCGTTCGGAGAGGGTCACTCTGGGCGGTGGCGGTGGCCGCACGGCCTTCGTCGCCGTGATGCGCGGCTGCGTGCGCCGAATCGCGGGCCGCTTCACTTTTTTCGAGTCAGTTCGGGGGCTTGATGCCTTCGTCGGGGCCTTGCGGACTGGCTTCGCCATGGTGTCGATGAGGTAGCAAGCAACGCCTCGTGTTTCCACCGTCCCCGGGGCGACGAACGGAATTGCAAGGCTGCACTGTGGAACGAACTACCGGTCATCGCCGTCGACCAGAGGGCTCGTCAGTTCGTTTTGTCAGGGCCACTCCTCTGCTAGGGTCCCATGCGCTTGGCTCACCAACCGATTCCCTTGACCAACCTGGCGACGGCGGGCGAGCCCAAGCCCGCGCAGGTCTATGCCCCCGGCCAGATCAAGGGCCCCCGTCTCTCGGGCAAATTCGCCGACGGCAAACAGGGCGAGTTCCCCCTGTCTGAGAAGACGTCGCTCGGCCGGCACCCGAACAACACGCTGCGGCTCGTCGATCGCGAGGTCTCGAAAGAGCACTGCGTGATCGAGCGCGTCGGCGCGACCTTCCTGCTCCGCGATCTCAACTCGTCGAACGGCACCTTCGTGAATGGCCGCAAGGTGCGCGAGCTGCGGCTGCGCGACGGCGACGAGATCGCGCTGGGCAACAGCCGGCTGGTCTTCATGTCGGGCGTCGATCAGGTCGGCGCGACCCCCACCTCGAACGCTGGCGTCACCGTCGTGCAGTCGGCGCACTCGATGCCGGCCTTCCTCGCCACCGTCGCCCAGATGGAGTCGGCCGAGTTCAGGCCCGCCGACAAGCTGAGCGACATCGAGACGCTCAAGCAGGACTACGAGAAGCTGCGTATCGCCAACGAGTTCCACCGGCTCGTCGGCATGGAGCGAGACCTTCCCTCGCTCCTCGACAAGATTCTCGGCGTCGCCTTCGAGCTGCTCGCCGCCGACAACGCCGTCATCTTCCTCACCGACGACGATGGCGAGCTGAACCCGCAGGCCATCAAGCGCCGCAAGCAAGACAACAGCGAAGTCACCGTCTCCGAGACCGTGCTCAAGCGCGTGGCGGAAACGCGCAGCGCCGTGTTGACGGCCGACGCGATCCTCGACTCCCGGTTCTCGTCGTCCGAGTCGATCGTCGCGCAGGGCATCCGCTCCGCCATGGCCGTGCCGCTGCTCTCGAAGGGCGTGCTCAAGGGCATTCTCTTCTGCGACACCCGCGAGCGCACCAACGCCTTCTCCGAGAAGGACCTCAAGGTGCTCGCCGGTATCGCGTCTCAGGCCGCCATCGCGCTCGAGAACGCCGACCTCGCAGGCAAGGTCGAGCGTGAAGCCATCACCCGCGCCGAGCTCTCGCGGTTCCTCGCGCCCGCCGTCGCCGAAGCAGTGGTATCGGGCAAGGTCGAGCTGCTGCGCGTGGGCCGGCTCGCCGAGGTCAGCGTCATCTTCGCCGACATTCGCGGCTTCACCTCGATGGCCGAGGCCGACAGCCCGCAAGAAACCGTCGCGATGCTGAACACGTTCTTCACCGCGATGGCGAACGTGATCTTCAAGTACGAGGGCAACCTCGACAAGTTCATCGGTGACTGCGTCATGGCGACGTGGGGCCCGCCGATCACCCACGTCGACGACGCCGCCCGCTCGCTGCGCTGCGCCCTCGAGATGCTGGACGAGATTCACGAGATGAACCGCAAGCGCGCCGAGGACGGCAAGAAGGCCATCGAGGTCGGCATCGGCGTCAACACCGGCCCGGCCGTCGTCGGCTACATCGGCTCGACGGAGCGTCACGAGTTCACGGCCATCGGCGACTCGGTCAACACCTCGTCCCGCCTGTGTGGACTCGCCAAGGCGTCAGAGGTGCTGGCGACCGAAGCGACCGTTCGCGCTGCAGGCGCGGGCTTCATCGTCGAGCCTGTCTCCGTGCTGCAGGTCAAGGGCAAGGAGAAGGGTGTTCCGACCTTCCGCATTCTCGGCTTCAAGGGCTGATCGAAGGCACTCGTGACGCGGTCGAGCCGCCAGGCCGTCACGCAGTCCTGCCCCAACTGCGCTCGCGTTCACGACACGTCGGTCTACGTCTCGGGCCAGGTGATCAACTGCGCCTGCGGCATCAGGTTCGAGGTGCGTCGGACCGATGTGCGCGCACCGTCGCTGGGGCAGACTCAAGCCGCCAGGCCCGCCGCCATCAGCCCCCCCGCGCCGCTTCCGCCTCCCGTGCCCTCGCACGTCGAGATCGATCTCGCGGCGACGACGAGCTCTCCGCGAAACCCGTCTGACACCGCGATCGCCGAGCCCAACCCGCAGGTGCCCGGCTACGAGCTGGTCGAGCTGTTGGGGCGGGGGGGCATGGGCGAGGTGTGGCGCGCGCGGCAGACGTCGCTCAATCGTCAGGTCGCGGTGAAGATCCTGCCGGCCAAGTTCGCGGCCGATCGTGAGTTCGTCGCGCGCTTCGAGAAAGAGGCCACCGCGCTGGCCGCCCTCAACCACCCCAACATCGTGCAGATCATCGATCGTGGGCAGGCGGGCACGCACTACTACTTCGCGATGGAGCTCGTCGCCGGCGTCAACCTGCGCGAGATGCTCACGGGCCGGAGGCTGTCGCCGAAAGACGCCCTGCGCATGGTGGTGCAGATCGCCCGCGCCATCGACTACGCGCATGAGCAGAAGGTCGTTCACCGCGATCTGAAGCCCGAGAACGTGCTGGTGGACCCGCGCGGCCACGTGAAGATCGCCGACTTCGGCCTGGCGGGCATGAAGGACAGCGAGAAGAACATCGCGTTGACCGCCACCGCCGTGGCGATGGGCACGGTCAACTACATGGCGCCCGAGCAGCGGCGTGACGCCAAACACGTCGATCACCGCGCCGACCTCTATTCGCTGGGCGTGTTGCTCTACGAGATGCTCACCGGAGAGCTGCCGCTGGGGCGGTTCAAGCTCCCGAGCGAGAAGGTGCCGGGGCTGTCGCTCACCATCGACGAGCTCGTGGCCAGGCTGCTCGACAGCGATCCGGAGCAGCGCCCGTCGAGCGCCCTCGAGGTCGCCACCATTCTCGAGCCTCTCATCGACACCGTCGGCAGCATGGTTCCGGTGAAGCGCCAGTCGACGGTACCGAACCGCGTGTCGTCCTTCGTGCAGGAGTCGGGCGGAGGGTGGAAGCTGGGCGTCTTCGTGCTGGGCGCGCTGCTGCTCGTCGCGTTGGCGGCGCGGCTGTTGCCGACCGAGGTCGCGAAGCCGAACCCACCTGCGGCGCGGGCTCCGGCCTGGTACCAGGACACCGACGAGGCCTTCTTCGCCACCGTTCGTGACGAGGGCAGGGTGCTCACCGTCGGTTTCGAGCCTTCGGTGCCCGATGCGGGTGAAGAGATCAGCGCGCACGCGGGGCACTGGGCGCTCGATGACGGTGCGTTGACGGCGATTCAGTATGGCGACGTGACCGATCCCGAAGGGCCCGTGACGGTGATTCCGCGCGCATACCTCGGCGCGCGCTACTACTCGACCGAGGAGTTCAGCGCCGAGGTCGAGGTGGCGTTCGAGCGGCTGAGCCCCGAGTTCCCGCCGCTCGATCCGCACAGCCAGCGCTTCGTCGAGCTGTCGTTCCGCATCAAGGATACGCAGGTCAGCCTCTTTGCGATCCCCGACGTGCCGGGCCTGCCTCCCGTGAACGAGATGCGGCTGATGTGGCGCTACTTCCTTCCCAACGGCACCGAAGAGGTCGGCAACAGCGCCGCCGACGCGATGACGCAGGATCAGGTGACGGTGCCGCGCGGGAAGTTCCGCATGGGCGTCAAGCTGCGGGCGCTCCACACCGGGAGCGTCGAGGTGAAGGGCACGGTCAACGGCGCCGAGGTGCTGCGCAAGGAACTCCCCGGCCTGGGCGTGCGGACGGGCAAAGTGGCCGTGGGTTGCCGCAACCTGCAGTGCCGATTCTCGAACCTCGTCGTGCGCGGGAAGCCGATGCCGAAGCCGAAGCTACCCACGACGCCCCCGTCGAACTGAACCCTGCTGCAGCGCTCCTGACTCTGATGCCCGACGCATCGATTCAAAGGAGTGACTCATGTGCATGGCCGTGACGTGTCCGAAGTGTGGGAAGGCTGACTGGCGTGGGTGCGGAGCCCACGTGGAGCAGGTGCTCGGCAAGGTGCCGCGCGATCAGCGATGCAAGTGCCGTGAGGCTCCAGTCAAGAATCAGGCGAGCTCGACGCCAGTCCCGCCGCCGATGCGGTGACTTCAAAGATCCCGGGTAGGCTGCCGGCACTGTGGAAGGTCGGCTGTTGCTCAAAGACTGCAGCCTGTTCAGCGCCGATGGGCGCGTTCGGGCGCACATGGCGGTGCTGGTCGAGGGCGGGTCGATCGTTCAGGTGGTCGACGATGCTTCGCTCCCGGTGCTGCCGGGTGATTGGGCGGTGCAGTGTGATGGCCGGCTCGTCACGCCAGGGTTCGTCGATTGCCACACCCGCCTCGTCGGGGCGCAGCTGTCGCCCTGGTCTGGCCACCACCTGCTTCGGCCGCTCGAGGAGCGCTACACCGTCGAGGCCCAGCTCGAGAAGGTGGTGACCGTCGGAGAGGTCGAAGCGCTGACCGCTGCTGCGCTCGCGCGAGGCCTGCTCCGTGGCACCACGATGTTCGTCGAGCACCTTCACGCGCCGTCGTGTGTCGAAGACGCGCTCGGCGTTCAGGGCCGCACGGCCGAACGGCTCGGAGCCCGGCTGATCAACAGCCACGCGTCGAGCAGCCAGCTCAAGGAGCTCCCCGGTCCCGCGCAGGTGGAAGCGAACGCAGGCCACGTCGTCTCGACGAAGGGCAACCCGCTCGTGCGGGGATCGCTGGGGGTGGCCGCGTCGTTCTGCGCCGATGACGATCTGCTCCGGCGGGTCGGGCGTCTGAAAGAAGAGCTCGGCGTGGGCGCGCACTTCCGCATGGCGGAGAGCGATGAAGATCTCGCGCTGACGTGGGATCGACACAACACGCGCATCGTCAATCGCTTCGAGACCTTCGGCCTGCTGGGTGGAGCGTCGATCGGCGCCCACGCCCGCGCCATCGATCGCGCCGAGGCGCAGCGGCTGGCCCGCACCCGCACGTTGATCGCGTTGAGCCCACGCCTCACGCACACGCTGGAAGGCGGCAGCGCGCTGGGCATGGAAGCGGTGCTCCTCAGTCAGAACCTCGTCGGCCTCGGCACCGGTGGCAGCGGCACGTTGTGGGAAGAGCTCGCGGCGAGCTTCACCGGCGTCATGACGCTCGCGCGCTCTGGCCGCATGCTGGACCCGGACAACTTGATGGCGACGTTCCTCGTCGGTGGCCCGGCGGAGCTGTGCACGATGGTCTTCGGCCAGCCCTCGGGAACGCTCGACGTCGGCGCGATGGCGGATCTCGTCGTGCACGACTTCGTCCCGGCGCAAGAGGTGGGCAACTTCACGCCGCACCTGCTGATGCAGCTGAGCCAGACGCGCGTCGCGTGGACGATCGTGAACGGGCGCGTGGTGGTTCGTGAAGGGCAGCTGCTCGCCGCGCCGTTGATGCAGCTCGAGCACCAGGCCGCGAAGGCCGTCGAGGCGGTGTGGACGCGCTCCTGAAGGAGGCGCTCGTGCGGCGGCGGGCGCGCTTGCCTGCCGAGACGAGCTGCTTCCGGTGGATCGATGGCGAGCTGCCCGGCGTGACGATCGATCTGTTCGGCGACGTCGCCGTGGTGTCGTTCTATCGGGTGGCGGTGCCCGACGAGGCGCGCGGAATCGGTGACGCGCTGAGGTCGACCGGCGCCGTGCGCAGCGTCTACGTGAAGCACCGGCCGAGAGAGGCGAAGCGCGCGGCGAATGAAGACGTGTCGCTGCTGGCGCCGCCGGAGCCCATCGTCGGCGAGGCGGTCTCGGAGCTCGAGGTGCTGGAGCAGGGTGTACGCTTCGTCATCCGCCCGGCGAACGGGCTCTCGGTCGGGCTGTACGTCGACGCGCGAGACGCCAGGCGTTGGGTGCGAGAGCACGCGAAGGGCCGGCGGGTGCTCAACCTGTTCTCGTACACGTGTGGCTTTGGGCTCGCGGCGAGGGTGGGTGGCGCGGCGCGGGCCGCGAACGTCGATGTGTCACGCAAGGTGCTCGACTGGGGCGAAGAGAACCTGACGAAGAACGGCCTGACGCCCGAGCGCTTCGACTTCATCGCGGGAGACAGCTTCGACTGGCTGGCCCGGTTCGCGAAGAAGGGGGAGCAGTTCGATCTCGTGGTGCTCGATCCTCCTGGGTTCGCGACGACGAAGACCAGCCGCTTCACCGCGGCCCGCGACTATCACCAGCTCGTTTCGGCAGCAGAGAAGGTCGTCGCGCCCGAGGGCCTGTTGTTGTCGATGTGCAACGTCGAGGCGCTGTCTGCCGACGAGTTCGACGCGCAGCTCGAGCGGGGCCTGGGGGCGAGAAAGCGTCGGCGAGTCACGGCGTTTGGAGCGAGCGCGGTCGATTTCCAGCAGCCGAGCGCGCTCAAGTGCGTCGTGCACGAGCTGTGAACGCCCCGGAGCAGGTCGACCGCCGGCTCCGTGAGGAGCTCCGTCGCCGCGGCGCGACCGTCGTGGAGACGGTCACGACCCCGTTCTCACCGAGGTGATTCTCCACGGCAACTCGGGGATCGGATCGACGATCGGCCCGCCATCTTCATTGACGGCGTTGGGCAGCGTCCCCAGCAGCACCACCGCCGTCTCCTCCAGCTGCTCGAGGCGCTTCTGGTTCTCGCGATGCGCAGCCACGGCCCGGCGACGCCTGACGAACGCGAGCACCATCAAGAACGCCGAACCGCTCCACACCAGCGAGCCGCTCATGAAGAGCACCGGCCACCACGGGTAGCGCAGCGCCACGTACTTGCGGAACTCGATCTCCTCCAACGAGAGAGACGTGTGGAACGCGCGCGCGAACGCCTGCTCGAAGATGACGCCCTGGCCGTTCAGATCGATCAGCTCACCGAACTGCTCCGGCCCGTAGCGAGAGAACAGGAAGCTCACGAACTCCGAGCTCTGCGCGTAGGCGACCTCGACGTCCTGCGGCCGCTCGGGAAAACCATCACGGAGCGCGTCGAAGTCGAAGAGCCGGTCACTCGCGATCGCGATCGCCATGGTCGAGTAGTGGCCGCTCTTGAACTGCGTCTCGCGCGTCACCATCTGCGCGACGCCTTCCTGGAACCAGCGCGGCCAGTCCTTCCCCAGCTGGCCGAGCGCGATGTGCACCAGCTCGTGGCGCAGCGTCGTCTTCCCCTCAGCCGTGGCGATGGAGCGCGCGTCGACGAGCACCACGTTCGCGCCCGGCCACGCGAGCGCCACGGCCCACCCTGGAGGGCGCGAGCCCGGCAACGCCATCGCCTCGTATTCTTCCCGGCCCAACGCGACGCGCACCTCGGTTCGCCCGGTCCAGTCGCGGCCGATCAGCGCCGAGACCTCGTCTCGCAACGTCTCGAGCTCCGGCCCCAGCGCGCGCGCGGGTTGTTCGGCTCGTTCGGACGCGACGACGTGGAACCGCGCGGTGTCGAACGCCACCGTCGTGACGGGAGCGCGGGTGGCGAAGGCGGGGAGATCGATCGGGCCCTCTTCGGGCGGAGGCGACGTCGCCAGCAGGGCTGTCAGCAGCGTCGCGAGCACGGCACCACCATCAAACGCCGATCGGTGCTTGTCGACCAGCCCCCGCCCGAATGAACAGGCTCACGGCTCCAGCGATGCGCGCGCGGTCTCAGCGGTCACGCCCACGACGCGGAGCCGTTTGCGGCGTGAGGTGTCGCCTTCGACCAGCGCGACCGACGCCTTCTTCACGTCGAGCGCGTCACTCAAGAACTCGATCAGCGCCGCGTTCGCCTCACCGTCGACGGGAGGCGCGGACAGCGCGATCTTCAGCCGCCCATCATGCTCGCCGACGACCTTCGTCCTCGACGCGCGGGGCTGCACCAGCACCAGCAACTCCACGCCTCCGTCGATCGCCTTCAGCCAGCTCATTCACCCGACTTCTTCACCAGGTACGCCACTTCGGAGCCGGGCTGCTGCGTCTTGAACGTGTCGAGCAGCTTGCGGTGCGACTCGATGGTCTGCTCCAGCTGCGCCTCGAACTGCACCTTCTGCCGGCGCAGCTCGGCGATGTCGCCCTTGAGCTCGACGATGCGGTTGTTCGCGGTGGCGACGATCTTCTCACCCTGCAACTCGGCGTCGGCGACGGTCAGCTCGGCCTCTTTGCGGGCCTGCGCCTTCACGTCCTCCGAGATGCGCTGCGCCGTCACCATCGTCTCCTGCAGCGTCTTCTCACGCTCCAGGTGGGTCTCGAGGCGGGCCTGCGTGCGCTTGAGCTCTTCTTTGATCGAGATGTTCTCGCGGACGACTTCTTCGAACTCGCTCGCGGTCAGCTCGAGGAAACCCTCGACCTCTTTCTTCGAGTAGCCGCGGAAGCTCACTTCGAAGCGCTTCTGGCGGATGTCGAGCGGGGTCATCTTCATGGGGTGTTCCTCGGTGCGTGGGGCCTGTGGCGGTCAGCCTGCCGTGCCCTCAGTGTTTTTCCAGAAAGCTGTCGCCGAGCTGCTTGGCCCGGAGCGTCGCGGACTCGACCGCGTTCATCAGCGTGGTGCGCAGGCCGCCCGCTTCCAGGGTGTGGAGGCCGGCGATCGCAGTGCCTCCCGGGCTGGTGACCTGGTCCTTCAGCGTGCCGGGGTGTTCACCGGTCTCGAGGAGCAACTTGGCCGAGCCGTAGACGGTCTGCGCCGCCATCTTGAGCGCGACGTGCCGAGAGAGGCCGACCTTCACGCCGGCGTCCGAGAGCGCCTCGATGATGAGGAAGATGTACGCGGGGCCGCTGCCCGAGAGCCCCGTGACGGCGTCGAGCTGTGACTCGTCGAGCACCCAGGTGGTGCCGACGGCGTCGAAGAGCTTCCTGGCGAGCTCGAGATCCTTCGGCGTGGCGTGTTCGCCGCCCGAGACGGCCGTCGCGCCGAGGCCCACCAGCGCTGGTGTGTTCGGCATCGAGCGCACGATGCGAGAGCCCTTGGGAAAGCGGCGCTCGATGGCGGCGATGGGGACGCCGGCCGCGACCGAGATGACGAGCTTCTTCGCGTCGATCACGGGAGCGATCTGCGTGAGCACCTTGTCCATCGCCTGGGGCTTCACCGACAACACGACGACGTCTGCGTCACGGGCGGCGGCCACGTTGTCGAAGCCCACCGAGATGCCGTGGGTCTTCTCGAGCTCGGCCTTGCGCTCCTCGCGCTTCACCGTGGCCGTGATGTTCGAGGCCTTTTCACCCGAACGAATCAGCCCGCGAATGAGCGCGTTGGCCATGTTCCCCGCGCCGAGGAAGGTGATGCGTTGGTCGATCACTGCGTGCCTCCGCGAGCCAGGGGGACCTCGAGCATGATGCGCCGCCCGAGGTTCTGAACACCGCTGGGGAGCGTCGTCGTCCGCTGAACCGACGCGATGAAACGAATCGCCGACGGCGTGTTCTGAAAGGGCAGGTACTCGAGCGCCTTGAGCTTGTGGGCTTCGCCGAGGGCGGGGTGCCGAATGATGTTCGAGAGGATCTCTTCTGCGCGCGGGTGGCGAATCACGCTGATGGCCCGGAGCGCGGCGCCCCAGACGGCAGGGTTGGGGTCGAACACCATCTGCGCCAGGGGGTTCAGCGCGCGGGCGTCACCCAGCAGGCCGAGGTCTTCGATGGCCTGGACGCGCACCTCGAGCGGGTTGGGCTCCGTCGCGAACAACAGGCCCCTCAGGAGCGCGATGTCGGGGCCTGCCGTCTGAGCGGCGGCGGGCTTCGGCGGCGCGGGGTCCTCGTCATCTTTGGTGTTCCCGAAGGCCGAGGCCTTCTTCGGCTGGGCGAGCACGGGGAGGGCCAACAGGCACAGGAGGCAGGCGAGGCGCATGAGCGGTTCTCAACATGACGGGGCCGGGAAGACGGCCAGAAAATTGCTCCCCGATCTCGCGGGGGTACAACCGGTCACAGACCTGTAGCACAGCGGAGCGAGCCCTTTGATGCGATCGGCGAAGTCAGTGACCCTCGAGAACGTGGATGTCGAGTGCACTCACTGCGGCGTGACGATGAGCCCATCGACCGGCGGTGGCGGCACCATTCGCTACTTCCAGTGTCCGAAGTGCCAGCGCTGGGTCTCGAGCATGTACACCGAGGTGTTCCGCGCCGACACGAAGGTGCGTACGCGCTCGACGACGCCTCCTCCGATGGCCTCGCTGGGTGGCGTGAAGGATCGCCTCGAGGCGTGGCTCAAGAGCCTCGACGCGAAGAACCCGTACCGCGTGCTCGGCTGCGTCGAGAGCGACAGTGACGAACTCATTCGTGAGCGGTACCGCGCGCTGGCTCGCAAACACCACCCGGACGCTGGTGGCGACGAGGCGATGATGCGGTCGATCAACGAGGCGTGGGAATCGATCGTGCTGGAGCGGCGCGCCCAATCGCCGCACGCCATTCGCCGCACCACGCTGGCGCACTCGGTCGGTTAATCCCCGCGGCCGAGCAGCTCGCGCACCTGCTCCATGAACTCCATCTCGACGCTGTCGATGAAGCCGTCGGCGGCCATCAGCGCTTCGGCGGTGGTGATGACGGCGTCGGGCTTCGTGCGCAGCAGCTTCAAGTTCGGCTGAGGCAGGGGCTTTCCACGGTCGAGGTGATCGAGCAGGACGACCATCACCGCGTCGGGGACGCTCCAGGCCGGGCCCAGGGTCGCGACGAACTGACGCTCCTTCGGGTCGAGCTGATCGTCGGCCCAGGCGACCTGCAACAGCAGCTTGAGCGCCTCGGCGTTGAAGACAGGGTCGGTCGACGGAGGGGGGATCATGAGGCCAGAGCCTACATCGCGTTGAGCTTTCGGAGCGCCGCTCGAAGCAGGTCGGCATCGGGGCCCGTCACGTCATCAAGCAGTCGCTCGACGAGGGCGCGGGCTCCTGGCGCTCTCCGCAAGACGAGCGCCCACGCCGCGAGGATGCGCGGGTCGCGTTCTTCGAGTCGGTCATGTGGCGGCAGCATCGACCGGAGCAGAACGACGAAGTCGAACGCACTCGCTTCACCGGCTGTCTCGGCGCCGTTTGAGATCTGGATGTCGCCCTCGACGAGCTGACGAAGCGCAACGAGGGCTGCGTCGCTTTGATTGTCGAAGAGCGAGGCGATGGCGTCGACGCGAGCTCGTGCTGAAGGGCTCGAGAGGGCGGCGCGCGAGAGCTGGACCATCAGGGCTTGCACGCGCGGTTCTCGCGCGAAGTCTGGCGGGCGTGGCGTGAGCAGGAGCCACGACAGAGCGCGCTCGGTCTCCGCAGCCCGAGGGCTCTTCGCCACGGCGATGACATCATCGGCTGTCACGGTCTCGAGCGCTCGGTCGAGCGGGCCCTCCGCGCGGAAGCCGAAGTCCGCGTCTGGCGCACCGCGCGGAAGCGGGTTCGCCGCGCGCAGCCGGAGCAGAAGGCCCACGAACTCAGTCCGGTCCGCCGAGTGCTTCTTCAACACCGTGAGGAGTTCGGGAACGGCTCCCTGGTCGAAAAGTGGAAGAAGCGGAGCCGGAATCAGCGCTCGTCGTGCGCGTCGGAGTTCCGCTTCCGCTTTCCGCGCCGGCGCGGTGGCGAGCACGTCTTCCAGCGGCTTCTTCAGCCCTCGCGAGGCGAGAAATCGGACCAGGCCATCGGTCGCGAGCTCAATGTCGCCGGGGTGTTCGTCCCACCGGATCCTGAGTCCATGGTGGAGCATGATCGTGTCGATGCGCACGGAGTTCCTGAAGAACTCGAGGAACGGATCCCCCGGGCACATGCAGTACAAAAAGAGCGGGCCACCCGCTTCGAGTTCTGTGGAGCGGAGCAACGCTTGCACTTCTGCCGCTGTGTTGAGCTCCAGCACCGGTTCGCTTGCTGGCACCCCACCCAAGCCGCCCGCTCGAACCCGCAAACGGTCGGCGTCACGGAAGGTGTGACGAAGGAAGGCAGTCCAGTCCTTGATGAGCGGGACAGCAGGATGGGCATTCGCGAAGCCCGCAGAAACGTCAGAAGGGGAATCGATGTCGAGCAGGACGGCCTCCTCGAGGAGCGGCGCCTCGAGGTCGAGCGCCTTGACGTGTGATCGGCGGAGGTCGAGGGTGCGTAGGCGCGGAGCGTTGAGCTTTGCGATGCTGACCTTTGCGACGTTTTCAACCCGGAGCCGCTCCAGCACCCGGAAGGAACTCTCGAGTTCCAGCGAGTCGGTGTCGTGGACTGCGAGCGACACCAGTCCCTCGAGGCGAGCCAGAGCGCTCGCCTCGACCCGCAGGTGTCTGACCGTCAAGACCTTCAGCTTTTCGGGCAAGACCGCGAGCGCGCCGTTTGCTCCGACGTCGAGCCACTCGAGCTTCTTGAAGCGCACCAGATCGATCGGGTCCTGGGAACTCACGGCGAGACAGGGGAGGGCTGCCGGAAGCGCGCCTGGCTTCAAACCGGATGGAACTCCCGCGAGCGACAGGCACGCCGCGGGAGGCAGCGTGCCCATCAGGCGTTCGAGCCCGGCGCCCCAGCCATTCACCGCCAGGCCTCGAAGTGACTTGAGATTTCGGCCCTCGAGATACCGCGGCGGCGCAACAGTCGCGGGTACCAGGGAGGCACCGACGAGGGCCCGGCGCTGGTCGAAGACGAGCAGAGAACCCTCAGGCTCGCTCCGTTCGGTGCTTAGTCGCCATTCCTGATTGGTCGGGAGCCACAACCTGAGATCGGCGCTGACGTTCACGATCATGCTGCCAGCCGAGACCTGCGTCCCCTCGACGCGGACGCCATCGACAAGCACGAGTGGCGACGCGGCAACCAGCGAGGAGGTGAGCAGCGTCAGCATTGGCCGCAGCATCCCGCAACTCGAGCGGCTTGCGGAAGAACGCCAGCCAATGCCCCACATCGCGTTGCGGCCCCTGCGCGTGCGCGCTACCTCACCCACCCATGGCAACCGTCGGTCAGAAGATCCCCGAAGTCGTCTTCCGTGGTGAGCAGGGCGCCGAGGTGAAGCTGTCTGCGTATCTCGGCAAGAAGACGGTCGTTCTCTACTTCTACCCGAAGGACGAGACGACGGGTTGCACCGCCGAGGCGTGCTCATTTCGCGACTCGTACGAGGACTTCAAGGCCGCCGGCGCCGAGGTGATCGGTGTCTCCGCAGACGATGAGGCCAGCCACGCCAGCTTCAAGGCGAACCATCGGCTGCCCTTCGTGCTCCTGACCGACCGTGGTGGCGTCGCCGCGAAGGCGTTCGGCGTGAAGAAGACGTTCGGGCTCATCGCCGGCCGCGTCACCTTCGTGATCGACCGTGACGGCGTGGTGCGGCACCGCTTCGACTCGATGATTCGCGTGAACGAACACGTCAACCAGGCGCTCGCGCTCGTCAAACAGCTCGAGTCGAAGCCTGCGGCGTAGCCGTCAGAACGCCTTCCAGGCGCGCAGTGAGCCGAGGCCCCGACACTCGGCCGTCGTCATCAGGAACTCCTGAAGCGAGTCGACGAACCCTGCGCCGCTCGAGGTGCCCCACGGCCGGCGCTTCGTGATGCGTTGGTCCGCCTGGAGGGCGATCGCGAGCGCCTGTGCTGCCTGTTTCGCCGAGGGAGCGTTCGGGCTGTCCACCGCAACCGCGAGGAGCAATCGCGCCTCCGACGTGGGCGCTCCGGCGGCACTGGGGAGCAGCATCGAGAGGCAGAGGTCTGGCGCGAGATCACGGCGTGCGCACGTGCTCCAGCCCGGACACCACAGCTCCATCGACAAGAAGCTCGCTCCGCGCGCTGCCGGGCTCGTCCACCGCGCATGCGACGCTGCATTCCAGCCGAGCTTTCCGAACCGGGCGAGGCGCTTCTTCCCGGCGGCGCCGACGTATTGCGAGGTGCGAACGCTGGTCTTCGGCACGTCAAGCAGCGGCTCGACGATCGGCACGAGCTTCGCCCAGCACCGCCGCTCCCACGGAGGCGTCTCGAAGGTCGACATCACCCACACGTCGTACGACCGCCGATGGAACTTCACCTGGGCAGCCCGCCGCGCAGCAGGTACCGCCAGAACGCGAAGCCCGTCGCCACGCCGAGCAGCAGCTTGAGCGGCCACGGAAAGAACGCTCCCGGGCTGACGAAGCCCTCGACGATGCCGATGGCCACCAGAAACGGGCTGCACCCGAGCACCAGCTGTACGGCCTTCGTCGCGCGCTCTCTCAACACGACGCCGCGTGGCCGCTCACCCGGCTCGATCATCGCGTGGCCGATCATCAACCCAGCGCCTCCCGTCATCGCGATGATCGACAGCTCCACCGGCCCGTGCGCCGACATGAAGGACAACATGGTGCCGGCCACGTCGTTCTGCGCGCAGCACGCGAGGATCGCGCCGATGTGCAGCCCGTTGAACACCATCATCAACACCGTGCCCGTCGCCGCGGTGATGCCCGCCGCGAACGCCAGAAACGACACGCGCAGGTTGTTGGTGAAGATGGCGATGGCCGCTTCCGCCGGGTGCAACTGCTCGAGGATTTGATCGGTCCACAGCTCCCGCCGTCGGATGTGATCGAGCAGCATGGGATCGAGGATCAGATCGGCGCCACCCGGTGACAGCCACACCGTCGTCGCTCCGAGAATCGCGCCCAGCACGAGCAGCGCGGCCGCCACCTTCGTGTACCCGAGCGTCTGCCGTGCCACGGCCGGGAAGGTCT
>JAUXRI010000259.1 GCA_030681895.1 Myxococcales bacterium | reverse complement strand
GAGTCCAGCCAGTCGCACGCGTCAGGAAAGCCGGCCGACGAGAAGCAGGCCGGGTCTCTGGCGAGGCGAAGCGCGTACGCCTGGAAGGCGTCGAGGCGTGCGTCGACATCCGGCGCGAGCTCACCCAACGGAGCGCGCAGGTCTGGCCGGTTCGACGGCACGAAGAAGCGGGCGCGCTCGGGCACCTCGACCTCGACGCGACGCAGGAACCCGTGTGAGCGCGCAGCGGCCGGCAGAACCGCCGCGACGGGGAGCGAGGCTCCGCCCTTCACGAAGACGAAGAGGTCTGACTCGACGAGGCGCTGGCCGTCGAACGGCGCGCGCCCGGGCCCGAAGCCCAGGTACTGCACTGACACGTCGTCGACGAACGCCGACTTGTGCGCAGGGCTCGCGAGGGCCGCCCCGGTGAGCGGGTTCGTCGGCTTCGTCGCGACCTCTGCGGCGACGTCGAAACTCGATTGAGGGACGATGGCGCACAAGACGAGCGGGCCCAGGGTTCGAGCGGTCTTCCGCTCGAGCGCCAGCTCGGCCGAGGTCAAGCTGGTGGCCTCGGCGTCGTCGAGCGGCACCAACTCCATGCGCCACCACGGCGAGTAGAACGTCGAGTCGAGGCCGACCGGAAACACCGACGGCACGCCGCGCTCGCGAGGGGCCCCATCGGCTGGCATCGAGGCGGGCACGTAGACCGGCTGCACCCAGGGCTCGGGGTGGTCCTGCCAGATGTCGGTGATGACGAAGCCGACGGAGCGCCCATCGGCCACGCCTGGGAAAACGGTGAGCCCCTCGAACGGCCCCTGCACCCGCGTCGTGAAGGGAATCGTCTGCCCTTCGGTGACGAGCAGCCGTGACGGCGCCCAGCCTCCGAAGATGGGCTTCGTCTCGGCCTGCCTGGCGAAGAACTCCCGTGCGGTCCACACCTTCGCCGTCGGAGCAGGCGCGGGCGCACACGCCGCCATCACGAGGAGCAGCACACTGGCGGTCGTCTTCATGAGGCCTCGGCGAAGCGCTGACGGTCTGCTTCGAGGTCTTCCTTGAACAAGGTGCTCATCAACGCCTCGAGCTCCGACGCAGGCGCCGAAGGAACCGCTGACGCGAGCGCCGTCGCCATCTCCTTCGCGGATTGAAAACGCAGCGCCGGGTCGACCGCGAGCGCCTTCAGCAGGAACGTGGAGAGCGGGCCGGTGCCGCCACGGACGAGGGCGAGGTCGGCTTCGGTCGGGCCCGCCGCGGCGCGCGTCATCAGCTCGTACATCGTCTCGCCGGTGTAGAGCGGCCGGCCCAGCGCCGCGTTCACCATCACCATCGCGAGCGAGAAGAGGTCGCTGCGCGGGTCGACCGGCAACGCGCGCGCCTGCTCCGGCGACATGAAGAAGAGGTTGCCCTTCACGACGCCGGCCTGCGTCTGCGTCACGCGGTCGGCGCTCAGCACGATGCCGAAGTCGAGCAGCTTCACCTCACCGCGGCCCGACACCATGAGGTTCGCCGGAGAGACGTCGCGGTGCACGAGGCCCGCCGCCTGGCCTGCGTCGGTGGTGCGCGTGTGCGCGTAGGCGAGGGCCTTGAGCGCCTCTTGCGCGATGGCGGCGACGATGGGCACCTCGAGGGCCGTACCGCGCTTGTTCTTCGAGGCCTCGATGAGCGCGTCGACGTCACGCCCGAGGATGTACTCCTGCGCGAGGTAGTAGCCCTCGGCGTCGCGGCCGAAGTCGAAGATGGGCACGATGTTCGACTGCACGAGCGACGCGCCGAGCCGGGCCTCGTCGATGAACTGGTTCACCAGCTCCTGGTTGCCCGCGTGTTCGGCCTTGAGCCGCTTGAGCACGAAGGTGCGCTTGAAGCCCTCGGCGCCGCGCACGACGGCGATGAAGACCTTCGCCATGCCGCCCTGCCCGAGCGGCGCGACCACCTCGTAGCGAGAGGCGGTGGCCGAGGCCTGCGTCGACGCGAGCGCATCCTGGGTTGGTGCCGGGAGCAGGCCGCCCGCGACGGCCTGCGTCGCGAACGCGCCAGTCGAGAGCTTCTGCAGCACCTCGTGCGATTGGCGCAGCTGCGCCTGGGTCTCGCGGAGGAGCTGGTCGCGCTCCTCGTCGGCCTTCGTGGTGCGACGCCCGGCGAGGAGCAGCGCGATGACGCCGAGCAACGCGAGCGCCGCCGCGATGCCCAGGCGCGGCCACTGCCCACGGGTCGCTTCCGCCTCGGCGGCCTGGAGCAGCGGCAGCGGGTCCTTGAAGAGGGCGAGCTCGAGCCCCTCCACGAGCTCCCGGTTCAGACAGCAGTGCGACTCGTCGCGCTTCATCGAGATGCGTCGACGCGAGAGCCGCGCGAGGCCGTCGGCGTCGCCCGCGCCGATCGCCGACTTCACGTCGCCGCCAGTGACGAGCTGGAGCGCGCCACCCGCGGAGAGCGCCCGCAGGTCATCGGGGCCGACGCGCTGCCCGAGGGCGATGAACCCTGAAGCACCGCTGCGGTTCTGGACCTTCGTACGAGCGACGCCAAGCAGCCAGGGCCCTCCCACGACGACCAGCGCGTTCGCCTTGCCTGTGCCCTCGGCCTCGGAGATCAACCTCAAAGACTCGGCGGTCAGCGCGGGCTCTGACGTCGAGACCGGGCGACTCCCGATGAAGAGCGCCAGGGTCGACTCGGCGACGGGTCCCGTGAGCCAGGGCTCGTTCGAACGACGGGCGTCGTCGAAGGTTCTGCCAACCTCGTCGAGGTCACTCTGGCTGGTGGTGTCCTGCAGGAGCTTCGCGATGTTGTCGAGGCCAGCCACCGACGCGGCGCGCTCTCCCATCGGGCCGGAGAGGGCGCGGAGGCCACCGGCGGCCCTGGTCCACGCGGCCTCGAGCTGCTCGTCTGCGGTGCGGTTCGCCGCGTCGACCAGCTGCTGTCGGTGTTGCGCCGACATGACGGCCCCTGCGCCGAGACAGCCGACCACCACCACGAGACCGAGAATCAACCGGGTAGTGCTCGACATGCGAGCCGGTGTTCTCACTCGGAGCGCCGGTGGAAGCAACGAAGACGTCTCGGCCCGGAGCTGCTCCATGCGCGAAAGAGACGCACGGACGTCACAATTGGTTACGGCCGGTCTGCGGGTGCAGTCGGCGTCGGGGCGTCAGCGGGCGAAGGTGTCGAGGGCCGCGCGGACGGGTGCGAAGTCGGCGTCGGTCACGTCGGCGACGGCCTCGGCGAGGAAGGCGGCCTTGAGCGAGTCCTTGCCCGACGCCGAGCCCGGCGCGGCTTTGCCTGCCTCGCGCAGCAGGTCGACCTTCGCGCGCTTCACGTTCGGCGCCGCGACGAGCACGTCGTTGGGCACCTCGTCGGTCGCAGTGATGACGGTGAGCTTCGAGGCCATCTTGCCCAGAGTGCCCTCGCAGCCCGAGACCCGCGTGGCGTTGGGCGTCGGGTCGCTGAACGTCGCGCCGAGGTCGTACGTGCCCGCGGCGACGGCCTTGCAGACCGCGTCGTGCGAGCCGAGGAAGTCTTGCGTGGTGAAGACCTGCACCGGGTTGATGCCCGCGCGCACGAGGTGGGCCTTGGCGAGCAGATAGCCAGACGCGCTCGACGGCTCGACCCACGCGACCTTGAGGCCCGACGCCTTGCGAATCGTCTCGAGCGTCATCTTCTTGCCGACGGCCGCGAAGAGCACCGAGCGGTAGGTCGCCTTGCCGTTGCGAATGGTGCGGAAGACGAGCTGCGCGTTCGCCTTCGGGTCGATGCGCAGGTACGCGAGCGGGCCCATCACGGCGTAGTCGACGTCACCCTTGGCGACGGCGAGCGCGAGCGCTTCCTGGTCTGGGTAGACGCGCGACACGGCGGTCTCACGGAGCGCGTTCCCGACGAAACCCGAGAGCGCCGCGGCCTGGGCCTTCGCCGACTCGGGGTTCTGGGACGCGACGACGCCGACGACGAGGGCACCGCGCGCGGGCTCCTTCGGCGCTTCGGGCTCGGCGGCGACGACGAACGACGACAACACGACGAGGGCAGAGAGCAGACGGGCCATGCGCGACCTCCGGGTCGACGGGCACCATATTCGCTCAGCTCAGAGAGGTGACTGCCATTTCGCGGACGATGAAGTTCGCGCGACAAGGTGCTCAAAGACCCGTGCCGCCTGAAGGCGCTCATCGGGAGCCTCTGACATGAGCACGCTGACGAAACGACTGTCGTTCCTCGACCGGTACCTCACGCTGTGGATCTTCATCGCGATGGGCGTGGGCATCGCGCTGGGCTTCTTCGCGCCCGGCGTGGTGCCGATGTTGAACACCCTGAACGTGGGCACGACGTCGGTGCCCATCGCCGTCGGGCTGGTGCTGATGATGTACCCGCCGCTCGCGAAGGTCCGCTACGAGGAGCTGCCGCGCGTCTTCCGCAACTGGAAGGTGCTGACGCTCTCGCTGGTGCAGAACTGGCTCATCGGCCCGGTCCTGATGTTCGCGCTGGCCGTCATCTTCCTGCGCGACAAGCCCGAGTACATGGTGGGGCTCATCCTCATCGGGCTGGCGCGCTGCATCGCGATGGTCATCGTGTGGAACGACCTCGCCAGTGGCGACACCGAGTACTGCGCGGGCCTGGTGGCGTTCAACTCCATCTTCCAGGTGCTCTTCTTCTCGCTCTACGCGTGGGTCTTCATCACCGTCATCCCCGGCTGGCTCGGCATTCAGGGCGCCACGGTGAACTTCACCATCGGAGACATCGCGCAGAGCGTCTTCATCTACCTGGGCATTCCCTTCATCGCCGGCATCGCGAGCCGCTTCGGGCTGCGCGCGCTCAAAGGCGAGGACTGGTACCGCACCGTCTTCATTCCCCGCATCTCGCCCATCACCCTCATCGCGCTGCTGTCGACCATCGTGTTGATGTTCTCGCTCAAGGGCGAGGCCATCGTGAACGTGCCCTTCGACGTGGTGCGCATCGCGGTGCCGCTGCTCATCTATTTCGTCATCATGTTCTTCGTGTCGTTCTTCATGAGCCGGTACGTCGGCGCGACCTACGGCCAGACCGCGACGCTCTCGTTCACGGCCGCGTCGAACAACTTCGAGCTCGCGATCGCCGTCGCGGTCGCCACCTTCGGCATGGCCCACGGCGCCGCCTTCGCGGCCGTCATCGGCCCGCTGGTCGAGGTGCCTGTGCTCATCGGGCTGGTGAACGTCGCGCTCAGGCTGCGGCAGCGGTACTTCCCGAACGATCCGGGCGAGCTGGCGCGGGTGGCCAACTGCGCGGTCGACGTGAAGCCGTCGTGAGCGGCATCGCTCCGCGCCGTGTGTGACGAGCTTCGCCGCGTTGCCGTGATGGGCAGACAGGGCTACACGGCTCGACCGCAGCATGCTCCCGGTCCCTCCGCCCACGACGACGACGCCTGCGCTCCTGAGTGGACCCGTCAACCGTCGCACGCTGCTGAAGGCGGCTGGCGTCGGCGGGTTGTTCCTCGCTGGTGGCGGCTGGGTCTACCGAACGCTGCGTGGCTTCGGCGCACCGAAAAGCGGCCTCTTCGTGCTCGACGCGCTCGAGGCCGATGTCGTCGACCAGCTGGCGCGCGTCTGTTTCCCCGGCCCTCCTGACTGGCCGCTGTCTGCGGACGAGGTGGGCGTCACGCGCTTCGTCGACCTCTACGTCTCGCAGCTCTACGAAGACACGCAGGGCCTGTTCCGAACGCTCCTTCGCGCAGTCAACGTCTCGACGCTCCCGACGCACGGGCACACCCTGCGCGCGCTGCCTGACGCGGAGCGGCTGTCGGTGTGGAAGTCCTGGGGCGACAGCTCGTTCGTGGTGCGACGCGCTGGGTACCAGGCGCTCACCTTCGCGATGAACCTGGGCTACTTCGAAGACGACCGCGTGCGCGCAGCGGCAGGCTTCACGCGTGGGTGCGACCTGTCGTCGACGCCGGACCGTCCTGACCTGTGGACGATGGTGGGCGGCAAGAAGGCCTGAGCGTCACTTCTTCGTCTTCGCCTCGACGACGGCCTTCCCGAGCTTCATCGGGTCGATGACGCCCTTCGGGCCACGAATCGCGAGCACCTGCCACACGCCGGTCGGCAGCACGAGGTCGACGCCGCCGCTGAACGAATACGCCGGCACGCTGAAGTCCTTGAGCAGGCGCCGCTTCTCGGTCTCGGCGAGCTTCGCGGCCAGCTCCGCCTCGGTCTTCACGCCCTTCGCCGCGGGGAAGACGCGCTGGAACTGAACGCTCCCGCTCTCGAGCGTGTAGACGCACTGCACGGAGCCGAAGGTGAAGGGCTTGAGCTCTTTCTTCAGCACCTTCAGCTCGGTCAACTCGGTCACCTTCGCCTCCGAGAGCACGCACGGGTCTTCTGCGGGCGGCTCGGCAAAGACGACGGAAGCAGACAGCGTCGCGGCAAGCAGGAGTGGGCGCATGGCGCGGGAGGATACCGTGCCCACCCCGGGGAGGACCACGCGGCGCCGACGAGGTGTGCGATAGAGGCGAGCGTCCATGGAGATTCCCCGCGGCCAGCTCCTTCGCGCCGACAGCTTCGAGGCCGACGAGACGCTGCGCTGTGACGTCGTCGTCATCGGCACGGGCGCTGGTGGCGCGGCGGCAGGCATGCGGCTCGCCGAAGCGGGCCTGTCGGTCGTCTTCCTGGAAGAGGGCCGCAAGTGGGAAGCGCACGAGCTGTCGAACAAGCAGTCGTGGGCCGTGCGGAACCTCTACGCGGAGCGCGGCACGTCGCTGGCCCTCGGGAACATCTTTCTGCCCATGCCTCGCGGCAAAGCCGTCGGTGGCACCACGCTCATCAACTCGGGCATCTGCTTCCGCACGCCTGACTTCGTCTTGAAGCGGTGGCGCGAACAGTACGGCGTCGCCTGGGCCGACCTCGACGGCCTGGCGCCGACGTTTCAGACCATCGAAGACGCGGTCGGCGCGGTGCGCACGGACGAGAGCGTGTGGCGGCGACACAACGAGCTCTTCCGTGACGGCTGCGTGGCGCTGAAGCTCGAGGGGCATCAGGCCATCGTGCGCAACGCTCCGGGCTGCGTGGGGTGCGGGCTGTGTCAGGTGGGCTGTCCCGTCGGCGGCAAGGGGAGCGTCGACCGCAACCTGATTCCCCGCGCGCTCGCGGCCGGCGCCGCGGTGTTGTCGTGTGCCCGCGCGACGAAGGTGCTCGTCGAGAACGGCGTCGCGGTCGGCGTCGAGGCGTACGGCGTCGACCCGGTGCTGGAGCAGCGCAAGCGGCGCATCGAGGTGCGCGCGAAGAAGGTGTTCCTCTGCGCGGGTGCGGTGTCGACGCCGTCGTTCCTGCTGCGCCAGAAGCTCGCCAACTCGAACGGCCGGGTGGGGAAGAACCTGCACGTGCACACGGCGTTGGGCGTGGTGGGCAAGTTCGACGAGGTCGTCGACGGCTGGCACGGCGCGGTGCAGGGCTACTTCGTGCGGCTCCCCGGTGAGAACGCCGTGCTCGAGACCTTCAGCGCGTCGCCCGACATCTACTCGGTGCAGTACGAGGTGTACTCGAAGCCGATGCGCCAGCTGCGTCACCTCGCGGCGTGCGGCGTGATGATTGGCGACACCGCCGAGGGCACGGTTTCACCCGGCGCGAACGAGCCGCGCTCCTTCGTCTCGTACGACACGAACGCCGAAGACGTGCGAGTCATCAAGAAGGGCATTCGGCAGATCAGCGCCATCTACTTCGCGGCCGGCGCGACCGAGGTGCACACCGGGTTCTCGCGGTCCTCGCCGCTGAAGAGCCTCGCCGAGCTCGACGCGCTGCTGGCCGAGCCACGGCCTTGGGACCAGATGAACATCTACGCCTCACACCCGATGTCGAGCTGCGCGATGGGCGCGGACAAGGCGTGGTCGGTGGTGAAGCCCGATGGCGAGACGTGGGACGTGAAGAACCTCGTCATCGCCGACGCGAGCGTCTTCCCCACGTCGCTGGGGGTGAACCCGCAGATCACCGTGATGACGGTCGCGAGCACCATCGCGCAGCTGCAGCTGAAGGCCGGCGGCTGAGGCGTCCATCGGCCTCGCGTCATCCCATCGGTCGAGCCGCTCGACCCCGGCGTTCATCTGCCAGCCCCGTCGAATTCGCCAGCACGCTCAGCGGGCGCGTCGTCGCAGCGTGAGCCTCAACCCGGCCGGCTTCGGTGACGTCGTCGGCGCGATGGCGAGCGGCCCATTGGCGGTGAAGTCGAACTCGCGCACCACCAGCGCGAGCGCCATCGTCGCCTCGAGCAACGCGAACATGCGCCCGGTGCAGCTGCGGCTGCCGTTCCCGAACGGCTTGTAGGCGGCGGTCGAACGCGCGCGGCTCGCCTCGGGAAGGAACCGGTCTGGGTCGAACACCTCGGCGTTCGGCCACACCGCCGGGTCGCGATGGAGCGCACCGACGAGTACGCCGACGGGCCGGCCCGCAGGCACGGCAAACCCGGCCACCACGTCGTCCTCCACCGGCGCGACCGTCAGCACCGGCACCGTCGGCCACAGGCGCAGCGACTCCGAGAGCGTGCGCATCGTCAGCGAGAGCTTCAGCAACGTCGCGCGCGTCGGCGCTCCATCACCGAGCACCTCGTCGACCTCGGTTCGAACCCTCGAGAGCAACGCCGCGTTCGTCGCGAGTTGGTGGAGCGTGAACGACAGCAGCCCTGCCGTCGTCTCGTGGCCGGCGACGAGGAACGTCAGGACCTGGTAGCGGATGTTCTCGTCGGACATCAGCTGGCCTGTCTTCGGGTCGGCCTCGCTCAACATCAGCGACAAGAAGTCCTTCGGCCACTCGGTGCGGGGCGTCTGCTTGCGGCGGGCGATGACGCCGTCGACGAGCTCGAACATCTGGCGGCGGTCGTCCTCGAAGCGGCGCAGCGTGCCTCGGAAGAGCGGCGCGAGGAGCGCAGGCCTCGAGAGCCGGTCGGTCGACTCCTGGAGCGCGCGACCGAGCGCCTGGAGGAACGGGTGCAGCGCCGGCAACTCGAAGGACTTGAACTCGTAGCCGAAGCCGCACACCGAGATGGTGTCGAGCGTGAGCTTCGTCATGTCGCTCACCACGTCGACCGGCGCCGTCGCCTTGCGCCACGAGGCGAGCAGCTGCTCCGAGACGACGTGCATGGCGGGCAGGTACCGCTCCATCTGCTCGCTCGAGAACCCAGGCGACAACACGCGGTGCGCGACGCCCCACGAGGGCTCGTTCGAGTACGCGGTGAAGAGGCCGTCTCCCGTGAACTCGCGAATCGTCAGCAGCGGACCATCGAGCGTCTTCTGAAAGCGGCGCTCGTCGAACACCGCCTCGGCCTGCGCGACGTTGATGACGAGAATCGGCGCGTCGCCGCTCGGAGTGGCCACGCGAAAGACGCCGGTCTGCCGGTACTTCGGCGCGAGCCCGAGCAGCGCCTGAATGACGCCTTCACGCCCGGCGAGCCACGGCGCGCTCCCGACGAGCGGCAGCACCGGTGGGCCAGGCATCGTCGAGAGGTCGAGGGCGTCGGTTCGCATGCCGAGACGATGATTGCCCAGCGACACCTTCACGCCACGGGTTTTCGGCCCCTCACGGTGTCGGGAGGCGCAGCACCGTCACCTCGCCGAAGTCGTTCGTGTCGGCGTTCGTGGTGACGAGCCCCGGGCTGCACCCGCTGGAGCAGTTGAGCGGTTCGAGCCTGACGGTCCGAATCACCGAGGGGCCGAAGGGCGTGAGCAGGTTGCGGTTGAGGCGAATGAAAGCGGCTGGAAACGCCATGTGGTTGCCCGGCGTGTTGCACAGCACGCGCATGGTGCCCTGCAGCACGTTGTCGACCCGCACGTTCATGCCGATACGCCCTGCGGTGCCGCACCAGCCGGTCGCCGACGCCATGATGACGACGGTGCCGCCGGGGTCGGCGAAGGTGCCCTCGACGAAGCCAGGGCCGAAGTGATTCGTGTTCGAGTTGAGCACCGAGCCGACCGCGGCCAGCCGGTTCGACGTGATGCCCGTGCCTTCGGTGAGCGCAAGGCCTCCCGTCACCGTCAGCTGGCCGGAGCCGTTTCCGCCGAGGGTCACCTGGGTCGGGCCCGCCGCGCCGATGGCAATGCCGCCGGTGGTGATGGTGTTGGAGCCGACGGTGCCGACCTTCTGCTCGAGCCACGTCTTGAGCTGGTTGAAGTTGCCGTTCACGGCGTCGGCCCGAGCAGGCTCATCAGCGTTGAACGGCACCAGCTGCGCCCACGCAAAGCTGCTGACGAATGCGATAGCGACGGCGAGCGGCAGCCACCGGGTCCGGCGCCGAGGCGCCTCGACTTTCGAACGCAGCTCTCTGAGCTCTGCGCGCAGGGCTTCGACTTCTTCGCGAAAACGTTCATCGGACATGGCTGGGTTCTCCAGGGTGAAGGCGCGCGGCGACCCCAGGGGTGCCATCGGCCAAAGAAGCGTTACATGACGCCCCAAATGAAACGGCCCGTCTCCATGAAGGATGACGGGCCGTCGGTCACACCCACCGAGCGTTGCAGCTCAGCGGGCGCGTGTTGGCTGAGTGAAACTCAGACCGGGCGAACGTTCTGCGCCTGGAGACCCTTGGGGCCGCGCGCGACGTCGAACTCAACCTTCTGACCTTCCTGCAGGGTGCGGAAGCCCTGGGTCTGGATCGCAGTGTGGTGGCAGAACACGTCTTCGCCGCCGCCGTCCTGCGAGATGAAACCAAAGCCCTTCGCATCATTGAACCACTTCACGGTACCAGTCGCCATCGTCTGCTTTCAGTGTTCCGGCCGCATTCATTGCAGCCGTGCCCGGAGAAGCCGGGCGACACGCTCCTACATTGGTTTTTCCCGAAGTGGGAGTCCCCCGTTGTCGATTCTGGGTGACGGCCGCCAACTCCCTTGAAAACACTGGCTCGGAAGGCGAGGCGTTGTATCTGGCCCCATGCGGCTGACTCCCCTGTTTCTGGTGCTGATCAGCACCTCGGCGTGCCTCGATCGGATCATCCTCGACGGCACCGTGAAGTCGACCCGCGACGCGGCTGGGGCCTTCGATACCCTGTCTGATCTCGAGGTGGCGCGCATCGGCGCGGCGTCGAGCCTCGTACAGCTCGAGGGCATGCAGCGGCTGGCGCCAGACAACGAAGACGCGCTCTATCTGCTCACCCAGTCATGGGCTGGCTATGCCGGCGCCTTCATCGAAGACGAGTGGGAGCAGGCCATCGATAAGGAAGACGAGGAGGCCGAAGCGTTTCAAGCCGGGCGCGCGCGCGACGCGTACGACCGCTCGATCCGGTTCGGCACCCTGCTCCTCGAGCAGCGACGGCCAGGCTTCGTGGCGGCGATGAAGAACTCCGACACCATCAAGGCGTACCTGTCGGGTTTCACGAACAAGGCCGACGCCGAGCCGCTGCTCTGGTTGGGCGCGGCGTGGCTGTCGCGAGGCAGCGTCGCGTCGGAGGACTCGGCCGTCGTCGCGGACCTCTACATCGGCGTCGCGATTCTGGAGCACGCGGTCGCGCTCGATGAAGGCGTCGGCTACGCCACCGGCCTCGCAGCGCTGGGCGCGTACCATGCGCGCTCTCCCGACGCGGAGCTGCCCGAAGCCAAACGACTCTTCGAGCGCGCCCTCACCATCACCAACCGCGGCGCCCTCACGGTGCAGCTGCTCTACGCGCAGAGCTGGGCCTGCAACTCGCACGACAAGGCAGCGTACGAGAAGCTGCTCGCCGAGGTCGTCGAAGCGAAAGACGTGCTGCCGGCCCAGCGCCTCGAGAACGTCATCGCGAAGAAGAAGGCGAAGCGGTACCTCGCTCCGCCCCGCCTCAAGCGCTGCTCATTCTGAACCTTCCGTCCCGGAGACCTCTCGATGCGCGCCTTCATGCTCTGTGCCCTGCTGCTCTCGACGCTCGTCTTTGCGGACCCGGTGACGCTGAAGGTCGGCTCGCTCGCGCCGCGCGAATCACCGTGGGGCCAGGTGCTCCGCACGTGGGTGAAGGCGGTGAAGGAGAAGTCGAAGGGCGAGGTGATCATCGAGGTGTACTGGAACGCGACGCAGGGTGACGAGACCGCCCAGCTGAGCAAGATGAAGACGGGCCAGCTCGACGGCGCGGTGGTGAGCGCGGTGGGGCTCGCGGTCATCGACCCGACGGTGAACGTGCTGCAGGTGCCCGGCCTCATCAACGGCTGGGCGCAGCTCGACACGGTGCGCACCGCGCTGACGCCGCGCTTCGAGGCGACGTTCCAGAAAGAGGGCTTCGTGCTCGTCGGCTGGGGCGACATCGGGCTCGACCGGTGGATGTCGAAGGGCTTCCCCATCACCGAGCCCGCCGACCTGAAGGGCAAGCGGCCGTGGGTGTGGCGTGATGACGCGATGCTGCCGTCGGTGTTCCAGGCTGCGGGCGTGGTGCCGGTGCCGCTGGGCGTGCCCGAGGTGTTGCCCGAGCTGTCGACGGGCAACGTGAACGCGATGAGCATCTCGGCGCTCGCAGCCGAGCAGCTCCAGTGGAGCAGCAAGCTCGACCACCTCACCGCCGACGTCGTCGCGCCCAACATCGGCGGCATGCTGCTGTCGAAGAAGAGCCTCGACGCGTTGTCCGAGGCGAACCGCACCATCGTGCTCGAGACCGGCAAGCTGACGTGCGCTGCGTTGACGGCCCGAATCCGCAGCGAAGACGACAAGGCCTTCGAGCGCCTGAAGGGGAAGATGACGCTGGTGACGGCGACGCCCGCGCAGGCGGCGCTGTGGAAGGCCGTCTACGTCGAGACGCGCGCGCGGCTGGGCAAGGGCACGCTCTCGCCCGCGCTGATGGACGAGGTGGAGAAGCTGGCGAAGTGAAGGCGCTGCTGACGCGCCTGGACTCGCTCTGGACGCGCGTCGAGCTCGTCGTCGCGTGTGGCGCGGCCGCTTCGCTGCTGCTGTCGCTCTCGGCGTGGGTGGTGCTGAAAGGCCTCGCGGCGCAGACGACGAGCAGCTTCGTCGCGGGCGCGCTGCTTCGTGCGGGCGTGCTGGGTGTCGCGGCGGCGTGGGTGACGTTCCGGCTGACGAAAGGGCAACGGCTCCCCACCGCCGCCGTTGGAGTCGCCGGCGCGCTCGTCGGCGTGTTGCTGCGAAACGTCGGCGTGAGCTGGGCGGGCAACATCCTCGGCTGGGTGCAGGACGGCTCGAGCCTCACCCTCGTAGGCGGGCTGCGAGGGCTCGCGACGCGGTTGACGCTGCTGCTCGTCTTCGTCGGCGCCTCCATCGCGACGGCGCAGGGCAGACACCTCACCATCGACGTCGTCGCGCGCTTGTTGCCAGAGACTGCGCGCCGGTTCTCCAACGTGTTGGCGGGCCTGGTGGCGGCGGCGGTGTGTGTGGTCTCAGCGTGGGGCTTCTTCGACTTCATCGCCATCGACGCGTTTCGCGCGCGCATGGACGACGCGCCGGTCGCGAAGTGGAGCGCGGTCTCTCAAGGGCTGGGCCGTGACGTGTTCTTCTTGCGGCGTCAGCTCGCGCTCGACTTCACCGTGGCACCGCGCGTCGTCACCGGCGCCACGTGGGACACCGCGCTCACCGGGGCCGAGTGGAACGCGTGGCTCGACGCAGTGGACTGGAGCAACGCCACCGAGTTCGCCGCGCTGCGCGAACACCGGGAACTCCCCGAGGGCACCCACGTGCCGTTGGTGGTGACGAGCCCCGACTCACCGCGCGGCCTGCTCGTGAAGCCGCTGTCGCTGGTGGTGCCCCTCGGGCTGCTCGCGCTCGCGCTGCGGTTCCTGTTGTGGGTGCTGCGCGGTGCGCCGGCTGAAGGCGCACACGGAGCGGCGACGTGATGACAGCCTCCCGCCGGGCCATTCCGTTCACGCGCGCGGTCGAACCTGCGCACGGAGCGGCGACATGAAGCCCGGCTCCCGGTGGGCGCTTGGAGGCAGTGGCGCGGTCGTCGCCGGCGCTGGCCTGGCCTCTGGCTGGCTCGGCGCCGTCATCGCCGCCCTGGCCGCAGCCGGCACGCCGCTCTTCGTGTTGATGGCAGGCGGCACCGCGGTCGCATGGTGGCTCGCCGGGAGCCCGGTCAACCGCCTCGCGCCGCGCGTGTTGGATGAGCAGTTCGCCGGCTCGCCGGTGCTGGTGACGATTCCGCTCTTCACGTTGCTCGGCTACCTGCTCGCGGAGTCGAAGGCGCCGCAGCGGCTGGTCGAGGCGTCGCGAAAGCTCCTCGGGTGGATGCCGGGCGGCCTCGCCCTGGTGTGCCTCGGCGCGTCGGCCTTCTTCACCACGCTCACCGGCGGCAGCGGCGTCACCATCGTGGCCATCGGCGGGCTGCTGCTCCCGACGCTGCGTCAGCAAGGCTGGTCGGAGCGCTTCTCGTTCGGCCTCGTCACCACCGGTGGCTCGCTCGGGTTGCTCTTCCCTCCGTCACTCCCCATTCTCGTCTACGCGCTGGTGGCCGGCCTCGACTTCGAGCTCGCGTTCCGCGCAGGCCTCATCCCCGGCGTGCTGGTGTTGCTCATCCTCGGAGCGTGGGCCGCGGTCGTCGGGACGAAAGAGAAGATTCCCCGTGAGCCGTTCGTCGCGAGCGAGGCGCTGGCCGCCCTCGGGTTGATCAAGTGGGAGCTGGGGCTGCCCGTCGTCATCCTCGGTGGGCTGGCCTCGGGCCTCACCTCGCTCGACGAGAGCGCCGCGGTAGGCGTGCTGTACACGCTCCTCGTCGTGGTGCGCGTGCATCGCGACCTCACGTGGAAGGACGTGCCGCGCGTGGTGCAGAGCTCGATGGCGCTCGCCGGCGCAGTGGTGCTGATCCTGATGATGGCGAACGCGCTGATGAACCTCGTCATCGACCGGCAGGTGCCAGCACACGTGCTCGAGACCATGACGCGCGCGGGCCTCTCGGAGCGGTGGCAGTTCCTCATCGCGCTCAACGTATTCCTGCTCGTCATCGGCATGGTGATGGACGGCGTGTCGGCGCTCATCGTCGCGGTGCCGCTGGTGCTGCCGCTCGCTGCGCGGTTCGGGCTGTCACCGTTTCACCTCGCGATGATGGTCATCTTGAACCTCGAGCTCGCGTTCTGCATGCCGCCGCTGGGCTTGAACCTGTTCATCTCGAGCTTCCGCTTCCGGCTCCCGGTGACGACGCTGTACCGCGCGGTGGTGCCGTTCGTCGGGCTGCTCACGCTGAGTCTGGTGCTCGTCTCCGCGGTGCCGTGGTTGTCGACCGCGCTCGTGCAGCCGGCCATCGACGACGCCCGTGCGCAGGCCGAGAAGGCGGGACGGCCTCCGCGCGAAGCCTGGGCGATGGAGTGCGTGCAGGCCGATGGGCTCGCCCCGAAGCCGTGCAGCGAGTCCGACCGCGTGAAGTACGCGACGCCCGACGCGGGCAGCGACGAGGATGAAGACGACGCGCTGTTGAAACAGATGCTCCAGTGAATGGCGCTGTCATGATGCGGCGATGTTCAGCCTCCTCGTGCTCGTGCTGCTCGCGGTCCCCGACACCAACCAGACCGTCACCGACGACTCGTGCGCGCTCGACGCGACCGGACGCGTGCAGTGCTTCGACCTGAACGACCACTGCGTTCAACGCCCGCCAACCGAGACGCTGCGCTCGTTCGACACGGTGGAAGAGGTCAACGGGTGCGGCATTCGCACGAAGGACGACTCGGTCGTGTGCTGGGGAACCGGCTCGTTCGTGAAGCCGCCCTCGACGCTGGGGCCCGTGCGCCAGTTGAGCGTGAGCAAGACGCACGCCTGCGCGGTGAAGAAGGACCAGACGCTCGCGTGCTGGGGTGACGGGAGCGAGGGCGCCACCAACGCGCCACGCGGTGCGTTCCGGCAGGTCTCGGCCGGCCATCGGGTCAGCTGCGGCGTTCGCGAGTCGGGCGAGCTCAGCTGCTGGGGCTTCCAGGGCGCGACGCTCACGCCGCCGAAGAAGAAGTACGTCTTCGTTGCGGTGGGCGTTCAGGCCGCCTGCGCCATCGACGAAGCCCGACACCTGAGCTGCACAGGCGACCTCGCGACGACGCTCGACGGCGAGTTCTCGTCGGTGACGGTCGAGACCTTCCTCGCGTGCGCCACGAAGGTCGACGGGAGCGCCGTCTGTTTCAACGACTCGAAGCAGCCGCGCGCGGTCGGTCCGAAGGGCACTCGGTTTCTCGAGGTGCGCACCCGGTGCGGCCGGCTGCAGTCGGGGAAGGTGGCCTGCTGGTCGCAGAAGACGCCCGAGCTGCTCGCAGAAGACGACGGGAAGACGGCCACGGCGAACGCCGAGGGCTCGTGTCCAACGCCGGTCGGGAAGACGGTGGTGGTGAACACGTCTCGCCGGCCGTGGGTCGACGAAGTGATGAAGCGCGTGAAGGACGGAACGGTCGACACCGAGAGCGAGCGAGACCACGTGAAGCCCGAAGACCTGCCTCACCTCGCGCAGGAGTACCTGAAGTCGAACAACTGGAAACACAAGACACTGCTGATCGACCTGGTGCAGGACTCGCACGACCCGGTGCTCGCCGAGGTGATGTGGGACGCACTCTCGGTGCCGGACTGCGACGACGACGGGTGCTGGTCGGTTCGCGCGGTGGCGTTGAGCTACCTCGATGGCGACTTCGCGCGGTTCAGTGGCTACTTCGAGAACCATGCCGCGTGTCGCGCCGCGCTCACGAAGCGGCTGAAGGAACGGGCGAGCCGGAAGAAGTAACCGGACCGAGCGGAAGGGCCTCGCCCCTGAGCAACTCCGGCGTCGAGGGCCCACCGTGACTCAGACTGCCACGGCCCGCCGGTGACGCCGGGCGAGCAATGCCAACCCGACCCAGAGCGCCCACAGCGAGGTTGCGTTGGTCGAAGCGCACCCACAGCCGGTCTGAGCGGGGGTGTTTCCGGTGCCTGCGTCGACGCTCATGCCTGCATCTTCAAACACGAGTTGGCCAGCGTCGCCGGCGTCGGCGGGTCCTGCGTCAACGCCGGCCCCCGCGTCGATGCGCGAACCCGCGTCAACGCCGGCACCCGCGTCGACGCGCGAACCTGCGTCAACGCCCGTACCTGCATCCGAGGACCCTGCGTCAACGTGCGAACCCGCGTCGGCGACGCCTGCGTCAACGCCCGCGTCGACTGGGAACTCGAGCACGGCCGGCTCGCGGTCGCCTGTGGCGTCCAGCGCCGAGACCAACAACCTGTTCGTCGACAACTGCGACAGCACCCAGGGGCTCGCGCCCGCGCTGCCAGGCAGCCCATCGAGCACCAGCTGCGTCCCCATCACGGTGCCGTCGGTGCTCCACAGCTCAGGCCCAAGCGCCGGGTCGTAGGCGACGAAGAGCAACCGCCCGTTCCAGGTTCCTTCGAAAGACACCAGCCCGGCACCGGGGCCGGCGAAGAACTCGCGAAGGAGCACGGTCCCCGCCGCGGTTCCATCTGAGCGCATCAGCTCAGCGCCTTCGGTCGTCGTCGGGGTGGAAAAGAACAACAGGTTCCCCAATGACGCTGAGAGCGTCGGAGCAATGCCAGCCCCATCGAACACCACGCGCGTTCCGGCGGCGGTACCGTCCGTCGCCAACAGTTGTTGGCCGTCAGTTCTCGCGAAGAAGCGATACGGCGGGTTCCCCATCGGAACCCAGCCGTGGTTCGTCAACGTCAGCACCCGAACGGGAGTGGACCCGGTGGTTCTCCACAGCGCGTTCGCGGCCGTGAACCAGGCACCGCCGGGCTCGCAGATGACGTTTTGCACTGAACCCGCCGCGAGTTGCCGCGTGCCAGTCGGCGAGCCGTCAGTGACCCAGAGTTCGTCTTGAAAGCCGACAGCGTCCCTGCTGGTGAAAAGTAAGCCGTTGGAGAGCGGGCAGACGTTCCGGTCAAACAGAATGGGATCGCCCGGCAGTGCGACGGGCGACTGCCCGGTTCGGTACGACTTCAGCACGGAGCCCTCGACGAAGTAGAGCGTGGTGCCCGCAGCGCCATAGAGCCAGAAGCCCTGTGCACTGGTGCGGGCGACGCTGGTGCCGGCGACGGTGCCATCGCTTCGCATGAGGTCGGTGCCTGCCCACCAGGCCCACCCATCAGCCATGAAGAGCGTGTTGTTGCTGTCGCCTGGCAGCAGCTGGGTACCCGCCACGGTGCCGTCGGTCGAGTACACGCGGCCCCCAGTCGTGAACAGCATTCGCTGACCGAGTGTCACGCGGCTCAGCTCACCCAGGAGCGAGGACGCGGGACCGGGAAGAACGTCGAGCAGGAGCCGCGCGCCACCAGGGGTGCCATCAGTCGCCCAGGGCTCTGCACCCGTGGCAGAGGTGGTGGCCCAGAAGACGACGGAGTTGCCCACGCGAGTGACACCTGCGTCGCGACCAGGAAGCGACGATCTGCTTCCGGGCGCGAGGTCGGCGACGAGGGTCGTCGTGATGCCGTCACTCTTGACCAACTCCTCGCCCGCGTCGGTCGTCCCTCCAGTCAGCAGGAACTCGCCCAGAACAGCGCTCACCGAGTATCTCGATGACGACGGAACCGCGGCGAAACCACCATCGGTGAGGATGGTGTGAGGGAGCCCTGACGAGGACCGTGGCGGAAGAACGAAGGTGGTGGTCGACGTTTGCCAGACCGACGGCCAGAAGCCGAGGGGGTACGGCACCGTGAGGCGCCCGCCGTCGAGCGCGTTGACGCCCTGCAGGAGCGTTCCAAACGGGCGCGAGCTGTCAGCCGAGAGCCACGGCACCCAGCCATCGTTCACCACAGGTGGTTCGGGAGAGCTCGAGAGTCCGTCTCCCGGCCCGGGCCAGGCATCGACGGCGACCTGGGTCGAGGCCGCAGTGCCTCCAGTGACGTGGAGTTCGGCCCCAGCGTCGGCGTCGCGGGCGTAGAACCAGATGCGGCCCCCGCTCACCGGCAGCCGCTCCCCAAACCCGACAATCGCGCCGGTGAGCTCGGGGTGCAGATACTCGGCGCCGCCATCGGCGTGGAGACTCGCCAGCGAGTAGGTGAGGCTCGGCGTGTTGCCCCAACAGACGAAGACGAGGTCGTTCCCCAGCGGCGTCAGCCCGGTCGCCCCGACGCATGCAGGCTGCAGCGGCAGCTGCACGGGCGTCGTCACACCGGTCGCGAGGTCCGTTCGCGACAGGGGAGGAGAACCATCGGTCGTATAGAACTGCCCACCCGAGAACGAGGAACTGTAGAAGGGCGGCACCACTGAGGCGCTGACGATCTCCCTCGTCCCCGTGAGCGTACCGTCGGTGAGCCAGAGCTGTCTGAGTTGCTCGACCCCGCCATCAGGAAAGCTTCGCGAGCGCTCGCGCAAGAATCCCAGCTCGCCTCCGTTGAAGTCGAGCAGCCGGAGCCTGCTCCCATCGGTGAGCCGCAACAGCGCCGTCGCGCCAGCCTGTGTGCCGCCGGTCACCCACAAGGTGGTGTCACCGGGCACGTTGAAGCCAGGCGCCGAAACGAAGAAGACCTGCGAGCCGCGCGCACGGAACTGACCGACCAGCCCTCCGCGCGGACCAGGGACGGCATCGACGACCAGTGACGCCGACCCGCCGTCAGTTCGATACAGCTCGTTTCCCCACGGGCCCTCCGCAGGGAAGTAGAAGACGCCCTCGTGGACGAGGCTGGGCGTGTTCCCGAATTGGGACGGCCAGCTGAGGTTGCCGGGCCTCGAGCTCTCGGGCTCGGTGTTGAGGTCGCCGAGCGGAACCAGCGTCTGGGCCTGGCTCGCGGCGCTCCACGCGAGCAGACACGACATCAAGGGGCGGCGCAGTCGGTCGAGGCTCATGTCACCCCCAGAGGTGCTTCGGCGTCGGTGAGTACCACATGGACGCTGGCAGAAACGGTTGGCGGCGCGAGCCTGGGGCACCACCGGCGGCTGCAGGAGCGCGCGAGCCGGAAGAAGTGAACGTTACGGCACCGACGCGGACCAGCGCCGCATCGGTGAGGTGGTGCGGCCGACGAGCATGACGCTGCCGCTCGCCGCCTGTGCGGCTCCGAACACGAACGGCCCGGGAGTCGTCTCCTGAGTGTCGACCACGGCGCGTGACGCGCGATCGAAGGTCACCACCGTGGGCACACGAAGTTCGTCTCGCAGCACCGTGCCGACCAGCTTCACCTGCGACACCGAGCCCAGACACGTCTTCAGTTCGAACGCGCCGGGTACGTCGGTGAGCGCGCCGCCTGAGACGCCGCCGCCTTGCGTCCACGCCAACTGAACGGCGCCGCCAGTCTGCGTGCACACGACGATGCCGCTGCGCCCCGCCGCGACGACGCCACGCGACTGGGCACCGGCGACGCCGAACGGCTCCGAGTCCCACAGCTCTCCGTCGAGCGTCATCTGGAGCGCATAGCCGCTGTCCGTGCGCGACCGTCGACCGGCGAGCCAGAACTGCCGTCGCGATGGCGTCGGCGGCCCGTCTTCGGCGACGACCACATGGGGCGTGAAGCCCGCAGCCTGCATCTGGAAGTCGGTCTCGAAGCTGCGTCGCCAGCGGAGCGCTCCATCGGGCTCCAGCATCGCGACCCAGCCGCGCGAGTCCTGCTCCAGGCCGGCCACGAGGAGCGTGCCTTCGTTGCTCGTCGTCAGCGCCGTCACCTCGGTCGACCCTCCGCCCGGGGCCGGCAGCATGGTCGTCCACACCTCGCCGTTCGCTTCATCGAGCGCGCGCAGCCACGCAACGCGTTGCCCGCCTTCCGTCACGAAGCCACCGACGACCCACGACGTACCCAACACGGTCGCCGCGCGAATCGCGTCGGCGCCCGCGAGCGCCGGGCTCTCGAATGACGGCAGCGCACCGTCGGTCGAGGTCGTGCCGTACCAGAGGTCCGAGGCGGGCTCGGTGTCAGCCTCGGCGACGCGGAAGCCGGCCTGTCGCCAGCGTCCATCAGCCAGTGGCGTCGTCGCGACGACCGTCAACTGCCGCTCCGTGCCGATGACGACGTCGGGAGCGCACGCGCTCACCAACGCCACCAGCAGCGCGAGCTCACTTCGCATCGAGCAGTCTCCGGACGCGCTCTCGCACCAGCTCGGAGTCGGTCGCGCTCGAGAGCTTCTTCCCCAGCGTCTCGGCCTCGGCGCGACGACCGGCCTTCAGGAGCGTCTCGAGACGAAGCAGCTGAGCATCGGTGCGCATCGTGCCGCGCGGGAACGTCGCGTCGTACTTCGAGAGCGTCGCGAGTGCCTTCGTGGGGTCGTTCTCTGCCAGCGTCGTGCGCGCCGCGTCGAGCAACGCCAGCTCTGCCATGAGGTCGTCGGACTCCTCCACCACGGGACGTTTCGCGACTGGTGCCTTCACCGCTCCCGCGTCAGGCACGTCGGCGGCGACGAGCGCGACCTCCACGACGGGCTCTGGCTTCGCGGGCACGGGCACCTCGACGATGACCGTCTTCGGAGGCAACGCGGCGAACGCCTCACGCGCGCGCGTGTCTCCCGTGCGAACGCCCAGCGCGTACGAACCAGCGACCAGACCGAGCACGACGAGGCCTTTGACGACGGTGAGCGCGCCAGCAGAACTCGTCGCGGCGGTCGCAGGTGCAGCCGGAGCAGGCGGCGTGACGACGGCCGAGGGCAACCCGAGCGCAGCGCGCGCCTTCGCCTTCGCAGCAGCCGACGGGAGCTCCGCCTTCGCGGCGTCGAACATCGCCTCGAGCTCGGAGCCGAGCGGTGGCAGTTCGTCGCTCATCGCTGACCCTCCTTCCAGCGGGCGAGCAGTCGCGCCAACTCTTCACGCGCGCGTCGAAGGCGAGACGCCGCGGTGCCTTCCGGAATTCCGAGCGCCTCGGCCACCTCACGCTTCGAGAGTCCTTCGAGCTCCGTCAACACCAGCACCGTGCGCAGATCTTCATCGAGCTCCGACAGAAACCGGTCGAGCAAGGCGCGCTGTTGCTTCCGCTGCACGAGGTCGGCGGGCGTGTCGTGGTCGACGGGCTCGGGAGCGTCTTCTTCTGGCACGTCACGCCGCGGCCGCGAGCGCAGCGGACCGGCGACCTTCACGGCCGTCGCGCAGAGGAAGGCGCGCTCCTTGCCGGGCTCGATGTCGGACAATCGGCGCGACGCGATGATGAAGACCTGCTGCGCGCCGTCTTCGGCGGTCGCGTCGGGCAAGCCGACCCGGCGCAGCACTCTCCACACCAGGTCGTAGTGCGCCTCGAACATGGCCGACAGGCGCTCCCGTTCAGCGGCCGCCGGCGCCGGAGAGGTTCCGGTGTCGCGAGTGGTCGCGGCGGCAGGGCCACCGTCACGCACCGCCAGGTTGTCAGTCGGGAGCGTCATGCGGTGAGGGCGCGAGGTGGATCACCAAATCGTGTGGTGACAGCCACGCACATGCAAACCCTTTCACGCGCACGAGCCTTCGACTTCGTGGCTCGGTTTGCCAGAGTCGCGGCGTGGCTCGGCCGTCCTACCTGCTCTCGTTCATCAGTATTCAGGCGCTGCGGCTGCAGGCGACGTTCGCTGCAAAGTACCCGGGCGCGTGGCTCATCTGGGAGCCCGGCGCCTGGCAACCACCGAGCCGGGCAATGGTGAACACCGTCGGCGTGCCCGTCGGCGCTCCGGCGACGGCGCCAACCCAGACCGATTCGCTGTGCTTCTCTCTGGGCAGAAACGTGGGGCTCGTCAGCATCGGTCGGGCTCCCGAGAACGACTGCGTGGTGAGCGACGCGACGGTGTCACGTCACCACGCCGACCTCTTCGAACGCGCTGGCCGCTGGTGGGTGCGCGCTGCCGAAGGGCGACAGCTGGCCCTCAACGGACAGCCCCTCACGGCCGAGGCAGTGCTCTCCCGACACGACCACCTTCAACTCGGCAACGTGACGCTCACCTTCGAAGACGAACCCGGCATGGCGGAGCGCGCGCTGCGTTGAGGCGTCAGAACGACCAGCCGACGCTTGCTCCAAGAAGTCCGAAGAGCCGCGGCGCCGCGAAGACGAGCCCGGCTCCGTCGATGAGGTAGCGCTCCGCGCGCAGGTTGATGCCAGCCCCACCTTCGAGCGCGACGCGGAAGTGACCGAGCTGCAACGCGATGCGGGCGAACGGGCCTGGCGCGACGAGCACGCCGAGCGCGCGGCCTGGCACTTCGGCATCGGGTCCCGTGACGGGGAGCACCAGCACGGTGACGCTCGCTCCACCTTCGATGCGGAGGAGTCGACCGACCGGGAAAGACGCGAGCGCATCGAAGCGTCCACCCACGCCGACGTACTGCGCGACGCCGGCGCTCGACGTGACACGACGGCCGAAGACGAACTGCGGTGAGAGCGCGAGCCGGAACCGCGAGAGCTGCAAGGCGACGGTGAGCTGCACGAGTGGATCGACCGCGCCGCTCAATCCCGAGGTGACGCCACCTCCGGCCGACAGCTCGACGTGCGGGTCGTCGCGAGCGGGCTCGACGGGAACCGGTGGCCCTGCGTCGATGAGGACGAGCGGCTCGACGACGCCTGCATCGACGATGACGACAGGCGGCGCGACGACCCCGGCGTCGATGGGCTCAGGAACACCCGCGTCGGCGGGCGCGACGACGACTGGAGCGAGCTCCACCATCACCGCCCCCGTCTTCGTGCCCTCGGGGTCCAACAACAGCGCGGTCGCGAGCGCTGCGGCCTGCACCAGCGTCTCGCACTGCGCCGACTTGAACTCGCGGGTGGTGACGCCGCTCAGGAGCGTGCGCAGCTTCGAGGTGCCGACGTACCGCTTCTTCTGCGTGACGATGCGCACCGTCACCTGGGCTTGCGGCGTCTGCGCGGCGTCGACGATGCGCAGCTTCTCGGACCGCGCCTTCAGCTCAGCTTCGAAGCGTGCACGCGGTGGACACGCCTCAGGCGCCTCGTAGACGACCTCGAGGCTGATTCGTTCGTCGCCCGACGCTGCCACCAGCGCCCACAACACCCACCCCGTCATGCAGTGAGACCGTAATCGCCCACGTCGCGACGAGCGATGACGATTCCGTGATCTGCCCACCGGGGCTCCCGCATTCCAGAGCACTCACCCTTCACCAGAAGGAACCCCTCCATCATGTTTCGTCCCAGCGTGTTCGCCGCGACGCTCGCGGTGTGCCTCGGTTGTGCCTGCAACAACGCCCCGTCGGACCTCGATGGAGGCGCCGGAGGAGAAGGCGGCGGGACGACCTCACAAGGTGGTGGTTCGACTGCAGGAGGCGCAGCGGCGGGTGGAGTCGCTGCGGGTGGCTCGGCTGCCGGAGGTTCCGCTGGTGGTGGCTCCGCAGCAGGCGGTTCGGCTGGCGGCGCTTCCGGAGGCTCCGCTGGTGGAGCTGTCGGTGGCGGCTCTGCGGCAGGCGGGTCTGCAGGCGGCGCTTCGGGTGGCTCCGCTGGTGGAGCTGTCGGTGGCGGCTCGTCGGCTGGTGGTTCAGCCGGTGGCGCCCCGATGAACACGGCGCCAGTGCTCGGCGCGCTCGCGGCCGTCACCGTCAACGAAGGCGCGACCTCGACCGTCACGCTGACGGCGACCGACGCCGAGAACGACCCCCTCACCTTCTCCATCATGGGAGCGCCCGCCTTCGTCACGCTCTCGGGCACGACGCTCACCATCGCGCCGGACTTCACCAACGCCGGCACGCACTCGGTCACCGTCGTCGTCAGCGACAACGCGCTGCAGTCGCAGGGAACGCTGAGCCTCACCGTCACCAACGTGAACCGCCCGCCCGTGTTGATGCCCATCGCTGCGGTGACGATGACCGCCGGCGCCACGCAGACGGTGACGCTGCTCGCGACCGACCCCGATGGAGACACCATCAGCTTCTCGCTCACCAACGCGCCGATGTTCTCGACGCTCGCGGGCAACGTCTTGACGCTGTCGCCGGCCGCGAACGTCGTCGACTCCCGCATGGTGACGGTGACGGCCACCGACACCTCGAGCGCGACCGACAACGAAACGTTCCAGCTGACCGTCACCGCGCCTGCCAACCAGGCGCCGGCCGTGAGCCTCATCATGCAGGTCGACGCGCTCGACATGACGGTGGCCCCCGGAGCGATGACGCTGACCGCCCCGCAACTCCGCGCGACCGTCGACGACCCCGAGAACGCGCAGGTGCGCCTCGAGGCTGAAGTGGTGCTGACGTCGGCGAGCTTCACCAACACGGCGACGCACACGGGCGCGCTCTCCGCAGAAGGCGTGCTGACGCTGCCGCTCTCGAGCTTCGCGCCAGGCGCCTACAAGTGGCAGCTCCGCGCGCTGGATGCTGCGGGCACGCCGAGCGCCTGGCAGGGCTTCAACTCGAGCAACACCGCCTTCACGCTCATCGCCGGCAGCATCTCGGGTGGGCTGCAGGTGAACGGCGCGGCGACCGCGACCAATTCCGCCAACGTCACCCTCACCATCAGCGCCTCGACGACGCCGCCCGCGACGGTGACCGAGCTGTGCTTCTCGAATGACGGCGTGACGTTCTCCGACTGTGGCGCGCCGGTGACGACGAAGGCCTGGGCGCTGGCGAGCGGCGACGGCACGAAGACAGTTCGCGTGCGCGTGCGCAACTCGCTCAACCAGACGCTGGTGCTGAACGACTCCATCATCCTCGACACCACGCCGCCGCAGGTGACCGGCTTCACCGTCAACGCCAACGCGGCCGCCACCAACATGCAGACCGTCAACCTCGCGTGGTCCGCCACCGACTCGCTCACGGGTGTCGCGGGGCAGCAGGCGTCGAACGACGGCGCCACGTTCTCGAACGTCTCGGCCTCGCCTGCGGTGTGGATGCTCGGCGGAGCGCAGGGACAGGTGACCGTCACCCTGCGAGTCACCGACGTCGCCGGCAACCAGGGGCAAGCCACCGACACCATCTTCTTCGACACGGCCACGCCCACCATCACCTCCGCCGTCCTCAACGGCGGCGCGCCGTGGACCCGCTTCACGACGGTGAACCTCGCGGTCACGGCGGGTGACGGCGCGACCAGCAGCGGCCTCTTCCAGGTCTGCGTCTCGGGCAACGTGACGCCCGGGTGTCTGCCCTACGCAGCGACGGTGCCGGTGACGCTCACCGCGGGCAACGGCATGAAGACGGTGCTGGTGACGGTCAGCGACAACGCCGGCAACGTCTCGCTCGCGTCGATGGCCAGCGTGGGGCTCGACCAGGCGACGCCGACGCTCGGGAGCATCAACCTGAACCTCAACTCGACCTTCACGAACGTTCCGCTGGTCAGCGCGAGCCTCATCGCGAACGACCTCGGCGGCTCCGGACTCGCGCAGGTGCAGTGCCAGACCGACCTCGGCGCGTTCGTCGCTCCCGTGAGCTACGCGGCCACCATCTCGCACACGATGACAGGCGCCGACGGACTCAAGACGGTCGGCTGCAAGGTCATCGACGGCGCGGGGAACGAGAGCAGCGTGAACGCTGACACCATCACGCTCGACACCGGCGCGCCGACTGGCACGTTCGTCGTCAACGCGGGCAACCCGGCGTTCACCAACAACCTCAACACCACCCTGGTGTTCACCGCGAACGATGCATCTGGCGTGACGCACCGCTGCGTCGGCGTGGCTCCCGTGGCGGCGCCTGCGTCGAACGATCCGTGCTTCCAGCCCATCGCCTTCACCTCCTTCGCGCTCGCCGCCGGTGACGGGCTCAAGACGCTCAACGTCTGGTTCCGCGACGCCGCGTACAACGTCTCCACCGCCGTGGCGGCCGACAGCATCACCCTCGACCAGACGGCGCCCACGCTGAGCGTCGCCGGCCTGGGCCTCGCCTCGGGGGCCGCGAGCACCAACTCGCTCTCACCCGTCTTCGCGCACTCCGCGAGCGACGCGACGTCGGGCCTGGCGCAGGTCTGCACCGGAGACGCGTCACCGCCGGCCACCTGCGTCGCGTACACGAGCACCCCGACCGTCACGCTCACCGCAGGTGATGGTCTCAAGACCGCCTTCATTCGCGTGAGCGACGGCGCGGGCAACGTGTCGTTCATCCTCAGCGACAGCATCACGCTCGACCAGACGGCGCCGGGCGTGAGCAGCGCGAGCATCAACGGCGGCGCGATGTTCACCAACTCCACCACCGTCTCGGTCACCAGCGTCGCCAGTGATGCCATTGGCGTCACGCAGATGCAGCTGTCGAACAGCGGCGTCGGCGGCTTCGGCGCTCCGGTGCCGTACCTCTCGCCGGTCAACACACCCTTGAGCGCGGGCGACGGCACGAAGACGATTCTGGTGCGTGTGCTGGACGCGGCGGGGAACACGAGCGGCGTGGCGAGCGACACCATCACCCTCGACACGACGGCGCCGACCACCGTCATCTCCATCAACTCGGGCGCGCGGTACACGCAGAGCGCGACGGTCTCGGTCGCCTTCGTTCCCACCGAGACGGGCAGCGGCGTGGCGCAGCGGTGCCTCAAAGAGGTCGCGGTCGGCTCGCCCGCACCTGCCACGCCGACGGCCGCTGACGTCTGCTTCGTCGCGTACACGGCCACCGCGATGCACACGCTGGTCGCGCAAGGCGACCGCCGCGTTCACGCCTGGCTCCTCGACAACGCGGGCAACATCACCGCCGCGCCGGCGACGTACGACATCTTCTTCGACTCCATCGTGCCGACGACGCCGACGAGCCCGGTCGCGACCGCGGGCCATCGCACGGTGTCGCTCAGCTGGAACAACTCGGCCGACGCGTCGAGCGGTGTGCAGGGCTACGAGGTCGGCCTCTCGCTGGTGAGCGGCGGCCCGTACGTCTACGGCACGCTCATTCCCCACGCCGGCGGGACGACGAACCAGACGCTGACGGAGCCAAACGGCGTCACACAGTTCATCGTCGTGCGCAGCGTCGACAACGCCGGCAACCGTAGCCCGCCGACGGCGCAGCTCAGCTCGACCCCACGCTGGCCCTTCAGTCACCAGAGCCGGCCAGCCAGCAACAACCACATCAAGAGCATGGCGTTCGGCGCGACGAACACGCGGTACTACGTCGCGTCGGGCGGCGGCGGGCTCTACACGTCGGACGACAGCCTGCTGAACTTCACCCGGCGCGACCCGATGACCGACGGCATCGTCAACCACGTGAGCGTGTCGTCGTCAGGCGACGTGTGGCTGGTGGGAGCAAACGGCCACATCGCCCGGAGCACCGATGACGGCGTCACCTTCGAGGCGTTGACCAACACCGACACCACGGTGCCGAAGCGCGAGCTCTTCGGCTTCACCTTCGCGGGCACCACCGGCATGCCTCCGTTCCAGACGAGCTGGTGGGTCGGGGTCGGCCTCACGGGACGTGTGGTTCGCGGCTCGACGAGCTTCCTCAACTCGACGCCGACCTTCGACGTGGTGCCGCTGCCGACCTCGAACACGCTCCTCTCGGTGGCGCGGTGCGCGAGCGCCATCGGGGCCTGCTCGACCGGCAGCGTGCTGGTGACGGTGGGCGGCAACGGCGTGGTGTTCCGCTCGGCCGACAACGGCGCGACGTGGAGCCAGGTGACCTTGCCGGCCGGCTACACGACGTTCCTCAACACGGTCGTCGCGATGCCGAACTCGAACTCCTTCTACATTGGCGGCGTCGCGCCAGCCGGTCACGGGCCGCTGCTGTTCTCGAACAACGGCGGCCTCACCTTCAGCGAGGTCTCGGGCTTCGGTGACGTGACGGAGATCGAGACGCTCACCACCCAGGGCAGCGACGTGTGGATGACGGCCACCACCACGGTCGCCGAGATCATCAAGTACAGCGCCGGCACGCGCACCGACCAGGTGTTGCCCGCAGGCGTCAACAGCATCGCCCGAGGCCTGGTGGCGCGCTCGGCGACCGAGATCGCGAGCGGCGGGCTGGGCGGCTCGATGACCATCACCACGGCGCCACCGACCTGGGTGCGACGCAACGTCGAGGTCACCCCGTCGTGGGCGCGCATGACGATGCCCAGCACGTTCGCGAGCACGCTGTGGGCAGTCGGAGTCAGCGGGAGCATCTTCCACTCACCGAACTCGGGCGGCACGTGGGTCAGCCAGGGCGTTGGCCTCACGACCCAGAACCTGCTCTCGGTGGACTCGGTCGACACCAACGGCACCCTCGCCGGCACGCTCCTCTTCACCACGGGCAACGGCGGCACCATTCTCAAGTCGACGAACGGCGGCAGCACGTGGGCGGCCGACCCTGACACCGGCATCGTCACGGTCTCGCTCACCGGCGTCTCGTGCCGCTCGTCGACGTCGTGCAACGCGGTGGGCCTCTCGGGCACCATCCTCACCTTCAGCGGCAGCAACTGGGTCGTCACCGCGACGGGCGGCACGCGCACCTACCGCGCCATCACCGCGTACACCTCGGGCCTGCTCAACCGGGCCGTCGTCATCGGAGATTCCGGCGTGCTGCAGACACTCACCGGCGGCACCTGGTTGCAGCGGGCTGACATCACCGCAGCGGTCAACTTCCGAGGCGTCGCGCACAAGCAGGACACCCTCGGGCTCGTCCTCGCGGTGGGCAGCGGCGGCGCCCTCTACAAGTCGACCGACCACGGCGCGACGTTCACGCCCCGCACCTCGGGTGTCAGCGTGCAGCTCGAAGACGTGTCACACGTCGCAGGCACCAGCACCTGGTTCGCGGTCGGCGCGCAGGGCACGGTGCTCAAGTCGACCGACGACGGAGAGACGTGGGTGACGCTCGTCTCGAACGTCGCCGAGGCGTCGCTCAACGGCGTGTGCACGGGGGCGAACACCAGCCGCGTCTGGGCCGCTGGCAGCTCGGGTCACCTGCTCTTCAGCGCGACCGGCGGTCAGTGACGGGGCTCACGACGTCGGCCCGATGGAGTTCCCGAAGCCGACGTTGAGCAGCAAGAACAGCCGCACCTCGGGAGCGACGGGCAGGCCGTAGCGGAGAAAGAGCTCTCCGCCGAACGACGCCCCGAACGAGGTGCGGCTGCGAGTGGCTCGGCTCGGGAAGAACAGCACGCCGAGCTCCGCCAGACCCGACACACTCCCAGTGGGCTTCAGCGACGGCAGCCACTCGACCTGGAGCAGCCGCGCACCGAGCCGCACCGTCGGCGACCAATCGTGCGTCCAGCCCGAGAGCGGTACCCACATCGCGCTGGGTCCGAACCCGAGCCGATGCCCCGAGGTGGTGACGTGCCCGACGACGTCGACGGAGGAGTGCTCGGGGAGAATCGACGCAGGCTCGCTCCGCAGGTCGCCCAGTCCCGCAGAGACCTCGAGCGCTCCGCCGCCAGCGCCGCTCACGGGCACCGACGTCGAGTAGCCGCCCTGCGCGCGAAGGAAGCAGCCAGTGCCGCAGAGGGCGAACGGGAGGAGCCAGCGCATGGGAAGGAGCGCACGCTACTCGCCGGTGAAGGTCGGTTCGCGCTTCTCCATGAACGCGCCGATCGCCTCGAGCAGGTCCTTCGACGGCAGGAACGCCGCGTTCCACAGCGCGACGGTGGCGAGGCTCTCACGCGCGGCGGCTTCGGACTGCGCGTTCATCACCTCTTTGATGCCCGCGAGCACCAGCGGTGAGTTCTTCGCCATGCGCGCCGCCATCGCCCGCGCCGCCGTGAGCAGCTCGGCCTTCGACGCAAAGACGTCGTTCACCAGACCCAGCTTCAGCGCGCGCGCTGCGTCGACGTCGTCACCGGTGAGGGCCAGCTCCCGCGCCATGCCCTGCCCGACGATGGCCGGCAACCGCGCCAGCGTTCCCACGTCGGCCACCATGGCGAGCTTCACCTCACGCACGCTGAACTTCGCGTCGCTCGACGCCAGGCGCACGTCGCAGGCGGTGATGAGGTCGACGCCGCCGCCGATGCACCAGCCGCTGATGGCCGCGATGACGGGCTTGCGGCACCGCGCCACGGCCGTGTTCGCCTCTTGCAGCCGGCGAATCGTGGCGAGCAGTTGCTGTCGCGCCTTCGCGCCTGCGTCGGCCTGCAGAATCGGCGCGAGCTCGGCGGCCATCGACGCGAGGTCGAGCCCGAAGCTGAAGTGCTCTCCAGCGCCCGTGAGCAGCACCACGCGCACGGCCTCCTCCGCGTCGAGGCGCGAGAACAGCGTCGGCATCTGGGCCCAGTAGTCGGGGCCCATGCGGTTGGCCTTGCCGGTGGCGGCGAGCGTCACCTCGGCGATGCCAGCCTCGACGGTGACGGTGGCGCAGGTGATGTCGCTGGTGTCCATGGTCGCTCCTCGCTGCGTTCGTCAGTGGTGCTTCTCTTCGAACGCGCGCACGTTGCGGTCGATGCCCTCGCTGATCTGCTCCAGCGGCAGGTCGTTCTCGTCGTCGCCGAACGGGTCTTCGATCTCGACGCCAATCTCTTCGATGCCGAAGAGGATGTACGAGACGAGGTAGACGACGAGCAGGTTCCACCAGCCCAGGGTGCCGACGAGCGCGAGCGGCAGGGTCGCGCAGTAGATGACGAGGCCGCGGCGCAGGTGCACCACGTACGCGAACGGAATGGGCGTCTTGTGAATGCGCTCGCACGCGCCGATGTGGTCGACGAGGTTGTGACAGTCGGCGTCGAGCGAGGTGAAGACGATGTCGCTGACCTGCTTCTGGCGGTGCGCGTCTTTGAACTGCTCGCTGAGCGCGGTGCAGATGGCGAGCGGCGGGTGCGAACGCGCGAGCTGTCTGGTGGAGTCTTCAGCCGAGAAGAGCTCCGGCGCGCTCCATTGTTTATTGCGCAACAGGTGCGTCGCCGCAGGAGGGAACGCGCGCACCAGCCGCATCACGCGCTCGAGGCGCTCCGGCGTGTCGCTCAGGTGCACCACCGCCGAGCGCGCCATGTTCCGGCAGGTGTTGACGATGGCGCCCCACAACTTCCGCCCTTCCCACCAGCGGTCGTACGAGGCGTTGGTGCGGAAGACGAGCAAGAGGCCCATCGCCGTCGAGACGATGCCGTGCACGTTGGTGATGTTGGCGATGGAGAGCGGGAAGACGAAGAAGTGCACCGCCGTGAGGGCCGCCGCGACGAGCGTCACGTAGACGGAGCGCAGCGCGATGACCTGCACCATCGAGCCGCGGATGGCGAAGAACGTGGAGCGCCAGACGTGGGGGTCGTACCGAATCACCCGGCGGGTCTTAGCTCGACTTTCGACCCGTGACGCTCGCCACGCAGAGGTGACGTCAGGCGGCGCGAGTCACGCGCTGCGGTGCTTCCGACGGGAGCGACTGAATCGTCACGTCCATGCCCGACTCGGTGAGCGTCGACAGCTGCGCCTCTTCGTCGTCGGTGAGGAAGACCGACCGGCTCACCGCGTGACGGCCGGGCCCGGCGTGCACGTTGCCGAGCGTGAGCGGCCCGTCGGGGAGCCCGTTCGCGCGCGCAAGCACCACCGCCGCCACGTCGCGGAACAGCACCAGCGTCGGCACGTCGTCGCGCGCCACGGCGCCTGCGTCGAACTGCGCGAGCGTGGTGTGGACCACCTGGACCGTCTCGGGCATCGCGAGCCCCATCGCGGCCTGCGCCATCGCGTCCCTGGCGGTGACGTCATCGGCGACGACGACGCGCGCCACGCGCAGGAACGGCAGCCAGGCTTCGATGACCTGACCGTGAATCAACCGGCTGTCGATTCGGCTGAGGACAATCACGAGACCACCAACGAGCACGCCCCCACCAGACACGAACTGAATACGACCGGTCAGACCGTGCTGCCACCGGAAAAGTTCACTGCCCCTTCAGCGACGCTGGGGCCGTTCGGGCGGTGGGAGAAAGGCCGAGGGACGTTATGCGGCAGGCGCACGAGCGCGGAGCAGGTCGCTCGCGCAGGTGATGTTCTTCTGCCCGTACTGCGCCAGCTGGTGCGCCAACTCGAGGAGCGGCAACTGCCCTCGCAACGAGTTCGCCTTGAGCAACATCGGCAGGTTGACGCCGGTGACGACCTCGATGCGCGCCTGCTGACACAACGAGAGGCTCTGGGTGCAGGGGGAGCCACCGATGAGGTCGGCGAACACAAGCACGCCTTCACCGTCATCGACCGACTTCACGGCCTCTTTGATGCGGGCGCGAATCTCTTCGGGGCTCGCACCGGGTTCGACCGACAGCGTGGCGACGTGCTGCACTTCGCCGACGATCTGCCGCGCCGTCGCGACGAGCTCTTCTGCCAGGTGCCCATGCGATGCGACGACGAGACCGACCATGCACTGCTCCCGGTGACCTCTGCGACAACCCTCGGCTGCGGCGGCAGTATCGCTGTGTTTCGTTGAAAGCAACACCCCGACACCTGCCCGCGTTCCTCCCGGAGTGAACGCCTCGTCAGTATTGGCAGGATGCCGAGGCGCTGCTCGCCTGCGGTGACATCGTCAGCGGCGCGCCCGTGCAGGGTTGGAGCGAGTTGACCCGAACGCGCCCGAACCCGCCGCCGCCACCACCACCACCGCCGTTGGTCGGCCCGCCGTTCACGCCCGCCTGGGCGACGCCGTTCCGCGCGGCTCCGCGTCCACCACTGCCACCCCCGCCCCCAGGCGCGATGCCGCCCGCCGCCGTGTTCGCGCTGAAGGGGAGGCCGTCGACGCCCGGGTTCGACACGCCGCTCCCCGCTTCGCCCGCGCCACCGCCACCACCATTGGCAGTCACGTGACCTGTGATGTCGACGAGCAGGCCCTCGAGCAGAATCGCGCCGCCGCTCCCCGCGCCGCCGCCACCGGGGCCCTCTGCGGCCTCCAGGTTTGCGTTCGCGGGCCCGCCGCCTTTGCCGGCGCTCGTGACGCGGCCACGAATACGAAGCGTGCCGCCGGCGGCGAGCTGAAGGGCACCGCCTGCACTCCCGCTCGCGCCACCGCCCGTCGTGCCACCACCATTGCCGCCGGAGCAGCCGCCTCGCAGCGGAACGAGCGTCGGGCCTCCCGAAAGCGGTCCCGCGACGCCGCCGAGCGCGACCGCCTGATCGCCTCGGCCGCCATTGGAGCCGGTGGAGCCGAAGCTCCCGCCCGCGCCGCCACCACGAGGTGAGGTGCCGATGGTCTGGCCCGGTTCACCGCGGCTGGTACCGCACAGCGTCGCATCGTTCCCGCCTGGCCCCGAGACGCCAGTCTGGCCCGACACGGTGAGCGCCCCTGCGATGTCGATGCTCCCGGTCACCGCGAAGATGACGGGGAACGTCGAGCCGGTGATGGTCAGCGAGCCTGCGTCGCCGATGAAGAGCGACGGCGTCGTGAGGAGGAGCGCATCGCGACCTCCAGCCTGCGCGATGACGCGAGCCGAGGGCACGGGCACACCGCAGGCCGTCGTCATGGTGATGCCCGAGTCGGGGTTGATGGCCATCGTCGTCGGGCACGTGATGGTGAGCGCGGGCCCGGCGTCGCGAGGGACGTCGACGTCGCGGAAGTTCGACGGCACGTACGGGAACCGGCCGCAGCCACCAGCGCCGTTGCACACGCCACCGTCGCACGGGGTCGCCGGAGCGAGGTTGATCAGGTCACACCCGCCGTCGCTCAGACAGGTGGGGCCGACCGTTCGGCACGCCGTGGGTGCGCAGGCGACGAGGGCGCCCGGCTGACAGCTCCCCGACTGGCACGAGTCGCTGCGGGTGCACGCGTTGCCGTCGTCGCAGGCCGTGCCGTTCGGGAGGTCGGCGAAGAAGCACCCGCCGTCGGCCTCGACGCAGGACCCGACCGGCACGCGGCACACGTCGGTGCTCTGCGCGCACGTCACGGCCTGGCCTGCACAGCCGCCATCACCCAGACACAGGTCGGCCCTGGTGCAGCGCAGACCATCGGAGCACGACGTGCCCGGGTTCGGCGTGTACGCACAGCCGGCGTCGGGCTCGGTGCACGCCCCCGTCGGCAGGAAGCAGGTGGGCGGCGTCGTGCAGGTCAGCGTGGTGGCGCCTCCGCAGACCGAGCCGCTGCACACCTCGCCCGCCGTGCACGAGAGCCCGTCGGTGCACGCGCGCGCGTTGCAGTCGCCGTCGCCGCAGTCGACGAACGTGTCGCCGTCGTTGTCGAGGCCGTCGTTGCAGACGGTCTCCATCGGCTGCACGCACAGGTTGGTCTGACAGGTGCCGAGCATCGCGCAGGGTCGGCTCGCGCAATCGGGGTCGAGGCAGTTGGTGAACGTGTCGAGGTCGTCGTCGGCGCCGTTGGCGCAGTTGAGCTCGACGCAGGTGGTGCCGACACAGGCCGAGCCGCCGTCGACGCCGAGCCCGCACGCGGCCATCGCGCACTGCGGGTCTGCGCAGTCGACGTCGTCGTCGCAGTCTTCATCGACGCCACCAGCGCAGCGCTCGGGATTGTTGGGAAACCGTTGAGGGTTGGCGTCGTCGCAATCGACACCAACGGGCGAGCCATCGTTGTCGGCGTCGATGGGGCCCGCGTCGAGGCGGCCGGCATCGGTGGGACCGGCGTCCGGTGAACCGGCATCGGTGGGTCCGGCGTCCGGTGAACCGGCATCGGTGGGTCCTGCATCGGTGGTGCCCGCATCGATGGGCCCCGCATCGGTGGCGCTTCCCGCGTCGAGGTCACCAGCGTCCGTGACGCCTCCCGCGTCGAGCTCCCCGGCGTCGGGAACGCCCGCGTCCATCGTGCCGGCATCGGAAGCCGCGCCAGCATCACCGCTGCCGCCGTCGGAGCTCATGGCTCGCTCCAGCCTCAGCGTGTGGTTCGTCGTGCCAGTCTCGGGAAAACGGAAACGCCCGGACACGAGCTCGGCGGGCTGCGTGGGCGTGCAGTCGGCGCCCTGCCCACCCACCGCCGTCACCACCACCTCGGGGCCCTCGTCTTGTTGAAGGATGCCCACCGCGACGCCACCCGACGCGTCGAAGGGCTTCGCGCCGGCGACGCGTTCTCCGTTGTCACCTGCGACGGTGACGCGCACGCAGGTCGACGCCGCAGTGCCGCGCTCGATCTTCACGAAGACCGCGCTGCCGACCTGGGGCCTGCTGCCACACCCGGCAATGAAGAGGAGCGAATTGAAGAGGAGTGTCAGGCGAGCGCGGGGCACGGGGCGCATTGTTGCTCACCTCGAGCTCGTGCACCCGTCTGCCTGCGACACCCACATCAACACACGCCCCGTCGCTTGCGCGGACCGACAGGGATGTTTATAAGTTGGTCAACCAACTTACTTATGCCACGACCAAAGAACACCGATGAGCGACGCGAGCAGATCATCGACGGCCTGCTGAAGGTCATGAGCAGCAAGGGCTACGAGGGCGCGACGGTTCACGACATCGCCCGCGCCGCGAAGCTGAGCCCCGGCCTGGTGCACTACCACTTCGGGAACAAGCGCGAGGTGCTCGAGGGTCTGATGGAGCGGCTGCTCGACGGGCACTTCGCGGCGCTCGACGCGGCGATGGCGCAGGCAGGAAACGCGGCACTCGCCAGGCTCGACGCCTTCATCGACCAACACCTCGCGACGGGAGCGACGGCCAACCCGCACACGCTCTCGGCGTGGGTGGTGCTCGGCGCCGAGGCCGTCACCTCGAAGGTGGTTCGCGCGCGCTACGCAGAGGGGCTGGCGGGGCTGCAGGAACGGCTGGTGGCCGTCATCGCCGACGGGCAGCGACGCGGGGAGCTCAAGGGCCCGCCACCCGATGAAGCCGCGGCCGGCATCCTCGCGGCGATCGAAGGGTTCTACGTCGTCGCAGCCACCGCGAGACCGTTGATTCCCCGGGGCTCCGCGGCGGCGACGTTGCGCGCCATGGCGCGCGGGATGTTGGAACCGAAGAGGCGCTCATGAAGACCATCGTTCTCGACGAGCCTCAGGCTCGAGCTCGGAGACTTCGGCCAGCCGGTGCGCAGCTCTTCGGTCTGCTGGGTGCGCTCTATTTCGCGCAAGGGCTGCCGTTCGGCTTCTTCACCCAGGCGCTGCCGGTGATGCTGCGTCAGCTGGGCGTCTCGCTCGAGGGCATCGGGTTGACCTCGCTGCTCGCGTTGCCGTGGGCGCTGAAGTTCCTCGTCGCGCCGGCGCTCGACCGGAGTCCCTCCAGGCGGCGATGGCTCCTCGTGCTGCAGCTGACGACGGCGGGGCTCCTGGTGCTGGCGTCGCGCCTCGACCCGACGGCGCTGGTGCCGATTCTCGTGGTCGTCTTCCTGGTGAACACGCTCGCGGCCACGCAGGACATCGCCACCGACGCCATCGCCGTCGACGAAGTGTCTCGCGCCCGACGCGGCCTCGCCAACGGACTTCAGGTGGGGGCGTACCGCGTGGGCATGATCGTCGGTGGTGGCGCGCTGCTGCTCGCGTTCGACGTGCTTCAGTGGAGTGGCGTCTTCCTGGTGATGGCTGCGGCGACGCTGCTGACGACGCTCCTGGTCACGCGATGGAAGGAGCCGCCGCGTCAAACGCTCGCTGGCGTCGCCTCGCTGCGGGACTTCTTCACGCGCCCTGACGCCGTACCGTTGCTGCTCCTCTTGTTCGTCTTCAAGTTCGGAGAGGCCTTCGGCGTCGCGATGCTGAAGCCGCGGCTGGTCGACCTCGGCGCGAGCCTGGGCGACGTCGGGCTGCTGGTTGGCACCGTGGGGTTCCTCGCCGGCCTCGTCGGCGCCGTGACGGGAGGGCTCCTCGTCAACGTGGTGGGACGGCAGCGCGCGCTCGTGGGCTTCGGCGTCACGCAGGCGCTGGCCGTGCTCGCGTACGTCGCCGTGGGGACGGACACGACCTTCGCAGGCCTCGCGGTGGTGGTCGGCTTCGAGCACTTCGCCGGAGGGCTCGCCACCGCCGCGCTCTTCACCTGCATCATGGACTGGAGCCGCGAGGGCCGCGCCGCGACGGACTCGACCGTGCAGGCGTCGACGGTCGTCATCGCCACGGGTGTGGCGAGCGCGCTGAGCGGCGTGAGCGCCTCGGTCCTCGGCTACCGCACCCACTTCGAGCTCGCCGCCGTGCTCGCGATGCTGGCTGCGCTGAGCGCCGGTGTCCTCTTCCGCCGCATCACCCAGAAGGAGCGCCCATGCAGCCCAGCCGCGTTGCCGTCTACGCCGGAACCTTCGACCCGGTGACGTTCGGCCACCTCGACGTCATCACCAAAGCAGCAGCGCTCGTTGACGTGCTGCACGTGCTCGTCGCTGTGAACCCGCAGAAGGCGACGTGGTTCTCCATCGACGAACGGGAGCGGCTGCTGCACGCGGTGTGTCGAGCCGGCGTGCGCGTCGCTTCGACGCAGGGAATGGTCGTGGACTTCGCGAAGTCGGTGGGCGCGACGTGGCTCGTTCGTGGAGTGCGCTCGACGACCGACGCGACGGCCGAGCTCGAGCTCGCCGCGCTCAACGCGGGCCTCGCTCCGGGCATCACCACCATCTTCGTGAACGCGGACCCGACGCTGTCCGAGGTGAGTTCGTCGGGGTTGAAGGCGCTGGCCGCGGGTGGGGGCGCGCTCGAGAACGTGTGCCCGCCCGTCGTCGCGAAGGCGGTGCGGGACCGCCTCGCGCAACGTCATGCGTCGGTGTCAGGCAACGAAAGGAGAGAAGCAGCGCCGAGCTGACAACGAGGCGCGGAGCGACGGACGAGTTCGTCGAGTGCCGCGGCTGAGAATCAGCGGAGTCGATGCACCGAGCCTGATGCGCGACTCGGACGCTGATGCGCGACTCCGACGCTGATGCGCGACTCGGACGCTGATGCGCTACTCCTGCGCTGATGCGCGACTCGGACGCCGATGCGCGACTCGGACGCTGATGCGCGACTCGGACGCTGATGCGCGACTCGGCAGCTGATGCACGACTCGGTAGCTGATGCGCGACTCGGCGGCTGACGCGCGCCTCGGCAGCTGATGCGCGACTCGGCGGCTGATGCGCGACTCGGCGGCTGATGCGCGACTCGGTAGCTGATGCGCGACTCGGTAGCTGATGCGCGACTCGGCGGCTGATGCGCGACTCCGCGGCTGATGCGCGACTCGGCGGCTGATGCGCGACTCGGCGGCTGATGCGCGACTCGGCAGCTGATGCGCGACTCGGCAGCTGATGAGCGAGCCCAGGCTGATGCGCGACACCCACGCTGATGCGCGACTCAGAAGCTGAGGGGCGTTCGCAGCGGAGACAGCGGTCCGGACGATTGCGCCAGCCTCGCTCTGGATGCGCCGCTCCACGACGCCACCAGGTCGTCCCTCAAGCTCGACCACGACGTCGACGGCCCTCGCGGTGCCCGGCGCTCGAGGACGACGAGGTTCACGAGCGCGGCATCGCGAGCTCCCGAAGGCGCGAGCACGCACGCCGATGACCACGAGCCCTCCGCCGACTCCACGAACCGGCTGCCGGAGCGGCGGGCGCGACGTTTGGAACACGTCTCATCGCGGACTCCAGAGAGGTCGCGGTTGACGTGAAAACGCGTCAACCGCGATGCGCCACGAGTCCCGGAGGAGACGTGTTCAGAATCCCGCCGCCACCGGGTCCTCGCCGAAGCTGACGCGCGACACCGAAGCTCGTGCTCGGTGCCGGAGCTGAGGCGCGCCGCCGGTCTCATACGCGACATCGACGCTCCTGCGCGGCTCCGACGCTGATCCTGCGGTCCGCTCGGAGACAGCGGTGCGGGCGGTTTCGCCAGCCTCGATCTGACTGCGCGGTTCCACGAGGCCACCAAGCCGTCGTGGCCCTCGCTCTCGACACGACGTTGACGGTTCTCCCGTTGCCCGGCTCGTGAATGGCGAGTCGTCGAGCGCGCATCGCGAACTCCCGAAAGCGCGAGCACGCCTTCGGGACGTTGGAGGTCGGGCATCGGCGCGAATCGGCGGAGGAGTCGCGCATCAACTCTGGTTCCGGGCACGAGCTTCGGTGTCGCGCTTCAGCTTCTGCGGGTCTTCCAAACGTCGCGCCCGCCGCTCCGCCAGCAAGTGACGTGGAGCCGACGCGTCGGAAAGCCAACGTCCCGACTCCGCGAGCGAGTGACTGGACTCTCCCCTCGCCCTGCGACACCGTCGCGCGATGCTCCGACCCGTCACGTTCTTCTCCGAGGGCCACCGGCTCGCCGCGCACCTGCGCCTGCCCGACGACTTGAAGCCGGGAGAACGCCGCCCCGCCGTCATCTGCTGTCAGGGCTTCAGCCTCGTCAAAGAGGTGTGGCTGCCGAAGCACGCCGAGGCGATGAACCGCGCCGGCTACATCACGCTCCACCTCGACTACCGGTACTTCGGCGAGAGTGAAGGCCAGCCGCGCTGCCGCCTCGTGCCGCGGGCCCAGGTCGAAGACGTGCGCAACGCGCTCACGTTCCTCGAGACCGTGCCCGAGGTCGACGCCAGCCGACTCGCCCTCTTCGGCGTCTCGCTCGGCGGGAGCGTCGCGGCTGGCGTGGCGGGCCTCGACGATCGCGTGAAGGCCCTCATCGCCGTGGCCTGCCCATCGGACCTGGAGCGCGTGTGGAGCGCCTTCCCCGACTTCGCGAAGTTCCGCGCCAAGGTGAACGCCGCGCGCCAGAAATACGTCTCGACCGGCGAAGCGACGCACGTCGCGGTGCCACGCATCCTCTCCTCGGACCCCGAGACCTGCGCGCTCCTCGTGGCTGATCAGCCCAACTTCCCGACGTGGCGGCTGGAGATCACCTTCGAGTCCTTGTTCGACCTCTTCGAGTTCAAGCCCGACGAGGTCGCCTCGACCATCCGCGGCGCGGCGATGTTCATCTACCCGGGCGACGACGCGATGATCGGCCGGAGCGAGATGATGAGCCTCTACTCGAAGGCGAAGGAGCCCAAGAAGCTGGTGATGCTCGAGGGCCTCAAGCACCACCACGTCTACAAGGACCCGCGCGGCTTCGAGGCGGTGATGACGCCGACGCTCGCGTGGCTCTCGCAGTGGGTGCCGGTCGAGCGGCGTTAGTTCTTCCACTCCAGGTCGCCGGCGGCGTCATCGATGACCCGATTGACGAGCGCGGCGATGAGCTTCTCTGGCTTGCCGCCTGCCGCCTTCACCGACCAGCTGCCCTTGAGCGCGTGCTCCGGGTAGCTCATCACGAGCAGCTGCACCTTGAGCGCGTTCGCCGCGTCGCCCGGCTCGAGTGACATGCGCAGCTCGTAGCCTTTGAGGTGATTCGCCTTCATCGCCGCCAGCGCCGCCTTCTTGTCTTCGTCGGCCGGCGCGTACGTGGGCGCAAACCCGTCGAGCTTCGCGTGCAGCGCCTTGTCGGCGAGCTGGGCGGTCTCGGGAGACGGCGAGGCGCCGGGGTCGAGGTGCAGGTACAGGCCGCCGACCGGAGCGGGCGACGGTGCCACAGGGCCCGCGCTCTTCACGATGGCCACCAGCGCGGGGTCGGGCTGGCGCACGACGTAGCCGGTCTCCAGTGACTTCGCATACGCCGCCTTCGCTGCGTCGCCGTGGCCCTGCTTCACCTCGCACACGGCGAGTCCATACAGCGCGCGTCCCTTCACCCGCAGCCCACGGCCACCTGCGGCGCGCTCACTCGCTGACTGAAACAAGGGAAGGGCCGTCTTGCAGTCGTTCGCCGCGAGGAGCGCGAGCGCCAGGTGGAGCACCGGCTCGGCAGGCGCATCGGCCAGTTTGAGCAATGGCTCGAGCGTGACCTTCGCGTCCTTCAGCTTGCCGGCGTCGATTTGGCGGGCCCCGAGGACGACGCGCGCTTCGCGGCTGGTCGGCGTCAACGAGAGGCCCGTCTTCGCGGCGGCGAGCGCGAGGTCGAATTTCTCCTGACGTGCGAGCGCGCGGCTGAGGCGGCCTTGCGCGAACGCCGAAGCAGGTGCGAGCGAGAGGTACTCGTTCCACGCCGTCACCGCGCGGGCCTGTTCATTCATCGCAGACAGCGCGTTCCCCTTGAACGAGCGGAACATCAGCGCGCCCGGGTGCTGCTTCAGCACGGCATCGAGGAACGTCACCGCCGCTTCGTTCGACTGGTTCCGGGTGGCCAACCAGAATCGCGCCTGCGCCCACGGCATCAGGGCGGGGTCGGTGGCAGCGGGAGCGCCGAGCACTTTCTCGGCCTCCGCATCTTCACGGGCAATCGCGAGCAGCAGCGCGAGCGTGGCCGCAGCGAACCGGAGCGAGCCGTCGGCTTTCAGCGCAGCGCGGCAGGCGTCGAGGGCGCCGGTGAGCTCCTCGCCCGAGAGACCGACCGGCGCGTCGAGGCCCATCGGCTGACGTTGCGCGACCTCCCAGCAGGTGCCGAGCGCGACGACGGCGGCGTTCGACTTCGACTCCGGCTGGGCGGTGACACCAGCCGCCAGCGTCGCGCCCTCCTTCTCGAGCGCCGCGCGCGCGATGGCCTCGCTCCCGAGTGAGAGGAGCGACGCGAGCCCACCCTGCCCCTTCACCGAGAACGGCGTGGCCTGTGTTCCGTCACGCACCGTGCCCGAGATGGTGAGGCCAGCGCCGTCGGGCGTGAGCACCACGGACACCACGCGGTCGGCGCCGAGCAGCTTCAGGGCCGTGTCTGCGTTGACGTCGTCCGACAGAGACGCGACGCCGAGGCCCTCCTGGTTCGCCATCGCCAGCACCTGTTTGGTGTCGAGCACCGAGTGCCGCTGCGCCTGAAGGAGGAGCGCCACCGCGCGGGCCTCCATCACCATTCCGAAGCGGGCCCAGCCGGCGTCCGTCGTCTTCGCGGGCAAGACGGCGATGACGGGTTTGCGGCTGACGTCGGCGAGCGCGAGCGATGGCACCAGGCAGAGCAGGAGCAGAGGACGCATGCGCCGCAGCCTCTCACATCACCTGGCGCGAGGCCGTCAGTTCGAGGTGACCGACGAGCCGCCCGTCGAGTCGACGGTGACGGTGCGTGCGCTCTTGATGGTCACTGTCGAGCCACCTGACGCCGAGCCGGTGACCGAGTCCGCGGAGCCCAGCCTCGCCGTTGACCCGCCACCGACGTCGAGCGTGACGCTCGTGGCGCTCAGGTCTGAGAGGTTGCTGGTCGAACCCCCACCGACGTTGACGGTGAGCTCGGTCACCGCGCCTGCGATGGTGAGCGTGCTCCCGCCCGAGGCGATGAGCGTCGCGGTCGTCGACGACAGCCCAGTCAGCGTGATTCGGCTGCCACCCGTGGCTTCAGCCTTCCACGCGTTCGCTGGCGACGCGGGGCCGGTCACGGCCGAGCCACCTGACGCCAACGCTCCCTCGAGCACGTCGTTCGAGATGGCGGCGCGCAGCCCCTTCGACGTCGAGACCGCGGCGCCGTTCTTCGTGCGAATGACGAGCACCTCGCCTTCGAGGCGGGTCTCGATGAGGTCGATCAGGTTGTCATCGGCGGTGATGGACACGGCGCGCGGGCCCTGCGTCACCGTCGCTTGAATGCCACCCTCGACCTGGAGCCGCTTGAAGGCACCGACCTCTCGAACCTGGGTCACGTCACGACCCGAGCCAACGGCGCCGAAGCAGCCCATCGAAACGACCGACACGATCATCAGAGCGAGGCGAAACGCATTCATGTGGAGCTCCCGTGCTTTCAGTCTGCACCTTCGATGCCGCAGGGGCGCTGGTCGATCACTTCATCAGCGTCGGTGGCCCGTACGTCCCGGTGCGCTCCAGCTCCATGGTGCCGGGGAGCGGACCGCCCGAGAGCGCCCTGCCGAGCTGGACTACCTCCTCCTCGGTCGCGTTCTTGCCGAAGGTGAGCATGGCGCGGCCTCCAGAGATGGCCTCCATCACGACCGGGGCCGACTGAACGCGATCGTCGAGCACCACGAGCAGGCGCCGGCGCACGAGCTTGCCGGTGAGGTCGGCGAAGGACGACGCGGTGGGCGCGTCGAAGGTCATCGAGAGCGCGGTACGGCTGGTGTTGGTGTCAGGCTTCACTTCGGCCTCCATCACGCGCGGCGACAGACAGCGCTCACCAAAGAACGTCCGCAGCGGACCGTCGGGCCACGCGGCGCCCACGAGGACGCGGCTCGTTCCATCGGCCTTCGCAGCGGCGATCAACTGGCCGGCGTCGGCGCCGGTGAAGAAGCAGTCGGTCCGAGGCGAGTCTTCGCGCTCGATGGTCACCCCTGCATCGGACGTGCACAGCGCTCGATCGACCGGCATCACCTCGGCGCAGAACTCGAGCTTCGCGGGCATCAGCAGCAAACGTGCGACCGCGCTGAGGTCGGCGTCGGCCGAGCCTTCTGGAATCCGAACCGTGAGGCCCGTCTCGTCGTCGGTGATGCGCGTCACGAGGCCGAGCTGCGCGAGCCGGCGCTCCACCACCGGCCTGACGTCACCGGTCTTCTTGAAGACGAGCTCTGCGCCGCGCTCGGGCTGCTTCCGCTTCGGGCAGCCGGACAAGACGACGAGGGCAAGAGCGACGAGTGAGAGCCATCGAGCCATGGTGACCGATGTAGCCGAAGTCGCTCGCGCCGCGGTGACGGAGTACGAAGGGTGCTCATGCCGTCGGCTGACCTCGCTCGTCGCTCCCGTGTCCTTCCCCACTTCGGGCACCTGCTGGTCACGACCGATCTGCATGGAAACCTCGAAGACTTCCTCACCGCGAAGGCGGTGCTCCAGCGCGCGTGGAGCGCGGGGCTCGATGCGCACTGGGTGCTGCTGGGAGACCTGGTGCATGGCCCCGACGCGCGCGCGGCCGCAGACGCTCCGGAGGTGTACGGCTTCGAAGACCAGAGCCCCGAGCTCATCGACGCCCTGTTCGAGCTCGTGCAGGCGAATCCCCTTCGGGTGCACGTCGTGCTGGGCAACCACGACGCCGGCCACCTGGGCTTCAAACACACCAGCAAGTTCCACCCTGACGAGGTCGAGGCGCTCGAGGCGCGGCTGACCCCGAGCCAGCGCGAGCGACTCGGACAGCTGTGCACGAACGCGCTCCTCGCGCTGGTAGCCCCGTGCGGGCTGCTCTTGAGCCATGGCGCACCGGGGAATCTGCTGACGTCGCTGGCGCAGCTCGATGGCCCGCTCCCACCGGCGCGTCACGACGAGTTCCGGAACCGCGCGGTGAACGAGGTGTTGTGGAGCTACGGCCAGCAGGGCCCCGTCGCCGCCGCGATGCTCGCGCGCATCAGCGTCGAGACCGGGCACCGGCTGACGGTCGCCGTGCACGGGCACGATCGTGATCAGTCAGGCTGGTTCATCGAGGGTGGCAATCAGGTGCAGCCGGTCATCTTCGGCGCGCCTCGAGAGAACAAGCGCTACCTGTGGATCGACCTGGCGCGAACCGTCGAGTCGCCAGAGGCGTTGATCGCCGACAGCCTGCGGCACCTGTACCCGCTCCATCCCGCGCCGAAGTGACACGGCCGAGCGCCGTCGAGTCCGTGGCCTCCGAAGGTCGACGAGCCCGAGGCCGGGGGCGGCTTCTGCAAGTGGGTGCTGAGGCCACGATGAACGAAGACGGCTTGCGACCGACGGCACAGGTGAGACCCTGCGCACACCCGCGTCGTCGACCCGTTGCACCCGGCCTCGGCTGACACCACACTCACGAGACTGATGCGCCTTCCCCGCCTCCTCCTCACGCTCACGCTCGCTGGCTGCACTGGCTCCGTCTCGGAGCTCGGCCCACCGCCGCTCGACCCGACCGCCGGAGGTGACGCGTCGATGGCTGGTGGCGACGCTGGTGGCGTGAGCGCCGCAGGCGGTACAGCCGGAGGCACCGCGATGGCTGGCGGCTCGGCATTGGCGGGTGGCTCGGCAGCCGGAGGCACCGCGATGGCGGGTGGCGGAGCGATGGCTGGCGGCACCGCGATGGGCGGCGGCGTCGCGAGCGGCGGAGGTACAGGTGGAGGCATCGTCACCGGCCCCTGCGCGATGACCGGCGGCACGCGGGCCGAGCAGGTCTGCCGACGCTGGCGCTGCGACCGCGCCGACATGAGCGAAGGCATGTGGTCAGGCAGCGTCTCGCCCTGCTCCGCCGGCACGCTCGACGACACCGGCAAGAACAACGCGCTCAAGCTGATCAACCTGTACCGCTTCATCGCCGACCTGCCACCGGTGGCGCTCGACGCGACCAAGAACCAGACGGCGCAGGAGTGCTCACTGATGATGGACGCCAACAACCAGCTCAGCCACTCGCCGCCTGCCTCGTGGACCTGCTACTCGGCGAGTGGCGCGACGGCTGCGGGGCGCTCGAACATCTGCTCCACGCGCGCGGTGCGCTGCATCGACATGTACATGTCTGACTTCGGCAACGCGACGACCATCGGGCACCGGCGTTGGTTCCTCTCGAACTCGCTCGGGCCCATCGGCATCGGCGGCACCACGGGCGGCAGCTGTCACCACGTCATCGGCGGCTCGGGCACGGCGACGAAGCCCTGGCTCGCGTTCCCGCCTCCTGGCCCGGTGCCGCTCGAGCTCATTCGGATTCCGGGGAACCCGTCGGTCGACTCCACGGGGTGGACGGTGCAGTCGTACACCTCGCCGTACAGCCTCGTAGGCGCAGCCGTCACCGTCACCGAGGGCGGCGTGAACAAGCCCGTCACCGTCACGCAGCTCGGCGACAACTACGGCAGCCGCTACGCGATTCGGTTCAACCCGATGGGCTGGACGGCCGAGGCCGGCAAGACGTACCAGGTGACGGTCACCGCCCCGGCGCTCACCACGCCCATCTCGTATGCGGTCGAGGTCGTCTCCTGCCCCTGACGGTGGTAGGCGCGCGCGGTCAGGCTCGGCGCCGAGGACAAGCCGGGACGCAGCAGTCGGAGGGACCCGATGGATGTACTGCAGCAACTGCTTGATGAAGGCATCATCGACGAGGTCTTCCAACAGCTGAAGACGGGCAAAGAGGCAGAGGTGTGGCTGGTCAGTCATCGCGGCGAGCCCGTCGCGGCCAAGCTGTACAAGGAGCGCGAGTTTCGCAGCTTCAAGAATGACTCGGGCTACACCGAGGGCCGCACGGTTCGGAACTCACGCACGCAACGCGCGATGGACCGCGGCACGTCGTTCGGAAAGCGCTCGGCGGAAGAGGCGTGGAAGTCGGCTGAGGCCGACGCGATGTACGCGCTCCATGCGGCAGGCGTGCGGGTGCCGAGGCCGGTGCTCTTCTATGACGGCGTGTTGTTGATGGAGGTCATCGGCGATGCCGAGGGCCGCGTCGCGCCGCGCCTGGTCGAAGCCGGGCTGACCCACGAGCAGGCGATGCCGCTGTACGAGCACCTGCGCGGAGAGGTCATCAAGATGCTCACCGCCGACCTGATTCACGGCGACCTCTCGGAGTTCAACATTCTCATGGGCGCGAGCGGCCCGGTGATCATCGACTTCCCGCAGGTGGTGGCGGCGGCGCGCAACTCGAGCTCCGAGAAGTACTTCCGACGAGACCTGGGCAACCTGCTGCGCTTCTTCTCGGGGCTGAACCCTGAGGTGTCGAAGCACGCCGGTGACGTGGATGAGATCTGGCGCGCGTACACGAAGCGGGAGCTGAGCGCGGGGTATGTGCCGTCGGGCCGGCCACCTCCGAAGCAGCAGGCGCAGCGGCCGCGGAGAGATGGAGCTCCAGCGAAGGCTGAGCCGCGACGCGAACACCACGCGAAAGCGCCGGCGCAACCACCGCAAGGGCGTCAGCCACAGGGACCCGGGCGTCCGCACGAACAGCAGGCACGAGGTCGCCCACCGCAGGAGCAACAGGGACCGGGTCGTCCGCAGCAGCAGGCGCAAGGTCGTCCGCAGCAGCAAGGACCGGGGCTTCCACAGCAACAGGAACAGGGTCGTCTCCCGCACGAGGCGCAGGGTCGTCCGCAGCAGCAGGCGCAGGGTCGTTCGCAGCAACGACAAGGTCGTCAGCAGCAGGAGCAGGGTGCAGCCGGTCCGCAGCAGTACGAGGGGCAAGAGCGTCCGCAACAGCAGCGACAAGGTCGTCCCCCGCAGCAGCAGAACGCTGGGCGTCCACCGCAGCAGCAAGACGCTGGTCGTCCTCCGCAGCAGCAGAACGCTGGGCGTCCTCCGCAGCAGCAGAACGCTGGGCGTCCTCCGCAGCAGCAGAACGCTGGTCGTCCTCCGCAGCAGCAGAACGCTGGTCGTCCTCCGCAGCAGCAAGGCGGTGGTCGTCCTCCGCAGCAGCAGAAGCAGGGACCCGGCCGCCCGCAGCAACAGGCGCAAGGCCGGCCACCTGCCGGCAAACAACCGGCTCCGCCTCGACCGCCGCGCGGGCCTGAGGTCTCGTTCAGAGGGCCGGCTCCGGTGAGCGGTCGACCGAAGGCCGCGCCCGACGCCGATGCGTCGAGTGGCCGTGAGGGCCGGCGGCGGCGACCGCGACACTGGTGACGGCCGTATCCCGATTGGCACAGAACGCGCGTTGACCCGGGTGACGCGCTCCCCTACGCGAGCGGCATGCGTCGTCTCGTGAGCGTGGTGTTCGTAGCGGTGGTGATGGCGTGCGGCGTCGGTGGGGCTCCCGAGGCTGATGACGTGGCGACGACGCGGCAGTCGCTCGATGCCGTCACGGGCTTCGGCTCGAACCCAGGCAACCTGCTCATGTACCGCTTCGTTCCGACGGGGCTCGCGCGCGGGCGGCCGCTCGTGGTGTTGCTGCACGGCTGTGGCGAGACGGCGACGACCTTCTCGACGTCGAGCGGCTTCGAGGCGCAGGCGACGCAGCGTCAGTTCGCGCTCGTGCTGCCGCAGCAGCAGGTACTCAATAACTTCCAGCTGTGTTTCAACTGGTTCGAGGCGGCCAACCAACAGCGCGACTCCGACGAGTTGTTGTCCATCAAGCAGATGGTCGACCGCATGGTGACCGACGTCGGGAGCGACCCGCAGCAGGTGTACATCGCAGGCTTCTCGGCAGGCGCGGCGCTGGTGGCGAACATGCTCGCGACCTCGCCGGATCGTTTCCGCGCAGGGGCGATCGCCGCGGGCATTCCGTTCGAATGCACCACCTCGGTCCTGAGCTCGCAGACGTGCCTGGGTGGCCTGGCGCCGCAGACCCCGCAGGTCTGGTCGATGCGCGTGCGCGCTGCGTTCCCCTCGTTCACCGGCACGTATCCCCGGGTCGCGGTGTGGCAGGGACAGTCCGACGTGTTCGTCGCGCCGTCGAACGGCACCGAGTTGATGGAGCAGTGGACGGCCGTGCACGGCATCGACCAGACGGCCGACGGCACGCAGGCCATCACCAGTGGAGGCACGCGCACGTTCTTCCGCGCCGCGACGGGCGGCACGACGCTCGTGGAGCTCGACGAAGTGCCGGGCCTCGGGCACGCGTGGCGAAGCGCGTGGGCGACCGACATCGCAGACTTCTTCGGGCTGAGTGCGGCGACATCGATGGATGGAGGAACGGCGGGCGGCTCGGCAGGCGGTGGATCCGCAGCGGGTGGCGCGGCCGGCGGAGGCGTCGCAGGTGGTGGAGTCGCAGGCGGCGGCTCGGCTGGTGGCGCGGTGGCCGGTGGCGGCTCGGCAACGTCGGGTGGACCTGCGGCTGGCGGCACTGCGGGCGGGAACAGCGCTGGCGGCATCGCCGCAGCGGGTGGCTCGGCGCTGGCGGGTGGTTCGGCAGCAGGCGGCGCGGCCGGTGGCGGAGCGACGACTCAGCCGATGGGCTGTCAGAGCTGCAACAGCGCGGGTGGGTCGCTCTCGTTGGCGCTCGTGCTGCTCCTGCGTCGGCGCGTGCGACGCGGCGTGCAGGCGATCAATGGCTGATCGACGAACCTGCGGAGCGCTGCATCGCGCGTCGCGCGGGCCTGCAGACCATCACGCGAGCGGCCAGCGCCCGGCCTCGATGAGCTGCACGAGTTCATCCAGCGACGCGGCGTCGTAGACGATGGCGCCGGTCGGCTCGCTCAACATCTCGGCGTGCTCGGGCATGAACGCGCGGTGCTCCGCCATGTACGCGTCGATCTTCGCCCTCGGCAGCTCGAGGCCTCGCACGCGCAGTCGCCCGCCTTCGAGCACCACGCCGTGTGAATGATGCGGTGCTCCGAGGCCGACCCTCGCCGAGCCGTCGCTCTTCCAGCTCGCGCGCAGCCGCTTCAGGAACTCGTCTCTCGACTCCGGTGCACGAGGCGCCATGGGTCGAGCGTGCCGCGACGCTGAACCCGTTGCACCATTCGATTTCCGACCGGCGAATTGACGACGTCAACGAATCAGCTGACACCGCCAACCATGGACCTCTCAGGCTACCCGCAGCTCACCAACCCCGCATGCCCGTGGTCGCCGGTGCGTGAGTGGGGCGGTCTGCCGAACGTGAAGTGGTGCGAAGAGACGCTGTGCAGCTGGGTGAGCGAGCCGGCGAACACGTGGTCGAACCTGGCCTTCATCGTCACCGCGGTGATTCTCTTCGTGGCCACCCGGAAGGAGACGTCTCGCACCGAGCGCTTCTGGCCTGTCGCTGCATTCTGGGTCGGCGTGACGTCGCTCGTCTACCACGCGTCGGTCACCTTCGTGCTCCAGGTGTTCGACTTCTTCGGCATGTACTTCTTCTTCTCGCTCGTGCTGCTGCTCAACCTGATCAGGCTCGGCGTGGTGGCGAAGGCGTCGCTGTTCAAGCTCCTGTGGGGCGCCATCATCGGGCTCACCGTCTTCACGGTGGTGGTGGCGAAGCTGAACCTGCCGGTGCAGGGCATCGTGGGCGTGATGTTGCTGGGCGCGCTCGTCACCGAGGTGGTCGCGACGGTGAAGCACCGCACGCAGATTCGCTGGTTCCTCGGCGCGCTCTTCTTCATCGCCATCGCCGCGGCGTTCTCGGCGTCAGACGTCTCGCGCCGCTGGTGCGACCCGAGCGACCACGTCTTCCAGGGCCACGCCATCTGGCACGTGCTCAACGCCGTCGGCATCGGGCTCGCGTACGTGCACTACCGCCAGTTCAAGGCGACGTTCCCGTAGCTCTCTGCTTCTCCGCGCGGTGGCCCCTTTTCACACCGCGCGCCTTGCTACGGCGCGAACTCGCCGAAGTCGCAGCTGTTCAGCCCGGCCCGCGTGCAGGTCGCCGGCACGGTGATGAGGGGCGCTCCGGCCCACACCGAGTCGAGGAACGCGCGAATCTGCTCACGAGCCGCCACCCCGGCGAGGGTGTTCTTCCCGCCGAAGCCATGGCGCGCGATGAGGTCCGTGATGCCGTTGGGAATGCGGAACTGCGTCAGCGCGGTGCGCCCACTCGCCTGCGTCACCGGCGTCACGCCTTCGACGGGCTCGAGCACCGCGCCCACCTGCACCGCGCGGCTCGACGTCGCGACCAGGTGCGTGCCGATGTTCGGGAGCACCGGGTCGCCCATGCTCTCTTGCAGCAGCATCACCACGTCAGCGCGCGCGCCCGTCGCTGCCCACGCCGCGCCATCGACCGGGTCCCAACTGCCTTGCGTCATCACTACACTCAGCGCGCGGTCGACCGCGCTCGGCGTCGTCGTCGCGAACAACTCATCGAGCGTCGAGAACGGCCCCGACGTGGGCACGAAGTGTGTCCACCCGGCCCCTGGCACGTTCAACACCGAGGCGCGCACCGACGGCTCCGTCAGGGTGTGCACGAAGCCCAGCGTGCCTCCGAGGGAGCCACCCGCGTAGACGCGCCGCGATGGGTCCTCGCGCACACCCGCCGCCGGGTTCTGCTGCCCAAGCACCATGGGCTGCGAGAGCGCGTCACCCAGGGCCCCGCTCAACGACGCCTCGATGGCGCTGGCGTCGGCGAGGGACTGGAGCAACCGGCCCGTCGACCGCTCCGAGCCCGTGAAGCGCTTGTCGAGGCCGACCAGCGTCTCGAGCACCGTCGACTCGGTCCACCCGTCGTACTGCAGGTTCAGCTTCGCCGCGCCCGCCCCGAGGATGTCGGCGTCGAAGGTGTCGTCGAACGCCGTGCCGCCCGTGCCGTGTCCGAAGATGACGACCGGGTACGGGCGCGTCACCTTCGGCAGCACCACCCGAAACGGTGCCTGGTGCACGCCGACCTTCATTGGCGCGCCAGAGGCGTCGAGCGCGAGCTCTCCCGTTGCCTTCGTGAAGCGCGGCAAACCAGCGACGACCCCTCTGACCTCGAGTGAGTCGGTCCCGATGGCGTTGGCCCGGTCCACCGTGACGACGAGCTCGCCCGCCGCCGCCGCGTCGACCGACGCCTGACGCATCGCCTCGAACGGCGCACGCACGCTCTTCGCCGAGCGGGTGGTGAACTCCCACGCGCGCAGCACCCGCGCCGGCGCGACGCCCACCTTCGCCAGGACTTCACGCAGCGGCGCGTGGAAGGCCACCAGCGCGCGCTCCTCATCTGTCGTCGGTGCGTCGACCCCGGCGAGCACCTTCACCCGCCGCGGCGCCTCGACGCCCGGCACCTCATCCACCACGACGGCGACGTAGTCGGTCGACGGCTCCATCGGCCGCAGCGGGTAGCCGATGAGCAGGCTCGACGAGCCGTCACCGTCCTTCACGACCGAGAGGCGCAGCGCCACCTCTTCACCGAACGTGTCGCCAGGCGTCGCGCGGAACAGCCGCATCGCCGTCGCGGGCCGCGCGTCGGTGCGCACCGTGATGGGCGCCTTGAAGCCCACCGCCAGCGCCCCGATGACCGAGAAGCCATCGAGCCGGTTGAGGGGCTCCGGCGCGTCGGGGTTCGGCAGCGCGCGCCTTTGCACCGAGACGCGCAGCCCGGTCGGCGTCGACGAATCGGCCACGGTGAACGTGTTGTTCGGCCACGGCAGCAGACAGCGCGTGTCGTCCTGCGCGTCGCACTCGGCAGGGGACGGCGCCCGCTCGCCAACCTTTCGCGCGACCGGTGACGGGGGACCACAGGCGACGAACACCACGACACAGACGAGCAGCGCACGAGACGACATGACGCTTCTCCTGCTGGCTCGCCCTCGACGAGTCGAGGAGTCGCCGACAAACATCCAATGCGTTCAGGAGCGTGACGCCCGACTCACGCGGCGCCTTCGAAGATGCCCCGGTAGTGCTCGACGCGGTGGAGCACCGCCTTGAGCGCCGCGAGGCTCACCGGCTTCGTCAGGCAGTCATTCATACCGGCGCGTTTGCAGGCCTCGAGCTCTTCGGGCATCGCCGAGGCGGTGAGCGCGACGACGGGCGTCATGCCGACCTCGCCGTCGAGCGCGCGAATGCGCTCGGTCGCGACGAAGCCGTCCATCACCGGCATGTGGCAGTCCATCAACACCAGCAGGTAGTGGCGCTGCACCACGAGGTCGAGCGCCTGCTGCCCGTTCTCGGCCGTCTCGGTGCGGTAGCCGGCCTTCTCGAGCAGGCTGCACGCCACCTTCAGGTTGATGATGTTGTCGTCGACGACCAGCACCGGCAGGCTCGAGGGCTGCTCCGGCGCCTGCACCTCGAGCGGCTGTTGCGCCAGCGCCATCACGCCCATCTCGAACGGCAGGTCGAAGCTGAAGCGCGAGCCCACGCCGACGACGGACTCGACGGCAATCTCGCCGCCCATCAGCCGCACCAGGTTCTGTGACAACGCCAGCCCGAGCCCCGTGCCGCCGAAGCGCCGCGTCGTCGAGCCGTCGCCCTGCTCGAACGGCGCGAAGAGCCTGCCGAGCGCGACCTGCGGAATGCCGATGCCGGTGTCGGCGACGGTGAAGCGCAGGCGGTTGCCGGGCAGCAGGGCCTCGAGGTTCAGCCGCACCTCTCCACGCTCGGTGAACTTCACGGCGTTGGCGACGAGGTTGTTGAGCACCTGGCGCAGCCGCAGCGCGTCGCCACGCACCACGGGCGCGATGGTCGGGTCGATGGTGACGGTCAGCCCGACGTCCTTGAGCTTCGCGGCCGAGCGATGCAGTCCCGACACGTCGTCGACGAGCAGACGCACGTCGAAGTCGATGGGCTCGGTGACGAGCTTGCCGGCTTCAATCTTCGAGAAGTCGAGGATGTCGTTGACGAGCGCGACCAGGGTGTGACCGCTCTGCCGCACCAGCGAGAGCTTCTCGCGCGTGTCGACGTCGAGCGGGCCGGCCAGCAACACCTCGGTGATGCCGAGCACCCCGTTCATGGGCGTGCGAATCTCGTGCGACATGGTGGCGAGGAAGGCCGACTTCGCGCGGTTGGCGTTGTCGAGCTCGGCGAGGGCGCGCGCCTGCTCGCGGGAGAAGCGCACGCCGAAGACGAAGACCGTCGCGACGAGCGCCATCACCCGGGCCGTCGAGAGCACCGTGTCGGGCGCCTCGGTCGACGGGCCGCTCCGCAGCGCCACCATCAGCACCACCGCGGCGAGGCTGACGAAGGCCGACAAGACGGCATGGCGGGTGGGGAGCAACAACGCGCCGACGAAGGGCACCACCGCGACCCAGGCCAGGATCGCTGCGTCGAGCGTCGGCTCGGTGATGGCGGGCATGCTGAAGATGGCGAGGCACACCAGCATCGCCGACCAGACCACCGGCTCGAAGGCCCGGGCCCAACGCAGCGCGAACAGACAGCCGGTGAGGCCCGCGGACCCGGCGAACGTGAAGGCGGCGGCGGCTCCGAGGCCGGAGCGCCAGTAGATGACGGCGAAGGTGAACGAGACGAACACGCCGACCGCGAGGCACTCGACGAGGAAACGCGAACGCCACGCGATGCCGGGCGTCAAGAGCGCCGGGTGGAGCAGCGTGTCGATTCGTTTCTGCCAGGTCATCGAGTGGGTCGCGGGCACGAGGCCAACGAAAGCAGCGTAACGGCTGCCCCACGCTCCATCTACCCGGCGCCACGGTGTCGACCCCGACACCTGCGAGGTCTGCGCACACACGAACGCCGCCTCGAGCGTGCTGGCTCGACGGCGGCGTCGGTCTTCATCCCCTGTCGAAAAGACTCAGGCGTTCGGCGTCTTGCGAGACAGGTCGACCGCGAACTGCTGCGCGAGAGCCTGGTGCTTCGCGTCGTCGAGCTTCTCCGAGATGAGCTTCTCGGCGATCTGCAGCGACAGCTTCACGGCCTCGCCCTTGAGGTCGGCGATGGCCTTGAGGCGCTCCTCGTCGATGGTGCGGCGGGCCTCGGCCTTCAGGTCGTCGGCCTCTTTGCGGGCCTTGCCCATCAGCTCCTCGCGGAACTTCTCGAGGTCGGCCTGGGTCTTGCGGACCTGGTCGGCGGCCTCCTGGCGGGCCTGCGCGACGGCGGTCTTCTGCTCGCCCAGCAGCTTCTCGGCTTCGCTGCGCTCGCGCTTGGCCGAGTCGATGGCGTTGACGATGTTCTTCTCACGGTCCTCGACGGACTTGAGCAACGGGCCCCAGGCCGCCTTCCGGAGGATGAACAGGACCACGATGAAGGTGATCCACGTCCAGATGATCAGGCCGGGCTTGACGTCGGTGAAGCTGGAGGCGAGCACGAGAGAGTTCATGAATTTGAAACCAGCGATGTGAAGCGTGAACGGTGATGCGGTTCTTCACTCCGGAGCGCCACGCCCTTCAGCGCCCCGGAGCCTTCCAGCGCTGATTACGACTTGAGCGCGAGGAGGATGCAGATGACGAGAGCGAAGAACGTCGCGCCTTCGATGAGACCTGCAGCGACGATCATCGCGCCGCGGATGTCACCACCGGCGGACGGCTGACGGGCGATGCCGTCCATGGCCGAGCCAGCGAGACGGCCGATGCCGAGGCCAGCGCCGATGATGCAGAGACCGGCACCGATGCCGGAGGAGAGGAATGCGAGTGCGATTGACGTCATGGTGTTGGGCTTCTTTCTTTCGACTGCGTGGGCTCACTTCTCGGGGGAGCCGTTCGACTGTCCCATCGGGTACGACCTCCAGCACGGCACAACGCCGTGGGGTTTCACACGCGCGCGCTCAGTGATGAGCGTGGTCGTCTCCATGAGCTGCATGGTGGTGACCCAGCGCGACGCTCTGGCCGATGAACAACGCGGTCAGCAGCGTGAAGATGTAGGCCTGCAGCAGCGCGACGAAGAGCTCGAGCAGGTAGAGGCCCGTCGCCAGCGGCACGCTCACCACCGCGGCGCCGATGTTGACGACGAAGATGAGCGACAAGATGAAGAACAGCACCATGTGGCCGGCGAGCATGTTCGCGAAGAGACGAACGAGCAGCGCGAAGGGCTTGGTGAAGAGGCCGAGGAACTCGACCAGGAACATGAGCGGCTTCATCCACACCGGGACGTCGCCGAAGAGGTGCGCGAAGAAGCCGACGATGCCCGCCGAGCGGATGCCGGCGATCTGCGTCATCACGAAGGTGATGAGCGACAGGGCGATGGTGACGCCGAGCACGCCGGTGGCGGTGAAGAACCCGGGGATGAGGCCCAGGTAGTTGATGGTCATGACGAAGAAGAAGACCGTCGCCAGATACGGCGTGTACTTCGGCCCTTCTTCTTTGCCGATGTTGGCGATCGCGATCTCGTCGCGCACGAAGAGCACCAGCGCCTCGACGATGTTGGCGAACAGGCCGCGGGGCACGCCGTTCTGGTCGCGCGAGCGGCCGAGGAAGAGGATGAGCGCGAGCAGGCCCATCGCGATCCACATGCTCAGCACGGCCTTGGTGGGGCGCAGGTCCCAGCAGCCGTTGGCGAACTTGAAGATGCTGCCGAAGGCTTCCTGGCTCTTCTCGACGGGAATGCTGCAGGCACCGGGCGAGCGCTCGATGTACAGGCCCTGGCCGGGCTCCTTGCCGAACATTTCCGAGATGTGAATCGCGGGCAAGTGCACGAACGGCAGCTCGAACTCGAACTCGGTGTCGTCGGCGACGTGGTGGAGGATGAACTCCGACGACTCGCTGGCCTTGTCCTTCGGGCCCTCGCCGTGCTCGTCGTGGCCGGTCGACGCGAACGCCGGGAACACCATGACGGTCAGCACCGCTGCCGCGACGACGAAGGTCCACACGCGCTTCATGACCGTGCCTCCACTGCGCTCGTCTGCCGATTGGCCGCGAGCACGAACCGCATTTCGATCAGCTGCTGCACGACGTAGCAGGCGAAGAACGCCAGCACGTACGCGATGGGCTCGAGCCCCTGGCGCTTCACCGCGAAGCCGCCAATCAACAGGCCGGCGAGCCGCAACAAGAGCGACACCACCTGCGCCGACAACAGCTGCTTCACGCCAGCCGGGCCCGACTGCAGCCCCTCGGCGGTGCGCGCCTTCTGGAACAGCGCCACCAGCCCGAACCCCGTCGAGACGACCGCGCCGAGCAGCGCCGCCAGCTCGACGTCACGAGAGAGCCCGAACGCGAAGACGAGGCCGACGGCGAACAGGCCGGTCAGCGTCACCATCACTGCGCTCGACGACATCGAAGGCTTCACTCTTTCCTCTCGAGTAACTTCAAGGCGCTTCGGATGAAGGCCACCAGCCCCAACACGCTGCCCACCAGGCCGCCCACCACCAGGCCGTACCCCTTCGTCGAGCCCAGCAACCGGTCTGCTCCCCAGCCCAACCCCACGCCCACCAACGCCGCACCGACGAACTGCCACGTCACGCTCAGCCAGGGCGCCGCTGCGCGGTACGCCCGCGCGACTGCCGACGCCTGTTCTACTGGGTCACTCAACCGGCCGCGCCCGTACCAGAGGCATCTCGACCCGGCAAAAGGAAAACACGTTGGTCCCGAGTCGGGGGCAGACCCTCACGACAGCGGCGCTCATCGGGCCCTGCAGTGGATCAGGCGGCGCGGGGTCTGGCCTGCGCGCGGCTCAACACCCGGGTGAGCTCCTCGAGGCGCACCGGCTTGGCGAGGAAGCCATCACACCCGGCCTCGATCGCGCTCGCCCGGTCTTCGGCCATCGCGTTGGCCGTCATCGCGACGATGCGCGGCGCGGTGGCTCCGAGGCGCTGGCGCAACAGGCGGGTCGCCTCGAGGCCGTCCATCTCGGGCATCTGGAGGTCCATCAGGATGAGATCGTACGGCGTGCTGGTGGCGAGCTCGACGGCCTCCCGGCCATTGCGGGCGACGTCAGCCTTCACGCCGAGGTGCTCGAGCAGCTTGAGGGCCACCTTCTCGTTGATGGGGTTGTCGTCGGCGACCAGCACCTTGAGCGTCGAGAGCGGCGGCGCCGTGGTGACGGCCGGCAGGTTTCCCGAGGCGGTGTTGGTGCGGCGCAGCGCGGTGCGGCTCGCGGGGAGCGTCACCGTGAAGCAGCTGCCCTGGCCCGGCTGGCTCTCGACCGTGACGGTGCCGCTCTGCGCTTCGACGAGCCGCTGCACGATGGTGAGCCCGAGGCCCGTTCCTCCAAAGCGCCGGGTGGTGCTCGCGTCGGCCTGCACGAAGGGCTGGAAGATGCGCGACAGCTCCTCCTGGCGAATGCCGATGCCCGAGTCGCGCACCGAGATGGTCAGCCGCTCGTCGGCCCACGACACCCGCATCACCACTTCACCCGACGCCGTGAACTTCACCGCGTTGCCGACGAGGTTGAGCAGCACCTGCCGAAGCCGCGTGGGGTCGCCGAGCACGGTGAGGGGCGTCGAGGGGTCGACCTCACACCGCAGCCCGATGCCGCGGCTCTGGGCCCTCGCGGCGAGCAGCTTGCGCACCTCTTCGGCGACGGCCGCAGGCGAGGTGGGCAACGACTCGAACTGCAGCGCGCCGCTCTCGATCTTCGACAGGTCGAGGATGTCGTCGAGCAGCGACAACAGCGCGTCGGACGAGGTGCGAATCGTCTCCAGCGCGTCTCGCTGGCTCTCGGTGGGCTGGTCTTTGAGCAGCAGGTCGGTCAGCCCGACGACGGCGTTCATGGGCGTGCGCAGCTCGTGGCTCACGTTCGCGAGGAAGCTCGACTTGATCTGCGAGGCCTCGAGGGCCTTCTCCATCGACGCGTGGAGCTCGGCCTCCATCTCCATGCGCCGCTCGATCTCATGCGACAGCTGGGTGTTCGCCTTGGCGGTGACGAGGGCCTGGGTCTGCGCGAGGCCGAGCGCGCGCCGCAACCGACGGTGAATGACGATGGAGCCGGCGGCAGTGAGGATGAAGGCTCCGACTGGCGCGAGCAGCGCCTCGAAGGGCGTGCGCGGAGGCGGGGGCTGAAGCAGGCCCTGCTGCTCGATGACCGCGAGCGCGACGCCCAGCGCGACCAGGCATGGCATCAACATCGCGACGCCCCGCAGGCCGAACATCAGCGCGGTGAGCTGCACCACCATCACCAGCCCGTAGTACGCCTGCCCCGAGGTGCCGTGGTCGACGAGCGCGCCGCCGAAGAAGAAGATGCTGACGACGCCGAGGTAGGCCACCGCGAGCGGGCGCGCGGGCAGGCGCGAGGTGGCCCACAGAATGATCAGCTGCACCGGCACCGGCGCGAGCACGAGCGGCAGGTACTGCCATTGGCCGCTCACCGTGAGCCCGACGGTGCTGATGACGACGGTCGTCCCGACGCTCCACCAGAGCACCGAGCGCAGCAGCACGCGGCTGTCTTCCTCGGTCAGCCCGTGTGCATCGCGACCGAAGAGCGACATAGATGAATTCTTATGGTGCCGGCCGTTGGGGATCCACCCGCTCTCAGCAGAACCATTGCGACTCGTGGGTCACGCCCTACCCCAGCATCACGAACCGGGTGGCGTTGAGGCTGCCGATGAACGCGGCGCCGCCGATGAACTTGAGCCACCGCCACGGCATCGGGTGGTCGCCGCGTCGCCAGGCGTCGAAGCCAGCGATGAGGCCGCCTCCGAGGAGCGGCGCGAGGCCGAGCCAGAGCAGCCGCGCGGTGCGGGCCTGCAGGAAGTGCTCGGGCAGGAGGAAGGTGCTGGCCGCGCCGAGCCCGATGCCGAACAACACGAGCCCGAGAATCCGCAGCGCGCCCTGCTCGACCTGCGTGTCGGCGCGGCTGTCGAACAAGCCGATGACGGCGGCGAAGAGCACCTCGACGAGCAGCTCCAGCAGGAACTCGACGACGATCTCCATGTCAGTCCTTGAGCATCGGGCACAACGAGTTGAACTTGCCGAGGTAGTCGCACACGCGGCGCTCGGTCTGGCCTGCGCGTTTCGCAGCGGCGATGCCAGCCATGTAGTGGGCGCGCGCCTTCGCCATCTCGGCAGGAGACGGTGAGCCACGGCCGCCGAGCAGCTCTTCGCCGCCGGCTTTGATGAGCCACACCAGCGTCAGGTTCGCTTCGACCCGCGCCGCGCCTGCGAAGTCATTCGTGCCGTTGGCGGCCGAGAGCGCGTCGTTGAACGCCCGGTCGGCCTTCTCGAACTCGCCGAGGCTGAGCCACTCGACGCCGAGGTTGTTGGCCGCCTTGCGCACGCCGGGCAGGTCTCCTGCCTGTTTGAGCTTCGTGACGGCCTTCGAGAGCCACAGGGGCCCGTCGACGCCAGGACACTGTTTCGCGAGGAGGCCGAGATCGTTCGCCACCATGCCCGCGTTGCTCTCGTCGGAGAGGCCCTCGAACATCGTCATCGACTTCTGGAAGAACTGTTCGGCCAGCCGGCACTTGCCGCGGTCTTGCGCGAAGTTGCCTTGATTTCGGAGCACGTGAGCCTCGGCGCTCCGGTTCGACCCCGCTTGCACCCGCTCGAGCTCGTCATCGAGCACGCGCTGGCCCTCGGCTTCCATGCCACGGGCGCGCAGGTCACGCGCTTCACGAAGCAGGTCGTCCGAATGGTGTGCGACGCCGAACGTGGAGCCCTTCACCGGCGCTCCTGGCGCGGGCTCTTCTCCGATGACGATGACCTTCGCGTTCTTGCCGAGCAGCGGCACCTTGCTGCTCTTCGTGGTGGCCGCGGGTTTCTGGGTCTGCGGCGTGAGGGCGAACGAGAGCGCGCGGGACTCGGTGAAGCCGAGCTCGAAGTCTGCAGCCTGATGTCCAGGTGCTTCAGCGTGGAGCTTCGTGACGACGCCGCGCGCGCGCGTCAGCGTGCATGGGTTGCACGGCTCCGCCCCGTCGAGTCGTCCCGTCGCGGTCGCTGGGGTGAGCGTCACCGTGAGGGTGACGTCGGGAGGCGGGATCGCTTGCACGGCCGCCAGCGGCGTTGGCGCATCGGGCTCGGCGACGAAGGTGGGCTGCGACGGCGCGTTGAGGAGCGCGACGACGATGACGCCGACGAGGAGCACCGCCGCGACGAGGCCCGCCACCACGACGGTGCCCTGACGTGGAGGCGCTTGACGCACGGCCGGCAGTCCCTCCTTCGGGGTGGGCGCGACGTCGTCTCCCAGCGCTGGAGACCGACCAGGCGAGGCGAGCGTGCTGGCGGCCTTGCGACGGGGCGCGCTGGGCTTCGGGGCGACGTCGGAAGCGGACGCGGTGCGCAGCCGCGGCATCAACTGCGCGGCGCGGGCGAAGACGGCCTGCTCATTTGGCGCGGCGGCGTCGAGCAGCGCGTCACGCACCTGGCGCGCGTCGGAGGGACGGGTGGAGGGCTCCTTGTCGAGCAGCGCGTCGACGAGGGTGGTGAGGGCGGGCGGAAGGTCGGGGCGCAGCTCCGCGAGCGGACGGTGGGCTTCCGTCAACACGCGGGCCACCAGCGCGAAGTCACTCTCGGCCTCGAACGGTGGGTGGCCGGTGAGGAGCGCGTAGAGGGTGGCGCCGACGGCGTAGAGGTCTGACGCGGGGCCGGCGTTGCGGCCGCTGCGCAGCTGCTCCGGGGCCATGTACGCGGGCGTGCCGAGCGTGGCGCCGGTCTTCGTCATGCCCGCGCCGTCGCTGCCGCCGAACTTCGAGATGCCGAAGTCGAGGATGCGCACGCTGGGCGACGGCTTGACGACGAGGAAGATGTTGGCGGGCTTGAGGTCGCGGTGCACGACGCCGGCGGCGTGGGCCGAGGCGAGCGCGTCGAGCACCGGCGCCATCATGGCGGAGGCCTGGCCGGAAGAGAGCGCGCCGTCGGTCTTCGAGAGCGTGCGCATGGTGATGCCGTGCAGGTGCTCCATCACGATGAAGGGCACGCCCTCGTCGGTCTGGCCCATGTCGAGCACGTCGACGATGCCGGGGTGGTCGATGAGAGCGGCGGCTTTGGCCTCGAGCTCGAAGCGGCGGGCGAACTCGGGGTGGTCGGCGAGCGAGGCGTCGAGGAGCTTGATGGCGACGCGTTTGCCGACGGCGTCGTTGATGGCCTCGTAGACGCTCCCCATGCCGCCCTGCCCGAGGGTGCCGACGACGCGGTACTTGCCCGCGATGATGGAGCCGATGGCCTGGTCGTACGACGGCATCTTGAGCGCTGGAGCATAGCCCCAGCGCAGCGCCTGACACCGAGACGGCTGCCTTACCCGCTGGTGCGTGGGGGCACGTGGTAGGTGATGCCGCCGACGCCGTCGGAGTACGCGAAGCCGGGGTGGCGGAACCGCCCCTGCGCGTCGAGGCGGAAGTCGACATTGGTGGGCTCGGTCGGCGCCCACACGTTCGCCTGAGGGAACATGCGCACCATCAGGTTGGCGATGTTGTCGCCTGCGTTCCGCCCGTGCCCGGTGGAGCAACTCATCATCACGACGTGCCCCTCTGGTGCGAGGCGCTCGCGCAAGCCGTGGAGCGCGAACAGGTTCTGGTCATTCAAGTCGAGCGTCGCCGCCGAGGGGCCGTCCTGGCCCGACAGCCGCGGGTCGCTCGCGCCGAAAGCCGCCACGCCCTGCGAGCCGTGCGCCGCGACCACCAGCACCTCGGCCTTCTGAAAACGGGTGGCGTTTCGGAGCGCCTGCACCACGTGCCCTTCGGAGTCGGCCTCGTAATACATGACGCGGTAGTGCTGGGTGAGCTGCTCGATGGTGTTGCCCGCCGCGATGCCGCCGTTCCAGTCCTCGCTCGACGAGACGATGACTGCGATGGGCCGCGTGTCTTCGGGGCCAGCGCGCCTGTTGACGAGAATCTGCTCCAGCAGGGCCCCCTTCCCGTGGAAACGCTCGAGCGAGTGGATGCCGAGCCCCGACAGGTCCTTCTCGAGCGCCTGCCAGCTCGCCGCCAGGCCGGCATCCTGGCCGAGGAGTGAAGCGCGGTGGGTCGGCCCGAGCTCGAAGAGCACCAGGGGGTTCACCTTCGCGGCTTCGATGAGGAAGGTGGGCTCGTCGCGCAGCGGAAGCTCGACCTTCGCCAGCTGCGTGGCGTCGAGCGCGACGGCGGTGAAGGCCACCTGCCGGTCGGCGCGCAGCGAAGGCGACAGCTGGGGAAACAGGGCGGGGTCTCGCTCGAGGGCTCCGACGACCCACTCCCGGCGCTGAGGCAGCTTCGAGCCCCACGTCCCATACGCCCGCGGGTCGTTCGCGGCGGCCCTGGCGATGGCTTCGTCGGCCTGCAGCGCCGCAGGGAGGAACTCGAAGCTCGCGCCGTGCACCTCGACCAGCCGGCGCGCCACGGCCGGGTCAGCGAGCAGCGCGGGCGAGACCTGGCCCAGCACCTGGTCGGGCCCGAAGTGGGCCACCAGTCGGGCGACGTCATCAGGGCGAGTGGCCCACCCGGGGGCTGCGGCGACGGCATCGGCCAACGTGAGCGAGCGCGGTGCGTGACGCGCGATGAGGGCGACGCGGTTGGGCACCTGGGCGGGAACGTGGGGCGCGAGCGTGTCAGCGACTCGGAGCACCCGCTCCCACAGCTCGGGCGACACCTGGAGCTCGGGGGGAAGCAACGTGATGGCCGTGGGCTGGGAGCGAAGCGCGTTGATGATGCACCGCTCGTTCGCCAGCACCGTGGGGCCCGCGTGGGCCACGAGCAGGCCGTCGAGCGCGAGCGCGACGCTCGCCACGGTGGGGTCGTCTCGCAGCGTGGCAGGCAGCTCGACGAAGCTGCGCGGGTCACGAATGATGGCCGCCACCGCGAGCTGCGGGTCTGCGCGGAGCGCCTCTGGAATGCGGGAAATCAACACCGGGCCGACGGGTTTGTCGTCTTCGTCGTGCTGCACCGTCGTGTGCTCGAGGAAGGCCTTCGCGAGGTGCAGGTTCGACGACCAGGGCGCGGCGAGCTGCTCGTAGTACCCGGCCGTCGCGACCGCGGCGAGCGCGACGAGCTCGGGGCGGGAGAGCTGGCGCTCCGTCAGGGCTGCGATGCCGCCGAACTGCGCGATGACGCGCTCGAGCGCCGGGTCCTCACGCATGGCCTCGGGCAGGAGCCACAGCGCCGTGCCTGGAAGGAGCAGCGGAGGATTCGCCAGCAGTGCTTCCCGCAGCGAGGCCTGCACGTCGGGGTCTTCGAGGAGCGCGGGCTCGACGTAGCCGAGCTCCGAAGGGGCAACGCGCAGACGGGCGACGACCAACGCCTTGTCGCCAGCGAGCTCCGGCAGGTACCCGAGCACGTAGGGCGTCTGACTGCCGTGCTCGAGCAGCTGCGTGCGCGCCAGCGCCACCAGCGCAGGGTCTGTGCGCAGCGACTCGGGGAGGTCGGTGAGGTTCACCGCGTCCTTCTCGAGCGAGAACGTCGCCAGACTCGCGTCGGCTTCGAAGGCAGCGAGCGGAATCAGCGACGCAGGCATGCCACCCTCGAGGGCCAGTCTGGCCAGCTCCGGTCGCGCGCGCACGGGCTCGGGCAGGTATTGAAACATCTGCGGGTGCCGGGCGAGGAGCGTGGAAGCGAAGCCGGGGCGCTCCCAGACGCCAACATGGGCGTACGCCGCGTAGTGCGGCGAGCGCGAGACGGCGTAGGCGACGAGCGCCTCGCGCCCGTTGGCTGGAAAGCCCAGCTGAACGAAGGTCGAGGGAGAGCGGGTGAGCTGCCGCCACGCAGCATCCTCCACGTCGAGCGGCAGATTGGCGGCCAGGTCCGTGCTCGGCCGCACCGCCGGTGCGACGAACGTGTCAGTGGGGAGCGGGAGTGGACGGCTGGCGGAGGGTGCTGGCGCGACGGTCGCTGCGCGCCGCACCTCGAGGAGCGCTGGAGGACGCAGGGTGGGCAGCGCGGAGGGCAGAATCGCTCGATTCATGAAGGCAGTGGGTAGCACGGTGCCCCCTGAGACCTTCGCGCGAAGCGCCTGACAGTCGTGAACGGCATGGAGCAGCGCGCTCCGCTCACGCGCCGTCGAGCAATGTGAGCACCTTTGGCGTTGCTACGACGAAGAGCTCTGCGTACTCGGGCGGTACGACGGCGACCTCGATGGCGCGTCGGAGCGCTTCGGGGTCGAGCTGCCGGGTCTTCAGGAGAAACGCGACGACCGCGAGGTCGGCGTCGTCGGCGCGACCCATCTTGGTGAGCGCGAGGTCGACTGGCCCGAGGCAAGACACCGACAGCCTCTGCAGGCCCGTGAGGACGACGGGGCGGCAGGCTGCTCGCCACTGCGGAGAGAGCACCGCTCCGACATCGCCGCGGGGCGGCGTTGGGCAGGCGTCGATGAACGCGACGAGCTGCTGGGTGCGCTCGCTCTCTGGAACCAGGTCGAGCAACCAGTACAACACCCGGTCGGCGCGCTCACGACGGGCGTGAAACCAGAGCAGCGTGGGGTCGATGTGTGCCCGCTGCAGCATGCGGACGACGAGCTTGAAGAGCCGCCCGTCGACTTCGCTGTGCGGCATCAGCAGCGCGACGATGAGGTCGGCATCTGAGAGTCCCGGGGTCGGCTCGCGCTCCGGCACCGAGGTGCCTACCGCACCCAGATGCCCTCGAACGTTGGCCTCCTCGACCAGCCAGTCTTCCAGCCCCCGAGGGCCCGCGAGTCGCTGCAGCCGCTCCCGAAAGAACGAGCGATGGGGCGGGTTGGCGCTGAGCATTCCGAGGGTTGCAGGGGGCTTGACGGCAGGCTCGAGCATAGCGTCTCTCTTCGACCAGCGCAGTGGTACAGGCCTGCCGATGCTCGTCTGCGGCCTCGACTTCGGCACCAGCAACACGGCGGTCGCGCTCCCGAGTGGAGAGGTGTTGAAGCTCGACGTGACGGCGCCCTCGCCGCGGCTGTTCCGCTCGGTGTTGTTCTTCCCCGAGGACTCGAAAGAGACGCTGGCGGGGCACGCGGCCATCGAGCGCTACCAGGAGGACAACGCGGGGCGCTTCATTCAGTCGATGAAGACGTGGTTGCCGGCGACGACGTTCACGCGAACGCAGCTGCGCGGCAGAACGTTGTCGCTGGAGGAGCTCATCGCGGTGTTCCTGCGGCGCGTGCGTTCGCTGGCGTCCGACTCGGCGGGAGCGGACGTCGCGTCGGTGGTGCTCGGCCGGCCGGCGCGCTTCTCGGCGGACCCGAAGGTCGACGCGTTCGCGGAGGAGCGGCTGCGGAAGGCGGCGGAGCTGGCGGGGTTCTCCGGCATCCGGTTCGTCATCGAGCCCATCGCGGCGGCGCTGACGTACGAGGCGACGCTGGAGAAGGACGAGGCGGTGTTGGTGGCCGACTTCGGCGCCGGCACGACGGACCTGACGGTGATGCACCTGGGGCCGTCGCGGCGGGGGCGGGCGGACCGGCGTGACGACGTCGTCGCGTCGTCGGGTGTGTACGTGGGTGGAGACCGCTTCGACTCGGCCATCATGAAGAGCGCGCTGTTGCCGTACTTCGGGCAGGGCTCGACGTACGCGGTGAGCATGGGCTCGCAGCGCATGCCGATGCCGACGTACATCTCGAGCCGGCTGCTCTCGTGGAACGAGATGTCACTGATTCGCGAGAAGACGACGCGGGAGCTCATCGACACGATGCTGAAGTCGAGCGACCGGCTGCCGGCGATTCAGGCGCTGGAAGACCTGGTGATGGAGAACCTCGGCTTCCGGCTCTACCGCGCGATCGAGCAGGCGAAGGTGGAGCTGTCGACGAAGAAGACGGCGCGTATCGACTTCGAAGAGGCGCGCATTTCGATACACGAGACCATCACGGTCGAGGCGTTCGAGGCCGCGTCGGCGCACCTGATTGATGAGCTCGAGGCGTGTACGGATGAGTTGATGGAGCGGTTGCCGAAGGGGCTGCACATCGACTCGGTGTTCCTGACGGGAGGCTCGTCGCAGGTGCCGGCGGTGCAGCGGTTGTTCGCGAAGAAGTTCGGGAAGGGGAAGTTGAGAACGGCCGATGCGTTCACGAGCGTGGTCGAGGGGCTCGGTCGCGCCGCCGCGTCATCGTTCTCGGAGTGAGCCCGAGGCAATACACTGTCTCCCTCTTGCGGTTCGCGACCCAAACGACGCCGTCCACGGAAGCGAGCTCGCTGATTCGGCGCGAAGCAGCTCGTCTCACGAGGGCATGGGGCATCGAGCTGCGTGATGTGGAAGTTCGCTTCAGCAGCAGGCTTCGCAGAAGCATCGGTCGCGCGGACCTGAGGCGCCAACGAGTCACTCTCTCGACGGCCATCACGACGAGGAGCCAGCTCCGAGACGTTCTCCGGCACGAACTCGCCCACATCGCGGTCGCCCGACTGGGCGTGACCGATGAACGACACCATGGAGGGACCTGGCAGGGGCTGCTCTTGGCGATCGGCGCGAAGCCACAGACTCGGCTCAAGGTCGCGGGGCGTACTCGAAAGGTGAGCACGCGCTTGTTCCGACATGAGTGCTCAGTGTGTGACTTCGTGAGGGTCGCGAAGCGACCTGTGTCAACCTGGCGGTGCGCTGACTGCGTGGCGGCTGGCTTGAGTGGCCGCCTGATCATTACCGAGGGGGTGTCGCGTGACAGTTGAAGATCTGCGGAGGTGCCCATTCTGCACACCGTTCGAGGACGTCGTCTTTCACGAAGGCCGCCTCGTTCGAGCACTCTGGGACGCATTTCCCGTCTCGGACGGGCACGTCTTGATCGTGACGCGTGCTCATCGCGCCACGTGGTTCGACGCAACCGACGAAGAACGCGCCGAGCTGACTACGACGATCGAGATCGCGCGCTCCAAGATCCGTCTACGCTACCCAGCGGTCGTCGACTTCAACCTCGGTGTGAACGTGGGAGAGCACGCCGGCCAGACGATTCCGCATCTCCATTTGCACGTGATTCCCCGGCGCGCCGGCGACGTCCCCGACGCTCGAGGTGGTGTCCGGAACGTGATTCCGTCGAAGCGACTGTATCCAGGCCTGGTGAAGCCGGTGGTCGAGCCACTTCTGACGACCGGCGCGGATTCGCCGCTGCTCCCGTTGCTCGCCCGTGAGCTCGAACGTGCGCAGCACTTCGATGTCGCAGTTGCGTTCGTGATGCAGAGCGGAGTGCGACGTCTCCTCCCTCACTTGAGAGATCTGCTGCGCCGGGGTGGTCGCTTTCGGTTGGTCACTGGCGACTATCTCGACATCACGGATCCTGAAGCGCTGCGTGCACTGAGAGACCTGTTGCTCGCCTTCCCCAACGCCAGCGTCGACCTTCGTGTGTTTCATCGTCCGGGAACGAGCTTTCATCCGAAGGTCTACATCGCAACGTCGAGCGAGAACCGTGATGGCGTCGCCTTCATCGGCAGCTCCAACATCTCGGACTCCGCGCTGCTCGAAGGTGTTGAATGGAATTACCGAGTCGTCACGGCTCGCGACCCAGAGGGATTCCGGCAGACCCAACACGCGTTCGAGGCACTGTTCACGAATTCATCCGTTCGGACTATCGATGAGCAGTGGCTTCGCGAGTACGAGGCTCGTCGGCGGGAGCGCGTCTTCGACTCACCGCTCGAGGTGGCGGACGCTGAGGTTGAATTGACGGTGCCGCCTCCACCGCCGAATCCCGTGCAAGTCCGGGCGATGGCAGCACTCGAGAACACTCGCGCCGAGGGCTATCGCGCTGGCCTCGTCGTCATGGCGACGGGCTTGGGGAAGACCTGGCTGGCAGCCTTCGACGCCGCGAAATTCAAGCGAGTGCTCTTCGTCGCGCACCGCGAAGAAATCCTCACGCAGGCGCTCGAGACCTTCCGGCGCGTCAGGCCAGGCGCTTCATTCGGTCGCTACGATGGAGAAGAGAACGAGCGCGACGCCGAAGTGATCTTCGCCTCCATTGCGACCTTGGGCAGACAGGCGCACCTGGACACGTTCGAGCGTGACGCGTTCGACTACATCGTCGTGGACGAGTTCCACCACGCAGCGGCAAGGACGTACCGCAGACTGATCGATCACTTCGACCCGAAGTTCCTCTTGGGGCTGACGGCGACGCCGCACCGAACCGACGGTGATGACCTGCTTTCCTTGTGTCAGGAGAACTTGGTCTTCGAGTGCAACGTCATTGAAGGCATCTCGCTCGGCCTGCTTTCACCGTTCGCCTACTTCGGCGTTCCTGACACCATCGACTACCGGGGCATGAAATGGACTGGCACGTGGTTCGACCCGGAGGAGCTTTCGTCGGCTGCAGCGACTGAGACACGGGCCCAGAATGCTCTCGAACAATGGCGAGCACGAGCGGGCGAGCGCACCCTCGCGTTCTGCGTTTCTCAACGGCACGCGAACTTCATGCGCGACTTCTTCTCGCGTGCCGGCGTGCCGTGTGCCGCGGTCCATAGTGGCGCTGAATCCGATCCTCGTCAGGGTTCACTCGACCGCTTGGGAGAGGGCTCGCTCAAAGTGGTCTTCGCAGTCGACATGTTCAACGAAGGTGTCGACTTGCCTGCCATCGACACGGTCATGATGCTGCGACCGACAGAGTCGGCGATCATCTGGCTCCAGCAATTCGGTCGTGGTCTGCGCACGAGCCCCGGCAAAGAACGGCTCACGGTCATCGACTACATTGGAAATCACAGAATTTTCCTGCTGAAGGCGAGAACCCTGCTCCAAGTTCCTCCGGGCACGGACTCTGAGCTGAACGTCGCGCTGCAGAAGATAGAGGCGGGCGAATTCGAGCTGCCGCCCGGATGTTCGGTCACCTACGAACTTCAGGCGATCGAGATCATGCGGGCCCTTCTCCGGCTGCCCACCAAAGCCATTCAGGACGCACTCCTCGACTACTACCGCGACTTCAAGGAACGACGAGACGTGCGGCCCACTGCGCTTCAGTGTCTGCACGATGGGTACAACCCGCGGAGTGCCCGTCAGAAGCACGGCTCGTGGCTGAAGTTCGTCGAGAAGCAGGGCGACCTTGGGGCGACCAAGGCGAAGGCACACGAGGACTTGTCAGAGTTCCTCTCAGCTCTTGAAGACACGCCGATGACGCGCAGCTTCAAGATGGTCGTCGTCCAAGCCATGCTCAATCTCGGCCGAATCCCGGGAGAAGGCGCCGGGATAGGCGAATTGACCACCGAGGTGGAACGGTTGGCCACCCATGATCCCAGGCTCCGGGCTGACTTCGGCGCAGCGCTTTCGAGCGAGCGCTCCCTCCGGAAGAGCCTCGAAGAGAACCCAATTGATGCTTGGGTCACAGGCGACGGAACGGGAGGAAAGTCGTTCTTCTCGTACGAAGCGGGGACCTTTCGGCTGCGGCTGGTCACGTCTGCAGTGGAAGGCGCCCACGACCTGATTCGCGAGATCTTGGATTGGCGGTTGGCTGAGTATTTCCGGAAGCGGCAGGCTGTCCTCGGCCAGTTCATTCTGAACGTCAGCCACGCGAGCGGGAAGCCGATTCTGTTCTACCCAAGCAATCGCGAAGGACTGCCATCGGGATGGACTCCGCTGCAGATCAACGGCCGTTCCTATGAGGCCAACTTCGTCAAGGTCGCGCTGAACGTTGTTCGACTCCCTGGCGAGAAGGCGAACGAGCTTTCTGCCATTCTCCGCGAGTGGTTCGGGTCCGACGCTGGACTCCCCGGCACGCATCACCAGGTTTCCCTCGTGAAGCGCGAGGATTCATGGGTACTCGAACGGCTCGCAGCTTCAGGGCAGGAAGTCGAACTCTGGCGAAGCTACTCGCGAGAACAGATTCCAGGCCTCTTCGGCGACCAGTTCAGCGAGGCAATCTGGAACGTCGGCTTCGTTGCGCGGCCTTCAGCGTCGCCGAAGCACCTCTTCCTGCTCGTCACGATCGACAAGAAGGACATGCACGGGGACTTCGACTACGGGGACCACTTCCTGGGGCCGGATCTCTTCGAATGGCAAAGCCAGAACCGCACGCGAAAGTCCGACAAACACGGCAGGCTGATCCACGACCATGAAAAGTTGGGTGTCGACGTTCACCTGTTCATTCGCAAGCAGAAGAAGGACGCGAAGGGGAACTCGTGCCCGTTCGTCTACTGCGGCCTGGTGACTTTCAAAGAGTGGGGGGAAGCTGAGAAGCCCATCACCGTGCAGTGGCGATTGAAACGAATGCTGCCTGACAAACTGTTCGCCCTGTTCAGGAAGAAATAGCCGCACTCAAGCTCTGGCATTCGGCTTCGTCCCTGGCCAGGTTCGATCGATGCCGCTCTACCTGCGTCTCTTTCACGGCCGCGCCGACCCGTCTGACGTCCTCACCGACTGGGGCACCGATGGCCCGACCATCGGGCCCTTCGACACCTTTCACGCCACCTACTGCGACGCCCTCGAACTCTGGAATGACGAGACGTGTTTCGAGCTGAACACCGACAAGTCGCTCATTCACTTCGACGGCGTCTTTTACGGAGACCTCGAGATCACCGAAGCACCGCTCTCGACCTCTGTGCTCTCGCTCGACGACGCAGAGCGCACCGCAAAGGCCCACGCGAGTGTGCCATCCCACCACTCGAGCGTCGCCCCGCTCCTCGCCGTCTTCCTCGATGCGATTCGGAGCCACCACGGAGACGAGCTCGCTCGCAGACTCGCGCTCGCCATCAAGGCAGCGCTGCGTTGAACCGCCTCAGTTCTTCCGGCACGGCGTGAGAAACACATACGGCAACACATCACTCGCGTTCGTGGTCGCCACCGCGTGGGTGTGGTCTCCCGCGCCGGCGATCTCGAGGTTGCTGACGATGTGGTACGACGACACGTACCCGGGCACGGCGTTGTAGTTGATCGTCGTCGTCCGCCAGCCCGCCCAGTTCCCCGTGTTGCCGCTGTGCGTGTGGCCGCCCGCCACGCCGGTCGAGTGGCCGTGCACTGGCACTGTGTTCCCCGCGAGCGCCGCTCCGAACGTCTGCTTCAACGTGCCCGAACCCGGCCGACCCATCAGCAACCGGCCCGTGGCCTCTGCGAACGGCGACCACCCCGCCGGGCAGGACGCCAGGTCGAAGTGCATCACCGCTCCCGGAGGCACCGTGAACGCCGCGACGCTCGTGAAGTTGCCGTTCACCTCTGACGCCAGCGCCGGAGCGTCGGGCGCAAACGTCGACAGCGCCGGCTGGGCCAGCGCCACCCCTGCCACCACGAGCGACGCCACCACCAACACCACCCACCGCGGTCTCGTCGACCGGCGCTTGAGCTGCTCCAGCTCACGACGGAGTTCTTCGAGCTGCTGCGTCACTTCCGAGGGCGGGGGGGGGATCATGGAGGTACTGTCCTAGCAACGTCTTCTCCCGCGCCCAACCCATGAACCTCCGCGACCTCCTCCTCCCCGCCCCGCCCGAGACGCCTGCGTCCGTTGGCCTGCTCCTGCTCCGCGGCGCTGCCGGCCTCGCCATGGCCTCACACGGCTGGGGCAAGATGCAGAACCCGTTTCACTGGCTGGGCGCCGACACGCCGCCCATCTTCCAGTTCCTCGCCGCCGTCGCCGAGTTCTTCGGAGGCCTCGGCCTCGCGGTCGGCCTCCTCTCGGTCATCGCGTCGTTCGGCATCGCCTGCACGATGGTCGTCGCGATGTATCGCCACATCTCGCAGGGCGACCCGTTCGGGAAGTGGGAGCTCGCCACGCTCTACCTCGTCATCAGCGTGCTGGTGCTCCTCGGCGGGCCGGGCCGGTTCTCGCTCGACGCGCTGGTGCGGGCCCGCCTCGAGAAGCGCTGACTCACTTCGGGCAGGCCATCACAGACAGATGACGCCGCTATCGAGCAGGCTCGTGCCCGAAGGCTGGCAGCACAGCGGCGCCATCGACACGATGCCACCATCGTTGACGCAGGGCCTCACGAGGTACGACACCTGGCCGGCGTCGCCATAGAGCATGATCCCGGAGCTCGAAGTCTCAGGCCGCGTTGCCATCACCTGAGGTGTCACCGACGACGCCGACTCCTCTCCGCCGACGAACACCTCTGTCGGGCCACACGGCATCAGCGGCCCAGTCAACGTGCCAGTGAACTTCTGCGGCCCCGGCGCCAGCACCGGACCCGCGTCGTTCGAACCGATGAACGAGATCGGCGGCAAGCTGAGGCAGGTGTTGATGGGCAGCAGCACCATGGCGATGGAACCAGCGATCTGTGGCTCCAGATGCACCAACCGCGACGCAGACACGCCTGCATCAACGACGATCTCGTAGCTGCCGAACATGTGAATCTGACCGGCGACCTTGCTGTTGAAATAGACGTCACCGGTGGTGAAGCCGAACGGTGGTGCGTTGGAGCAGGTCGAGTTCGAGAAGAGCGTGGCCGGTCGATTGAGCGCATTGCTCCTGTTGTTCACCCGCAGATCAATGGGCACGCCCGCGTCGATCCGCACGCCCTGGCACTTGAGGGCGATGTCGAGGTGCACGCACGCCGTCGCCGAGATGGGCGAACGCGTCACGACGTTGAGCTCGAGCGTCAATGGCGTCGGGCACGAGGCCCCGCCGCCCTGCCCGCCTGCCGTCGCGCCACCGCCCTGTCCACCGGCCATGGAGCCGCCGCCCTGCCCGCCCGACAACCCTCCACCCGACGAAGCGCACAGCCCCGCGTCACAGCGCCGCTCGTACGCCGCGTCGAAATCGCACGCGACCAGCAGCACGCCCAGCCACCACGCGCGTCGCACTCACCACCTCCCTGAGACGGCGAAACCCTGCGCGCCGGTCGTCAGCCAGGCGCTCGGCACGACTTCATCGGAGCCGCCCAGCACCGCCCACACCACCCCCGCGACGAGGCAGGCCGCGCCACCGCCGAGCAACGACAGGCCGAACGTCTGCTCCACCTTGCCCTGGTCTCGCAGCGCGACCGCCGAAGGCACCGGCGTCGACAGATCGTCGAGCATGTTGAAGCGCGAGACCGCGAGGCCCTGAGCGACGGCCCCTGCGATGACGAGCGCGCCGCCGACGCCGACCACCACCCACGCGCCGACGTTCGGTCGCCTCGGGCCTTTCGCCACAGGAGCGACGACCTCGACCGCGCGTGGCGCCTCGACCGGCACCACCGGCCGCAACACGCTGGTCAGCTTCGGCACCGCGTCTGCCGCGACCGCGTCGAGCTCCAGCAGCATCGCCTCGGCCGTCGCCACCCGTCGCAGCGCCGAGTACAGCGTCTTCCCAGCGGGCGAGATGATCTTCACGTTGAGCTGCAGCACGCGGCCGACCTGCGACACGTCTCCGGTGACGAAGCCCTCGGCGCCCAGCGCTCCAGCCAGCTCGGCCAGACAGCTCGACGACTCCTCGGCGCAGCCCACCAGCTGGCGTTGCCGCTCCACGCCGAGCGCGGTGATGATGTCGCGCTGGGTGGTGACGCGAAGCGCCCCGCTCTCGCTCAGGCGCGCTGCGAACGTCTCTTCGAACGAAGCGAGGAGCGCCTTTGGAACCTTCACCTGCGTGAAGCCCATCGAGGCGAGCTGAATGGGTTGAGCGGCGGTGAGGGTCGCGACGACGAGGACTCCGAACATGAGGCGTCAGCTTCTCACGCCGCGCTGCGCGGGCCCACCATGCCGTCGCTCGTCGGCAGGCTGCCCATCGGCGGCACCTGCGGCCACGACGCGAACGTCTTGCCCACCAGCGGCGCGACGTGGTGCCCGACGATGTTGGCGCTCTCCATGATGGTGAGCAGCCCCGAGCCGGGGTGCGTGCCGCCGCCAACCCAGTACAACCCCCTCACGTGCGGTGACTTCACCTTCGGGCGCAGCGGGCCCAATTGCAGCCACGTGTGTGAGAGATTGAAGACGGCGCCGCGAAAGACGTTGAACTCGTCACGCCACGTCTCGGCGGTGAAGGCGCGCTGCTCGACGATGTGCTTCGCCACGTCCTTCGCGCCGACCTTCTCGAGCCACTGCGGCACCTTCTTCGTCAGCTCGGCCTCGATGCGTTTCCAGTCGTGCGGCCCGCCGGTGTTCGGCGTCGGCACCAGCACGTACATCGTGGAGTGCCCCTTCGGCGCGCCGGCCGGGTCGGTCACCTGCGGGTTGAGCGCGTAGAACGGCGGGTCGTCCAGGTTGGGCTCACGGTCCTCCAGGGCGGCCCGGTCGGTGCGGCGCGCGGCGTCGGACAGGTAGATGAGGTGGTGCGGCAGCTCGCGGTAGACCGTGTCGAGGCCCAGGTAGAGCATGAAGGTGGAGCAGCTGTACTTCGCCTTGCCCAGGCTCGCGTTCGACAGGCGCGTGCCGTCTCTCCACTTCTCGGGCACCAGGCGCTGCGCCGCATAGGGCAGGTCGGCGTTCACCACGACCAGGTCTGCCAACAACACCTCACCCGACGCGAGCCGCACGCCCTTCGCCTCGCCGTTCTCGACCAGCACCTCGTCGACGGGCTCCGACATGCGAAACGTCGCGCCGAGGTCTTCCGCGCAGCGCTTCATGCCCTTCGCCAATTCGCGGAACCCACCCATCACGTGCCAGACGCCGAAGGCGAGCTCGAGGAACGGAATGACGCCGAACACGCTGGAGCACGTCGTCGGGTGCAGCCCGAGGTACTTCGACGGGTAGCTGAACGCGTACGAGACGCGGTCATCGTGAAAGAAGCCGTCGAGGTGCGAGTACAGCGTCTGCCACGGCTTGAACTTCAGCGTCGGGAGCAGCCGCAGCGGGTTGTAGTAGCCGACGTTATCCGCCGGGTGCGCCATGAACTTCTCGTAGGCGACGAAGTACTTCTGCTTCGAGAACTCGAACCACTTCTCGTACGCCGGAACGAGTGAGGGGTTGAGCCGCGCCAGCTCGGCCTTCATCTTCTCCTGGTCCCAGTGCGTGTCGAGCCGCGAGCCGTCCCAGAAGTGCAGGCGCGTGTTCTCAGGCAGCCGCTTCAACGTCACGTAGTCTTCGATGCGCTTGCCGGCGCGGCGGAAGATGCCCTCGAGCACCTGCGGCAGCTGCATGATGCTGGGACCGGTGTCGACGTCGTACGCGCCCATTTTCAGGCCACGCATGCGCCCGCCTGGAATCGACTCTTTCTCGAGGACGGTGACGTCGAGCCCGAGGCCCGCGAGGTTGATGGCGGCTGAGAGACCGCCCGGGCCGGCTCCGACGATGAGCGCTTTCATGAGGTGCGAGGTAGCCGCGTGCCCACCCGCTTTCACGCTTTGTTTGGGGACTTGCCTTGTCGACGGTCAAGAAACGGAACATCGTCACGGCTCCTCTCATCCGGAGTTGCTCGTGACCGTGAAGCTGGAGACGGGCCGTGTCTTTCATCGCAGCGAAGCCATCGCCGAGCTGGTGCTCGAGCACTCGGCCATCGCGCCGGTGCTCCGCCGGCACCGCATCGACTTCAGCGCCAAGGGCAGCCTGACCCTCGAGCAGGTGTGCGAGCTCAACGGCACCTCGGTCGAGGTGGTGCTGAACGACCTGCACCGCGCCGTGCAGAGCCCTGATCAACGCCCCTTCACCGACCCGCGCGCCATGTCTCCCGCGGCGCTGATGTTCCACATCGTCGCCCGCCACCACAGCTTCCTGCGTGACGTGCTGTCGGTCTCCGAGGGGCTCGCCATCAAGGTCGAGCGCGTACACGCCGGGCGGGAGGCCCCGCTCACCCGCATTCGGGAAGTGGTGCACTCGCTGCGCGCCCTGCTCGAGCCGCACATCGAGCACGAAGAGGTGATGCTGTTCCCCGCGCTGCTCGAGCACTCGATGTCGAAGGAAGAGCTGATCGCCGAGGCCGCCGCGTCGAAGACCGACCACGCCCGCACCAGCGCGTTGCTCAGCGAGCTGCGTCAGCTCACCAACGACTACAAGCCGCCCGAGTGGGCCGACTCGAGCGTGCGCGGGCTCTACCACCAGCTCGAAGGCCTCGAGGCCGACACGCTGGAGCACGTGCACCTCGAGAACTACGTGCTGTTCCCGGCGCTCGCGTCACAGCGCAAAGAGACCGAAGAGAAGCGCTGAGGAGCCGTTCAGGCGTCGGCGAGGCGATTGCGCGACGGCACCGCCCGGCCCAACGTCGAGGCGGTCTGCGCCAGGTCGGCGCGGGTGAAGACGGTGGAGCGCATGCTCAGGAGCACCTGCACCACGCGCTTCTCGAGCGCCTTGCGGTTGATGGTCTTGACCTCGATGGGAATGAGCTCGCTGGTCACGGCCGCTTCGGCCAGCACCGCGTTCACCAGGTGCGTGTGCACCACGTCGTTCTCGAGGGACGCGGCGAAGTCTTGAAGGCGCGCTGACGTCCACTGCGCCCACGGCTGCTCGACCCACGACAGCTGGGCGGAGGCGAGCTGGAGCTGATCGGCGAGGCTCGAGAGCAGGTCGACACACACCAGCGCGACGGGCCCGTCTTCGGCCTTCAGCGCCTGGGTGACGCACACCGCGCCAAGCCGGGGCAGCGCACCCTCGAGGGCCTTCTGCAGCGAGTCGCCGGCACCCAGCCGAGTCTCGAGCACCCCGCCGAAGCCCAGCCCACGCCCCCGGAGCATGTCCGGAAGCTGCTGAATCCACTCGGAAAGTCTGGTCGCCAGGTGCGGCAGCATACCTGCATTGTCCGATCAGCCCGGTGGCGGTTCGCTGGGGGTTCTGTCAGGAGCGTTGACGAAACAGCCATGTGGAATCGCCTCGACCAGCTGGCGCGCACCCCTCCGGACGCGAGCACCGAGGGGCAGTGGAGGGGTCGCTTCGTTTCGGCGCTGTGCGTGGCGGCCGTCGTCGCGTCCCTGGTGCAGGCGCTCACGTACCTGTGGTTCAGCCGCTGGCCCAACGTCGCCATGATGTGCGTGGGCATTCTGTTCGAGCTGGCGTGGCTGGGCCTGTGGCGGCGCTTTCGAAACCCGACGCTCCAGGCCGATTCCATCGCCGCGTTCGGCACGCTCGTCTACGGCCTGAGCCTCCTCTTCAACAAAGACATCTCGAACCTGGTCTGGCTCGGCGTGATGCCGTTGCTCGCGCTGTTGATTGGTGGCGCGCGGCTGGGCGTGCGGTGGGCCGTCATCGACGCGGTGGTGGCCACGGCCGGAGTCGCGCTCATCACCGCGGGCGAGGCGCCGCCGCCTGTCGTCCCCGTCACCTTCGAAGACGTCTTGAGCCGAATGGTGGCGCTCCTCGTGGTGCTGCCGACGCTCGGCATCCTGTGGGACCTCGCGACGCGGAGCACCATGCGAGACCTCGCGCACGCCACCGAAGCGGCGCAGCTCGCCAGCCGCGAGAAGCTGCGGTTCCTCGCCAACATCAGCCACGAGCTGCGCACGCCGCTGCACGGCATGCTGGGCATGGCCGAATTGCTCCGCGCCGAGACGACGTCACCCAACGCCAGCGCGCGGCTCGACGTGATGGCCGAGTCCGGCAGGCTGTTGTCGCAGCTCATCGACGACCTGCTCGACGTGACGAAAGCCGAGGCCGGCAAGCTCCACGTGACGGAGGAGCCGACGAGGCTCGATGCGCTGCTCGTCAACGCGTGCCAGGTGCACCGGCCGCTCGCAGAGGGGAAAGGGCTCTCGTTCTTCATCACCGTCGACGGCGCCTCGAAGACGCCCGTGCGGACCGACCCGCGACGCTTTCAACAGGTGGTGCACAACCTCGTGAGCAACGCGGTGAAGTTCACCTCGGCGGGCTCGGTGTCGGTCTCGCTCGCCGCCGAGGCCGATGGCCAGGTGATGCTCGTCACGCTCGCGGTGAAGGACACGGGGCCGGGCATTTCCACCGCGCTCCAGGACAAGCTCTTCCTGCCCTTCTCGCGCGTGAATGAAGACCACCGCATCGCCGGCACGGGGCTCGGCCTGTCCATCACGCGCGCCATCGTCGAGCGCCTGGGCGGCGGCATCATCGTCGACTCGCAGGCGGGCACCGGAGCCACCTTCACGGCTGTGCTCCGCCTCGCCATCGCACCGACCGACACGCTGAAGGCCCCGGTGGTGATGAACAACGTCGTCGCGCTGCCGGTGCGCCTGAAGGTGCTGGTGGTCGACGACAACGCCATCAATCGCACGGTGGCCGTCGCGCAGCTCGAGAAGCTCGGCGCGGTGACGGTGACGGCGGAGGACGGGCTGCAGGCGCTCGAGCGGCTGGAGAAGGACACCTTCGACCTGGTGTTGATGGACCGGCACATGCCCGAGCTCGACGGGCTCGAGGCGACCCGCCGGTGGAGAGCTCACGAAGCGACGCTCGGCCAGCGCCTGGCCATCGTCGGCATCACCGCGAGCGCGATGCAGCAGGACCTCGACGCGTGCCGCGAGGCGGGCATGGATGAGGTGCTGACCAAGCCGCTCGCGTTCGACACGCTGCGGGCGCTCGTGCTGTCGGTGGCCCGGGAGCGGCTCAAGCGCGCGAGCTGAGTGCTCCTTCAGTCGGCGAGCCAGTTCTCGACCTTCAACGCTGGCACCCGCGCGAAGTGACGCGTGTTGCCGGTGACGAGCGTGCACTCGCGGGCGAGCGCGATGCTGGCGATGCGAAGGTCGGCCTCGTCGAGCTTGAGCCCCTTCCGCTCCAGGTGCGCGCGCACGCGGCCATACTGTTCGGCGGCGGCGACGTCGAAGGTCAGGACCTCGACGTCGTTGACGATCGACCGAGCACGCTCGTACAGGTCGAGCTTCCCCACCCTGTGCGCGCCGTAGCTCAGCTCCGCCAGCGTGATGCTGGTGGTGCACTGCAGCCGCTGCGGGACTCGAGCGATGCGCTGGTGCAGCTTCGTGAGTTCACTCCGGCGCAACAACGTCGAGATGACGTCGGTATCGAAGAGGTACTTCACTTGAGCCTCGGTACCTTGCGGCGGCCTTCCTTGCGGCGCCCCTTCACCACCAGGTCGAGCGCGTCGGCAAATTCTGGAGCGTCGTCGAACGCACCGACCAGGCCCAACAGCCCCGCCGGTCGAGCACCCGCGAGTGGCACGAGCATGGCGACCGGTTTCCCATGCTTCTCGATGACGATCTGGGAGCGAGTGTGTTGCACCTCTCCAACCACTTCCGACAGGTGAGCCTTCAACTGGGCGATGCTGAGCGAACGGGTCATTCTGACCTCCTTGGGCAGAGTATGACCTCTTCAGCGAACCCGGAGCAACGGGCCCTACGTCGCCAGCACGGCCTGCAGCGCCTTCACGCCATCGTCCCACGCGAGCGCCTCGGCGAGCCCGAGCGCCACCGCCGCCACCTCGGTCGCCCGTGGGTCGGCCTGCCGCACCAGCACCTTCACCAACGAGAGGAGCTGCCGCGCCTGGAAGAGAAAGTCACCGCCCGCTTCCGCCGTCGACGCCGCCACGCTGAACCACTGGGTCGCCTCGGCGAACGCGCTCGTCTGCATCGACAGCGCGCCGAGGTTGGCCATCACCCTCGCAGCGTGGAGCGGCGCGTTGGCCGCCTTGAAGCGCTCGCTCGACGACACCAGCCACGTGCGCGCACGGCCGGGTTGGTTCTCGACGATGAAGAGCGCGCCGATGCGGGCCTCGACGCGCCCCCGAAAGTCCACCTCGCCGAACCACGCCGCGAGCGGCAGGAACGGGTCGGCGGCGGCGAGCGCCTGGTGCCATGAGTCCTGCGCGCGGGCGTTGTCGTTGCGCGCCTCACACGCCTGCGCGAGCGCGGCGAGCACGGCGGCGCGGGCCGGGTGATTCTTCGAGCACGCCAGCGCCTCCGCCAACGCCTCGCGCGCCTCGTCAGCCTTGCCCTCGGCGTCGAGCACCTTCGACTGCGCGAAGCTCAGCTCTGCGTCGGAAGGCGCGCCTCGCGGGTGTGCGTCGAGGCCTTCATTCAGCGCGCGTCGCGCCCCGACGAGGTCGCCCAGCGTCAGGCGCGTCGCCGCGACGCGAGACCAGAGCTGCAGCCGCGTCGAGAGCACCACGCCGCTGTCCCGTTGCGGGTGACGGCGAAGGACGCGTGCCATGCCTTCTTGCGCGCGCGCCGAGAGCTCGAAGTCACGCGCCGCTGCGGCCCTTGCGGCCACTTCTCGCCACTGCGTGCCGGCCTTCTGGGGCTCCTGCGCGCGCTCGAGCAACATCGCGAGCCGCGAGGCGTTCGCGAGAGACGGACCACCCGACGTCTGAAGCGTGGTGAGCGCGCGCATCGCGAGCCCGGGGCCTGAGACGGTGGTGGACGCGACGAGCGCTTCGAACGCGCCTGCCACTGACGCGCGGCCCTGGCCCGTTCCCACCAGGACGCGCGAGACGACAGCCCGGGGCCACAGCTCCTGCGCGACGCCAGGCAGCACCTGCGCGACCGCGGCGGCGTCCGTCTGTTCTCCAAGCAGCCACACCGCCTCGAGCAGCCGTCCACACCGCGCGCCCTCGGCGGCGAGGCGCTCTTTCGGCAGCTGCTCCGGTGCGACGGTCGGCACCGCACCTTCGAGGGCGAGCGACTCACCACGCGGCCGCAGCGCGCCACGGCCGATGGACAGGAGCAGCAGGTCGACGACGAGCCCGGGGAGTCCACGCGTGCGCATCAGCAGCGCGTCGCGGAGTTCCGGCGGTGCCACGCCGAGCGCGGTGGTGAGCAGCCCGTCGACCTCGGCCGCCGTGAGCGACGGGAGTGAGAGGACGCCTTCGACGGGGAGCGTGGCCGCCTGCTCGGAGGTGGTGAGCGCCACCACCAGCTCTCGACGCGTGGGGGTCTGCAGCAACTCCCTGACGACCTCGACGGAGCCAGCATCAGCCTGGTCGAGCCCGTCGAACACCAGCACCCGGCGACGGCCCTTCGAGAGCTCGGCGAGGAGCAGGCGAAGCGCGTCGACGACCTGCCGAGCGGAGAACGGCGCCGGTGTGGGCGCCAGCTGCAGCGCCACCAACACGGCCTCGCGACGAATCGGAGCCACGCCCAGCGCATCCATCGCCGGCCCCAGCGCCTCGTGCCGCGCCTCGAAGGGAACTTGACACAGCTGGCAGACGAGCTCGGCGAGTGAGGAGAGCGGGTGACCGTTGCCGCGGAGCGACGAGGTGAAGCCGACGAGCGTGTCGATGTTGTGCGCGCGGCGGGCGAACTCCTGCGCGAGGTGCGTTCTGCCGGAGCGGCGTGGACCCGTGACGATGACCGGCGCCACCGTGCCGTTTTCGAGCGACGAGACGCGCAGCTCCAGCAGCTTGTGCAGCGGCTCGAGCCCAACGCTGGGGATGCCCTGCACCAGGACGGGCTTGCGCGACGTGAGCTGCACGTCTTCTTGCGTGGCGGTGGTGCCGACGAGGTCGGACGCGCCGAGGGCGAGGTTGCGCGCGAGCAGACACTGGCCGGGCTGAGCGCGCCGCAGCATCGAGGCGAGCTGCGAGAGCCCATCGCCTTCGACGGGCAGCTCGGGGTCGGCGCGCAGGCGGCTCCCGGCGACGGCGAGCTTGAGCGACGGGGCGTCAGGGCGGCCGTCGGCGAGCGCCTCGAGCCGCTCCCTCAGCTCCTGCGCCGCGAGCACGCACGCGCCCTGCGAGCCCAGCCCGAAGAAGACGACGGTGGCGCCCGTGGTGCCGATGGCGTCGAGCGCGCCGCCGTTGTTCTGCGAGACGTCGGTGAGGAGCGTCACCAGCTCGCTCAAGCTCTGCGGCGTCGACGCGCGCACCCACTCGACGCCGAGCAGCCACGCGATGGGCATCGAAGCAGGGAGCGCAGCGCGCGCTTGCTCGAAGCGGGCAACGCGCTCCGGACTCAAAGGGAACCCGAGCTTTCCCATCAGCTCGCCGATGCGACCGACCCGGCCGTCGACGGGATTGCGGGGCGCGAGCGCACCGGGAACGAACGCGGCGCTGAAACCCGTACTGCCGAGCGGCCGCGGCGCGCTCATGGAAGGGAGCGGCGCGAGCGTGGCCGGCGGAGGTGCAGACGCGAGCGGCTGAGGTGGCGGCGCGGTGACGAGTGGCCCGATGGGTCGACGAAGTGCGGACTCACTCGATGGGCGAGGGAGCACGTCAGCCGGTGGTGATGCTTCGAGCGAGAGGGGCCTGGCGGCGTCGATGCGGAGGCCGGGGCTCGCCGAAGGCTGTTGCGGCGGGACTGGCATCGGCTTCGCCGCGTCGATGCGCAGGCCAGGGCTCGAGGGAGTCAAAGCTGACGGCTGTTGCGGGGTGACGCTCATCGGCCTGGCCGCATCGATGCGCGGCGCGGAGCTCGCTGGCGTGGAGAGCGAGACCTGTTGCGGCGTGACGGTCATCGGCCTGGCCGCATCGATGCGCGGCGCGGAGCTCGCTGGTGTGGAGACCGAGGCTTGCTGCGGCGTGATGGTCACCGGCATCGCTGCGTCGATGCGCAAGCCTGGGCTTGATGGCGTCGAGACCGGCTTCGCCGCATCGATACGGGGGCCGGCCTTCGCGGGCGTCGAGACCGAGGCCTGTTGCGGAGTCGCCGTCACTGGCTTCGCCGCATCGATGCGGGGTCCGGACTTCGCGGGCGTCGAGACCGAGGCCTGTTGCGGAGTCGCTGTCACTGGCTTCGCCGCATCGATGAGGGGCCCGGCCTTCGCGGGTGTCGAGACCGAGAGCTGTTGCGGAGTCCCCGTCACTGGCTTCGCCACGTCGATGCGAGGCCCGGCCTTCGCGGGTGTCGAGACCGACGGCTTCGGCGGGACGACCACCGTCTTCATCGCGTCGAGGCGTACAGGCGCTGGTGAGTGCTCCGGCGCCTCGACTTCGATGCTCAGCCCCGGAGCAGAAGGCGTGGAGATCGCGACGGGCGCCGGCCTCACGGCGTGACCGCCCGGGCGCGTGGGTGGCTCGGGCTCGAGCAGGCCGGCGAAGGGCTCCACGTTCACGTCACCGCCTGGCCTCGTGGTTGGCTCAGGCCCCAGGACACCCGGCCCGGTCGGAGGCTCGGCGTCCAACATCCCCGGGCCCGTCGGTGGCTCTTCGTCGAGCGGCGCGGGCTCGAAGGTGCGTTCGAAGATGCCCATCACGTTGAGCGACTGAACCGAGAACGCGACGCGAACGCCCGGCCTGCCCTGCTCGTCACTCTCGACGCTCTCGACCTCCACCTCCACGCTCTGGCGCTTCGTCCCGACGACGAACTCGAGCGACACCACCTCGCCCATGTCCGGCGACTCGGTGGTGGGCACGAAGGCACTTCGAGACGCGGCGGCGGCGCTCCAGAAACGCAGGAACTCGGCGGGGGTTGAGAACTTCAGTTGAAACGACGCCACGGCACGCACCTATGCCACAGCGTCACCCGAGGTCACGCGCTGCGCGTTCGGCGTCGTCGAGCGTCAGGCGGAAGCGGAAGACGAGGCCGGGGAGCGGCTCGAGCAGGTCGTCGACCCGGAGCACCGAATGAGAGACCGGCCTCCCATTCACCTTCACCAGCGACGTGCCCGTCTCGGTCGCCTGCTCATCGGCGAGCACGACCCAGCCCTCGTCGCGGCGCACGACGCGGCACGCGAGCTCCGGAGCGCGGAGTCCCCGCAGCAGCACCTGGCACTGCGAGCTGGCCCCGATGCGCGCGTCGCCTGAGAGCCTGACGAACGAGCCGACCGCGTGCGGAAAGACGACCAGCCCCTCGGGCATCGACACCACCTCGAGCGTCGCGCGGGTGCTGACCTCGAAGAGCCCGTCATCCTCCAGAGCCGGCAGGCGCACCCGCGCGAGTTCGAAGAGAGCCGCGGAGCCGGGGAGCTCATGCGCCGCGACGCCGAGCGAGAGGTGGCGCAGCACGGGCGCGAACGCCGCCGTCGCGAGGGCCTCGACGATGGCGGGCACCACGTGCTCCAGCAGCGGAGGCGTGGGCCAGGTGGTGACGCCGCGCGGAGGTCGCACTCCCTGCGGCGCTGCGCCGATGACGTAGTCGATGGTGAGCGAGCTCAACGCGCGGGCGACGGGCAGCTTCCCCAGCTCGGCGAGGTGCCAGAAGAGCCCCGGAGTGCCGACGACCGCATGCCGGGCGAGCGACGCCGCCACGAGCAGGCCGCCCGCGCTCCACGTGCAGTGCAGGGCGAGGCTGCGCGCGCTGTCAGCAAGCGACCCGAGCGCGCGCAGTCGTTCGGCCTCGACGGTCCTGCGCTCGTTCACCATCCACTCTCCGAGCGGGTCGGCGTGCTCCTTGAGGAAGTCGACGTAGACGGCGAGCGCGGCGGCGTCGTCTGGGCGAGCCGCAAGTGTGGCCTCGAGCCCTTCATGCCGCGTCGAGACCAGGGGCTTCTCTCGCAGCGCCAGCACCAGCCCCGACGGGAAGATGAGGTGGTCTCCGTCATGGAGCGTCAACGCGAGCTCGCGCTCGATGGGGCGGCCGCTCAAGGAACACGGAATCGGCACGCCAGGCTCGCTCCACACCGTCGCGACACCCCCGACGAGGCCCAGGCACACGTTCTGCCCCGCCGTCGCGTCGACCCGGAGGCGGCAGCGGGTGGAGCGGCCGATGGTCACCGGCGTCTCTTCACGCAGCTGGAACCGGGCGCCGACGCGCAGCTCCGAGGCAGGGTCGACCGGCACCGCGACGAGTTCGGCGAACACGAGCGGCATGCTGACAGGTCAGCTTGCGCCCGCCGTCGGATTTCGTTAAACACGTTCAGTGAACACGAATCACGAAACGCCGGGCCTCCGGGCCTCCCAGAAGGCCGCGACCCGCGAGGCCGTGCTCGAAGCCGCTCGCGACGAGTTCGAGTCGGTCGGCTTCGACGTCGCCAGCGTGCGGTCCATCGCGAAGCGCGCGGGCGTCTCGGCGGGCACGGTGCTGCACCACTTCGGCGAAAAGAAGGAGCTGCTCTACGCCGCCCTCTTCGACGGCCTCGAAGCGACGCTCGACCGGGCGCTCGTGAAGACCGGCCGGCCGGGCTCGCTGGAGAAAGAGGCCTCGGCCCTCGGCGCGGCGGTGTTCTCGTACTACCAGCGCCGCCCGTCGCTCTCGCGCACGCTGCTCAAGGAGTCGTTGTTCGCCGAGGGGCCGTGGGCGTCGCGCTTCGTGGGCCAGGTGCAGCGCGTCCACGTGGCGCTGACGACGCTGGTGCGCGCTTCGTCGGCGCAAGGAGAGCTCCTCGCCACCGTGAACGCAGACGCCGTCGCGGCCGCGTGGCTGTCGTTCTTCTACTTCGCGCTCATCGGCTGGGTGCAGGGCGCGCACCCCACGCCGGTCGCGCTCGTCGAGCAGCTCTTCGCGCAGCACCTCGTTGGCCTTCGTTCCCCCGCACGCCCCAGGAGTCGCCGATGACGTCGCTCTTCACCTCGCCCCAGGCCAGGCAGCAGCTGCTCGAGTGGTACGAGCGGTTTCACGCGCGCATCACCGCGCCCACCGAGCGCCGCACCGTGACGACCCGCTTCGGCGAGGCGCACGTGCTCGTCGGTGGCCCGGTCGACGCACCGCCGGTGGTGCTGCTCCATGGCGCGCTCGCCAGCTCGGCCCACCTCGTCGGCGAGCTGCAGCCACTGCTGGAGCACTTCCGCGTCTACGCGGTCGACGTCGTGGGCCAGTCTGCGAAGAGCGCCGACCACCAGCCCTCGGTGAAGAACGACGAGTACGGGCATTGGCTCGCCGACGTGATGGACGCGCTGAAGCTGCCGAGCGCGCGCGTCGTCGGGGTGAGCTGGGGTGGCTTCGTGGCGCTGCGCTTCGCGGCGGTCGCGCCACAACGGGTGGAACGGCTCGTGCTCCTCGTGCCGGCAGGCATGGTGACGGGCCCGCTCTGGGCAGGCTTCACGAAGGTGGCCTGGCCCATCATGCGGTACCGGAAGAACCCGACGCCCGAGCGCCTGCGCGCGGCGATGGAGAACATGCTCACCACGATGGACGACGACTGGCTGCCCTACCTCGGCGTGGCGCTCACGTCGTTCACCCCGAGCATGAGCATCCCGAAGCTGGCGAAGCCGGCCGAGCTCGCGCGCTTCACGGCGCCGGTGCTCGTCATCGGTGGCGACGGAGACTTGAGCTTTCCCGGTCACGCCGTCGGCGCCCGCGCGAAGCAGCTCTTCACCGGGCCGGTCACCGTCGAGGTGCTCGAGGGGTGCCGCCACAGCCCGCCCACGACCGACGCCTTTCGCGCGACGATGTCGAAGCGCGTCGCCGACTTCCTGCGCTGAAGCGTCTGCTCAGCTCGCTGCGGGGGTCGCGCCTGCAGGCGCCGGAGCCGTCGTCACCGCGCTCGCCGGCAGCGGCTTCTGGTCGTCACGCAGCGCCCCGACGAAGACGTCGTGCACCATCATGGCGTGCTCCCCAGCGGTCGCTTCTTTCCAGCCCTTCGTGTCGATGGGCGGCAGCACGTCGACGTCGAGCTGCATCGGCTTGAACTGGAACTTGCCGGCCTCCCAGTTGTGATGCGAGCCGTGAACGACGACGGGCACCACGGGGAAGCCGGTCGCGATGGCGATGTGCACGAAGCCCTTCTTGAAGGCCTGCAGCCGCCCGTCACGCGCACGCGTCCCCTCGGGGAAGATCCAGATGCCGAGGCGATTCTTCTGCATGAAGGTCGCCATGTTCTTCAGCGTCTCGACGGCCTTGCCGGTGTTGTTGCGGTCGAGCAGCAGGTGGCCAGAGATCCACGCGAGCTGGCCGTAGAACGGCACCTTGACGATCTCCTTCTTGAAGACGCCACACGCGCCATACGGAGCCATCCAGATGCCGGAGAACGCGTCGAGCGTGCTGGCGTGGTTCATCACGAAGATGGCCGGCATCGAGCCATTGAGCCGTTCCTTGCCGTTCACCTTCATCGTGACGCCCGCAAGAAACACGATGCCGCGCCCGACGGTGTGGCCCCACCAGTTGCACACGTAGATGCGCGCGAGGCGGAACGGCAGCAGCACGATGCACGCCGCCATCACGATGGTCGTCATGACCATGATGAAGACGAAGCCGAGGATGAAGCGGATGAGGGAGACGAAACGCGACATGCGGGCACTCTCTCTCGCCATGGTCACGCTGGCGTCACGGGCTTCGTCACTCTCCGAGGTACGCCTTGCGAATGTCTTCACTGGCGAGCAATTCCTGCCCGCCGCCCTGCATCACCAGCGTGCCGGTCTCGAGCACGTAGGCCCAGTGCGCGAGGTTGAGTGCGAGGTGGGCGTTCTGTTCGACGAGCAGAATCGACATGCCGGCCGCGTTCACGTCACGAAGAATGCGGAAGATGGTCTGCGTCACCTGCGGCGCGAGCCCGAGCGACGGCTCGTCGAGCAACAGCAACGTCGGCCGCGACATCAGCGCGCGTGAGATGGCGAGCATCTGCTGCTCTCCACCCGACAAGGTGCCGGCGAGCTGCTCGCGGCGCTCCTTCAAGACCGGGAAGAGCGAGAAGCTCTTGTCGAGGTCCTGCTGAATCTCGGCGGTGTCCTTCCGCAGCCACGCGCCGAGGTCGAGGTTCTCCTGCACGGTGAGGTTGGGGAAGATGCCGCGGCCTTCGGGTGCGTGCGCGAGGCCCTTCGCCACCACGAGGTTGGCCTTCATGCCGGTGATGTCGGCGCCGCGAAGCCGAATGGAGCCCTTCGCCGGCTTCACGAGGCCACTGATGGCGCGCAAGGTCGACGTCTTGCCAGCGCCGTTCGCGCCGATGAGCGCGACGACCTCGCCCTTGCCGACCGACAGGCTGATGCCCTTGAGCGCAGCGATGGGGCCGTACGAGACCGACAGCTCCGCGACGTCGAGGAGCGGCTCGCGCGTCACCCGGGTGCCTCGCGCGTCAGGCTGCATGAACCGGCGCCTCTCCGAGGTAGGCCTCGATGACCTTCGGGTCCTTCCGCACGGCGGCCGGGTCACCCATCGCGATGGTCTCACCGTGGTCGAGCACCGTGAGGTGTTCGCAGATGCCCATCACGAGCTTCATGTCGTGCTCGATGACGAGGATGCCGAGCGAGAACTGGTCGCGCAGCTGGCGAATCAGCACCATCAGGTCGGCCTTCTCACGCGTGTTCATGCCGGCGGCGGGCTCGTCGAGGAGCAGCACCTTCGGCTTCGTGCCCAGCGCGCGCGCGACCTCGAGGCGGCGCTGCTCTCCGTAGGGCAGGCTCGCGGCGAGCTCGTCACGGCGGTTCGACAGGCCCATCACGGCCAGCAGCTCTTCGGCCTTCGTCGTCAGCGCCGCTTCTTCGCGAAGGAAGCCCGGCGTGCGCAGGAACGCGCGCCACCAGTCGCGGTAGTTGTTGGTCGCATCCATCGCCGCGCCGAGCGCGCGCTGCGCTGGCCCGCCACGCTTGAGCGCCTGCACGCGGGTGGTGTCGAACCACGGCGAGGTGTCCGCGAGAATGGCGATGCGCACGTTGTCGAGCGCGGTGAGCTGCTTGAAGAGCCTGATGTTCTGAAACGTGCGCGCGACGCCGAGGCGGTTGATTTGAAACGGCCGCTTCCCGTTGATGCGCTCGCCCGCGACGACGATGTCGCCTTCGCTCGGCGGGTAGACACCGGTGAGCGTGTTGAAGGCCGTCGTCTTGCCCGCGCCGTTGGGCCCGATGAGGCCCTTGAGGTCGCCTGACGCGATGGTGAGTGAAAAATCAGTCAGCGCCTTGAGGCCACCGAAGCGGATGGAGACCTTCTTCGCCTCGAGCAGGGGGGCGGTCATCGCGCTGACGCTCCGACGCTGTGCACGAGAGGCCTCACGGGTCGGCGCTCCTACACCACCCCTCGACGGGGGGAAACCGCGACGGCACAGGGTAGAAGGCCCCCGATGCCCAACGACCTGGCCGAGCTGCACCTTCACCTCGACGGCTCGCTGCGCCGCGCCACCGTGCTGGAGCTCGCCGCCTCCCATGGCGTGCCCGTTCCGCCCGACCTGCTCTTCCACGCGGGCATGGGGCTCGAGGAGGCGCTCTCGAAGTTCGCGTTCACCCTCTCGTTGCTCCAACAGCCACAGCAGGTGCGGCGCGTGGCCGACGAACTCTGTGAAGACGCAGCCCGGGAAGGTGTCACGACGCTCGAGGTCCGCTTCGCGCCGCAGCTGCACGCCGGAGCGCCGGTCGAGGCCATCGTCGACGCCGCGCTCGAAGGCCTCGCTGGTCGCGCCGGGCTGATTCTGTGCGGGTTGTACGGAGAGGACCCGGCCGTGCTGGAGCGGCTGGTCGACGTCGCGCGCACGAGGCCGGGCGTGGTGGGGATCGATCTCGCGGGTGGGCCAGCGCCGACGCAGACGTTTCGACTCGCCGATTACGCACTTCCCTTTCATCGCGCGAGGGACCTCGGCCTCGGCCGCACGGTGCACGCTGGTGAAGGCCGTCCGCCCGAGGAGCTGCGCATCGCCATCGAGCAGCTCCACGCGCAACGCATCGGCCACGGCACCACACTGCTCGACGATTCGCGCGTGCTCGACCTGGTGCTCGAGCGCGGCGTCACCATCGAGGCGTGCCCGACGTCGAACCTGCATACCGGGGTGATTCGCGAGTTCTCCGAGCACCCGCTCGTGCGCTGGCTGTCGCTTGGCGTGAAGGCCTGCGTCTGCGCCGACAACTCACTGCTCTCGAACGTCTCGACGGCGCAGGAATACGAGCGCGCGTCGAAGCTCCCCGGCATGACGGCGTCGCTGCTCGCGATCGCGGTCGGCAATGGCCACGCTGGGCGCTTCGTTCGCGCCTGACGCTCGAGCGAACTACTGCGCCGCGGGCGGTGCGAAGGGGTTCGTCGGAGGCGGCTGGAACGGCGCTGAGAACTCCGTGGCGGCGATCTCCTTGCCGACCGCAATCTCTCCAGGCGTCATCACGCTCGCCGACGCGCCGGCCTTGATGCCCGCGATGCCGATTCGGCCGCCCATCTCGAGCTCGGCGCCGAACAAGTCGACCGAGCGGGTCTGGTAGAAGCCCACGTCGACGATGTTGTCGTTCGCGTCGACGGTCGCGTACATGCCGCCCTTCGCGCCGATGCCGGCGATGCCCACGTCGACCCCGGCGGCGGCGCCGAGGTACATGGTCGTCTCGCCCGTCTTGAGGTCGTCCTCCACGGCGATGTGCACGCCGGCCGCGAACTCGGCCTTCACCTGGTCGCACGACACCTCGGCGCTGAAGACGAAGACCTTCAGCTTCGCTTTGCCGGGAACGCAGGTGCGCGCCGGGTTCATCGGCGGGTCGGGCACCGTTGGCTGCACCGGAACGGGCGTGGGCTGCACACAGCGCTCGTAGACGCCCGGGGCAATACCACCACGCCACGCGGTGACGACGCCGCCGAGCGCCACCAGGTCGCGCCGCACGATGGTGCGACGGAACTCGTAGAGCATCTTCTTCACGGCGGGCTCGCCGACGGCCTCCATCGGACGGCCGGCCTCGGTCCAGAAGCGTTCGAGGCCCTGCTTCGTGCCGGTGGCGTAGGCAGGCCAGGTGCCCTCGAAGTTCGCGACCGCGAACCCGGCGAGCCGTTTGCGTCGGTTGCAGAAGTCGAAGGCGACGGCTTCAGAACACCCAGGTGGGCTCCTCGGAGGGCAGCGCGCCATCGTCTCGCGCGCCTGATCCTGCATGGACTGCCCGTAGCGTGCGCCGAGGTCTTTCATGGTCGGGTCGAGCGCCTTCTTCATCTCTCTGGAGCGCGCGCTCATGCCGTCGTTGTACTCGCGGTACGCCGCCCAGAAGGCGCCGACGGCCGCGCTGTCAGGCATCGGCACCGAGACCGACGGCCCGAGCCGGAACTGTCGCGACTGCGCCGTGCGCTGCGCCTTCACTGCGTCGACTGCGGCCTTCGTGCGCTGGCTGGCCGCGGTGAGCTGACCCAGTTGAAACTCGAGCCACTCGGTGCCGGGCTTGAGGTTGCCGACGAGGCCGTCGATGCCGACGCCCACGGGCGGCATGGGAATCACGATCGGCGGAACGTCACGCCAGAAGGGTCGCGGCGCAGCAGGCTGCGGCTGGGCCTGGCGATCGTTCGGTCGAGGGCGCGAGGGCTCGGTGGAGTCGGTGGCTTCATCCACCACGGTCTCCGTCGCGGGTGAGTGCTGCTGTCGACGGCCGGCGGTGAGGTAGCGGTTGGCGTCCTCCTGACGGCCTTCGAGCGCAGCCACCATCGCCTGCCCCGAGAGCATCGGACCGAACAGTGGAGCGATGGCCTCGGCGGCGTCGAAGGCCTTCCGCGCCGCGGCGCAGTCTCCTTCGTGGAGCAGGGCGTGGCCTGCGTTCGCCTGCACGAGCGCAGCCTTCGGCGCCTTGTCACGCGCGCGCAAGTGGACGCGGAGCGAATCTTCTCCTCGCGACTGCGCGGAGAGCACGAGCGCGAGGTGAGACAGCGCGACGTGGTCTTGGGGCATGCGGCCGAGGTGAACGAGCAGCACGTAGCCGGACTGCGTGAAGGCGCGGCCGTAATAGAGAACGGCGCCGAGGTCGGCGACGTCGACCGGGCGCTTGCTCTTCGCGATGGCTGCGTCGAGCTCGGCGACGGCAGCACCGAGCTTCTTGACCCACGTGGCCTTGAGCTGCGTCGAGAACGTCTGCCACTCGGCGTCGGAGAACGGCTTCGCCTTCGACGGGCCGGTGCACTGCGCAGGCGCATCCCACGGGCGACCCTTCACCGAGTCAGCGAGCGGCGGCGGCTGCTGGCCCGACTTCTTCTGCATCCACTGCTGAAGAATCTTCTCCTCGGCCGGCGTGAGGTCGTCGCCGTCCTGCATCTTCTTCATCACGGCCTTCACCTCGGGCGGGGCTCCAGCCGTCACGCCGCCGAGCATCTGCTCGAGCATCTTCTCGTCTTCAGCGTCCTGGTCTTTGTCGTCGTCGTCGCCGGCCCATGCCGCCGTGGCGAAGACGAGGCAGACGAGGCTTGCGCGCGCGGCGTGAGAGACGGTGTTGTTCGAGATCAAGAGCGCTCCTGGGAGTGCTTCAGCGTATCGCTGCGGTGCGTGACCCGCGGGACTTCCGTCGTGCAGGCTAGCGAAGGACCGACAGCACGCCCACCAGCAGCGCCACGAAGGCCGCGAACCCGAGCGCATGAAGTCGCGCCGCCTCTCGCAGCTCCATGAACTCGATGCCCACGGCGAGCGCCTTGAGGCCCGCCAGCACGAGCGCCACCTGGAGCCGCCCCGAGCCGACCGACGCCATCGAGAGCCCGACGAGCACTGCCCACGTCACCAACCGCATCAGGCCCCCGCGAAGAACAACGGAAAGAGGAAGAACCAGGCGACGTCGCACAGATGCCAGAAGAGCACCGAGCCCACGACGGCCGTCTCTTCGTCTTCGAAGTGCGCTCGCCCGACGCGCGCGGCCACTCCGAGGACGAGGCCGAGCCCGACGACGACATGCAGCAGATGGAAGCCGGTCGACAGCAGGTACGCGTCCCAGAAGTCCGAGGTGCCGAGGCGATGGCCTGCGTTCAGGTGCCTGGCGAAGTCGGTCACCTTGATGACGATGAACCCGACGCCCAGCGCACCGGCGGCCCACAGCCAGCGTCGCGCGTCGTCGGGGCGGCGCTCCCGGAAACGATTCACGCCCTGCGCGGCGAGCGCTCCGCTGGTGATGAGGAGCAGCGTCATGCCCAGGCCGAGCGGGACGCTGAGCGCGCGCTGCGCGTCGGAGAACATCGCCGGCTGATCGGCCCGCAGGAGCGTCACCAACACGAAGACGATGGCGAACGTGACGAGCTCGAGCGCGACGATGAGCCAGAGCAAGACACCGCCTGGCGGATTTTCGAGGGTGCGGGTCGTCATCTCATCGCCTCAACGCCGTGCTCGTCACTCGCGCCAACACCGTCACCAGGTCCTCAGGCTTCGACACCACCGAGGAGCGGCCGTGCCCGAACATCGAGGGGAGCCACGCCTTCGCAGCGGGGTCCATCGCGAGCGCGTGCGTCACCACCCCTGCGCCCTGCGCGTCCAACACGGCGCGGTGCACGTCAGCCACGCCGTAACGCCCTTCGTAGCGGTCGACGTCGCTGGGCTTGCCGTCGCTCACCAGCAGCAACAGCTTCTGCCGCGCACCACACGCCAACAGCTCTGCCGTCGCGTGACGAATGGCTGGGCCGATGCGCGTGAAGCCGTGAGGCTCGAGGCTGACGAGCCGCCGCGCACCGAGGCTCCAGGGCTCGCGAAACCCCTTGGCCACCAGGAACCGGCAATCACGCCGCGTCTGACTGCAGAAGGCCGCGACCGCGACTTCATCGAAGAGCCCATCGAGCGCGTCACCGAGGGCGAGCACCGACTCCTTCTCGACGTCGAGCACCCGTCGGTTCGCGACCCACGCATCGGTGGACAAGGACGCATCGAGCAACACCAGCACCGCCGTGTCGCGTGAGTGCCGTCGGCGCGTCGCGTACAGCCGGCTCTCGGAGCACTCCCCTGCCCTCAGCGCGCCGTACCGCGAGACGACGGCGTCGATGTCGACGTCGGTGCCGTGACGTTGCCGAAGATGCCAGGTGCGTGCGGCCTCGAGCTGCTCGAAGACGAGCCGCAGGCCCGCGGTCGTTCGGGTGAGCTTCGTTCTCAGCTGCCGCACGGTCTCGTCGGCCGACTCGGTGACGGGCACGACGCGGGTGGTGAGCCGGCACCACTGGCGCTTCCACTGATGTTTCGACTCGTCCCACTCGTCGTAGAGCGCCTCGGCCGGGCCGCCGGCGTCGTCACCGAGCTCACCGCTCGCGCCGTCGATGAGCACGTCGGCGCGGTAGAGGCTCTTCGCGCGTTGATGACTGCGCACCACCTGCCGAAGGTCGAGCTCGTCGAGCGCCTTTTGATGCGCCGCCAGCTCGTCGTCACCGTCGATGCGTTTGCTGCCACCCTTGTATTCTTCGAGCGTGTGCACCTTCTCGAAGCTGTGCACGAGCGGGTTCTCAGCGAGGTTCTGGTCGGGCTCGTTCACGCGCTCGACCTGGCTGACGGTCTTCTTCTGCAGCTCGGTGCCGCCGGGGAGCGCGTCGGCGTCGCCCTTCGGGGCCTTCACGGCGCCTGGCGACGACGGCGGTGGAAACCACGAGCCCCAGAGCGGAACAGGCGCGAGCGTCGGCTTGCCTCGCCACCACGAGCCGCGTGACGTCGGGAGCACGGCGTTGGCTCCGTCACGCGCAGCTCGGGCCCACGCCCACGCGTTTGCGGAGAGGCTGTCGTCTTCGGGTTGCTCGAGCGAGAGCCTCACCGTGGCTTCGATGGCCTGCGACGCGGTGGCACGGGCGGGCGGCGCCACTCGCGCGGCGGCCGCGGCGCGCTCGAGCCGGGGGAGCGTCGACGCCAGCGAAGGGAAGTCGTCGAGCAGCCGGCGGCGAACGCGCGGCGCGAGCAACGCCATGTCGAGCAACGGGCTGCCGGTGAGCACGGGGCGGAACGACCGCGCGACGGCAGCCCAGGCGATGCGCAAGACGAGCGCCTCGCGGTTCAGCTCGCGCGTCGGCGCGAAGTCGACGTGGCGCGGAAGGAAGAACGTGTCGCCGCTCACGCCACCGTCGTCATCGGTGAGCGTGACGGTGATGGGGGCTCCCGTCAGCAGGCGGGCGAGCGCCTCGAGGCGGGTGCGCTCGGGCTCGACGCTGACGCGACGCTCGAGCAACTGCGTCGATGGGCCTGAGACGAGGAGTCGTCTGGCTCCTCCCCACGCCAACGAGAAGAGCGCCTCGTCCCACGCCATGTCAGCGCTCGCCCAGTCGGGGGCGGAAACAGCCCCAATCGTGACACTCGTTTCGGCAGCGACGACTCACGGCGCCGCACCGCACGTCACCGCAGCGACGAAGGCGCCCGAATGGTGACGCTCGTTTCGGAAGCGGCGACTCACGGCGCCGCACCGCACGTCACCGCAGCGGCGGAAACCGCCCCTTTCGTGACACTCGTTTCGGAAGTGGCGACTCACGGCGCCGCACCGCACGTCACCGCAGCGGCGGAAACCGCCCGATTCGTGACACTCGTTTCGAGAGCGAAGACGCGTGCGCATCACGGCCCCTTCAGAAGCTCATGTCGACGAGGTCTTGCAGCGCGCGCGCCGTCGCCACGTCGTCAGTCAACGGCTGCACGAGGGCTGCGCCACACGCAACGCGCGGCGGGAGCCCGGCCGACATCAACCGCGCCGCCATCACCAACAAGCGCGTCGACACCGTCTCCGCGAGTGCCAGCGAGTCCTGTCCACGCACCTTCGTCGCCCACGCCACCAGACGCTTCGCCTGCTTCACGTCGAGGCCCGTCTCGCCCTGGAGCACCTCGACCTCGACGTCCTCTGGCGGGTAGCCGAACTGCAGCGACACGAAGCGCTGCCGCGTCGAAGGCTTGAGTTCCTTGAGGCCGCGCCGGTAGCCCGGGTTGAACGACGCCACCACCATGAAGCCCTCGGGCGCGTCGAGCACCTCGTCGTTGCGGTCGAGGAACAACCGCCGCCGATGGTCGGTGAGTGGATGCAGGAGCACCACCACGTCCTCACGCGCCTCGGCCACCTCGTCGAGGTACAGCAACGCGCCCTGCTTCACCGCGCGCGTCGCCGGCCCGTCCTGCCAGACGGTGTCTCCGCCGCGCACCAGCCACCGGCCCACGAGGTCGGCAGCGCTCGTCTCGTCATTACACGCAACCGTTATGAGCGGACGACCCAGGCGCTCCGCCATGAACTCGACGAAGCGCGTCTTCCCGCAGCCGGTCGGCCCCTTCAGCAGCACCGGCAGCCGTTGAGCGAACGACCGCTCGAAGACGCTGACCTCTTCACCGACTGGCCGGTACCAGATGCCCACGACTCAGCTCCTCGCGACGGCGACGGCAGGAGGCAGCGCGTCTGGCGCCGGCGGCTGCACGGGCTCACCGCCCGAGGAGGGCCTCAGCGGCGCGTTCGGCAGGCCGTAGCGGATGAAGTCGTAGACGAAGGCGGTGATGCCGAGCGTGAAGAGCGACGCTGCGAGAATGAGCCCCCAGAAGTGCACCTCGATTTCCTTCTGCACCGTCAGGAAGTCCATGCCGGCGCGGCGCTCGAGCACCACCTGCGTCACGCC
>JAUXRI010000258.1 GCA_030681895.1 Myxococcales bacterium | reverse complement strand
CAACGCAGCAGGCGGCAACGCAGCAGGCGGCAACGCAGCAGGCGGCAACGCAGCAGGCGGCAACGCAGCAGGCGGCAACGCAGCAGGCGGCAACGCAGCAGGCGGCAACGCAGGTGGCGGCAACGCAGCGGGCGGCAACGCAGCAGGCGGCAACGCAGGTGGCCCTGCATCAGACGGAGGCGTCACCTTCTGTGACGAGATGGGGTCCGGAGCCAATCACCTGCGCGCGGTACTCATGGAATGCCCGGGCGGAGGCGACAGCAACATCTACGGATTCAACGCCACGCGCTGCGCGATGCTCGCGAGCACGAACTGCACGCCGACCGAGCAGCAAACGTTGCGAGGCGTCGTCACGTGCCAGAAGGCGATCGTCTTCTGTGCATCTCCGGCCGATCGGTCGCGCGCCGCGACCGCCATCGACGCCTGCGTCGTCAACCTCAACGTGTCGAGCCTCTGTATCGGCTCGCTTCAGTAGCGCAGTCTCGTCAGAACCAGGTCGTGACCCCGAGCGTCGCGGTGTCCTGCGCGGCACGGCTCGGCACCCAGGGCGTCGTGACGCCGTCACCCTGCACCTTGCCGAGGAAGTAGATCGGCGCGCTGGCCATGTCGCGCCGGTACTCGAGGCGAAACGAGACGCGCGGGTGAGGCTTCACCTCGATGGTGCCCGTCACCGAGCCCACGAGATCGATGCCGAAGAAGATCGCCCCTGCAGCCCCTCGGCGCTCGTGCAGCACGTCCCCTCGCAGCGCCGCGAACAGCCACGGCCTGATCGTGAAGCGGGTCGCGAGCGCACTGCCAACCCACCCGGAGACGCCCAGCGCGTTCGGCTCGAGCCCGCCGTTCACGTGCGCCAGCAGCGAGACGAACGGCGTGATGACCCAGGTCGCGTGCGCATCGAGCAGGTGCCGCCACGCGCGGCCTTCGAGGGCGCCGTCCTCACGCTCCACGCCGCCGAAGTAGAGCAGCGACACGGCGAGCACGTTGGGCACCGCATAGGTCGCCTGCACCGACACCGACTTCTCGGGGTTGTTGTCCACCACGCTGTTCCACCCGTTGTAGCCGGCGAGCGTGAAGGCCCAGCGCTCGGTGAGCTGCAGCGAGGCACGAACACCCGTGTGGTAGTACGGCAGCGCGAAGAAGAGCGTCGAGCGCGACCAGTTCCAGTTGTCGCGCACTGCGATGCCTTCGGGCCCGATCGGCGAGAGGAACAGGCCGGCCTGCACGACGAGCCCACGCCTGAAGGGAAACCGATAGCCGACGAAGCCCTGCTGCACGTACTTCCACAGCTCACTGCCCGTGCCGTTGACGCCAGCAGCGCCGGAGCGCCCCGGCTCAGCCAGGTAGTAGCTCGACGGCGTACTGCCGACCTGCAGGGCGACGCGGCCAACGACGCCTTCGTAGTCCCATTGCACGTCGAGCATGACGTTGCTGACCGTGAAGGTGTTGTGCCGGTTGTCGAAGCCGCGCCACGCCGTGATGCCGTTCGACGGCTCGTTGAAGTTCCACTGGTAGTGGGCCTCGGCGGCACCGCTCAAGGTGAAGGCGTTCTCGTTGGTGGTGACGCCGCCGACCAGGTCCGACGCGTTCGAGGCCTGCAGCCGCGAGTCCTCCGCGACGGTCGATTGAAGCCCCGCGTCGACCAGCTCGACGGCGCCGTCGGCCCCTGCGCCCGCCAGCATCACGCTCACCATCAGCAGACTGACCATGCCCTCGGTCTACCGCGGAGGTGCGTCACCGCAAGCGTCGACAGTCACGTGAGCAGCCATCGCCATCGACGGTGTTGCCATCGTCACACACCTCGCCGGCGTCGAAGCGACGGTCTCCGCAGCGGGGCGCGGTGCAGTCGGTGCGGCAGAGCGTCGCGGTGTCGAGGGCCTCGATGGTGATGGGCTCGTTGCGATTGAGCGCGATGCGGGTGCCGTCGTCTTTCACGAAGCCCCACGTCGTGATGCCGACCTGAAACCGTGGCGTGACGGTGATGCGCCAGCGGCCCGGGAACGGGAGCGGCCCGAGCGCGCCACCATCGCTGTTGCGCACGAAGCTCCAACGGCCAGACGCTGTGCCGTTGGGGCCGAGGAAGAACTCGTTCGGGGCATCGTCAGTCACGTCGACGCCGGTGCCAGAGGGGAGGCCGGCAATGTCCATCTCGACCTCTGACTGCGCCTGCGAGAGGCCGGTGCCGTCGAAGTCGATGCCGTGGGTGAGCACGAGCGAGAGCCGGCCCGTGTTGGCGTCGGCGAAGAGGTAGATGCGGCTCTCTCCGACGGCCTCGAGCCCCGTGTGCGAGCTGGCGGAGCGGTAGTCGTAGAACTGCTGAACCGTCCGCGGGCGCACGATGGCGTCGGTGCCGATGCGGGTGCCTGAGGGCTGGGTGATGCGGAACGCGGGCGTGTCGCCGTTCATCGCGCCCAGGTCGCACGCCTCGGAGCCAGCGCGTCGCCCATCACCACAGACGGGCGGGGTGCAGGCGTTGGTGCAGAAGTCGTCATCGACGGTGTTGCCGTCGTCGCACGGCTCGACGCCGGCGTGAACGAAGCCGTCTCCACACCTCGCCGGAACACACGCGATGCACGCATCGCCGTTCGTTTCGTTGCCGTCGTCGCAGGCCTCGACACCACGCCGAACCTTGCCGTCGCCACAGCGCGCGAGGGCGCAGCTCACGCAGGCGTCTTCGTCGTCGACGTTCGCGTCGTCACAGGCCTCGACGCCTCGATGCAGCACGCCGTCTCCACACCGGGCTGGCACGCACGCGGAGCGGCACGCATCACCTTCGTCCTGGTTGCCGTCGTCGCACTGCTCGAAGCCACGCTGCACGAAGCCGTCACCACACCTCGCGACCCGGCACTGAATGCACTCGTCGTCGTCCTGCTGGTTCGCGTCGTCACAGGCCTCGAGCCCCTGCCGAACTCGGCCATCGCCACACGTCGCAGGCAGGCACGAGTTGAGGCAGGCGTCGTCTTCGCGGGTGTTCGAATCGTCACACTGCTCCGGCGCTTGCGTGACACCGTCGCCGCACGAGATCGGCCCACAGCTCGTCGAGCACGTCATGGAGCCCATCGCGCCGTCGTCGCACTGCTCCACGCCGCTCCAGGTGACGCCGTCTCCACAGCTGGCGCGCGTGCACATCGCCCTGCAGCCGTCGGTGTCGGTGGTGTTCCCGTCGTCGCACGCCTCCGCATCGGCGATGACGCCGTCTCCGCACCGGTTCGGAGGTGGTGGCACGACGACGGGCGGCGGTGGAACGAGGTCGGTCCGGCCACACCCCGATGCCAGCACGACACCGACGAGGAACAGAGACCGCACCGGCAGAGTGTCGCACTGGAAGGTCGACCCGTCGAACGAGGCACGATCGATGACAATGGCGCCGACCCGAAAGAGACTCGCGCCGTGACGCAGGCCGGCTGCCCCGACCCCGAGACGCTGGCCCGCTACGCGGAGTCGGCCCTCGACGCCTCGGCTGCAGAGGCCGTTCGAACGCACCTCGACGGCTGCGCCCAGTGCCGGGAGGTGCTCGTCACGCTCGTGCGCTCGAGCCACCCTTCACCCGGACCGAGCAGTGACACCCCGTGGGATGTCCCGCTGCCTGGCACGATGCTCGGGCGTTATCGCGTGACGGGAACACGCGGCGCAGGCGGCATGGGCGTCGTCCTGGCGGCGTACGACCCTCAGCTCGATCGGCAGATTGCGCTCAAGCTCCTTCGGCCCGACGCGAGCACCAGCACACCCGAGCGCAGCCACCAGCGCCTGGTTCGCGAAGCGCAGTTGATGGCCCGGGTGCGCCACCCGAACGTCGTCACCGTGCATGACGTGGTGCTCGAAGGTGAGCGCGTCGTCATCGCGATGGAGCTCGTGCAAGGCCAGACGTTGAGGGACTGGCTCGAGCTGAAGCCACGCACGTGCGCAGAGGTCCTCGCCGTCTTCGGCGCTGCAGGGCAAGGGCTCGCCGCCGCCCACGCTGCCGGAGTTGTGCATCGCGACTTCAAGCCCGACAACGTGCTCGTCGATGAGCGCGGGCAGGTGCTCGTGTCGGACTTTGGCCTCGCCTGGTCGCAGACGGCGCCGAGCCTCACCGTCGAGCCCGCGCGCGCTCAGACGGTGACGTCAGGCCTGAGCCGGGCCTCCGCGACCATCGGCACGCCCGCGTACATGGCGCCGGAGCAGCTGCTCGGTGAGCCCGACGACGCGAGGGCCGACCAGTTCTCGTTCTGCGTCGCGCTGTACGAGGCGCTCGAGCACGCGCGACCGTTCGAGGGGAACACCGTCAAGGACCTGCTCGCCGCGATGGAGGCTGGCCGCATTCGACCGATGGTTCGCACGGCGCCGGCGCAGGTCGTCGCGGCCATTCAGCGTGGGCTCTCTCGTTCGCCGTCCGCTCGTTTTCCTTCGATGGAGGCGTTGCTCGAGCAACTCCGTGAGCGGTCCCGAGTTCGTCGCATGGTTGCGATTGGCATCGTGCTCGCGGCGGCCGTCATCGCGGGCCTCGTGTGGAGCGACCGTCACGCCAAATGCGGCCAGACCCAGGCGCGCTTGAAAGCGGTGTGGCCGAGGGCGCGTGAAGACGACGTGGTCGCGAGGCTCTCCAGACAGCTCAGCGCCGAGCGGGCCGCGGGCGCCGGCGCGGCCGTGCGCGACGTCGTCAGCAGCCTCGAGTCGGCGTGGACGGGCGTGTGCGCGGGCACGGACGAGACCTCGACGAGGACCCGCACCTGTCTCGAGGCGCGCGTGCAGCAGGCTGAGGTGACGGCGACCGTGCTCGCGCTCCCGCAGACCGAGCCGCGCGCCGTGCTCGCGCTCTCTGCCCGACTCGAGGGCGCCGACGCGTGCCTGGCGGGTGAGCTGCTCACCCTGCTTCCGCCTCCGACGAACGACACGACGCTCGCGACGATTCGTGAGGCGAGGGTCGCGGCGATGACGGCTGACGCGGCGCGGCTGTCGGGGAAGCTCGACGACGCGGGCGCACACGCGAAACGCGCGGTCGAGCTCGCGCGCACCACGGGGTGGCGACCGGTCGAGGCCGATGCCTTGCTCGCCAGCGCCCAGGTCTCTCGAGCGCGCGGGCGCTTCGATGAAGCCGAGGCGGTGTTGACCGAGGCGTTGCTGGCCGCGGAAGCAGGTCGTCACTTCGAGGCGCTCGCCCGCATCGCGGTGCAGCACGTGCTCGTCATCGGCACGCAGACCGTGCGGCCCCGAGATGCCGAGCCCTGGGTGAAGCGCGCCGAGGCCGCCCTCGAACAACTGCCGAGGCCCAGGCTGCGCGCCGAGGTCGACATCGCCATCACGATGCTCCGGGCAGCGCAGGGGCGCCTCGATGAAGGCCTCGCCGTCAGTGATCGCGCGCTCGAGTGGACGACGAAGCACGATCCCGTCTCCACGGCGGATCTCCGCTCGCTCCGGGCGCAGCTGAACCTGCAGCACGGCCGTCACTCGATGGCGCTCGACGAAGCCCGGCTCGCGGCCGAGCTCCGGCTGTCGCTGCTCGGCCCGTCGCATCCGCTCTCGATGCACGCGCGGCTGACCCTGGGTGAGGCGCAGGCGCGCGCGGGCCTGGCGGCTGACGCGGAAAAGACACTCACCGCTGCGCTCGATGAGGTGCGCAAGCGGAGCGACCTGAATCCCGTGACTGCGGCGACCGGCCTCGCGGCGCTCTCCCTCGCGCTCGAGGGGCGTGGGCAACCAGCTGAGGCGCTCGTCGCCGCGACCCAGGCCCGTGAGCTGGTGGTCAGCATCGTCGGCCCGAAACATCGCTACGCGGCGCTGGCGGAGCGCGGCGTCGGTGAACGCCTCAACGCCATGGGCCGTTACGACGAGGCCGTGGAGACGCTCCTTCGGGCCGTCGCGATCGGCAGCGAAGCGGTCGGCGCCGAGCACACCGAGACGCTGGAGAGCCGCGCGGTGCTCGCGATCGTCCAGGCGAGCCACGGTGACGCTGCAGCGCGACGCGAGGCGATGACGCTCATCGAGACGTGTGCGGCGACGCCCGCTGCCTCGGGGAGCGCGCTGGTGCTCTCGCGCCTGGCGCTCGCGTGGACGCAGGATGCGACGGTGGACGAACGAAAGGCTGCGCTGACGACGGCAAAGCGCGTGCGGGGAGAAACGCATCCAGACGTGCTCGACGCGCTGCTGCTCGAGGTCCGCGCGTCGAAGGATGCGGCTGCAGTCGCCGAGGCGACCGCGCTGTTCTCGCGGCTCCAGCTCGCCGACGTTTCCCTCGCGCCGCTGACGCTGCCCTAGGGTCGCTCGAGCTCCGGTCACTTCGACACTGCACGCTTGCGACGCAAGGGACCTTCTTCTCTGCGTGGCCTTCGGCGACGTCACCGCGCGCTTCGCCTTCAGGTTCTCGCAGAGGAGACACTCGCCGAAGCTCCGCTGCGCCCGTGCGTCAATCCGACGTCTTGCGAGACGCGAGGCCCATGCCGAGGCTGATCGACAGGTTGCTCTGAACGGCGCCCATCATCTCGTCGAGCTCGGCCTCCGACACGCCCAGGCTGGCCGCCAGTCGCGTGCGCGTGCTGGTGACGAGGTGCTCCCGGGCCGCAGTCAGCCACCTCGCAGCCGTCGCGCGATGCACGTCGTATACCTTCCCGATGTCGTCGATGCTCAAGCCGTCGACCAGGCTCATGCGCAGCACCGTGCGCTCACGTTGATCGAGCCCAGCGAGCGCGTCGGCGAAGCACGCCTTGAAGTGACGCCGATGCTGTTGCTTCAGGAACCGCAGCTCGGGGTCGGCGTCGGGCGCCGGCAGCGTGGCCAGCCCTTCATCAGAGGCTTCGGCGTTCACCGCAGCGCCTCGGCGCAGCTTCTGAGCGGCGCGCACCGCGAGCACCTTCAGCCACACCGCGAGCGCGCCGCGCCCCGAGTACGACAGGAACGCCGACATCTGCCCGGGTCCTGGCGCGAAGAACTGGGCGCGAATTCGCTGCAGTGCATCGGGCGCGAGATCGGCATTGCCGTCGACCCGCGAGAGCACGCGTGTGAGCGGCGCGAGAAACACCGACTCGAAGATCGACGCTGCGGCAGGAGCTCCGGCGAGACACGCGGCGCAGAGCACCAGCCCTTCTCCAGAGAGCTCCTCCAGGCCCGCGTCGTCGACGTCGACGGGCGCCACACGCGCGACGTGGGCTGCGAACGAGTCGAGCGAGAGGTCGAGGGCAGGCCAGGCCTCGGTACCCTCGCGGTAGAGCGCGGTGAGTGAGCGATCGAGCTGGGCCGCATCGCCCACGGCGCGGCCCGACGAGCTCCAGGCGGCCACGGCAGCGCTCGTCGGGGGGCGACCCATCGGCGACACGATAGCCGACGACGTGCGGCACGACGGAGCGCTGTTCGAGTTCATCGAAGCGCCGCGGCCTTCAAGCAGCCGAACGATTCCGAGATGATGCGATCACGTGCGACTTCGGCGCGGCGCCGGGCTCCTCCCGATATGCGCCTCATGCTCCTGGCTCTCGTCGTCACGTCGTCCTTCGCCTGTCAGACCCGCGCGATCGTCGTGCGCACCATGGAGTGCCAACGCGTCTGTCCTGGCTGCTGCGACGTGACTGGCGCGTGCCTGACTGGAGAGGACAACGATGCGTGCGGCGCTCCCGGTGCGGCGTGCTCGGCGTGTGGGCCCTCGGAGACCTGCTCCGCGCGCAGCTGCGTCGGGCGCCCGGTCGATGGTGGCGTGGACGTGACGTTCGATGGAGGCAACCAGGAGCTCGACGCGGGCGCGCTGCCGATGCCTGACGCCGGAACGAGCACCCCGACGCCCTGCCCGCCCGACGGCTGGTGCATGGATGGACTCGACGCGATGGGCCAGGCGATCACCACGAATCACCTGCGCTCGGTGTGGGCGCGAGCGAGCGACGACGTGTGGGCCGTGGGCGATCAAGGCACGGTGCTCCACTTCGACGGCGTGACGTGGCGGGCAGCGCAGTCAGGCATCAGCGACGACTTGTTCGGCGTCTGGGCTGCGGGGCCCAACGACGTCTGGGCGACTGGCGGCAGCGGCAACCCATCCCAGGACGTCGGCGTCATCCTCCACTTCGACGGCGCGGCCTGGAGCGTCGTGCGTCGCGGCCTCAAACGAGTGGACGCGGTGTGGGGCTCGAGCGCGTCAGACGTCTGGTTCGCCGGCACTGCGGGCACCCTGCTGCGGTGGAATGGCACGATGCTCACCGCCGTCGCCAGCAACACCACGCGAGACATCGTCGACCTCACGGGCAACGGAACGCGCGCGTGGGCGGTGGGCTCGTCCGGGCTCATCCTCTCGTGGAACGGCGCGAGCTGGAGCGAGGTGTCGACCGGCATGACGAGCGGGCTCACCTCGGCGCTCGCCTTTGGCGCGTCACTCACCTGGGTCGCCGGCGGCAACGGCGCGTTCGCGACGTGGGATGGAGCAACGTGGCGCACGCTCTCGGTCGGGCAGAACGTGACGGTGATGGGCATGTGGGGCGCGCGGCCTGACGCGGTGTGGAGCGTCGGCCCGGACGGCGAGCTTCACTTCTTCAATGGCGTGTCACCGTCGATCAAGACGAGCCCGACGACGCGCTTCTTGCGTGACGTGCACGGGAGTGACGCGCGGAACATCTGGGCGGTCGGCTTCAACGGAACGGTGCTGCGCTATCGGCCCTGAGCGCCGACGAGTCCGCGCCACGCCGCGATCAACGCCGTCGCCGCGAGGGTGACGTGGTCGTCAGTCGTCGTCCGCCCGAGGCTCAATCGCACGGTGCCTTCTGCATGAGGAACACCCGTCGCGAGGATGACGGCCGACGCCGTCTCGTGCCCGTCGTGACACGCGCTCCCGGTGCTGGCGGCGAGCTGTGGTGCGGCGGCGAGGACGTCGGTGCCCGCGACCTTCGGGAATCGCAGACTCAAGGTGTTCGGCAGGCGCGTGGCACCCGCTCCGTTCACCGCCAGGCCTGGAATCGCAGCGACCAGGGACTCCCACAATCGCTCGCGCAGCACCTCGACCCGTTTCGCTTCAGCCTGGAGGGTGCGCGCCGCCAGCTGCGCCGCAACGCCAAGGCCGACGATCGACGCGACGTTCTCGGTGCCCGGACGCAGCCCGCGCTCATGACTCGCGCCGAGCAGGTACGGCTTCAACGCGAGCCCACGCCGAACGAAGAGCGCACCGACGCCTTTGGGCGCGTAGAGCTTGTGGCCACAGATGGTCAGCGCGTCGACGTCGAGCGCACGCACGTCGACCGGCACCTTGCCCACGCTCTGCGACGCATCGGTGTGCACGAGCGTGTCGGCCCGGCGCGCAAGCAGCGCCACGTTCGCGATCGGCTGCAGCACACCCGTCTCGTTGTTCGAGTGCATCAGCGACACGAAGGCACCTTGGGGCAGCGTCTCGGGGAGCGCGGTGACACCAGACGCGTCGACACCAAGCCGCGTCACCGCCCACCCATCAGCCTCCAGCGCTGCGATTGGGCCTGACGTCGCGGGGTGCTCCACGACGCTCGTCACGACGGTCCGGCTGCCGGGCCTCGCACGCGTGAGGCCGAGAATGGCGAGGTTGTTCGACTCGGTGCCACCCGAGGTGAAGAGCAGCTCCGAGGCGTCACAGCCGATGAGTGACGAGACCTGCCCTCGCGCGAGCTCGACGGCTTCTTTCGCGCGGCGCCCATAGACGTGCCCGCTCGACGGGTTCCCAAAGTGTTCGCGCAGGTACGGCAACATCGCGTCGACGACTTCGGGCAACAGCGGAGTGGTGGCGTTGAAGTCGAGGTAGATCGGGTCGCTCACGGCGAAGGGTGTACCACTCCACTCGCGAGCCACGGTCATCAGGCCCCGAACACCTCGAAGAACGTGCGCGGCGTCTTCTTCTTTCGAACGCAGCGGATGTCGTCGCTCAGGTAGCAGGCGGAAAAGCCAAGCCGACGATGGCCGGTCGAGGTCTTGCCGGAGCGATGCCAGACGAGGTTGTGCAGGAGCACGCTCTCGCCTGCCTCGACGGGCAGCCGCACGACCTTCGCGTCGACCTCCTGCCGGCTCACCACGTCGTCGGGCACCACGCCACCGAGCGGGGTCGACAGGCCCCAGCGATGTGAGCCCGGAACGAACTCCAGGCAGCCACCCACTTCCGGAGCGTCGTCGAGCGCCGTCCACACCTGCACTTCGGGATCACGACTGAGGCCCCACAGCTTCCCCGCGTCCTGATGCCAGGGAATCTCGGAGCCCCCACCCGCGGCCTTGTTGAACACGATGGCCCGATAGAGCGTGACGCGGCCGGGAATGAGCGTGCGCACGAGCGGCTCGAGCGAGGGGTGGCGAATCAGCTCGCGGAACTGATCGTCGAGCTCCAGCTTCTCGAGCTTGCGGTAGTTCAGCGATGGCCCCTGCCAGCCGAGCCCCAGCGGCGCGTCGCGGTAGTCGCCGGTCGCGGTGTCCATCTGGAAGAACAGGCCGGGCCACGTCACCTGCCCCAGCATCAGCTCCACGGCGCGCGTCCGCAGGCGCTCCAGCATCACGTCGTCGACCACTCGGCCGAGCTTCACGAAGCCGTGCTCGCGCCACGTGTCGATGGCCGCAGCGACGTCGATCATCGCGCGTAGCTCGCGTCGGTGCCGGTGAAGTCGCGATGGGCCGCATCGAGGGACGAGAGGAGCTCTGGCGTCAGTGTCTTCGCCGCCGCATTCACGCCTGCGTCGAAGTGTTCGAGCGTCGCCGGGCCGAGCAACACCGCGTCGACGCCGTCGCGCTGGCACACCCACGCCATCGAGAGCTCGAGCAGCGAGAGCCCAGCGGTCTGACCGATGGCCGCGCAGCGCCTCGCGAACCCAGTCATCGCGTCGGAGCCGTACCGCTTGCGGTAGAGCGCGTTCGACTCGAGCCGTGCGTTCTTCGGCCGCGCCGCGTCGGGGTCACGCGCGAGCAGGCCGCCGGCGAGCGGGTTGTAGATGGTCGTCTGAATGGGGAAGCGCTTCGTGAAGGCGAAGTACTCGAGCTCGAGCTGCCGCACCGCGAGGTTGTAGAGCACCTGAGATTGCGTCGGCCGCGCCAGCCCGCGCGCATCGCAGAGGTGGTTGAGCTCGCCGAGATGCCACGCCGCGAAGTTCGAGACGCCCCACGCGCGCGCCTTCTTCGAGGCGAGCACCGTCGCGAGCCCGTCGAGGGTCTGCTCGAGCGGCGTGGCGGGATCCGGCAAGTGGAGCAGGTACACGTCGACGAAGTCCGTGCCCAATCGACCCAGGGACTCGTCGAGCGAGGCGACGATCCGCGCGGCCGAGAGCCCTTCCCGTTTCCACGCGCCGACCTTCGTCGTCAGCACCACCCGCTCCCGTCGACCGGCCAGCGCGCGGCCGACGATGCGCTCGGAGTCGCCCTCGGCGTACAGATTCGCGGTGTCGACGTGCGTGACGCCGAGCTCCAGGGCCCGGTCGATGATGCTCCGTGCCTCGGCCTCGGGCGTTCGCCTGCCGAAGTTCATCGTTCCCAGAGCCAGTCGCGCGCGCACACGTCTCTATACGACGCGCGTATGCTCACGCGCAGCGATGTCGCTCTCCGTCACCGTGCTCGAGGTGCCTGCTCGGTTCGACGACGTCGAAGGCAGGGTGACGTGGATTGAAGCGCGGCTCGCTCGCAAGGCGCCGGGAGACGTGGTGGTGCTGCCCGAGACCTGCCTGACCGGCTACGTCTCGCCGACGGGCGACTTCGATCTCTCGCGTTTCGCCGAGCCGCTCGAGGGCCGACAGCTCGCGGCGCTCCGATCGATCGCGGCGAAGTTCGACACCACGGTGATCGGCCCCGTCATCGAGCGCGAGGCGCTGCACTGCTTCAATGCCGAGGTGGTCGTCACGCCAGACGGCGCGGTGCGCGCCCACTACCGGAAGCGCCATCCGTGGATGCCCGAGACGTGGGCGACCGCGGGCACCCTGCCCTTTCCGGTGTTCGAGCTCGGCGGGCGCCAGTGCTCCCTCGCGGTCTGCTTCGACGTGCACTTCCTCGCGGAAGACGCGGCTGAGGTGCTGCACGCCATCGACGTGCTGTTCTTTCCCTCGGCGTGGGTCGACGACGAAGGTGACTCGCGACCTGGCCACCTGACGGCGCTGGCGAGGGAGTTCGACGTCACCATCGTGAACGCCAACTGGGGTGTCGGGAGACCTCGTGTTCCCGGCCAGGGCGGCTCGATGATCGTCTCGCCGTCGGGTGCCCTCCTCGCCCGCACGACGTCGCGAGGCACCCGCCTCGACGTGCGCCTCGATTGACGAGAGGGAGCCGGTAGGTCATTGGCTCTCCCATGGGTACCCTCTCTTCGCTTCTGCCTGCCGCCATCGACGCGCGCGCGGCCCTCATCGACGCCGAGCACCACGCTGCCTGCCGGCTCTTCAACGGCTTCGTCGAAGGGCTGCCGGCCCTGGCCATCGATCTCTACGGCACGACGCTGGTGCTCCACGATCACTCCGACTCGAAGACCGGCGACGAGGCGCTCGCGAAAGAGGCGCTGCAGATCGCGAAAGAGAAGCTGCCCTTCATTCAGAGCGCGCTGTGGAAGGTGCGCAACTCCGAGAACACCGAGTCGCGCAATGGAGCGATGCTGCTGGGTGACGAGAAGCACCTGTGCCGGCGCGTGATGGAAGACGGCGTCTGGTACGCGCTCGCGCTCCGCCGCAACCGTGACGCGAGCCTCTACCTCGACACCCGTGGCCTGCGCGCCTGGGCGAAGGCGACGCTCACGGGCAAGCGCGTGCTCAACACCTTCGCGTACACGGCCAGCCTCGGCGTCGCAGCGAAGGCCGGCGGCGCGAGCGAGATCGTCAACACCGACTTGAACAACGCGTTCCTCACCATCGGCCGCGACTCGTGGTCGATGAACAAGTGGCCGGTGAAGCGCCCCGAGTTCCGCTCCGGCGACTTCTTCGACGTCATCGGCCAGCTCAAGCGTGAGCGCCGGCTTTTCGACTGCGTGTTCGTCGACCCGCCGCTGTTCTCGGTCACCGAGCAGGGCCGCGTGGATCTCGTCGCCGACATGGAGCGCCTGCTCAACAAGGTGCGCCCGCTCATCGCGCACGAGGGCTACCTGGTGGCGGTGAACAACGCCGTCTTCGTGCCGGGCTCCGACTTCCAGGCCGTACTCGATCGACTGTGCAGCGACGGCTTCATGACGCTCGACCGCCGCGTCGACGCGCCGATGGACTTCGTGGGCACCGACGCGACCCGGGTGGGCAAGCCTCCCGCCGATCCGGCGCCGTTCAATCACTCGACGAAGATGGCAGTGCTGCGTGTGAATCGGAAAGACACCAAGCGGTAGCCGGTTTTTCGTTCGTCACGTGGTTCCAGCGGGCTATGGCTCGGCTCCCCCGCCGTTCCCGAGGTCCACATGCTGAAGAAGATCGCCATCGGCCTGGTCGTGGTCGTCGTCGTGCTCCTGGGTGTCATCGCCTCTCGGCCAGCGGACTTCGAGGTCAAGCGCTCGCTGCAGATGAACGCGCCGCCCGACGTCGTCTACGCGCACGTCGTCG
>JAUXRI010000257.1 GCA_030681895.1 Myxococcales bacterium | reverse complement strand
GCGCGCAGTTGCTGGCGTTGCGCGCGCACCTCGACCCGCACTTCCTCTTCAACACGCTCAACGCCATCGCCGAGTGGTGCCGCATCGACGGCGTGGTGGCCGAGGCCGCGGTGCTGAAGCTCTCCCAGATGCTGCGCACGGTGCTCGCGGGCGTGAAGGAGCCGCTGTGGCCGCTCGAGAAAGAGCTCGAGCTGGTGCGCATGCTGTTCGACCTGCACCTGCTGCGCGACAAGGAGCTGTTCGAGCTGGTCCTCGAGGTGCCGACGCCAGTGCCCGCCGTGAAGGTGCCGCCGATGTCGTTGCTCACCCTCGCCGAGAACGCGGTGAAGCACGGGCCAGCGAAGGGCCACCGCGGGCGCATCGTCGTCTCCATCGTCGAGCAGGCGGGCGCCGTCACGTTGAGTGTCGAGAACCCGGGGCCCTATGGCGGCCCGCGCGCCGGGAGCGACGGCCTGCCCACGCTGGAACGTCAGCTCCACCTCGCCACCAACGGGAGCGCCAGACTGTCCATCGGGCCAGCTGGTGACGACCGCACCCGCGCGCAGCTCGTATTTCCCAGTCGATTGGAGAACCGCGCATGACGCTGAGAGTCCTCATCGCCGACGACGAACAGCTCGCCCGCGCCCGCCTCACCCGGCTCCTCACCTCGATGGAGGACGTCACCATCGTCGGCGAAGCCAAAGACGGAGAAGACGTGCTGACGAAGGTGCGCGCCGGCGGCATCGACGTGGTGTTGCTCGACGTGCAGATGCCGAAGCTCACCGGCGTCGAGGCGATGGCGCTGTGGCCGGTCGATGGCCCGTGGGTCGTCTTCTGCACGGCGCACGCGGAGCACGCGGTGAAGGCGTTCGAGATCGACGCCGTCGACTACCTGCTCAAGCCCGTCGAGCCAGACCGGCTCAAGAAGGCGCTCGACAAGGCGCGGCAGCGAGAGACACGCGAGACGTTCAGCGCCGCGGTGAAGAAGCACCAGGCGATTCCGCGGCTGCCGGTGCAGACCCGCCAGGGCCTCGTGCTGCTCGACCCGGGCGTCATCACGCACGCCGTGCTCGAAGGCGAGCTGGTGACCGTGCACACGAAGGACGCGTCGTTTCTCACCGATTACTCGCTCAACGATCTCGAGCAGCGGCTGCCGGCGGGGCGCTTCGAGCGGGTGCATCGGCGCGCGCTCCTCAACCTCGAAGCCGTCGCACGGCTGGAGCCGCTGGAGACCGGTGGCTATCTCGCGCGCACGACGAACGGACACTCGGTCGAGGTGTCGAGACAGGCGGCGCGTGACTTGCGCAAACGGCTCGGGCTGCGAAAGGCCGATGACGACACCTGAGGGCGTCTGCCAGAACCCTCCCTCGATGCTCGACGCGCTCGGACTCGTGCCCGGAAAGCTGACCCTCGACGTGAAGGGCCGGACCTTCGCGCCGGGCGATGCGATTCGTGGACGCGTCACGCTCCAGTTGGCCGAAGAAGGCGAAGCGCGCCGGCTGGTGGTGATGCTCGAGGCGAAACAACGCGCCGTGGGCCTCGCGCCCGGCCGTCGAGGCATCGCGCTGAGCTACCGCAAGGACACGGTGTGGAAGTTCGAGCTCGAGCTCGATGGCGAGCGCGTGTACCGGACCGCGCTCACGTACCCGTTCGAGCTGATGGTGCCCGACGGCGCGCTCGAGGCGACCTTCGGCCAGAACCTGCTCGACACGCTCACGGCGAACCATCGCTTCCCGCTCGAGTGGAGCGTGAACGCCTTCCTCGACCGGCCGTGGAAGCTCAACGTGAAGGCGTCGGTGGACGTGCAGGTCGTGAGCAGACCGAAACGAGCGCCGACGAAAAAGCGGGTCGCAAAGAAGAAGGCAACGCCGAAGACGACGCCGCGCAGACGTTCGCGAAGGGCGTGAACTCGTTTCGCCGAGGTCTCATGAACAAGCACGTCGTGGTGATGGTGTTCGTCGCGGTGTCCGGGTGTGGCGGCACGATGATGGCTGACGGCGGGATGTCGGTCGGCGGTGGTGCCGCTGGAGGTGGCGCAGCTGGAGGCGCCGTCGCTGGTGGCTCCGCAGGCGGCGTAGCTGGTGGCTCTGCAGGCGGTGCAGTCGCTGGTGGCTCCGCAGGCGGAGCAGTCGCCGGTGGCTCAGCAGGCGGTGCAGTCGCCGGTGGCTCAGCAGGTGGCGCAATCGCAGGTGGCGCAGCGGGTGGCTCGGGCGGTGGCTCCGCGGGTGGCGCCGTCGCTGGAGGCTCGGCCGGTGGCGGAACCGGAGGCGGCACCCTCACGCTCCCCGACGGCGGCCTCGGCACCACCTTCGTCGCGATGCTCAAAGGCGCGAGCGAAGTTCCGCCCAACACCTCGACCGCGACCGGGTTTGCGACCGTCGTCGTCGACCCATCGAACACCCTCATCGCGTACCGCGTCACGCACACACTGGCCGCCCCGGTCTCAGCGCAGCTCTCGCTCGGCATCGCCACCGTCAACGGGAGCACGGTGGTGCCGTTCAGTCCCGCGACCTCACCCATCACCGGCACGGCGAGCCTCACCGTCCCCCAGGCCAACGCGCTGCGAGACGGGCGCATGTACGTCAACGTCCAGACCAGCGCGTTCGCCAACGGAGAGCTTCGAGGCCAGTTGCTGCGGCCGAGGGAGCAGTTGCTTACCGCCGTCCTGAGCGGCGCTGAGGTCGTCCCGCCGGTGACGACGATCGCCAGCGGCGGTCTCCAGTACATGCTCGACGCCGACGCGGGCTTCTTGCGCTGCGCTGGTTTCTACGAGGGCATGGTCGCGACGAACTCGACGCTGCTCCGTGGCGATGGTGGTGTGAACGGCACCGCGCTGGCGCCCATCGATCGCACCACCTTCGGCATCGCGGATGGTGGGCTCTTGTTCTGCGGAGACAACCTCATTCAGCCCGCGCTGGTGGACCTGCTCGTCAACGGCCAGACGTATGGCCTCGTTCGTTCGGCTGCGTTCCCGGCAGGCGAGCTCCGTGGGCAGTTGCAGCTCGCGCCATAGGCTCTTCAGGTCGCGGGTGGCCGCTTCAACGCCTTGACGATGAGCAGCGTGCTCCCGCCGAGGCAGCCAGCCGCGAGGAGCCCGAAGACGCCACCAGCGACCAGCGTGGGCAGGCGCTCGGCCTGAGGCAGCTCACCCGAGAAGCCGTAGACGAGCGCCACGAGCGCGCTCGCTGCGCTGAACAGCCCGACCGAGCCCAGCGCCAACGCGACGACGATCAGGCGGACCTTGCGCATGACGGCGTGATGCCCAACTCAGCGACGAGCGTCCACCGTCAGATGGCGCCGGGCGCCGAGCTGCCCTTCATCGGCGAGGTGCGCATCAACGCGCGGAACTCGGGTGAATCGACGCGCATCACCATGAGCGTGAGGCGGGTGCGCGGGTCGAGCGTGATGGTGCGCTCCTCGCCGTGCAGCAAACCGAGCCGTCCACTGGAGCGCCCCGACGGCAGCTCGAGGTCGAGTGAGATGCCGTAGCCCGAGCCTTCTTCTTTCGGCTGCAGCAACAAGCGGTAGTCGGGCAGCGGCGCACCGGGCGTCCACTTCTCTGCGAAGAGGCGGCGGCCTTCGAAGCCGAGCAACCGCGGCGCCCCGACGGAGCGCCCGTCCTGCTCGACGCGAATTGCGAAGTAGAGCTTGTCGGGGTCACGCGTCGACGGCGCGCTCGACGCACACGCCGTCACCACCGCGGCAAGCAGCCCGACACAGCACCAGATGAGCCCGCGGCGAAGGTGACGCACCATGAGCCTCCCCGTAGCAACTTCGACACCAGCGGTTCCGACCAACGATTCCAACACCCTGCAGCGAACTGGGGCTGGTGCGTGGTGACAGACACGCCCGGGCACAAGCACGTCGCGGACAAACTGACACGACGTCGGGTTTCTTCCCCGATTTCACGGCCCGCACGAATGGACAGGGCCGGAGCCTTCGGCTTGAAGCCCCGCATGCCGTTCTCGCCCGCCGACGTCCGCGCGCTGTTCCCGTCGTTGAAGGACCTGGTGTGGCTCAACGCCGCCGCTTCGTCGCCGCTGTGCACGCCCGTCGCCGCGGCGATGCGGACGAACATCGACGAGTGCGAACGCCAGGGCGACCTCGGGTTTCCGAAGTGGCTGATTCAGAAAGAGGCGGTGCGCGCGAGGCTGGCGGCGTTCGTCGGCGCGAAACCGAATGAGGTGGCGTTCACGCCGTCGACGTCGTTCGGCTTTCACGTCATCGCGCAGTGCCTGAAGGCGCGCGGCATCACCGAGGTGCTCACGCTGGAGCACGAGTTCCCATCCACCACCGTGCCGCTGCTGTTCGACGGGCTGACCGTGCGTGGGGTGCGGCGCCGGCCCGACGGCAGCTACCCACTCGAAGACCTCGCGGCGGCGATTCGGCCGACCACTGGCGCGGTGGCCGTGTCCCTCGTGCAGTTCAACTCGGGCTACCGCGTCGACGTCGAGGGCATCGCGAAGTTGTGTCGCGACCGGAAGCTCGTGCTCGCGCTCAACGGAGCACAGGCGATCGGCCACGTGCCCATCGACGTGCACGCCCTCGGCGCCAGCTTCCTCTCGATGACGAGCCACAAGTGGCTCGGCGCTGGGTACGGCACTGGCATGCTGGTGGTGGCGGAGCCGTGGCTCGACGTGCTCCCGATGGCGGGCTGGTTGTCGGTGAAGCCGGAGTCGATGTGGCAGGCGTTCCCTGAGACGCGCCGGGTCGATGACGCGGCGGGGTTCGTCGCGAACGGCGCTGGCGTGCGGCGCGAGGCGTCGGCCATCGAAGGTGGCGGCGGCATGTGGCTCAACTGTCATGCGCTCGACGCGGCGCTCGAGGTGCACGAGCAGGTCGGCGTGACGACGACGCTGGCGCACGTGACGAAGCTTCAAGCGCAGCTGCGCAGTGGACTGCGGAGCCGCGGCTTCTCACCGAACGCTCCCGACGACCCGGCCTGCGCGAGCGGCATCTGTGTGGTGCCGGTGCAAGGCCCGCCGGAGGACGTGGTGCGCGCGCTCATCAAGCAGGCCCGCGTGGTGACGACGCCACGTGGCGGTGGGGTGCGCATCTCGACGCACGTGTTCAACACCGACGAAGACGTCGCGCGGCTGCTCTCGGCGTTCGACGCGGTCGGCGTGAAGCCGGGCTGAGGAACTCTCGGAGCCGCTCGAACGTTCAGCTCGCCGATGCGCCGCCTCACCCTCATCGTTGGCTTCATCTGGGTCGGCCTTGGAGCCTGGGCCGTCGGGTACGCCGTGCTCCGCGGCTCGCACCGCCTCACGCACAGGGCCATCTGGACGAGCGAAGAGGGCCTTCACGGGCACCACATGCACGACATCGTCTCGACGAACGAAGTGCTCCTCGACGCCTTCGGTCCGCTCGTCTGGCTCGAGACTGGCGCGCACGACATCCTCGAGTGACCCACGCGGATTCGGGGTAGCGTCTCGCCTCGTTGGGCCGGCGATCGAAGGACACACCGTGCGCCGCTTGCTCCTCATCACGCTGACCACTTTCTCGGCGTGCCAGTGCCTTCAACCCGTCGATGAGCGCGCTGATGCCGGCCGTGACGCTGGAGCAGGCGCCGCTGATGCCGGACTTCGAGATGCCGGCTCCGGTGACGCAGGCGTCGAGTGCACGACCGCGGCCGACTGCACGGCTGCGGGACCCATGCAGCAGTTCTGCGGCGGCCTTCGCCCGGTGTGCGTGAACCAGCACTGCCTGCTCGAGTGCCCCGTGCCCGACGCAGGCCTTCGCACCTGCCAGAGCGACACGACGGAGTGCCTCACCTGCAGCGGCGCGACCCGCCAATGCACGATGTGCGACGCGCGCGTGTGCACCTTCACCGTCGACCCCACCCGAGGCACCTGCCCTGCGCCGTTCGATGACTTCCAGCCATTCGTCGTGCAGCCCTTCAGTGGCCGCTGCGGAGGCGGCCTTCTTCGAGACGGTGGCGTCGCGGGCGTCTGGGTCGGCACGCTCGGCATCGGGCGAATCCTCCTCGACATTCCCGCGCTCGGCGGCACGTGCCTCGGCAGCCCGCTCTTCACCCAGGTTCCCCGCACGCTCATCAGCTGCCCGGCCTGCACCTTCGTCGCCGAGGGCTGCGAATAGTCGAGGAGCAGATCGCCACACGCATGCGAGCCACGGCGCCTGTGCCGACGCTCAGCGCTCGCCAGGACCGGGTCCCATGCACGCGGATCCACGGGTGTTTGAAATGTCGTGTGGCAGACTTCAGCTCTGGTGAGCCACGTCTTCCTTCACCGCTTGTCCTCCGACAGCGCCTTCAGAGCCATCTGGGAAGAATCGCTGCACCTCGGCGAGTGCTTCGTGCCGACGCCCGCCAGCCCCGACATCGGCGAGACCGTGCAGGTGGAGCTCGCGGTGGGCCAGCGACGCCAGAAGCTCACCGCTGAGGTCATCGGCCTCGAGAGCGACGCCGCAGGGAAGTCGGGCGTTCGTGTCACCGTCGCCGCCGCCGACCTGGCGACATTGCGCACCTTCGCCGAAGCCGTACTCGGAGCGGCTGGGCGGCTGCAGAGCTCGCTGGAAGACACCGCATCGCCCCAGGACGTCGCGACCCTGAAGGAGGCCGACCCCGCTCCCGTTGCGCTCGGCGACACGCACGTCGCCCTGCGGCCCTCGCAAGTACACGCGCGCATCGCCGGCACGCCGCCGCCGAGCGACGTGAACCAGGCGACGGGCGTGCTCCCGCCTCGTACGCCCCTTCCGCTCGGCGCCACCCCGCCCTCACGGCCCCAGGTGCACCTCGGTGACACCCGCGTCCAGCCACCACGCATCACGCCCTCGGCCCAGGACTTCGCGAACGACGGACCCGCCGAGTCGCGCCTCAAGCCCGGGCAGGTCATCGACGGCCGCTTCCAGGTCGAGGCGCACATCGGCGAAGGCGGCATGGGTGAGGTCTACAAGGCCACCCACGTCTACCTGAAGCGCACGGTCGCCCTGAAGGTGCTGCACCGCAAACTCGTCTCGAACCAGGACGCGTGGGCGCGCTTTCAACGAGAGGCCGAGCTCGTCTCGCAGCTCGAAGGCCCGAACATCGTGCGCGTGTTCGACTTCGGCCGCTTGAGCGACGGCCAGCCGTTCCTGTCGATGGAGTTCGTCGAGGGCGAGCCGCTCGACCGGGTGCTCTCTCGCGGGCCGCTCGAAGTGAAAGAGGCCGCGGCCCTGCTGGCCCAGGTGTGTGAGGGCCTCAGCGAAGCGCACGCGCTCGGCATCGTGCACCGCGACCTGAAGCCGCCGAACATCATGCTCGGCAAGCGGCGTGATGGCCGGCCCGTCGCGAAGATCCTCGACTTCGGCATCGCGCGCCTCGCCGCCGCCGGCCAGGAGAAGCTCACCGCCACCGGCGCCGTCATCGGTACGCCGTCCTACCTGGCGCCCGAGCAGGCTCACGGCGGAGACATCGACGCGCGCACCGACATGTATTCGCTCGGCTGCGTCGCGTACGAATTGCTCACGGGCCGCCCGCCGTTCCAGGCCGAGTCGCTCGCGCGGCTCATCTTGATGCACCTGCAGGAGCGCCCTCGCCCGCTCTCGGCGTTCCGCCCTGCGCTCGGAGACTGGCCGGCGGTGAACGACGTGGTGATGAAGGCGCTCGAGAAGGACCCTCGAGACCGCTTTCAAGACGTCACCGCGTTCGCCGAGGCGCTGACGGCCGCCGTCCAGGGGCGCCCCGTCGCCGCGCCTGCGGAGCCTGTTGCGCCAGAGCCCGCGTGGGGCGTCGAGAAGATGCCGCTCATCACCGCGCCGCCGCGGCACACGCTCTCGCTGCAGCCGGCGCCTTCACCGCTCCCACCGCCTGGTGTCGGCGCGCGGCCCGGCATGTCTGGGCTCACCCCTGCGTTCGTGCCCGGTCAACGCGGCGCCTCGGGTCTGCAGACGGCGTACATCCCGGCGCCCCCTCGGGCTTCCGACACCGGCCCCCGCCTCGCGCAGCCCACCTCGCTCGCCGCGTCCGACTACGCGAAGGCCGCGACCGACGGCACCGATGGTCGGCTCGGGCGCCTCGGCGAGGTGCTCGCGCAGTTCAACTTCCCCTTGAGCCCCGACCGCGTTCAACGCTGCGAGCAGGTGCGAGCGTCGATGCCGGCGGCGTTGCCCATCGCGTGGGTGCTGGCCCTCGAGCCATTGCGCGCCGAAGACCCGAAGGCCTTCGCGCAGCTGCTCACGCTGTGCACCGATGTCGCGCTCGAGTGGGGTGGGTGTCTCGACGACGTCACCAGCACCGTCTTCCTCTTCGTCTTCTTCGGGCTCGGCTCGCAGGCGCGCTGTGCCTTCGCCGCTCAGGAGGTCCGCGAAAGGCTCGAGGTGCGGCTCGATGGTGCGCCCGCCGAGGCGGCCTCGTTGCGCATGGGGCTCTCGGGGAGCCGGCTGCGCTCCGACACCGACGGCGCCATCGAAGGCGAGGCCATCGACGCCGCGAAGACCATCGCGAAGACGACTCAGGCAGGCCAGTGCGTGCTGGCCCGCGGCTTCGCCAACTCGCTCAACGATCTGCTCGAGCTCGCGCCAGTCGATGACGTCGTCGTGCAGGTGGTGGGGCGAAAGCCGGCCGCGTCGAGGCCGATGCTGACGGTGGGGTTCGACGCCGTGGCGCAGGCCCTCGATGCCCGCGTGGCGGCAGTGGTGAAGGGAGAGGTCGCGCCAGTCGTCGTGGTGGGCCCACGGCGCGCCGGTCGAACGCAGGTCGCGCAGGAGTTCGCGGTTCGCGCGCAACAGTCGGGCGCTGCGGTGATGTTCTCGTCGGGGCTCAAGGGCGGCCTCGCCTCGTCGCTGGTGGAGATCGTCTGCCAGCTCACCAAGGTGCCCTTCGGACAACGCCACACCGCGCTGGGCCCCGCCCTGGAGGCGCTCGGCCTGCCGCCGTCGCACCGTGAAGCCGTGATGCTGCTGTGCCAGCTCCGCGCGACGCCCGCGCCGATGACCGGGCGACAGGCCGCGCACTCCGTGAGGCTGCTCGCCACGGCCGTCGCGAAGGAGCGCCCGCTCGTCTTCGTCTTCGATGGGCTCGACCAGACCGACGACGCGAGCGTCGAGGCGTTCACCGAGCTGTGCGCGACGAGCCAGAAGCGCGAGCTGCTGGTGGGCTTCACGACGCCTGAGCAGGCTCCAGCTTTCGCAAAGGCACAGCAGCTCGCCTTGCCTGCGCTGACCCCAGCGGACGTCGACACCTTGCTGACCGGCTTCCTCGGGAGCCCGCCTTCCCCGGAGCTCAAGGCGGCGCTGCTCTCGCGGTCTGGTGGACTGCCGGGCGTGCTGGTCGACTTCGCGCTGCTGACGGCCGAGCAGGGCGCGCTGCGGCCACGGGGTGAGTCGATGGTGCTCGAAGGCAGCGTGCCCCAGCTCGACAGCGCCGAGCTTCCGCGTGCGCGGCTCAAGGCGGTCGGCACCCGCGTCTGCCGGCTGCTCGAGACGGTGAACGCGCTCGGTGACGCGGCCGACGGCGCGAGCGCCTCGAAGGCGTTGCCTCAGGTGGCGCAGACGGCGTGGGCGCGCGCGGTGACGTCGCGGCTGTTGCGGAGCGCGGGGCACGGCCGGGTGTCGGTGGCGCCAGGCTTCGAAGAGCCACTGTCGTCGGTGCCGATGATGGGTGAACGTCCGCTCGCGACGCGGCTGGCTTCCGTGCTGGGAGAGCTGAGCCGTCAGACGCCGTCGCTCGTCTCGCGCATGGCCGAGCAGCTGGGCCGCGCCGGCGACACCACGCGCGCCGGGCAGGCCTGGAAAGGCGTGGCGGAAAGGGCCCTCGCGGAGCGCGACCTCGCCACCGTCTCTCGCGCGCAGCAGGGCATGGCCGAGGCGCTCGGTGCGCACGCGTACGCTTCGTCTCGACAAGCGGTGACAGCGAGGCTCGAGCTGTTCTCACGCGCCGTCATCTGCGCGCTGCTCCAGCGTGACAAGGCGCGCGCGCGGCGGGTCCTCGACGCTGCGGACGAGCTGGCGGAGACGTCTCAAGTCACCTGCGCCGAGCACCGGCTGGCGGCGGCGCGGGTGCTCCGGTTCGAGTCACGCCACGACGAAGCCCAGGCCGCGCTCGACGACGCGCTCGCCACCTCGCAGGGCACTCCGGCTGCGGCTGCGTGCCTCGCGGAGCTGGGCGAAGTGCAGGAAGCTGGCGGGGTGCTGGTGGCCGCCGTCGACTCGTACCAGCAGGCGCTCGCGGTGGCCGACGGCTTCCTCCCCATCGCGCCGTGGCATGGAGAGCTCGACTTCCGCGCGCGGCTGGAGTCGCGCATCGGCGGCGTGCTGATGACGCAGCAACAGTTCCCTCGCGCCAAGCCGTTCCTCCAGGCCGCCGTGGAGCGCTGGAAGGCATCGCACGCGCCGCTCCATGGCTCACGGGTGATGGCCAACCTCGGGACGCTGTGTGTGCAGACGAGCGCCTTCAAGGAGGCGACGCAGTGGTTCGGCGCCGCCGCGACGACGGCCGAGGCCGCAGGAGATTTCCTCTTCCAGGCCCGCCAGCTCGTCTCGTTGTGCCGCGTGCTGTCGAAGATGGCCGACCCGCGACTGCCGACCCTCGCGACCAACACCGCGCAGCTCGCCTCGGCGCTGGGGTGGGACGACGGCGTGAAGACCGCGCGCGGTTTTCTCGCGAAGAAGTGACTCCTCACCCCTGCTTCCGGCAGCTGAAGTAGAACCGCCCCGGCCGCCATGGAACGCACCGAACGACTGCTCGACCTGGTGGCGCTCCTGCTCGACGCGAAGCGCCCCATCTCGTGGAACGAGCTGCGCGAGGCCTTCAGGGACGACTACGGCAGCGGCTCGCTCGAGTCGTGTGAGCGCAAGTTCGAGCGCGACAAGGCCGAGCTGCTCGAGCTGGGCATTCCGCTCACGTACCTGAAGGCCGAAGACGACCGGCCCGAGGGCTACGTCGTCGAGCGCGACGCCTACTATTTGCCCGAGGTGGGGCTGACCGCCGAAGAGCTCGCGGTGCTCTACGCAGCCGGCTCGGCGGCGCTCGCGTCAGGCGCGTTCCCCGGCAGTCAGGACCTCGCCCACGCGCTGCGAAAAATCGGCTTCTTCGCCGATGGGCCTCCGCCTGCCCCGCGTGTTCGCCTCGAGCTCGGCGCCGTCGCCGACGTGAAGGACCTGCCCGCCCGACTCGACGGCCTGTGGAGCGCCATCACCACCCGCAAGTCCGTCACGCTCGACTACTTCTCGCCGCGCACGAAAGAAGCGTCGCATCGCGTCGTCGACGGCTACGGCCTCGCGCTGCGCCGCGGGCTGTGGAGCCTCGTCGGTTGGTGTCACCTTCGAAAAGACGTGCGCACCTTTCACGTACACCGCATTCGCAAGCTCACCGTCAACGCCACGCGGCCCAAGTCTCCCGACTACGAGGTGCCCGCGTCGTTCGCCCTCGAAGACTTCGTCGCCACCTGGCCCTGGCAACACCGCTTTCATGAGCCGCTCGCCGTCGACGTGCTCTTGACGGGAGAGCTCTCCACGCTCGCCGGTTCGCTCTTCCCCGCCACGCCCGTCGCCGACCCGAAGGGCCACCGCGTCACCATCACCGCCACCGATCTCGATGGCCTGGTGAAGTACGTGCTCTCTCTCGGCCCCGAAGCGAAGGTGCTCGGCCCCGAGCGCGCCGTGCTGCGGCACCGCGAGCTCGCCACCCTCGTCCTCACCGCCCACCAATGGAGCACGTCATGAGCGGCTCCACCGACGGCCACGAGCGCCTGCGACGGCTGTTGTTCCTGGTGCCATTCGTCTCTCGCAACCCGGGCCGCACCGTCGACGAGATCGCGAAGGAGCTCGGCACCACGCGCGAGGCGCTGCTCGAGGAGCTCGACCTGCTCACCCTCGTGGGCCGCCCACCGTTTCAGCCCGATGACTTCGTGGACATCTACGTCGAAGACGACCGCGTCTACGTCGACCTCGACCAGCGGCTCTCGGCGCCGCCAAGACTGACCGCCGCCGAAGGGGTCGCGCTCGCGGCGTCGGCGACGTTGCTCAAGCCTGGCTCGGGCGACGCCTTGCGTTCTGCCATCGAGAAGTTGGAGCGCGTGCTACCGGCCCACGCGGTCACGCGCTTCCGCGAGATGGGCAAACGGCTCGACGTCGCGCTGGACGCACCGACGGGCCTGGCGCCGCTGAGTCAGGCCATCGTCGAGCGGCGCACCGTCGCGTTCGACTACGTCACCACCAACTCAGGCCAGGCCGAGCGGCGCCGCGTTCAGCCGGTCGAACTCTTCAGCCATCGCGGCCAGTGGTACCTCTCGGGCTTCGACGTCACGCGCGCAGGCGACCGGCTGTTCCGGCTCGACCGCATGGGCCCGCTCGAGGTGACGACCGAGACGTTCGTCGCTCCAGAGGGCTCGCCGCGCGCCTCGATGCCGGGCACCAACGACGCCACCGAGCGCGTCACCGTGCGCTTCGAACCCGCGACCGCGCCGTACATTCGTGAGCGCTTCGGCGCCGAGGTGCGGGGCCTGGCCGATGGCCGCGTCGAGGTCGAGGTGCCCGGTGACAACGTGCGGTGGCTCACGCGCTGGGTGTTGTCCTTCGGAGGCGACGCGATCGTCACGAGCCCCGAATGGGCAATACGAAGCGTTGCCGAGGTGGCGTCGGCGTCACTAGAGTGACCGCTTCATTCGATGGGTTTCCAACTCGTCATCGCAGAGGGCAAAGAGGCCGGCCGGGAGTTCCTCTTTGATCAGACCTCGGTCGTCATTGGCCGCACGCCGGAGTGCGACGTCATCCTCTACGACGCCGGCGTCTCGCGGCGGCACGCGCGCATCTTCGACGAGGGCGCCGGCATTCTCATCGAAGACCTCGGCTCGTCGAACGGCACCGTCGTCAACGGCAACAAGGTCGCCAAGCAGGCGCTGAAAGACGGCGACTCCATCACGCTGGGGCCCGTGAAGTTCACCTTCACGGCCGTGGCCGGCGAGGTGCCTGCAGAAGCCGCCGAGCCTGATGATGGTGGCCAGCACACCCGCGTCGTGAACGCCTCGGAGCTCAAGCGCTCCCGCAACAAGGGCGTCGCGATGCTGCCGAAGGACGTGAACACCGGAGAGCGCGAGAAGATCGAGCGCCGCTCGACGCAGATGATGCCGGCGATCGCCAGGCCCAGCGGTCCGCGGCCCAGCGCGCCGAAGCCGCCGCGCGCGAGCCGGCCCAGCGGGCCCAACGCCCTGCTCAAGCCAGACCCGGCGGCGCTCGAGGCGCCCGAGAGCAACACCGACCTGGGCAAGGTGCAGATCGGCGGCGCGGCGAAGGAGCAGCGCCTCACCGCAGCCGAGCGGGCCAGGCTCAAGCGTGCCGGCGCCGCTGGAGCCGCGCAGTTGTTCTGGATCGACGCCTCGGTGCCAAAGCGCATCGCGGTGGCAGGGTCAGCGGTCATCTTCTCGCTCTTCACGCTCGCGCTCGTGCTGCAAGCCGTGCTGCCGGAAGAGGCGAAGAAGAAGGCGCCCGAGGCCACCGAGCTCTTCGACGAGCCCAGCGACCAGACCTACGGCGTCGGCGAGAGCGTCACCTGGGAGCGCGTCGACCAGAAGGAGTTCGAGTTTCAGGTGAAGTCGCCGGTCGACGTGATGGTGGTGCTCCACTACCAGTGCGGGGACCTGTCGGAGAAAGAGCTCACCGTCAGCGTCAACGGCATCGACATGGGCTTCGCGCCGCCCGACACGATGGCGGTGAACGAGCGCTCGGTCGAGCTGCTCATTCCGTCGAAGCACATCAAACGCAACGGCGTGAACACCGTCGTCTTCGACAACACGAAGAACCCTCCCGAGAAGGACTCGTGGCGCATCTGGAACCTGTGGGTCGAGGTCACCGTGCTGCCCGAGAAGGACGTCAACGGCCTGAAGGCCGACGCCAACGAGAAGTACCGGCGCGGCGAGCAGAAGTTCGAGCAGCGTGACATCGGCTCGGCCAACCGCTGGGAGGCGTACAAGGCCTTCCGCGAAGCGTGGCTGACCTTCGAGGCCATCGACCCCGAGGAGCGCGGCCCCGTGTACCAGCTGTCGCGCGACAAGATGAACGAGGCGCGCCGCGAGCTCGACAACCAGTGCAACAAGCTGCTGCTGCAGGCGCGCGCCGAGTTCAAGATGGGCAAGATCGAAGAAGCCTCGAAGACGCTCGACTGGGTCGAGAAGTTCTTCCCGACGAAGGCCCACCCCTGCCAGTACCGTGCGCTCGCCGAACGCGCCGAGCTTGGCGCGACGCTGGAGTAGCTCATGACGAGACGAGACCTGGTGGTCGTCGCGCTGCTGACCATCTTCACGTGTGGACTGTACGCGCTCTACTGGCAGTACAAGACGACCGAAGAGCTCAAGGCCGTCACGGGGAAGGACCTGAACCCGGGCCTCGAGGTGCTCCTCTCGTTCGTCACCTGCGGCATCTTCTCCATCTACGCGCACTACCGGAACGCGCAGCTCGTCACCGAGCAGATGAAGGCGTGGCGCGGCGCGCACGAAGACAAGTCGAACATCGTGCTCGCGCTCGACGTGGCCAGCCTCGTCGTCGGCGTCACGTGGATTGCCGCCGTGCTCATCTTGCAGGACGAGCTGAACAAGATGGCCGAGGCGGTGCCGGCCAGCGGTGTGGTGTCGATCGACCCGAACCGCGTTGGCTGACGAACAGCGCTTTCGTCAGCGAATGATGGTGCCGGCCATGCCCTGCGCTCCGGCAGCGACCTCTTCCTGCCACGACAGGTAGACCTGCGGCCCATCGACGGCGAGGCGCGGCCAGCGGGCGGGGTTGGAGTTGAAGAACAACCCGCCGTCGCCGAGCGTGACGTCGCTCGCCACCACGCCCGAGGGCGCGAGCGAGACCAGCACGAGCTGAATCTGCTGGGTCGACGACGAGAACGCGAGCAGCGCGCCGTTGCCGAACCGCGCGACGTCGAACTCGCTCACCGTCGCAGAGGCCATCGAGGGCCCGAGCGAGATGAACGACGCCTGCATCGAGAGCGGGTTGAACGCCGCCGCCTGAACAGTGCCATCGCTGATTCTGGTGAACCCCAGGGCCTCGCGAGTGGTTTCGCCCAGCATCACGACCTTCGTCGCGCCGGCCTGCGCTGGAAAGGCGAACAGAGGTGAGGGCTGATTCCAGAACGGCGTCGTGAACTCGAACTGCTCCACGAGGTTGTTGTTGGTGACGAAGGTGAAGGCCTTGCCCATCGGGGTGAACGCGAGCTCGGCCGAGCTGACGGCGTTCAAGGTGGTGCCCATGCGCTCGACGGGCGAATACGAGCCGCCGTCGTCTCCGGGTGAGAACGCGCGACGTTCGACCGAGCCACCGCCATCGAGGCTCATCACCCACAACTGCTTGCCGTCGGTGCCGAGGCTGCCCAACGAGGGCGAGAGGAAAACGGGCACCTCGCGCCACTGGCCATCGCGATACTCGACGAGGCCGGGAGGGTTCGAGTGCGAGACGATGACGTAGCCGCGGCCATCGACGCTCACCGACGAGGTGCTGATGGTGGGCTCGTTCCCCATGCCGGGAATGTTCTCGAAGACGGTCGGCGTGACGGCGCACGTGCCCGAGCAGGTGTTCGCCTCGACGACCCAGACTTTTCGGTTGTTGAGGTCGGTCGCGC
>JAUXRI010000256.1 GCA_030681895.1 Myxococcales bacterium | reverse complement strand
ACCACGGCCGTCGCGATTCTGCCCGAGGGCATGAGCCGCGAGCGCTTCGAGTGGCTCAAGAAGATCGGCGCCGAGGTCATCGCGACGCCTGGCACCGAGAGCAACGTGAAGGAGATCTACGACAAGTGCTGGGAGATTCGCCGCACGCGCCCGAACGACGTCATCTTCAACCAGTTCGAAGAGTTCGGAAACCCGTCGTGGCACTTCCACGTCACCGGCCCGGCGCTCGCTGAGGTGTTCGAGCGCGTGAAGGGACCGAAGAGCCGGCTCGCGGGCTACGTCTCGGCGACGGGCTCGGCCGGCACCATCGGCGCGGGTGACTACTTGAAGAAGCACTACCCCGGCTCGCTCATCGGCGCGGTCGAGGCGCTGCAGTGCCCGACGCTGTACTCCAACGGCTTCGGAGAGCACCGCATCGAGGGCATCGGTGACAAGCACGTCCCGTGGATCCACAACGTGCGCAACACCGACGCCGTCATCGCCATCGACGACGAAGACACGATTCGCCTGCTGCGGCTGTTCAACGAGCCGGCTGGTCACACGTGGCTGAAGAAGAGCGGAGTCTCTGCCGATGTGCTCGAGAAGCTGCCGCTGCTGGGCATCTCGGGCATCTGCAACCTGCTCTCGGCCATCAAAGTGGCGAAGTACTACGAGCTCGGGGCCGACGACGTGCTGCTCACCGTCTTCACAGACTCCGAGGAGCTCTACAGCTCGCGCCTCGAGGAGCTGCGCACCGAGCGTGGCGCGTACGCAGAGACCGAGGCCGCAAGAGACCTCGACCGCCGCCTGCACGGCGCGAAGACTGACTTCGTGCGTGAGCTCGGGTACCGCGACCGCAAGGCGCTCCACAACCTGAAGTACTTCACGTGGGTCGAGCAGCAGGGAAAGACGAGCGAAGAGCTGCGTCAGCTGTGGGACCCCGCCTTCTGGGACGCGCAGTACGAAGAGGCGCGCGGTTGGGACACGCTCATCGACTCGTTCAACGCGCGCACCGGCGTGTTGGCGGCGATGTAGCCGTCGACGAGAGGACCCGCGATGGCCCACCTCGTCCCGTACCCGCTCAGCCGCCTCGCCTCGCGCATTCTCACCGAGCTCGACGGCACCGGCCCGGTGCTCGACCTGCCCCGGAAGAAGCTCGTGCGTGGTGGGGCAGGGCGTGACTTCTCGACGACGCTCCACGGGCACCGGGTCGCCACGCCGCTCGGGCCCGCCGCCGGCCCGCACACGCAGCTCGCGCAGAACATCGTGCTCGCGTACCTCGGCGGCTGCCGCGTCTTCGAATTGAAGACCGTGCAGCTCATGGATGAGCTGACTATTCCCCGGCCCTGCATCGACGCGCGCACGGTGGGCTTCAACGTCGAGTGGTCCCAGGAGCTGAAGCTCGAGCAGTCACTCGAGGAGTATGTGAAGGCTTCGATGCTCCTCGAGGTGCTGGTGGCCAGCGGCACGCTCGGGCTCGAGCCCGGCTTCGAGCACTTCGCCTTCGATTTGAGCGTCGGCTACGACTTGAAGGGCATTCAGCACGAGCGGGTGCAGGCGTTCCTCCACGGCATGATGGACGCGACCGCGGTGGTCGACCGGCTGCGCACGGAGTTGCCGAAGCCGTGGCGCGACCTGCCGTTCCGCACACGGCTGTCCGACACGCTCACGCTCTCGACGTTTCACGGCTGCCCGCCCGGAGAGATTGAAGGCATCACGCGCTACCTCATGGAAGAGGTGGGCCTGCACTGCGTCGTCAAGCTGAACCCGACGCTGAACGGCCCCGTCGAGGCGCGGCGGTTGTTCAATGAGGTGCTCGGGTATCGCTACTGCATTCCCGACGCGGCGTTCGAGAACGACCCGACCTTCGAGCAGGCGGTGGAGCTGATCAGCCGGCTCGAGGTGAGCGCGAAGAAAGCGGGGCGCGGCCTCGGCGTGAAGTTCTCGAACACGCTCGTGGTGGAGAACGAGGGCGACTTCCTGCCGAAGTCGGAGAAGTCGGCGTACCTCTCGGGTCAGCCGCTGCATGTGTTGGCGATGAGCCTGGTGGCGCGCTTCCGCGAGGTGTTCGGCGACCGCCTGCCCATCTCGTTCTCGGCCGGCATCGACGCGAAGAACTTCCCCGACGCGGTCGCGTTGGGTCTCGGCCCCGTGACGGTGTGCACCGACCTGCTTCGCCCCGGAGGGTACGGCCGGCTCGCGACGTACTTCCAGGAGCTCGGCGCGCGCATGGACGCGGTGGGCGCGAAGACGCTCGACGAGTTCGTGCTGCGGTCAGCGGGAGACGGTCAGGACGTGAGCGTGGCGCGGCTGGCGAACACCCGCCGCTATGTCGCAGGGCTGACGCAGAACCCACGTTACGCCGCCGCAGCGAACGCGAAGGCGCCTCGAAAAGTGGGCTCGAAGCTCGTGCTCTTCGACTGCCTCACCTGCGACAAGTGCGTGCCCGTCTGTCCGAACCACGCGAACTTCACCTACGCGCTGCCGCCGACGACGCTGCCGGTGGTGAAGCTGACGCGCGAGGCTGGGGGAGGGTGGACGCGGCACACCGGCGCGCCGCTCGTCATCGAACAGAAGCACCAGCTCGCGACCTACGCAGACTTCTGCAACGAGTGCGGGAACTGCGACGTGTTCTGTCCTGAAGATGGTGGACCGTACGTGCTCAAGCCGCGCTTCTTCGGCACCGAGGCGACGTGGGCCCGCGAGCCGAAGGGCGATGGCTTCTTGCTGCTGAAGGACGGCACCACGCGCGGGCGCTTTGGTGGCCGGGAGTACGAGCTCAAAGGCCAGCGCTTCACTGGCCCGGGCTTCGAGCTCGACGTGACGAACGTGGAGCAGCCGAGCGGTCACGCTGATGCGGGCGTGGAGGTCGACCTCACCTTCCTGCACATTCTCGGGTGGCTGCGCGACTCGGTGCTCGGTCTGCCGGTCAACTACGTCAACGCCTGAGGATGCTGATCAGCGCGGCGACTTCGAGCGGCCTGTGCAGGATTGGCGAGTGTTCCGACGTCACCGACGGGGCGAATAGATGTCGGGACGCAGGTCGCGCGGCAGATTCCACCCCGATGGATCCGGACGCGCCAGCTCGCCGAGGTCGAGGTCGGCGATGATCAACTCTGGGTGCGTGCTCACGTTCGTCGCCAGCCCGTTGGGCCCGGTGAAGTGGCTCTCACCGAAGTACGGCTGACCCCACGGCGCCTCCGTCCCCTTCCGGTTGGAGCCTCCGATGAACACGTTGTGGCGCGCGGCGTCGACCTGGAACTCGAGGTGCCACATGCGCTGGCTCTTCGCGCCGAAGGTGACGGCTGGGCAGAAGATGAGCTCCGCGCCGGCGTTCGCGAGCGACCACATCACGCCCTCGAAGTGACGGTCGTAACAGATGGCGACGCCAAGCCGGCCGAGTGAGGTCTGCCACACGGGGAAGAAGGGGTTCTTCGAGACGTTGTGCGCGCCCAGCGTGTTCCCGCCGTCGGAGCGGTCGTAATAGTGCCCCTCGAGGAACGACCCCTGCTCGTTCGCGCCGTGAGGAATGTGCGTCTTGCGATACGTGCCGAGCACCTCACCCGTCGCGTCGATGACGACGGCGGTGTTGTAGCGACGGCCCGAGGGAGCGAGCTCGTAGATGGGCGCGATGATGATCATCGCGTTGGCCTTCGCGACCTCGCGCAGCGTCGTCACCGTCTTGCCAGTTGCCGCGTCCTCAGCGAGCGCCGTCCACATCGGGTCGTGGCGCAGCGCGAAGTAGGGGCCGGGGAAGAGCTCTCCGAAGCAGATGACCTGCACGCCCTGCGCCTTCGCCTTCGCGACGAGACCGACGTGGTGCTCGACGTTCGCGCGGCGCACGTCGTCGAGGCGACTGGCGAGCGCTGGCAGGTCCTCCGGACGCTGCGGCATGTCGCGGTAGGCGTTGATGGTCTCGGTGAGCGCGGCGCGCACCAGGCGTGACGACGTCATGGGCCCTCTTCTTCGGCGAGCGCGGTGAGCACGTCGAGCAGCACGTTGACGCCGTCGGAGCACTGCTTCGGGGTCGAGAACTCGCGCGGGTTGTGGCTGATGCCGTCGTATTCGCCCGGCACGAAGACCATGCCGGCGGGGCAGAGCCTCGCGAGCTCCTGACAGTCGTGGCCGGCTCCGGACACGAGGCGCGTGTTCGACAGCCCGCGGGCCTTCGCGGCGCGTTCGACGAGGTCCTGCACCTTCGTCGAGAACGCGATGTCAGGCGTTCGCGCGGACTGCCGATGCACGAGGGTCACGTTTTCTTCGGCGGCGAGCTGCGCATAGGCCTTCACCAGCTCGGCTTCCGCGCGCTGGAGCACGGCGTCGTCAGGGTGGCGGATATCGACCGTGGCGGTGACGCGGTTGGGCACCACGTTCACCAGGCCCGGGTGGAACTGAGTGACGCCCATCGTCGCGCGCAGCTCGGTTCCGAAGCGGCCGCTCCGCACCAGGTCACGCAGGAGTAACTGCACGCGCGCCGCGGCGACGCCCGGGTCTGCGCGCAGGTTCATCGGCGTCGTTCCCGCGTGCGCGCTGCGGCCCGTGATGACGAGCTCGTGCCAGCAGATGGCTTGCACTCCAGTCACCACGCCGAGCTCGACGTTGGCCGCGCGCAGGGTCGGGCCCTGTTCGATGTGACACTCGACGTACGCGTGAGGCGGCTGCAGCCGCACGTCCGCGTCGCCGAGGAAGCCGATGGCCTCGAGCTCTGCGCGCACCGTCTTGCCATCACGGTCGGTGAGCCCATACGCACGCTCGAGCGGGAGCCGACCCACCGCCACCGCGCTGCCGAGCATGTCGGTGCCGAAGCGCGAGCCCTCTTCTTCGCTGAAGAACGCCACGATGAGCGGCCGGCGCGTCGTCACCTTCGCGGCGTTGAGCGTCTTCACCACCTCGAGCGCGCCCAGCACGCCGAGGCAGCCGTCGAAACGCCCGGCCGTCGCGACCGAGTCGATGTGCGAGCCCGCCATCACCGGCTTCGCGCCGTCATCGCGTCCTTTGCGTCGGCCGTAGACGTTGCCGATGCGGTCGACCGTCACCTCGAGCCCCGCGGCCTTGAACTCGTTCACCACGTGACGCCGGCCTTCGCCGTCTTCCTTCGTGAAGGCGACGCGGCGCACGCCCACGAGGCCGGTGACGTCGTCGTCGTACGCGCCGATGCGTCCGAGCGCCTCGAGGCTCGCGGTCAGCCGGGCCGCGTCGATGTCGAGCTTGCTCATGTCGTCTCCTTCACGGCAGCGCCTCCATGCGACGCCAGAGCGCAGGCGCCGCCTCGTGTGCTCGCGCACGCAGCTCTTCGAGGTCGCCCGTCACCAGCTTCCCGTCGGCCACCACGCGCCGCCCGCTCACCAGCACATGCCGTGGCCGCTCACCCGGCACGCCCACCGTCACGTCCGCCGGAGCGCCCGCCGCCACCTCACCCAGATGCACCTTGAAGAGCGAGCTGGCGAGGTCCTGGCTCGTGGCGATGCGCGCCTCGAGCACCTGCGTCTCGTCACCATGGGCGTGGCCGAGCCGTCGCAACGCCGCGAACTCGGTCTCCATCTGCGCGGGCCAGCCGTCGGTGCCCACCGCCACGTGCGCGCTCGCCTTCAGCGCCGAGGGATAGCCGACACGGTTGCCTTCATTCGAGCGCGGATTCTGCACCAGCCACACGCCAGCACCGTCAGCCCGCTCCACCTGTGAGACGTCGAGGTGAACGCCGTGCGCCACCACCGAGCCGGGCGGGAGCGCCTCGAGGTGCAGCAGCCGCTCCAGCGGACCCTCGTAGCCACGCTGCTTCGCGTCCTCCACGTCGGCCACGTCCTCTGCGACGTGCACGTGCATCGGTGCGGTGCGCTCCCACGCGAGCTCGCCGGCCGCGCGAATCGTCTCGTCCGACACGGTGAACGACGCGTGCAGCGCCACCATGCCGCGCACCAGGCTCCGCCGGTTCTCTTTCAGAAAGCGCTCGCACTCCAGCAGGCCACGCCGCGCTTCGTCCGCACCGCCGTTTCGCTCGGTCGCGCCGTAGCCCACCGCCAGCCGCACGCCGAGTGACTGCGCCGCGTCGGCCAGCACGTCGAGCGAGCCGTCGATGAAGCCCGGAGATTCGTGGTGGTCGACGAGCGTCGTGCAGCCACTCAGCAGCGCGTCGGCGATGGCGTACCGGGCCGACGCCCGCAGCGTCTGCTCGTCGAGCGCGCGATCGAGCCGCCACCAGACGCGCTGGAGAATCTCGACGAAGTTCGCGGGCTGCGTCTTCGGCGCCGGCATGCCGAAGGACGCGAGGCCCGAGTACAGATGCGTGTGCGCGTTGACGAAGCCGGGCCGCACCTCGACGCGCTCGTCCCACGCGCAATCGAGGCGGGACACGGGGCCACCGACCAGCGACACCTTCACGGGTGCGAGGCGGTCTCGCTCGACCTGCCACGAGGGCCCGAGCGTGCCGCGGTCGAGCAGCATCATCGCCAGCGGCTCCGATCGCCCTTGAGGTGGCCGACCGACATCGCCTTCGCCGCCGCGGAGTCTTTCATCGGCAGCGTGGTGCGTCGCACGCCGTCGAACGCCTCGAGCGCGCCCGCGACCGCGCCGGCCGTGGGCACGAGGCCAATCTCTCCGACGCCCTTCGCGCCGAACGGCCCTTCGGGCTCGTGCTCCTCGAGCAGCAACACCTCGACGACGGGCATGTCCCGCGCGCGCAGCACGCCGATGTCTCGTAGCTTCGAGGTGACGGGCAGGCCGTCCTCGCAGGGCAGCTCCTCGGTGAGCGCGTAGCCCAGGCCCATGTGCACGCTGCCCTCGACCTGACCTTCACACTGCTTCGGGTTCACCACGCGGCCGACGTCGTGCGCGGCGACGACCTTCTCGACGTGTCCCTTCGCGTCGAGCACCACCACCTGCGTCGCCCAGCCGTACGCGGTGTGTGTCTTGATCTTCGGCACCTTCGCTCCGAGCGCGGTGGTGTCGTTGATCAACACATCGCCCTCGTAGACGCGCCCGATGAGCTGCTCCAGGCCGAAGCCGAGGTCGAGGTCTGCCCTCAACTTCTTCGCGGCCGCCACCACGGCGTTGCCGGCGAAGAGCGTCGCGCGTGAGCCCGTCGTCTGCCCGCAGCCGAGCGCAAACGTGCTGTTCACTTTCGGGTGGAAGAGGCGCGCCTTGAGGCCGGTGACCTCGGCGGCGAATTGCTGGCAGATGGTGAGCAGGCCCTGCCCCATCTCGGTGAAGCCGTTGTAGAGCGACACCGTGCCGTCCTGCTCCACGACGAGCCGGCACTTGCCCCACTCGTTCACGCCGTTGCCGATGCCCGAGTTCTTCACGCCGCAGCCGATGCCGACGGCCTTCCCGGCGCGCTTCGCCTCGTAGAAGACGTCTTTGACGGCCTCGAGCGTGCGGCGAATGCCGACGGACTTCTCGAGCACCTGGCCGGTCGAGAAGAGGTCGCCCACCGAGAGCAGGTTGCGCTCGCGCATCTCGTAGCCGTCGAGCCCGCACTGCTTCGCGAGCAGGTCCAGGCAGCCTTCGATGGCGAACGAGGCCTGGTTGGCGCCGAAGCCACGCATCGCGCCGCATGGAGGGTTGTTCGTGTACGCAGCCACCGCCTCGACGTCGACGCTCGGCACTTTGTACGGCCCGCACGAGTGTCCCGCCGCGCGCTCGAGCACCTTGCCGCCCACCGAGGCGTAGGCGCCGGAGTCTCCGAAGAGCCGCGCCTTGATGGCAGTGAGCCTGCCCTGCGCGTCGCAGCCAACGGCGTACTCGAGGCGAATCGGGTGCCGCTTGGGGTGCATGCGCACGGACTCCTCACGCGTCAGCCGCACTCGCACCGGCTTCTTCGTGAGGAAACACAGGAGCGCCGCGTGCGCCTGAATCGACATGTCCTCTTTGCCGCCGAACGCGCCGCCGTTGGGCACCAGCTCGACGGCGACCTGCTCGATGGTGAGCCCGAGGAACGCGGCGACCTGGCGTTGGTCGTCGAAGATGCCCTGGCCTTGCGTGAAGAGCTTGAGGCCTGTGCCGTTTGGCTCGGCGAGCGCGCACTCGGGTTCGAGGAAGAGGTGCTCGATGCGCTGGGTCTGGAAGGTCTCGCGCACCACATGAGCGCTCTTCGCGAGCACGGCGTCGGTATCGTCGCCGCGCTTGATGACCGACCGGCTCAGCACGTTGTCGTGGATCGGGTTGACGCGGGGCGCTCCGGGCGCGAGCGAGTCGGCCACCGAGAGCACCGGTGTCAGCGGCTCGTAGTCCACGCGCACCAGCGCAGCGGCAGCGCGAGCGGTTGTTTCGTCATCGGCGGCGATGGCAACGAGGACGTCACCGACGTAGCGGACCTCTTCGCCCACGGCGACGAAGCCCGGCCAGTCGGCGTAGAGAATTCCGTACCAGCGCGTGCCCGGCACCTCGGCCGCGGTCGCCACGCAGCGCACGCCGGGGAGCGCCTTCGCGGCTGACACGTCGATGGCCTTCACCTTCGCGCGCGCGTGCTGGGAATAGACGACGGCGCCGTGGAGCATGCCGGGCCGCACGAGGTCGGCCACGTACGGGCGGTCTCCCAGCACCGTCTCGAGGCCCTGGTACCGCGGGAGCGACGCGCCGACGCCGCCGGTCTCGAGCAGCTCGGGAAGCGGCTCACCGTGTTTCGCGCGTGCGTACAGCTCCACGGCGTCGATGACCTTCACGTAGCCGGTGCAGCGGCAGAGGTGGCCGTCGAGGGCGAGGGCGATGTCGTGCCGGCTCGGGTGCGGCGTCTTGTCGACGAGGTGCTTCGTCTTGAGCGCGATGCCGGGAATGCAGAAGCCGCACTGCAGACCGCCGGCCGACACGAACGAGTGGGCCAGCAGCTCGCGCTCGGTGGGCTCGACGCCTTCGAGCGTGACGATGTGTTTGCCGTCACACTTCTCGGCCGCGATGGCGCAGGTCGTCTTCGCGTGCCCGTCGATGAGGGCGAGGCAGCAGCCGCATTGTCCCTGCGGGGCGCAGCCGTCCTTGAGGGAGTGCAGGCCGCACCGCTCGCGCAACGTCTCGAGGAGCGTCTCGCCGTGCCGCACGTCGAGGGTCTTCGGGACGCCGTTCACCGTCAGGTTGATGGTCGGCATGGCGGCGGCGACGGTACCGCGATTCACGAGGGGTTGCCGTCGTCTCACCGCCCACGTGAGGCGGATCAAGTGGCGTGTTCCAACCTCACCGAGGCACCAGGTGCTCGCGCGAGCGTCGCTCACTGTGACTCACGCAAATGACTATTGAATGACGAGGCTGACAGGCGTGAGGTCTGCTCACTCCCCATGTCCCGACTCCGGCAACTCGCGCTGACCGCAGTAGTGGCCTTCACGGGATTTGATGGGTGCACCTGCTCCGAGCCACCGGTTGCTGATGGCGGAACTGCAGGCGGCGGAACTGCAGGCGGCGGAACTGCAGGCGGCGGAACGGCGGGCGGCGGAACGGCAGGCGGCGGAACTGCAGGCGGTGGGACGGCAGGCGGCGGAACTGCAGGCGGCGGAACTGCAGGCGGCGGAACTGCAGGCGGCGGGACAGCAGGCGGTGGGACGGCAGGCGGCGGGACAGCAGGCGGCGGGACAGCAGGCGGCACCGTGTCGCGGCAGATCATCGAGGTGATCTCCGGATCAGGCCGCCTGACGGGCGGCGGTCGAATCGTGGACGTTCAGATCGGTCACGCAGTTGATCAGGCCCCGACCTCTGGCGGCGGCCGAACAGTCCAGGGCAACTCAGCAATCAAGCGCTGAACAACGGAGTCGAGCATGCGAACCCAACGGTGGATCCTCGTGGCAGTCGCGTTGAGCAGCCTGATCGCCGTGGCTCAGGTTCCGACGAAGGTCCAATTCAACGCGCGCATCACCGACACTTCGGGCGCTCCGGTAACCGGGAGTCACAGCGTCTTCGTGAGTCTGTTCGCCGCTCCGACCGGAGGCACCGCGACGTGGACTGAGAGCTACGCGACGGTGAGCTTCAGCAGTGACGGTCTTGCCTTTCTCGAACTCGGCACGAACGTGCCGCTGAGCACCACGGTGTTCGACGGCTCAAAGCTCTACCTCGAGCTCACCATCGACGGCGCCGTCATGGCTCCGCGCCTGGGGCTCGTGAGTGTGCCGTACGCCATCAGGGCCGGTGATTCGGCGACGCTCGGCGGAACGCCTGCATCGGGGTTCGCCACGGCCAGTCACACGCATAGCTACCTTCCGGTCGGCACCACCTTGAGCTGTGGAGGCACGCAGAAGGTCTCGGCGATCTCGACGACCGGCAACGTCACGTGCACCGACGACCAGTCCGCCACCTACACGGCGGGCGCGGGGCTTTCGTTGGCCTCACAACAGTTCAGCGTGAACTATTCGGGAACTGGCACCGCGCTCTCAGCAGCACGCGCCGACCACAACCACGCCGGGCTCTACCTTCCCGTGGGCACGACGCTCGCGTGCCCTGCTGGTCAGTTCGCGACCGCGCTCCTGTCAAACGGGAGCGTGTCGTGTCTCACGCCCTCTGGTGACATCAGCTCCGTCGTCGCCGGCGCTGGTCTGACGGGCGGTGGATCGGTCGGTGATGCCACGCTCGCCGTCGCGTTCGGTGGATCTGGGACGACCGCGATCGCTGCCCGGTCTGATCACACGCATGCTCCTGGGTGTCCGGCGGGCTACAGCTTGCACCCCGTCACTGGCGGAACCCCGCTGTGCACCAGGCGCGTGGTCGCGAACGTCACCTACCCGCAGGCAGGCATCGCTTGTTACGTCAGCTATTCTGGCGGAGAGCTGTGCACCTACTCAGAGATGCTGATCGCAGCGAACACGGCGCCGGCCGAGGTGTTGAGTCCCGGTTACTGGATGGCGAACCGCATCGACGACGGTTGGGTGTTGCGGGTCAACTCGACCAACCCAATCGACTTTGATGAGAAGATCGAGATTGTCGCGACGACCGTGGTTGGCGCGGGCTACTACTGTTGCCAGCGCGCCCGATGAGCCGTGGGTGTTGGTTGGGAGTCGAGCACTGGATGGCTGTCTCCGTTAGGACCGCCGCATGCGGCCGACCCTCCTCACGCTCATCCTGTTCGGCTGCGGCCCGACTGGCACCCCGGCGCCCGCACCCGCGACGCCCGGCGTCGTCTTCGTCAGTCGCGGTGACCCGTTCGTGCTCGGCCCGCTCGAGGTCACCCAGCGCGACCTCCGTGAAGGCGAGCTCGGCGCGCCGAAGCCGGTTCGACTGACCGCGCCTGTCACGAGCGGCACGTACCCGGTGGTGCAGTTCCAGCACGGCTTCCTCTCGGACCGGCGCACGTATGACGAAGTGCTCACGCACCTCGCGTCACACGGCTTCGTCGTGGTGGCTCCGCAGATGTACCCGGCCGATGGCGTGCCGCTCGGCAAAGAGGGCGCTCCTGACGAAGCGAGAGCCGCGCGCCGGGTCGCCGAGTGGGCGCACCAGGCCGCAGCGACCATCATGGGCAGCGCGGCCGACCCACGGCCCATCGGCGTCGCCGGGCACTCACGCGGTGGCAAGGTGACGTGGTGGCTCACCGCGCAGGAGCAGTACCCGACACGCGGCATCGTGGGTGTCGACCCGGTCGATGGGAAGGGTGGCCCGCTGCTCGGTGCGCAACCCGAAGCGCTCCCGGCGCCGCTCGAGACCGCGCCGCCGTCATTGATCATCGGCATGGAACTCGGCGGCTCGTGCGCTCCCGCGTGCGATAACTTTCAGCACTTCTTCGACCGCACCACCGCGCCGACGACGTTGCTGTTGGTGAAGGGCCAGGGCCACGCCGACATGCTCGACGCCGACGTGAACTCCGGAGGCCTCTGCGTCGAAGGCCCGAACCGTGTCGAGACGAGGCGGGTGACGGGCGGCGCGATGGCGGCGTTCTTTCGATGGAAGCTGCAGGACGACGACCTCGCGCGCGGCTTTCTGCAGTCAGACGTCCTCACGACCCTCGAGGTGACCCGTGCTTCGCGCTGACGTGTTGTTGGTGTTGATCAGTGTGGCTGTCCCCGGCGTCGCGCTGGCGAGTTCCGATGCGCGAACCGCGCGGTTGCTGGTCGAGGGTCCAACGTCTGTCGAGGGGCCGTCGACGCTGACGCCGTCACGCACGACGCGGCTGCTCGCAGAAGGTGGCATCAGCGCTGGCCTCGGGGTCGTGTTGCCGTTCGTGGCGTACGGCGGCTTCACCGCGCTGCAGTCCTTCGTCGGGTTCTTCGCGGGCTTCCTCTCGGCGACGGTGCTCGGCGTCGTGCTCGCGCCCATCGGCGTCATCCTCGCGGGCCGCCTGCTCGGTGCCGAAGGTGGTGTCGGCCGTGGCGTCGTCGGCGCGTTGCTCGGTTTGCTCGCTGGGCTGCTCATCGGCCTGCCGCTCGCGACGCTGCCCGGAGCGGGCTACCTCATCGGGCTCGGGCTCTTGTGGGCGCTCCCGTCGGTGGGAGCGCTGGTCGCGTTCGAGTGGGGCCGCACCGAGCAGGCTCCGTCGACCGGAGCCGTTGTCGTCCGGTTTTAAAAGGCCCGCGACCTGCTCGAGACCCGACGGCCGTCGGATGATGTGCGACAGGCCGCTGCGTCGTCGATCCACACTCGCGCGCGCCGATTCGTTCGTCAGCGAACACGACGTTTGGGGCTACGCTCCGCTGCGCAATGAACATTCTGTTTGCTTCGTCCGAGGTCGCTCCCTTCGCCAAGACGGGAGGCCTGGGCGACGTCGGCTCGGCGCTCCCCCGCGCGCTCGCCGCAGTCGGTCACGACGTTCGCGTCATCATGCCGATGTACTCGCGCGTGCTCGGCGCAGGCCGGCACTTCACCGAGGTCATCCCCGAGCTGTGGCTCGACCTCGGCGGTACGCGGGTGAAGGTCTCGCTGTACGAGAGCGTGTTGCCCGGCACCAGCGTGCCCGTCTACTTCGTACGCTGCCCGCCGCTGTACGACCGGCCCTCGCTCTACGGCAACTCACCCGACGAGCACCTCCGCTTCGCCGTCCTCAACTGGGCCGCGCTCAAGGTGTGTCAGGTGCTCCGCTTCGCGCCCGACGTCATCCACTGCAACGACTGGCAGACCTCCCTCATCCCGCTGCTGCTGCGCGCGCGCTTCTCGTGGGACCGGCTGTTCCAGAACACCCGCACCGTGTTGACGATTCACAACCTCGGGCACCAGGGCACGTTCCCCGCGAGCGTGATGCCGCAGACCGGCCTCGCCGACAGCTGGTACCTCTTCCATCAGGACGAGCTGCGCGCGGGCCGCCTCGGCTTCCTGATGACGGGCCTGCTGTACGCGAACGCCATCACCACGGTGAGCCCGACCTACGCGAAGGAGATTCAGACGCCGTCGCAGGGCGTGGGCCTGGACGGCATCTTGAGACAACGCGCCGACGTGCTGCACGGCATCTTGAACGGCATCGACGAAGACGAGTGGAACCCGAGCGCCGACAAACACCTTCCGGTTGGCTTCTCGTCCGAGTCGCTCACGGGCAAAGACACCTGCAAACGGGCGCTGCTCGCGGCCGCCAGATTGCCGTACCGTCGTGACGTGCCGGTGTTCTCGCTCGTCGCGCGGCTCGTCTGGCAGAAGGGCATCGACCTCGTCGAGAGCGTGCTGCCGAACCTGCTTCGTCATCACAAGTTCCAGCTCGTGGTGCTGGGCAAAGGCGAGCACAAGTACGAGGAGTTCTTCCGCCTGCTCCAGCGCGCCTTCCCGCAGAAGGTGGCCTACGAGTCGGCCTTCTCGGAGCCCCGCGCACACCTCGTCGAGGCCGGGAGCGACGTCTTCATGATGCCCTCGCGCTACGAGCCGTGCGGGCTCAACCAGATGTACAGCCTGCGCTACGGCACCATTCCGCTCGTGCACAAGACGGGCGGCCTGGCCGACACCGTGTGGCAGTACAACCCGCGCAGCGGCCGTGGCACCGGCTTCGTCTTCGAGCACTTCGACGAAGGCGGCTTCGCGTGGGCGATTCGGCGCGCGCTCGAGGTGTGGGGCAGCGGCAGCGGCGAGTACCGCGCGCGGTGGGAAGCGCTGATGCGCAACGGCATGTCGCTCCCGCTCGGGTGGAAGCACCGCGTGGGGCGCTACATCGAGGTGTACGAGAAGCTGAAGTGAGCGCGCCGTGCAGCGCGTCGCGTGTAGTCAATGGACCCCCGTTGACGCGCGCGTGACGATGGAGAGATGCTCTGTTTTGTCACTGCGAAGGGAGCTCCGAAACGGATCCTCAATTCCCGCTCACCCGTTGTTCTGGCCGGAGGGTTTGCATGCAGTGACCGTCGGAATCGGCGCCCGTTGGTGAACGAGGCACTCCGAGACGACACCAGCCGACGCAGTGTCCCGGTTCGAGCAGACCGGCGCGCTGATGGCCTCAACGCTGCTCGACATACGCACCGCGACGCGGGCATGAGACCGGCGAAAGCCAGGCCCCCGCAACGGCAGTGCAACTCAAGGTGAATCAGCTTTGAAGGTCCCCGGGGAACAATCTCCCGCGGGACAACCTTGTTCGCAGACGTCAGGCCCGTGAGGCGCGCTTCTTCTTCTTCTCGGGAAACGCCTCGACCCACACGCCAGCGCCTTCGTGCTCGCCGATGACCAGCATCGTCTCTGAGAACTTCCAGAAGAAGTTCACGGCGTCGGTGAGCGGCGTGTTGTCTTCTTCCCACGCCTCCATCGCCTCCTGACTCGTCGGCAGGCGCGCGCCGACCTTCACCCTGAAGACAGCGCCTGCGGTGACGGTCGGCAGGCGGCCCTTCTGCGGCGTCGACAGACCCGACAGCTCGACCTCGTGCGCCCACACCTCGTCGGCGTCAGGGAAGAGCTCGGCCCCATCAGGGAGGTTGTCGTTGAGGAAGTTCGCCGCGAGGTACTTCGTGGCCACCGCGCTGACGGCGTCGAAGTCGATGCGCTTCGCGGTGAAGTCAGCGAGCGCTTTCTTCAGGTCGGCAGGGAGCATCGACGCGTCGTACTCGTCGGACACGCCGCCGCGCTTGATGCTCGCGCCCAGCGTGACGGTGGGCGTCGTCGTTCGTCTGGCGGCCACAATCAGCCGGGGCGGTGACCCGAGTACGCGGGGTCGTTGATGTACTTGCTGGCCGACACCACGTGCACGCCGCCGGGGACCGACTCGATCATCTTCCCATCGCCGATGTACATCGCGACGTGACCGTTCTTCACGAGCAGGTCGCCAGGCTGGAGCTGATCTTTCGGCACCTCAGGCAGGTTCGCCTTCATCGAGCGGCTGCTGCCGAAGCGGCTGATGTCGATGCCGGCCTTCTTGAGCATCGTCACCATCAGGCCCGAGCAGTCGTAGCCGACGACGCCCTTGGGCGAGAGGTACGCCTTCTGGCCATCCATCTGGTAGGTGTTGCCGTCGCCCGGCTTGCCGAAGCGGAACGGGCTGGCGCCGCCGACGTAGGGCGCGCCCTGCTGCGAGAGTCCGAAGTCGATGGCCGCCTGGATGTTGGCCGGAGCCTGCGTCGAGCTCGGGTTCACCGGCGCCGCGGGACCTGCCGAGCCGGGGGCTGCGGGCGCCGCTCCGTTTGCACCGGGCTTGTTGGCGTCGACGAAGCGTTTGAAGGCCGCGGGGTCGTCCTTCGCGAGCTTGAAGAAGTTCTGAAGGTCCTGACGCTCCTTCGGGTTCATCTTCGCGACCTTCAGGCCGAAGGCTTTGAGGTCGGTCAGCTGCTTCTTCAGCTGTGCGCGCGCATCAGCCTGCTCGGCCAGCGCCACGCTTCGCGGCGTCACGTTCGCCCAGGTCTCGGGGTTCTCGTTGGCCGCAATTTTCTGCTCGACGTCCGAGATGGCGGCCTGCACGCCGTCGCGGTCGCGGAGGACGGCGGCGAGCTCTTCCTTCGCGCCAGGCACGCCGTTGGCGATCGCGAGCTGGAGCCCCGCAATCTTCTGCTCGAACGCGCGCTGAACACTTTGTCCCGAGGTCGCTGCCGCTCCGCCGCCGACGGCTTGCTGCGCGCTCTTGCGGTGCGCTCGGCCTCTGCCAGTCGACATCTCGTCGCGCAGGAAGGCGGCGTGCTTGGCGGCCTTCGCGGCGGGCGCCTTCGTCGCGGTGCGAGTCGGGGCAGTCGAGGCGCGGGTGTTCGAGATTCGGGTCGACATGGTGGCTCCGGGGTAGTGCGCCATTGTCACCCGCGCGCCTGAGCGAATTCGCCCACTTTCAGCAACGAACCTTGCCACTTGAGCCGAAATGACCTGATTTCGCTGGGAAATCAGGTGGTTCAAGCCTTGACGACGGCGGCGGTCAGCGTCTGGGAGGCGCTGATCATCGGCAGAATCGCGTGGCGGCACGGCGCCGGCTGCCCGACTCGACGACGCACGTGGGTTCTCGTAGTCGACGGTGTGTTTTTCGACGGCGGCTGGCGCGCCTCGCCAGCCCGATGCAAGCGGGCGCCATGGAACAGACCGCCACCGCGACCATCGAGGTGAATGGGCACTCGCATCGGGTCGAGGCGCGCGTCGAGTTGCTGCGCGACCGCGCCACGATTCAGGTCGACGGCGTGACGACCCCCTCCACGCTCGTCCGGCGGCCCTTCTCGTCGTTGTTCCGCTACCGGTTCGAGGTCGACGCCACGCCCTGGGAGCTGCGCGTCTCTCCCGATGGCCTGCGCAGCTTCCAGTTGATCATCGTCCCAGCGAGTGCGCCCCAGACGTCAGGGCTCTCTGCCGCGACCATCGCTGCTGGCTCGGGCCTGCCTGGCGCCGTCGCAGCCCTCGGCCTGGCTGGCGCTGGAGTGACGGAGGCCGGGCCCGCGCTGCTGATCGGCCTCGGCGCTTCGCTCGGGACGTTCGCCATCCTCTGGTTCGTTTACGGCCGACGCCAGAAGGTCTGACCGAGCGCGCTGGGCACGGGCCCGTTATCGCCTCAGCCCATGTTCGATGTGCTCATCGTCGGCGCCGGGCCCATCGGCCTGTTCCTCGCGCTCCTGCTCAAGCGGCAGGGGCTCGACGTCGCCATCATCGAGAAGCGAGAAGGCGCGGTGTTCGACCCACGCGCGGCCGTCATCTGGCCCCGCACCGCCGAGGTCCTCGCCGCCCAGGGCCTGACGCCAGCGTTCGCCCGAGAGCGCCGGCTCCTCGAAGGCGTCGAGCTCAACGTACGCGGCGTCAGCAGGGGCGTGCTGAGGTTGCGTGGGCTCGCCGGGCCCCAGTCGGTGCCGTGGATCATCGAGCAGCACCGCACCGAGGCGTTGCTCCGCGAAGCACTCGGCGACCTGCCGGTGCGCAGCAACCACACGCTCGTCGGCCTCACGCAGCACGCTGACCGCGTCACCGCGCGGGTGCTCACGCGCGACTCAGAGGCGTCACTCGAGGCCCGCTACGTCGTCGGCTGCGACGGGGCCCACAGCGCCGTTCGCAAGCTGCTCGGCGTCGAGTTCGAGGGGCGGGCGCACGACGGGCTCGAGTGTCTGCAGGTGAACGCCGAGTGCGAGTGGGAGCGACCACCGACGCCTGGCTTCTGCCGGTTCGACCTCATTCCAAACGCGACGCTGCTCGCCGTGCCGTTGCCGGAGCGGGGTTTCCGGTTCGTCTCGTTCCAGCACGCGCGCGGCGCGCTCCAACAGCCCACGCTCGAGGAGGCGCAGGCCCAGGTGTCGCGCATCTCGGGTCAGCCGGTGAAGCTCACCCTGACGAGTCCGCAGTGGCTGACCCGCGCGCGCTTCCAGGACCGCCTCGCGAAACGACTCCGGCAGGGGCGGGTGCTGCTGTGCGGTGACGCGGCTGCCGTCTGGGCGCCCATCGGAGGCCGGGGCATGAACGTCGGGCTGCTCGCGGCGCACAACCTGGGCCGGAAGCTCGCGCTCGTCGCCTCCGGTGAGGCCGACGCGTCGTTGCTCGACCAGTTCAACGACGAGGTGCGCTCGATGGTGCGCGGCGTGATGCGAACGTTGCGGTTCAACCGCCTCGAGTACCCGTCGAGCGCGCTGGCGCTGTGGTTCATCGACCGTGCGCTGCGCACGGCCTCGGCGCAACGAGTCGTGCCACGGCCCATCGAGCGGCTCCTCTCGCTGACGAACCTCGACCGTGGCCCCGAGCGGCGACTGCTGCAGAGCTCAGCAGACGCGCGGCGACGCTTTGGACCCGTGACGTCCTGACCGCAGGCCTCGTCGCGACGCGGCTCGCACCGATGCGCGAGTACGCGCGTGGAGCGTGAACCACCGAGTCGCTGCCGACGAGCGTGGGCCGCGACGGTCTCAGAGCACCGAGCTGATCTCGGCGCGCGCGACTGCTCCATCGCTCGTCCGCACCGAGACGTGACCTCTGGCGCGCAGCGTGGCCTCGTCGACGTGTCGGCTCCAGGTCAGGCTCGCCTTCCGGTCGGGCGCGACCTGGCCCGTCGCGACGATGGCTCCGTCGAGCTCGATCTCCACCGTCGCCTCGCGTGACTCGGTGCCGCTCGGCGGCGACGACGTCTTCGCGCTGCCACCGCCGCCGCCCTCGTAGATGCACCCGCTCGCGAAGTCGACGATGAGGCACACGAGGCCCGGCACGATGCCGGGGATGAACCAGAGGATGTCGATGATCAGCACGGGAATGTCGATTCGTCCGCCCGTTCGCCCGCGCCGGCCTGGATACAGAATGTACCCGCAGCTCGTCGCACCCAACATCATCGCCCCGCTGACCAACAGCTTCCGCCTGTCCATGGTGCCTCCCTGTCGAGCGCATCGCAGCACGAACCACGCCAGTCGGCCTCTCAAGAAGCGACCCCTCCGTTTCCATCACTTCGATGGGCTGCGGCGCTGATGTGCCACTTCATGATGACGGAGTACGGTTCGCCACCATGTCCGAGAACCTCTACCTCGTCGGCGAACACGAGCCGGTGCATCAGGAAGTGTCGGCCGAGAACCTGAAGACGACGGGCGCGCTCCCGACGGCGCTGCGTGGCCTCTACGTGCGCAACTCGCCGGCCCCGCAGTTCCCGCCCATCGGCCGCTACCACTGGTTCGACGGCGACGGCATGGTGCACGGGCTGTGGCTGCGCGACGGCCAGGCTCGCTACGCCAACCGGTGGATTCGCACCGCGGGGTTCGAGCGTGAGCGCGCCGAGGGCCAGGCGATGTGGACGGGCATTCTCGAGGCGCCACGCCGAAAGGACCTGCCCGGCGGCCCGCTGAAAGACACCGCCAACACCGACCTCGTCTTCCATCAAGGCCGGCTCCTCGCGCTGTGGTGGTTGTCGGGTACGCCGTACGAGCTCGACGTCACCACGCTCGCGACGAAGGGCCCCGAGAACTTCCAGGGCCGGCTCACCGGTGGCTTCTCGGCGCACCCGAAGGTCGACCCGCGCACCAACGAGCTCGTCTTCTTCGACTACTCCATCGTGAAGAAGCCGTTCCTCCGCTACGGCCTGGTGAGCCCGACGGGAGAATTGCTGCGCTACGAGGCCATCGAGACGCCCGCGCCGCACATCCTCCACGACATGGCCATCACCGAGCGCTTCTCCATTCTCATGGACTTCCCACTCGGGTGGGACGTGGCGAAGCTCAAGGAGGGCAAGCGGCGCATCGCGTTCGACCAGGGCACTCCGAGCCGCTTTGGCATTCTTCCGCGCCACGGCACCGCCGCCGACGTGAAGTGGTTCGAGGCCGAGCCTTGTTACATGTACCATTCTGTCAACGCGTACGAGGTTGGCGACGAGGTGGTGCTGGTCGGCTGCCGCGTGAAGAACCTCATCCCCGAGACGCAGGACACCACCGGCACCGTCGCCCGCCTCGACACCATCGAGCTGGTGCCTCACCTGTACGAGTGGCGCTTCAACCTGAAGACCGGCACCACCACGGAGCGTCAGCTCGACGACCTCGCGACCGAGTTCCCCCGCATCAACGACTCCATTCAGGGCCAGCGCGCCGAGTTCGGCTACCACCCGCGCGTGGCGAAGCGCGCCGACCTGATGTTCGACGGGCTCATCAAGTACGCGTTCGGTGACTCGTCGGCGAAGGTGGTCGAGACGTGGAACGCGCCCGCAGGCTGGTTCGTCGGCGAGGCGTCGTTCGCGCCGAATGACACGAAGCGCTCCGAGGACGACGGCTTCCTCGTCACCTTCGGCACCAACGCGCGCGAGCAGCAGTCGGCGGCCTTCGTCATCGACGCGAAGACGATGCAGTTGATCAGCACCGTGCACCTGCCACAACGAATCTCGCTCGGGTTTCATTCGTACTGGTGCCCAGGCGTCTGAGTCATGCCTGACATCACCGAGACGCTGGAGGCCACGACGCGCGCGCAGTGGCGGAAGTGGCTGGAGCGGCACCACGCGAAGAAGACCGAAATCTGGCTCGTCGCCGGGCTGCGCGAGAAGGGTGACGGGCTCTCGTATCTCGACGCGGTGGAAGAGGCGCTCTGCTTCGGGTGGATTGATGGGCTCGCCAAGTCGTTCGACGCCCTCCGACGGGCGCAGCGCTTCTCGCCCCGCCGCCCGAAGAGCAACTGGACCGAGCTGAACAAGGAGCGCGCGCGCCGGTTGATTCGGGAGGGTCAAATGACGCCAGCGGGTGAACGTGTGCTGCCCGACCTGAAGCTGACCGAGCCCACCATCGCGCCCGACATCATCGCCGCGCTCGACGCGCAGAAAGGAGCACGCGCCTTCTTCGAGTCGACGCCGCTGCTCTACCGGCGCGTTCGCCTCGGCAACCTCGAGGAGCAGCGCAAGCAGCCACAGGTGTTCGCGACCCGACTGGCGACGCTGGTGACGTCGTGCGCGCAGAAGAGGCTGTTCGGCAACTGGGACGACCGCGGCCTCCGCCGCACGGCTCGGGTCTGAAGGGTATCCACGTCTTCTTTCCCGCAGTCGCGACGGAGGAAGGCGCTCAGGGGAACTCCGAAGCTGCCTTCCTGTCGCTCCCCGGCGTGGTGTCCTGTCTGCTCTGCCTGTCCGTGCTGCGGAACTCGCTGAACGCGGCCAAACCACGCGCTCAGCCTCTCGCTCCTGCTGGCCCGCTGCTGCAATACGCGCTGATCACCCGTGACCTGTCGACCCTGGCGTGGATGGGGCTCATCCCCATGACGGCGCTGCTTCACTCGAGCACCAGGCAGGCGCTGATCTGGCCATCTCGACGGCCGCGATTCTCGGCACGGCGCGACGGAGCCGGGTGGATCGTCGACGCTGACTTCGCCCGGTGGCCGTGACGAATGCCCGCGATGTCTTCGCCCGAACCTGTCTAGCGTCGACCGCGCATGAACAAGACGCGCATCGGGCTGGGGTGTCTGGGCTTCGTGCTCGGTGGAGGCGGTGGACTGCTCGTGGGCGCGCTGTCGTCGTACGCGCTCGCCGGGCTCTTCTCGTCGTCGCGTGAGACGCAGGCGTACCTCACGGTGCTCATCGTGCCCGCCGTCGCCGTCATTGGAGGCCTCACCGTCGGCGCGACCCTCGCGTGGCTCGCGACCCGATCAGGTCCGCTGCTCGCCATCTCGGCGCCAGGCTGGCTGGTCTTGATGGGCGTGCTCGCGCTGGGGCTCTCGTGGAATCACCGCGGCCGCGCCGGCACCGTCACGGTGCGCAACGAGTCCACGCGGCGCTTCGAGAACGTCTTCCTGGGCAGCGACTTTCGCCGGAACACGCGCATCGGTGACCTCGAGCCGGGCGCGACGAGCGCTCCGGTGACTGTCGATCTCGACCTGCCCTCGACCTTCGATGGCCTCGAGGGGCGCGCGGGAAATGGGTACGTGCGTCACCAGCTCACGAAGGAAGAGAGCGGCACGGCGACGGACGGCGAGCACACGTGGGTCGTCGGAGAAGCCGGCGGCGAGCTCACCTACGAGTTCCGCTGACCGGTGGTGCCCGCCTTCGTCGTCGCACTCGTGCTGGTGGTCGTCGCGCCCGGACTCGAGTCGGCGTTCCACACTCCGAAGAGCGTGGTGTTGGCGGTGGGGCTTGTCGTGGCGCTGCCGGTCGTCGTGCGGCGCTGGAGGATGCTCCCGCTGCTGCCGCTGGGATTCGTGGCTGCCGTCAGCGTGAGCGCGACGTGGAGTGACTCGTGGAGCGCGCCGTCGACGTCCGTCTTGCTCCTCGGTGGGCTGACGGTCGCGACGTGGAAGCTGTTCGAGCTCGAGCCGGAGCGGGTCGCGAAGGTGCTCGCTCCGGCCCTCGTGGTGGTCTGCGGGCTCGTGGTGCTGCAGTCGCTCGGCGTCTTCACCTTCGGCGCGACGGGACGCATGGCGCGCTCGTCGACGCTCGGAAATCCTGACTTCGTCGCGTCGGTGGTGGGCGTGCTCGGCTGGCTGATGTTCCCGCTCGCTCGACGCTGGCTCCCGATGCTCGTGCTCGTGACGGGTGCGTTGGTCGTCACGCAGTCGTTCGCCTCGCTCGCGGCGCTGGGGCTGTCGGCGCTCTTCGTCGTCGTTCATCCCTCGATGCGGTCGAAGCGCCTCATGCTCGCCGTCGGAGCGGTCCTGGTGCTGGCCCTCGTGAGCGTCGGTGTGACGGGCCGCTCGCTCGAGCGGTCTGCGCGAGGGCGGTGGTACCTCACGCAGGTGGCGCTCCCGCATGTGGTGGAGGCGCCGGTGTTCGGTCTCGGGCCGGGTGCGCTCGAGCTGCACTGGCCGCAGTGGGAGCTCGAGCTGTGGACGAAGCGCTGTGGCGAAGACGCGGCATGCGTCGCGGCGCATCCCGACTTCGAGTTCAACGGGCTCCAACGTCATCTGCACGATGACTGGCTCGAGCTGCTCATCGAAGTGGGTGTCCCTGGTGTGCTCTCGATGGCGTTCGTGTTGATCAGCGCGCTGGGGCGGTCATGGAGGGCGTCGAGCCCCTTCGTGGGCGCGGCGCTGGTGTCGTTCGTCACGCGCGGCTTCTTCGACTTTCCGCTTCATCGCCCCGCTGACTGGGCGGCGCTCGCGGTGGTCCTCTCCATCGGGGCGACAGAACGTCGGGCCTCAGTCTGGTACGAGCGCTCATGACTCCTTCGGATGCGACGTTCACCGGCTCCATTCCCGCCGTCTACGACCGCCACCTCGGCCCGATGTTCTTCGAGCCGTACGCCGAAGACCTGGCGCTGAGAGTCGCGTCGTCTTCACCGAGGGACGTGCTCGAGACCGCGGCCGGGAGCGGCATCGTCACCCGCGCGTTGTTCGCTCAGCTCGGCGAGCGCGCGACCATCATCGCCTCCGACATCAACCCAGCGATGCTCTCTGTCGCGGCCGCAGCGTCGTGGGCGCGCACCGTCTCGTGGCGTCAGGCCGACGCGATGGCCCTTCCGTTCGGCGACGCGAGCTTCGACCTCGTGGCGTGTCAGTTCGGGGTGATGTTCTTCCCCGACAAGCGCCGCGCGTTCTCGGAGGTACGGCGAGTCTTGAAGCGCGGCGGCCGCTTCGTCTTCAGTGTCTGGGAGCAGCTCGAACTCAACGAGGTCGCGCACGTCGTCGCCGAGTCGGTGGCGGCGAGCTTCCCCGACAATCCACCGACGCTCGCTCGCCGGGTCGCCCATGGCTTCTTCGATGAGGCCATCATTCGGGCCCTGCTGCTCGAGGCGGGGTTTGACGTGGTGGTGAGTGAGCACGTGAAGCGACGCAGCCGCGCTCCGAGTGCGCGCGATGCCGCCGTCGGCCTCTGTCAGGGCACGCCGATTCGCGGAGAAATCGATTCGCGCGACGCGTCTCGGCTCGACGAGGTGACGGCGACGGCGACTCAGGCGCTGGTTCAGCGATTCGGTGCAGGCGCCATCGATGGCTCGATGGAGGCCATCGTCTTCGAGGCGACCGCGGCCTGATCAGTACGGGCAGACGGTCCGGTACGACACGGTCACTGGCGGCGGGTCGAGTCCGAGAAGCGAAGGTGAAATCGTGATTCTCTTGGTGCCGTCGTTGTACGACCAATTCGACTGAGTGCCGGATTCCCGTGGGAGTTCAACGCCACCGAGCGTCACCCGCAACGAGGCAACGACTGGCGTACCCGTGAGGACGAAGTCGGTGCGCCGAGACGGTCGGCCAGTGAGACCGTAGATTTGCCAGGGGCGACACACGTCGCTCCAGGTTCCATTGAAGGCCCTGACGCTGACGAGGTGGCCGCCATCGACGTCGAGCGCGTCGACCGGGCACGCCGACCCAAACGGGCCCATCACCGAGTAGTTGAGCCGAATACCGGCATCGAGGCTCTCGAGTTGACGACGCCATGCAGCCGGGTCGGCAGCGTGTTCCACGTCATCGGTCACGCACAGAAGACTCAGGAACGCGTTCTGCCTCGCGAAGCCTCCGTTGGCTTGCGGGTCAGAGCGCAGTGGCTCCGTGACCGCGCGTGCAGCTGCTTCGATGCACGATTGGCGTTCAGCGCCTGAGGTCGACAGCGTGCTCAACGCTGCGAAGGTCGCGAGAAACGAAGGGTCATCGCCCGATGCCCATCGATGCCCACCATCCGTCGACCGGAATCGCCCTCGAGCTCCCGATGCGCTGACATCAGTCGTCGTGAAGGCCACTCGGCTGCTGAAGACCTCGTTTGTCGCGCTCAGGTACGACGCAAGTCGATCGAGCTCCGCTCTGGTGTTCGGGTGCTGTCGAGCGAACGACGGCGAGTCGTCGAGGATGATGATGGTGTCATTCAGGAATCTCGCGTCGAAGGCGAAGGTGTCGGTCTTGAGCTCCGGGCCTTCTGCGATTCCACCAAGAGCCACGAGCGTCTCCTGGTCCCGGCCAAACTCGATCCGGAGCGCGCCCGAGTTCGAGCCCATCGCAGCATCGGCCGAGAAGCCCAGCACCACCGGGACTGGCTGCGCCGGCTGAAGGACCGTCTGAAACGGGGACGGCGCTCCGACGATGCTGAACGGGCCGACGGTGCTCACCGAGACGTGGAACGGTGCTGCGCAGCGGTTGATGAGCCTGACCGTCCGCACAGCTGGTTGGCAGTCGGTGCGCGCGCGGCCGAAGGCGACTGGGTTGGGTGACTCAATGAGACAGCCAGCCGGCGCCGCCGTCTCGAGCGCGACCTCCAGCGTCCCGAGCAGCCCCGGAGCGCTCCTCGCAAGGTCGATGATCAGCGTCGACTTCGTCTGAGGCGGCTTGTTCTCGAGCGCCTCGACGCTGACGACCTGTGAGCCGCCGGCGGGAATCGTGCGCTGTGCACTGACGACCTCGAAGCGGGAGTCATTCGTTCGCGCCGCCGTGACGACACACGAGGTCGAGCCCGAGTTGCGCAGCGTGGTCGACCGAACGGTTCGTTTCGCGACAGCCACCAGCCCGAAGTCGAGCACGGCGGGGTCGGCCGAGAGCTGACAGTCAAGGGTGTCCACCACGGTCGCGCTCACCCGGGTCGTCCACGTCGTGTCACCCGCGCGCAGCTCGACCGTCCACGACTTCGGTCCAGGCGACGTCGGCACGACGGACAACGAGAACGAGGCATCGCGTCGAACCGTCACGCGGCTCGAGGGCTGACACACGCCGAGCTCGACGGCTCCAACGCACAGCTCGTCTGGAGAAGTCGTCGCGTTCGCGGCCGTCACGTCGACGACCTCGACCCAGAGACTCGTGTCCACGGTTCCGACGTTCCGCACCGCGAGCGGGCGAGGCAGCGAGGGCAGGAGCCCCGTCGCTCCGAAGTTCACCGCGCTCGCGGCGCTCAGCAGCGGGCCGGTTCCCATCGCGCTCAAGCTGACGACTCGCGGAACGCCATCCACCAGCATCGTCAGCTCCGCTCGCTGAAGCCCAAACGCCGTCGGCGAGAACCCGAGCACGAGCCCCACCTCACCCGGCGCCTCGCACGTTCCGGCGCCGATGGAGAAGGTGCTCGTCTCATTGCGGAAGGAGAACGGCGCGGACACGGAGAGCTCGTTGACCTGCACCGGCTTCGCCGTCGGGTTGAAGATGCGCACCGTGAAGTCGGTCGACGAGCCCACTGGCGCGACGAGCTTCTCGGGCACCTCGATGCGCAGCTCGCACTGCGTGGCCGCGGGCTGGTCCTTCGAACAGCTCACGAGGACGAACACCGCGAGGACCGAGCGAAACCGCACGGCGGCACCTGACCAGCGCTCGACCGTCCCCGTCAACCCAGTGCACGTGCTGACGTCGTTGCGCACCTGACTGCGCAGGCCACCCGTTCGGAATTCACGCACTGGCGGAGTCGTTGAGAGCGTCGCTAGGTTTGCACTCTCCCCATGGCGCCAATGACTCGACGAACGATGCTGTCAGCGATGTCTGCCGCGGTCCTCGCGCCTGCCTCGGTGCGGGCGGAGCGCCGTCAGGGCAAACGCGAGTCGTTCGAAGTCACCCGCGTCGAGGTCTTCCTCGAGAGCCTCGACCCGGCCCACGACGGCGTCACCCTCGCGCAGCTCTCCGACCTGCACATCGGCTCGGGCGTGCCCGACGGGCGCATCATCGCCGCCGTGAACGCGCTCAACGCCGAGAAGCCCGACCTCGCGGTGCTGACGGGCGACTTCGTCACCACCCGCTTCGACCCCTACGAGCGCGTGCCACAGTTGCTGGAGCGCATCGAGCCGCAGGCCTGGGCGGTGCTCGGCAACCACGACCACTGGAGTGACGCGAGCGCCGTCTCGCTCGGCCTCAAGCGCGCCGACATCGGCCTTCTCCAGAACCAGCACACGAAGGTGAACGTGCGTGGTGTCGACCTGTCGATCATCGGCATCGACGACACCACCACGAAGAACGACGACGTCGCTGCCGCGTTCAAAGGCACGAAGCAGAACACCTCGCGCGTGGTGCTGACCCACACGCCGAACTGCGCGTCGAAGCTCCCTGCGTGGGAAGACGTGCTCTGCCTCTCGGGCCACACCCACGGCGGCCAGTGGGACGTGCCTGGCCTCACCCAGGGCGTCTTCAAGCGCGCGGGCCAGCCGTACTATCGCGGCCACTACAACGTGCGCGGCAACCAGCTGTACGTGAACCGCGGCATCGGGTTCGGTCGAGGCACGCGGCTGCCCCGCCTCAACTCGGAGCCCGAGCTCACGCTCATCACGTTGCGTCGCGCCGAGCCCCGCTGACTACTTCTTCGCAGGTGGAGCAGCCGGCTCGTCGACCTCGGTCAGCACGCCCTTCTCCTTGAGGAAGGCGCGGAACCAGTCCTTGTCGATGGCCTTGTCGAGCGCGTCGTGGCCGTCCACCACGTCGTCCTCCACGAAGCTCTTCAGCGTGTCGTCCATCGCAATCATTCCGTCCTTCTTGCCCTGCGCGATGGCGCCGCCAATCTGGTGCGTCTTGCCCTCACGAATCATCGAGCTCACCGCGAAGTTCGAGAACATCACCTCGACCGCGGCGATGCGCCCGCCGACCTTCTTGCGGAGCAACTGCTGCGCGAGCACGCCACGCAGCACGCTCGACAACGTGTTGCGCACGCCGGGCTGGCGGTCGCTGGGGAACGCGCTGATGAGCCGGTCGATGGTCTTCGCCGCCGAGTTGGTGTGCAGCGTTCCGAACACCAGCGTGCCCGTCTCGGCCGCCGCCAGAGCCGCGTCGATGGTCTCGAGGTCTCGCATTTCGCCGACGAGGATGACGTCGGGGTTCTCGCGCATGGCGGCCTTGAGCGCGGGCGCGAAGCCCTCGGCGTGCGTGCCCACCTCTCGCTGGGACACGATGGACTTCTTGTTCTCGTGCACGAACTCCACCGGGTCTTCGATGGTGATGAAGTGCAGCGGCCGCTTCGTGTTCATCTCGTTGATGATGGCGGCCAGCGTCGTCGACTTGCCCGAGCCGGTCGGCCCCGTCACCAGCACCAGGCCCGCGCGCATGTCGACGAAGCGGTGCACCTGCTCCGGTAGGTTCAGGCGGTCGATGCTGACGAGGCTCGCCGAGAGGTTGCGGAACACCGCCGCCATGCCGCGCTGTTGACGAAACAGGTTCACGCGGTAGCGCGAGACGCCAGGCAGGTCGTACGCGAAGTCGACGTCGCCGGTGCGCTCGTACTGGTTCCACAGGTGCGGCGGCGTGATGGGCTCGATGAGGGTGCGGAAGTCGCCGTCGCTCAAGTTGCGGTAGCGCACCTCGCTGATGACGCCGTCGACGCGGAACAGCGGCGGCCGGCCGACCGAGAGGTGCAGGTCGCTCGCGCCCCAGTCCTTCATCAGCTTCAGGAAACGGCCGATGCGGTCGTTCACGCGCACCTGGCGGTCACCGGGCGTCTGGCGCGAGAGGTTCGGTCCGGGCGCGTTGCTCATGACGGCCTCCGGGTGGTGGCGGGCGCGGGTGCACCGGGGCGAGCGGGGGCTCCGGCCGGTGTCGTCGCAGGGCCCAGCTTCGCGGCGGGTTGCGCCATCGGCGTGTTCGCCAGCTTCGCGAAGTTCTCCTTGTTCTGCGCGTACTGCATGGCCACCTCGAAGGTGATGTCTCCAGCGCGCAGCCGCTCTTCCAGCGAGCCGTCGATGGTCTGCATGCCGACGCCGCGGCCGATGAGCATCGTGCTGGCGAGCTGCAGCGTGCGCCCGTCTCGAATCAGCGCGCGCACCGACGACGTGCTGGTGAGGACCTCGAAGATGCCGACGCGGCTGGCGCCGTTCGCGTGAGGCACCAGCATCTGCGAGACGACGAGCTTGAGGCTCTCGGAGAGGCTCGTGCGCACCTGCTGGTGCTCTTCGGAGGGGAAGGACTCGACGAGTTTGTCGATGGTGGCCGCCGCGCCGGTCGTCTGCATCGTCGCCACCACGAGGTGACCCGTCTCCGAGGCCAGCAGCGCGAGGCGAATCGTGTCGGGGTCTCGCATGTCGCCGACGACGATGATGTCGGGGTCTTCGCGCAACGCGCCGCGCATCGCAGACGCATACGTCGCCGAGTCCTTGCCAATCTCGCGTTGGTTGATGAGCGCCTTCTTCGAGACGTGGACGAACTCCACCGGGTCCTCGAAGGTGAGCACGTGCGCGTGGCGTGACTCGTTGATGAGGTCGATGAGCGAGGTGAGCGTGGTCGTCTTGCCGCAGCCCGCGGGCCCGGTGACGAGCACGATGCCTTGATGGAGCGTGCCGATGTCGTTGAGCCGCTTCGGCACGCCGAGCTGCTGCAGCGTGGGCGCCATGTTCGCGATGCACCGGAACGCGCCCGCGTAGCCGCGCTTCATCTTGTACACGTTGGCGCGGTACCGGCCGACGCCCGCGATGGGGTAGCAGAAGTCGACCGAGCCGGTCTTCTCGAGCTGCGGCGCGCGCACCGGGTCGAGCAGGTCGACGAGCATCACGCGCACCTGCTCACTGTCGAGCTTCGCCGAGTCGAGCCGGACGAGTGCACCGTTCAGCCGCAACAGCGGCGGTTCTCCCGGCGTCAGGTGCAGGTCGCTCGCGCCCTTCTCTCGTGCGTAGGCCAGCAGCTTCTCGATGGGCTTGGTGAGGTCCTTCGATGCGATGACGGCGCCGGAGCCCGGCCCCGCGCCCTTGAGCTCGCGCAGCACCTCGACGGCCTTCAGCTTCACGTCGACCGCCGTGTCCGTCTTCGCCACCTCGATGAGCGCCGCTTCGATGCGCGGGTCCTTCACGCGCTTGAGCGCCGTCACCGTCGCGCTGCGCACCTCGGGCATCGGGTCCTTCAGCAGCGGAATCAACGCGCCCGCCGCTTCGGGGCCGCCGATGGTGGCGACCGCGTCGATGGCGGCCCAGCGCGCGTCGCTGTCCGTCAACATGCGGGCCAGCGCGCTCACCGTCTTGGGCTCCTTCAGCCGTCCCATCGTCTCGCACGCGACGATGCGCACCCACCAGTCCGGGTCGTTCAACATCTGCAGCATCGGGCCGATGGTGGCCGGGTCTTCGTACGCCTCGAGCAGGTAGACAGCCTGCACGCGCAGGTCGGCGTCGGAGTTGCTGAGCAGCTGCACCGCGTGAGGCACGAGCGACTTCCCGACGGTCTGCAGCGACTCCATGACGGTGCGGTGCTGCTGGCCCGTCAGCGTCTTGCAGAACGCGAGCACACCGTGGAGCAGGTCGCCCGGGTTGCCCTGCGAGAACATGCTCTTCACCAGCGTCGCGCGTTGTTCCGGTGAGCCCGCCAGCAGCAGCTTGCCCAGCACGCGCGGGCGGACCTCGGGAGGCGCCTTCGCGATGTAGCGCTGCAGCCAGGCCCCGGCCGCGTCGCGCAGTTCCTTGCTGTCATCGGCGCCGAGCCGCTCGAGCATCGCCGCGAAGACGTCGTCGCCTTCGAGCGTCTGCAGGTGCGTGATGGCTTCCTTGCGCACCGCCACTTCACGGTTCTCGACGGCCTCGAGGAGCAGCGGCTTGAGCGGCGCCGCGCCTTTCGCTTTCACCAGCCGGCGCAAGGAGACGACGCGTTGCGGTCCCGGCGCTTCTTTCACAGCGCGCTCGAGGAGCGTGTCGCTGACGGCCGGCTGCAGGTCGAGCGCGAGCTCCCACACCTTGCGGGCCTGATCAGCGCGGGTGCGGCCCAGCGCGTGGTTGATGGTCGCGATGACGAGGTCGTCGCGCACCTTCTGGAACACCTTCGCGATGGTGGTGATGGCGTTGCGGCTCAGGCCCTCGTCGACCAGCGCGGCCATCGCGGGCGGCGTGGCGCGAGCGACGAAGAGCTGGGCCCCGCGCTGCGAGATGGCGGCGTCATCGGAGAAGACGAGCGGAATCACCTCTTCGGCCGCCGGCTGGCCCAGGCCCTGGAGCAGCTGGGCCTTCTCCTGCTCGTTTTTCACCTTCCCCGAGGCGAGGCGCTCGATGGGGGTTTCTTTGCTGCCGAACAGTCCGAAAGCCACGGTGGCTCCTGAGGCGAAGAGGCTTCCACCGTAGCAATCAGGGCGGAAAAGAGTGTCGTGGGCGGACGGCGGAGCGGCACCAACCAACCCGAATGCGCGTGACGGAAGACCTTATTTGGCGAGCGACCAAGACGCGACCCTCCCGCCCCTTGAGTCGGCCTCCCGTCTCCGGCAGCTTGGCCGCCCGACCAACAGGAGTTTCAAATGTCTCCCGCGCTCAAAGCCGCTCTGCAGTCACCCGTCCTGGCTGTGCCAACCATCGCGCTCGCGCTCGTGGCGCTCACCAGCTCGGCCGTTGGAGCGATGGTGGTGGCGGGCGGCGCCTTCGTCCCCGGGCTGGCGCTGATGACCCTCGGTGCGTACCTCGCCTTCACCCCGCTCCACGACGCAACGCATGGCGCAGTGGCGAAGTCGGCGTGGCTCAACGAGCTCATCGGGCGGCTGTCGGTGGTGCCGCTGTTCGGCCCATACGCGGCGTTCCGGTACGTGCACCTCGAGCATCACCTGCACACCAATGACTCCGAGCGCGACCCTGACTTCTGGAGCTCCCGAGGGCCGAGCGCGCTGCTCCCGTTGCGGTGGATGACGCAGGACCTCCACTACTACGTCACCTATCTGCGCGCCGGCCGCTCACGCGCGGAGCTGCTCGATGTCGTCTGCTCCCTGGCGCTCCTCATGGTGCTGGTCGTCGCGCTGTCGATGACTGGCTATGGCCTCGTCGCGCTCGCGTGGGTGATCAGCTCTCGCCTCGCGCTCTGCGTTCTGGCGTGTGCCTTCGACTATCTGCCGCACGCGCCGCACCTCGTGCTCGGCCGTGAGGACCGCTTCCGCGCGACGACCGTGCGCACGGGGATGCTCTGGCAGGTGCTACTCCTCAACCAGAGCCTGCACCTGGTGCATCACCTTCAGCCGCACGTGCCGTTCTACAAGTACGGAGCGCTCTGGCGCGCGCAGGAACACGAGCTCCGGGCCCGCGGCGCCGTCGTGGTGAATGAGGTCTATTCGCGTACGCTGGTGGCGTGACGTCGACGCTTCTCGCGCCCTCGATGTGGCGCGCTTTCGGACAGCTGGGCATCACGCCAGGGCACGAACGAGCGCGAGCGCCGAAGGAGGGCGCTCCGAAGCATCGAGACTCGATGGTCGAGATGGAAAGCGCCTCGCGCCGCGGTCGTTCCGGCCGTTCGGGTCGAGGGAGGGGGGACGCTTCCCAGCCATGTCAGGCCAGCAACGGCGGGCGTAAGGCAACTGACGTCAGCTACCTGACTCAGATCGTCGGCAACCTGACTCGCCCTGGAAGCGACCTCGCCCTCCGGAGGCCGCATCATCTCCGCGCTTCGCCAATTCGACCTGCCCCTCCTGCCTCGAGGCTTTGGAGGCCCGTCGCTGAGCGCGCTCCTCCTGGCCGCAGAGGCCTGACCGCCCGAACAAGCTGCCGGCGCAGCCGATGCCGCTGCTGCCCGCTCGACCCCCTGTGCTCTGTCCTGGAGCCGCTGGACCCACCGAAGTGTCGATGAACGACGCCTGGCGGGAGAGCTCTGTGACTGACTCGTGCAACTACGGCAGCGCGAACTCGACGCGACCATTCACGTGCAGGTCGGGCCTGACGAAGCCGCCATCGGCCTGCGCGTTCAGGTGACACGCGCCGCAGTCAGCCCGCGCCGGGTGGGGCAGCGGAGGCGGTGCTCCATGACACGAGTCGCACTGCCGCTGCGTGCCGTCGACCATCGTCCATCGCGGTGAGGTGCGTTGACCACCGCCCGCGCCCGGAATGCCGACGAGGTGCGAGACGTCGTGGCAGGCGTTGGTGCAGCTGCCGTTGGCGTACGTCGCCGTCGCCAGGTTGGAGCGCGCCACGCCCTGGAAGCGCACCTGCGTCACGCCGTCGAGGTGCGTGCCTGCGTCGACCGTCGCCGGCACCACGTGGCACTCGTCACACGAGACGACCCGCGCGAGCCCGCGGCCCACGAGGTGCGCCTGGTGTGCGCCGACGCCAACGCGGGTGGTGTCCTGGCTTCCCGAGAGGTCCCTCGGCGGCGCGTCATTCGCCGCGCTGCCGTGGCACGCGTTGCACGCCACCAGCTGCATCACGTCGACGCGGCCATTCACGTGAGTCGCGCGAGCGACCTGCCCCGAGGCCTCGGCGGGGTGGCACAGCCCGCACGACGTCGCTTGAGGATGAGGGACTGGCGGCGGCGCGCCGTGACAGCTCGAGCAGGTGAGGCCTGCGTCGGGCGTCGTCCACACCGGTGAGCGCACGCCGTGACACGCCGTCGTGCACGAACCTGCGGTGCGGTCGTAGCCGACGTTCGCGAGCACCTCGGCCGGTCCACCATTCGGGTGCGTGGCCGTCACGACTTTCCCAGGCACGGTGTGACACGTGGCGCACGCGACGGGGCTGCTGAACGAGCCTCCCAAGAGGTGCGCGGTGTGCGCGCCGACGCCGACCTGCGTGACGCTGGTGCCGCCATCGAGAGAGCGGGGAGGCGCGCCCGCATCGGTGCTGCCGTGACACGACGCGCACGACGCCTCGTTCACCTGCACCACGCCATCGACGTGCAGCTGCGGAGCCCGAATGCCCTGCGCGTTCACCACGTCGGCGTGACACATCTCGCACGCTGCGTACTGCGGGTGCGGCGCGACGGGCGGCAACGCGTGACATGAGCCACACGCCTCGTCCGACGTCCTCGGGCGCGTCCACTTCCCGGACACGGGGCCGTGACAGCCCGAGCTGGTGCACTGCCGCGTTCCGACGTCCCACGCAGGCGAGAGGCCGCCGTCTTTCGTCGCGATGGTGCCGAACACCAGCTGCGTGGTGCCGTCGTTGTGGCCGGGAGACTCGGTCGTCTCAGGCACGCGATGACACTCGCGGCACGCCACCACGCCGTGCGTCTTGCTCGCGACGAGGTGCTCCGCGTGCGCGCCGACGCCCGGGTACGAGACGGCGGTGTTGCCGAACGTGTCGCTCGGTGGAGCCGCCTTCAGCACCGCGTCGCCTTCACGCGCGTCGTCACCGTGACAACGAACACACTGCGTGTCGGGACGCGGCCCGTTCTCACGCGGCACGAAGCAGCCCGTCGCAGAGAGCGCGAACAGCATCAACGCGCCGAGCTGAAGGTACGAAAGAGAGAAGGCCACGTTTGCCTCGCGCCGCGCGAGCCGCGGATCCGTCGTCGTGCTGATCCGCGCGGCGCTCGGAGCGAGCCGCAGCGCCGTCGGGTTGCGCGCGGCGCTCACAGCGAGCCTCCGTGGCACGCCGAGCACTCGGCGTTGGTGACGGGCGCGGTGCTTCTCCAGCCAGCGGGGTGCGGTGTTCCGCCCGAGCCGCCGACCTTGTGACAGCGCACACAGTTGCTGACGGGACCCTGGTCGTGACACGCGGCGCACGAGGCGATGTTGCGCCGCGCCGCGAGGCCGTGCGTGTTGCGGGCCGCGCCGAGACCGCTCGCCCACAGCGCCGGGTGTGGGCCTTCAGCGCCCTGACGAACCGCCGAGACGGCGCGCGCGACGTGGCACGCGTCACACTCCGTCTTCGCGTGGCAGGTGCTGCACGAGCCGGGCTCCGACTCGCTCTCGATGCCGTGACGGCTGATGAAGTCGAAGCGGTGCACCAGCTCGCGGTCGATGGCCTCGGGGTTGCGCACCGCGGGAGTGCCGGGTCTCGTGGAGTCGTGGCAGCTGTCGCAGCTCGTCTGCGAGTGGCACGTCTCACACGCCTGCGGCTGCGCGCGCGCCTGGTGCCCGTGCCGCTTCGTCCACGCAGCGTCGTGTCGCAGGAACGACGCGGGCAGCAGCTGGCGAAGGTCGTTCTGCTGGTGACAGTTGGTGCAGACGCCGGTGTCGAATTGCTCGCGGTGCTCGTGGCACGAGAGACACGTCGCCATCGGCGGGAAGAGCGGCTCGCCACCTTCGACCGTGACGGCGCCCTGGTGACAACCCACACACTGGCCCTTCACGGATGGCAGCTTGAGGTGCGGGTCGTGCTCGAAGCTGATGGCCTTGCCTGCGGGCTGGGTCGCGATGGCGGGGCGAATCGAGCGCGTGAAGGCCTCGGGCGCGTCCTTGTGGCACGAGGAGCAGCTCTCGACGCGCGGCTGGCTCCACGTGCCCTGCTTCTCGTCGCTTCCCTGGTGACAGCTCGCGCACGACAGACAGGCCTTCTGTCCCTCGCCGCCGCACTCCAGCTCGGCGAGGTGCTGCCGGTGCGGAAACCGCGTGAGCAGCCCGCGCGGGCACGCCGAGACGAACAGCAGCGCGCCAACCAACACCACCGCGTGCCGCTTCATGGCCGGCCTCCCGTCGAGCCCGGTTCCCACTCGACGACGAAACGGCCGAGGCCCTGCACCTCGAACGCGGCGAACGGCGTCTGCATCACCGTCGTCGACAGCATCACCCGCATCCACGGGTGAATGGCCCACTCCGCGCTGGCGATACCGGTGACCGACGTCGAGGCTCCACGCACCGGCGCGTCATACAGGTAGACGGCCCCGTCGAGGGTGGCGTTGACGGTCTGGAGCGCACGCCATCGCGCCGACGCGCGCACCTGCGTGTAGCCCGTCGTCGACACCAGCACGCGCGCGAGCTCGCCTTGCACCAGCCAGCGGCCATCGAGGTCGGGCTGCCACTTCACGCGCCCCAGGCCTCGCGCGCCCGGCCGGTCGCCGTCGTAGACCTGCCCTGCGCCGCGACCCGTGAGGGCCATTCTCCACGGCAACTGCACCGTCAGCTCGCCGCCGAGCTCGTGCCACGACGAGCCACCGAACGCCGCGAGGATGGACGTCTGCGGGAGGAGCAGCGAGGGGCTCTGGTACGAGTAGTCGACCGACGCCGAGGCGAACCTCCACCCCGTGGCGTCAGCCCACACGCGCGCCTCCGAGAAGCCCAGCGACTTGAGGTCGAACGACGCGCGTCCGCCCAGGCCGAGCCACTCGAGCGGCTGTCCGCCGACGTCTGCGCTCACCGTGCGGTAGGCGACTCCGATGGCGTCGTGCTGTTCGTGAAAGGCGAGGGCGGCGCGAGCCTTCGTGCCGAAGCGCGCGCCCACGCGGGCGCCGAGGAGGAACTGCCCCGCGCGGTTCTGCGCCTCACGCAGGCGAGGGTCCTCGAGCGCGTCGCCGATGGAGCCGAGCACCCAGGCCCCGCGCGGCAGATTCCAGCGAGGCAGCGCCACGAAGCCTGCGTATGCGTCGACGTCGAGGAGGCCGAAGGTCGCGCCGCCCGAGGCGCCGTCGAAGCGGACGTAGCGGGCCGAGCCCGGGTACGTCACCTGCCGGCCCAGCTTCACGCGCCACGGGCCGTTGCGGTACTGCGCCCACGCCGAGGTCACGTCTCCATCGCCCAACAACCCATCGCGGGGCCCCAGGCGACCCCACGCTGCCACCTCGCCGCTCACCGAGTCAGCGGCGCCGGGCAGGTCGAGCGCGCCGAAGCGCAAGAAGGCCGTCGTGGTGAACGGCAGCGCCAGCTCGATCGGCGCCACCACCCCCGGAACGCCGGGAAGCAACGCCTGTTGGAAGGCCTGGGCCGTCACCGTCGCCCGCGCGTCGACCCAGGTCGGCGTCTCGGCGTTGGCTAACGCGGCCATGAGGCCAGCTACTGCTGCTGCGGTGGGTGGAGGTATGCGGAGCCGACGAATCACGAGGTACCCTCAATCCTGAGTCAGGCTTGCAGACAAGAACCGTTCTCAGCGCCGAGACGGCGAAAAAGCCATGATCTCCGGCAAGCCGTGCGCCTCAGCACAAACTAGCCGCAGAATTTGCGGAGTGTCAGCGTGCTGTCATGAGGAGGCCCGCGTTGGTACAGGCCACGCACCCGATGCGTGCACCCCGCGCGGTGTGGAGAGGTTTCAGATGATCAGCTCGACCCGTTTCCGACTCACCTCGTCTCTCGTGCTCGCCGCGTTGGCTGCGGCGTGCAACGGCCCGGCAGGCCCCGCTGGCCCTCAAGGCCCGGCTGGAGAAACTGGCGCCGGCGGCGTCGGACCGATGGGTCAACCCGGTCAGCAGGGACAGCCCGGACAGAACGGTCAACCCGGTCAGAATGGCATGAACGGGCAGAACGGAATGACTGGGCCTCAGGGTCCCGCAGGCGACGCCGGCTTCAACGGCCGTGACTTCCGCTTCACGGGCTCCGGCCTGGTGGTGACGGTGCTCGACGCCGGCATCGACGACGGCGGCACCTCGGTCGACCTGCTCATGGCTGATCAAGCAGGCCGCGCGCTCGACCGCACCGGCACGCTCACCGAAGGCGCCATCGCGGTCTCGCTCGTCGCCGGCTACGTCGAGGAGCGCAGCGACGGCCTCGCGCTCCAGTACGTCAGCTACACGCGGCGCAACGTCACCTTCGACGGCGGCACGTTCGTGCAGAACGCCGCCGACACCAACGGCACGTGGACCGAGCTCGGCACCGGCGTCTACCGCTACCGCTTCGCGACCCCGATGCCGGTGGGCGCGAACGGCGGCAAGACGCACTCCATCGGCCTCTACGCGACGCGCACCGTGCAGGGCGTTCGCGCCGTCGACAACGCCGTCTTCCACTTCCGACCCGACGGCCAGCCCGTCACCAACACGCGCGAGCTCGTCACCGACCAGGCCTGCAACAGTTGCCACACGCGCCTCGAGGCGCACGGCGGCGCCCGTCGTGACGTCGCGCTCTGCATCATGTGCCACACCGACACGGCCGACATCGACCCCGAGACGGGCACCTCGTACGACTTCAAGAAGATGGTGCACGCGATTCACCGCGGCGAGCGGCTGCCCAGCGTCGACGCCGGCACGCCGTACCACTTCATCGGCTTCAACAACTCGGTGATTGATTTCTCGCACGTGAAGTACCCCGGCGACCTCGACACCTGCGAGGCGTGCCACCAGGGCCCGCAGGCCGACCGCTGGAAGACGAACCCGTCGAGCCAGAACTGCTCGGGGTGCCACGACCGCACCTGGTTCGCCAGCGCCACGCCGCCGCCCGGCTACACGCTCCACAGCGCGGGCGCGCGTACCGACGCGCAGTGCAACACCTGCCACCAGGACGGCTCGTTCGCGCCGACCTCGACAGCGCACGTGAGCCCGGGCCGAGACCCCTCGCGCATCGCGGTGACGGCCAACATCATCTCGGTGCCTCCGACGCCTCCCGGCACGCGCCCCACCGTCACCTTCGGGGTGAACGTGAACGGCCAGCCGCGTGACGTGCTCGCCGCGCGCATGAGCCGCCTGCGCTTCGTCTTCGCGGGGCCCAACACCGACATCGCCCGCTTCACCTCGGAGACCGCCGAGAACGCCGCTGACTGCGCGGTGCTCACCGACGGCGGCGCGTGCCTCGAGCGCCTCGACGCCGGCGTCTTCCGCTACCGCGCGTTCACCACGCTCGCGCCGACCGACACCGGGAGCTTCACGGTGGGCATGGAGGTCTGCTCCACGACCGACGCCGGCGTGCGCTGGTGTGCCCTCAACCCCGTCGCGCCCTTCGCCGTCACCGACTCGACGCCCGTTCGCCGCCGTCAGGACGTCACGCTCGCCCAGTGCAACTCGTGCCACCAGACGCTCGCGGCGCACGGCGGCACGCGCAACAACACCGAGCACTGCATCGTCTGCCACGGCGGCAACCTGGTCGAGAACGCCATCACCCCCGTCGACGGCGGCTCCATCACGGCCCCGGCGGCCAACTTCAAGGACCTCGTGCACCGCATTCACGCGACGGCCGAGTACCCGTCACCGCTCAACAACTGCCAGAAGTGCCACACGGCGACCGCGTACTCGTTGCCGCTGCCTGCCGGGCTGCTGCCCTCGAGGAGTGAGGTGCGCACCTGCAGCAGCGCGCCGCCCGATGGTGGGCTGTCGTGTCTGCCCGCCTCCACCGTGGTGACGCCCGTCTTCGAGCCGGCGACCTCGGCCGCCTGCACGGGCTGTCACTTCAGCGTCGCCGCGTCGGCGCACGCGATGTTGAACACCACCTCCACCGGCGTCGAAGCCTGTGCGGTCTGCCACGCGGCAGGCCGGACGGCTGGAGTCGACTCGGTTCACGCGGTCTCGCCCTGACACCATGGGAAGCGCACTCACACCGTTCGGAGCTCTCGCCATCGGCGCCGCAACCATCGCCGCCGGCATTCTTCTGCAGTTCCTCATCGCGCGGCCGGTCCTCACGCCGACGGTCCGCATGCGCCTGCTGCTGGGCCTCGCCGTGTTTCCCTTCATCGCGGCAGTGGCCAGCACCGGCTCAGGCATGCTCCGCACGACGGAGCCGAGCTTCTGCGGCTCCTGCCACGTGATGGAGACACACCTGTCGGACCTCGAGGACCCCAAGAGCCTGGGCCTCGCCGCGCGGCACTCGCGCAGCCACATCATCGGGCCGACCGCCTGCTACACCTGCCACGCCGACTACGGAATGCTCGGGTACCCGCTCACCAAGCTGACCGGCATGATGCACGTGTACCACTACTACCTCGGGGGCTACCGGAACTGGTCGCTCGAGAAGTTCCACGCCGAGGTGCGCACGGCCAAGCCGTACCCGAACCTCAACTGCCAGCAGTGCCACTCGGGCACGCTCGCCTCGTTCACCAACATCAAGGAGCACCTGTCGTTGTCCGACGAGCTCCAGCAGAACGCGGTGTCGTGTGCGTCGGCCGGCTGTCACGGCGTCGCGCACCCCTTCACGAAGACTCCGAAGGAGCTCGGCCGATGACGGGCAAGCTGATGAAGCTGTTCTCGAAGTGGCCCATCATGCGGGCGCTGCGTGTCGCCGCGTTCCTGGGCCTCATCGCGCTGGGCCTGATGGTGGCTGGTGTGTTGGCGGGCACTCCGATTCCCGTCGTGCTGTCGATGTCGCTCGCGCAGGGCATCGGCGTATTCGCGTGTCTGTTGTTCGGTCTCTCCATCGCCGCTGACGTGGCAGCCCGACGCCCTTGAGCTCTCGCCTCTCCCTCGTGGTGTCGTTGGTCGCCGTCTCGGCGTGTGGAGTCTTGCCCGTTCCTCAAGACGGCGGCCTCGCGATGGTGCCGCAGCAGTACCGGCTCGCGAAGAACGCTCCGGGGCACGAGCAGCACCTGAACCTCAAGGGCAAAGACCAGGTGCGGTGCCGCGACTGTCACGTCGTGAATGACGCAGGCTTCGGCACCCCGCCCGCCGACCTCTGCCAGTCCTGTCACAAGGACCAGATGAAGCAGCACCACCCGCTCGACGCGGGCGTCGACCTCACCTGTCTGACCTGCCACCCCTTCATGGCGAAGACGGTGCCCCAACGCTTCGAGAAGTGGATGTGCTTCGAATGTCACCAGAAGGCACAGGGCGAGCTCGCCGCGGTGACGGTGCACAAGTCGGAGTGCCAGCAGTGCCACCGGCCGCACCTCGAGCCCTTCACGCAGTCCGCCGAGTGCTCGCAGTGCCACGAGGTGTCGCTCAAGCACGGCGCCAAGGGCGACACGCTCGCCGAGAAGTGCATGAACTGCCACGAGCACCACACCGAGGCCTCGGCCGCGAGCGGCATGTGCGCGACGTGTCACCTCAAGCCGACGATGACGGCGTCAGCCCGCGTCCCGAAAGAAGCGCTGTTCTCGCCTGGCCACGTCGGTTGCGGCAGCTGCCACATCGCGCACCAGTTCGACCGGCACCAGGTGAAGGCGTGCCGCCAGTGTCACCAGGACACGAAGGTGATGGGTGCGTCGGAGCACGACCAATGCACCGACTGCCACCGCCCCCACCAGCCGCGCTCGGCGCCCGTCACGTGCCAGAGCTGCCACAAGGACGAGGTGGTGAAGCACCCGAAGTCGGCTGACGGCAAGACGTGCCTCGGCTGCCACCCGGTTCACGACCCGAAGCACGCCGGGAAGCTGGCCCTCTCGTGCATCAGCTGTCACGACAAGGCGCCCTTCACTGCGGCCATCGTGCACGGCGAGAAGGTGCAGTGCGACGACTGTCACGAGCCTCACGACGCGAAGCCGAAGACGCAGCGCGAGTGCAAGAGCTGTCACGACCAGCGCTTCGTCGAGGTCGCCCGCATCAAGGACGTCAAGGGCCACAGGGACTGCACGAGCTGTCATCTCAACCAACCGCACGGAGCGCCCGCCGAACCGAAGGCGTGTCTGTCGTGTCATGAGAAGAAGAAGCCGCTGCAGGCCGGCCATACCGAGTGCAAGAGCTGCCACGAGCACCACTCCGGCGCGGTGCTGAAGACGTGCACCGAGTGTCACGCGGTGAAGAAGCTCCCGGCGCTCCACGCGGTGAAGGAGCACCAGGAGTGCGAGAAGTGCCACGCGCCGCACACGCCAGACCCCGGGCATGGGCCGGCGACGTGCAAGTCGTGTCACAAGGCGCTGAAGAAAGAGACGCACGAGACGCCGCCGACGCAGTGCGCGGGGTGTCATCTCTTCACGAACGCCGGGCCGGGTCGCGACGCCGGCCGGTAGTCAGCGGCCTTTCCAACGCTTTCACGTCGTCGACGTCCCTGGCTCGGTGAAGCACGCCGGACCGCGGGCTGCCGTGACACACTTCTGCGCGCCGACGACACCACGTCATCATGCCGACGTCCGAAACCACGCTCCTCGTGCTGATGCAGTCAGGCGACCTGCTCGCGCTCGACCGCTTCGTGCGCGAGTCCTCCCAGAAGCTGATGGCGGTGGCGCGACGGCAGTGTCACCTCGCCGCCGACGCGGAGGACGCGGTGCAGCAGGCGCTGTTGGTGGCCAGCACGGCGATGACGGGCATTCGGGGTGACGGTGCGCCGCTCGCGTGGCTCTCGACGCTGGTGGCCCGCAGTTGTTACCGGTTGAACGCCGTCGCGGCGCGCGCCGACGCACTGCCCGAGGCTCCCTGCGCCTGCGACGACCCGGCGGTGGTGGCCGAACGTCGTGAGCTCGCCGCGCGCCTGGGTGACGCGCTGATGACGTTGTCGCGCACCGACCGGGTCGCCTTTCTGCTCTCGGTCGAGGGCTTCACCAGCGTGGAGATTGCCGAGCACCTCGCGCTGTCTCACGACGCCGTGCGCAGCCGGCTCAAGCGCGCGCGACAGCACCTGCGCGTCGCCCTCGATGACACACTCGAGGTGGTGGGCGGCACTGAGGCGCATGACGCCTCACGCCCGCCTCAAAGAGACCGATGAGCAGCACTTCGATGCCGAGCTGCGCGCGGCTGCGCTGGTGTTGGTGAAGTTCACCGGAGCCTGGTGCGCGCCGTGTCATGCGCTCCAGCCCACGCTCGAGAAGCTGGTGAACGAGCGCGCCGAGGTGACAGTGCTGAGCGTCGACGTCGACTCGCAACAGGCTGTCGCGAACCGGTTCGGCGTGCGCTCGCTGCCGACGTTGATTGCGTTTCGGCAGGGCCGGCCGATTGGTCAGCTCGTCGGGAACGTCAGCCGCAGGGCCATCGACACGCTGCTCGGCCCTTGAGGCCTACGCGCGCCGAAGACGGGCTTCGATGGCCTGCTTCCGCAGTTCGGCCTGCGCGTGCGTGCCGTGCGTGTCGACGGTGAGCGCGCGCCCATCTTTCGTGATGGCGACGAGGCGGTATTCGTACACCGCGGCCCCTTCGCCGAAACGAGACGACCGCTCGGCGTGCACGTGGGTCTTGACCTCGAGCGCTGCGAGCTGGCCTGCGTCGAGGTGAACCGAGCGCTCAGGCAGCGGTCCCAGCCGCCAGCGAAAGTCGAGGCCGCGAGTCGTCACCTCGATGGACACTTGCGACACCGCGCGCGACGCCCCGACCGCTGCCATCAGCCCGCCGACCGCAGCGAAGCCCAGCGGGACCAGCTTCATGGGGCCGGGCAACGGCAGCCGAAGCAGGCGCAGTCCCACCGCAGCCGCGACGCCACCCATCGCGGCGTTGAACCCGCCGACCGCACGTGCGCCGGCCGTGGGCCCGCGGAGCAGGAGCCGGTCATCGGTGGCCTCGACGACGTCGAGCGGGACACAGGGCGGGGCATCGAACCAGCGCATGCGCGTCTCCTTCGATGTCAGGCGCTACTTCTTCGTCCCCACGAACGACGCGACGGCGATCGCCCGCATCCACTTCATCGGCTCGTCGAGGCAGCCGGACGAGAGCATCGGAATGACGAAGCGCTCGTCGGGAGTGACGACCACGCCTGCGAACGAGCTCGTGTCGCTCGCTCCGCAATACCCGGTGGAGTCGAGCTTCTGGCTCGAGGTGCCGCGCACCGCGACGAGCTCACTTTCGCCGCACCCGGTGTCGGAGTCGAAGGACGACACGCTCTTCACGCTCACGCCCTTCAGCACGAGCGGCAGCTTCTGCACGGGGAGCGTCTTCAAGACGAGGCCCTGTTTCTTCAGCGCCGTCTCGGCCGCCTTCCAACGTGAAGCGCGCAGCTTCTGACGGTCGGCTTCCTCATCGGACTCGTCGAGGATGGTGTCGAACTCCGTCACCTTGTTCTTCGCGAGGTCGAGCACGTAGAGGCGAATGCGGGCGCCCCCGAAGCGCTCCTCACGAACGAGCACCCGGTCTGCGGTGAGGAGCCCGACGATGGTGGTGACTGGAGAGCCGTCGTCGCACGCCCACGCCGAGGTGGAGACGAACAGGCTGATGAGCGCGAGCACGACGAAGAAGTTCTTCACCGCGCGCAGACTACACCTGGTGGAGCGAGCGACGCAGGGGCGGGGGCGGCCTTCAGCGGGTGGCCGTCGATGGGGAGCGCTGAGCTCCGGCAACTCCGTCAGCACGCGTTCGATGAAGCGCGCCGTCGTCGCCGCGACTCTGGCGAGCACGTCAGCTCGCGTTCGGTGCAGCGCGGCTCATCGACTACGGCGCGAGCACGTCAGCGACGTTCGCGATGCCTGACGCGTTCACGGGGCACACCGCGAGGCCGTCATTGCGCGCAGGGCCGCGGCGCTCCACGAGGCCACCATCGGCGAAGTCGAGCACCACGAGGCGGCCTGCGTTCTGGTCGCCAAGGAACACGCTCGAGCCCTTCACCGCGAAGCGTCCCGGCAGGAACAGCGGACACACGCCGCCATCTCCACACGACGGAGCCACCGGCGCCCACGTCGCCACGCGCCGGTCCATCGCGTCGAGTACCACGACGCCCGCTTGCGCGACCGACGTCAAGACGAAGTCCTGGCCCGAGTAGACAGCCTGGCCACCACACGAGACGACGAGCGCGTCACCCATCGTCGCCACCCACTGTGGGTTGAGGCAGGCGTCGGCGCCGAGGTCGATGACCGTCACGGCCTTCGTCGTCGGATCAATCTTCGCGAGCAGGCCAGGGCCACCGGGCACGCAGATGGGGTTGCACTCGGCGTTGAAGTTGTTGAGCGCGACGTAGAGCTGCCCGCGCTGCGCGACGATGGCGAACGGGCGCGCCACCGGAGTGCCGCCATCGAACGCCTTCAGGTCGAGGTTCTTCAGTGACACCTCGCCAGCGATGCTGAGGCTCGCCGGGTTCTCGATGTTCACCTCGATGACGCGCTGGCCAGCGTCGGCGGTGCCTGAGCCGTAACCTCCGTAGAGCGGCACCCAGAGGGAGCTGCCGACCTTCGCCGCGCCTTGAGGAAACGTGTTGGTGCCGAAGACGAGCTCCTGCACGGTGGTGAGCACGAGGCCGGCGTCGCCATCACTCGCGCCGCGCCGCGCGACCTGGAGCGTGCTGCTCTGTGCGTTCACCACGTAGACGAAGTCTCCATCGACGAGCACCTGGTTGGGCACGGAGCCCGTCGCGATGGAGCGGTTGATCAGCTCCCGATACGAGGCGCTGCCTGCGGGCAGGTCGGCCTGGTTCAGCTTGCGGTCGATGCCGTCGGCCGCGAGCAACACGCCGTTCATCGTCGCGAGCGCGGCGGGCCCCGTGCCGAGGTCCGCGAGCGGGCCACGCTGGAGCGACGACGCCGACAACCCCGTCACCTGGCCCGACGAGAAGCACGCCACCACGACGTCCGAGGTGCAACCGCCCGCCACGCACTTCTGGCCGGCCTGACACGCCAACGCGCAGCCGCCGCAGTTGCCGACGTCGTTCGCGGTGTCGACACAGGAATCTCCGCAGCGCGTGCTGACGCCGAGCGTGCACGACGACTTGCACTGGCTCAGCTCGCAGACCTGGCCCGCCGCGCAGGCGATGCCGCAGCCGCCACACGCCGTCGGGTTGGTGGCCGTCGTGACGCAGCGGCCGTCACACAACGTCGAGCCCGCCTGACACACGCATGAACTCGCTGAGCAGACCTGGCCCTCGGCGCACGCCTGGCCGCAGCCGCCGCAGTTGCGCCGGTCCGACGTGTAGTCGGCGCAGCCCGTGCCGCACCGGTTGGTGCCCGCGCGACACACGATGCCCGTGTCGGGACACCCCGTGAGCGCCAACACGCCCGCCACCAACGCCATCGCCACCACACGCCTCGAAGACTTCATCACTGCTCCTTACGCCCTGCGTCCCACGCCACCGCGAGAGACAAAAACGCTGCGCGCGGCGGCAGCGGGTAGCCGTCGAGGTCCTGGCTGTGCACGTCGAGCAGGTTCTTCACGTCGAAAGCCATCGTCACGCGCGGGTTCTTCCACGGCGTCGCGGCAATGCCCACATTCACGAACGCGCGGGCGGGCAGGGCGACGGCTTCGGTGCGGTTGGTGAATTGCTCCGACTGCAGCAGGACCTCGGCACGCGCCTTGAGCCAGTCGGGTCCCGCGACGACTCGGCCGGTGACGCGGTGGCGTGGGCGGTACGGGAGCGCCTTCAGGTAGTAGCGCGGGTCGTCCTTGAGGTTCTGGGTGGCGAGGTACGTGTAGCTGGCCTGCGCCTCGAGCCACGACGCGGGAGAGAACGCGCCTTCGACCTCGAGTCCGGCCGTCTGCGCCGCGGCGAAGTTGTAGGGCTTGGCGAGGACTGGCGGGTAGTACTCGTAGGCGATGAGGTTCTCGTAGAGGCCGTAGAAGCCAGTCACCTGAGCGGTGACTTTTTCGTGCCTCCACGCTGCGCTCACATCGGCGAGCAGGCCGCGCTCGGGCTTCAAGTCGGGGTTCGGGAGCAGCGTGCCCTGCATCACGTACAGTTCCTGAAACCCGGGAGGCCGTGACGCCTGCCCACCCGACGCGCGCAGCTCGAAGCCCGCCGGGAGGAAGACGGTGCCGCTGATCTTGGGAGAGAAGACGACGAAAGGCCCAGCGACGTCGACGCGCGCGGTGCCGTCCAACATGAGACGCCCATCAAAAAGAGACACCTCGTCACCGAGCATCGCGCTGAAGCGGCCCCAGGATGGGTTCTTGCCGGATGGTTCGCGGAGGAAGTCGCCGCCACCCGAGAGCAGGCCGGTGAAGCGGTGCCGCGTGAAGGCCTTGCGGGAGTAGACGGCCTCGGCGCCGAAGGAGCTCTCGAGCTGGCCGTACGGGCCCGTGCCGAAGGGACTGCCGCGAAGCAGCGTGGAGTCGACGCGCCCGAAGCCGAGGAGTTGCAGTTCCGCGCCGTCGTCGAAGGCGGTGGTGACGCGCGTGGAGAGCGTGCCGCGGCCGGTGGACTGGGAGGCGTCTGCGCTGGGGTTCTGGACGGGGCCGGCGAGTCCGCGCGTCTCGTAGAGTCCTTCACCCACCACGTCGACGCGGGAGTTTCCGATGGTGCGACGCCAGCGCAGCAATCCTCCACCGAGGAGCGCCTGGTTGTTCTGTCGAACGGCCGACGGCCAATCATTGCCATCGAGTGCAGGTTTGTCATCCCACCGGTAGGTGAAATTGCCGTCGCTGCGCAGGCCGTGCACGAGCGCGAGGCCTTCTCCGCCGAGGACTTGCGTGGAGCCACCGAGGGACGCCGTCGTGGTCCAGAAGCTGCCTTGCGAGACGTCGGCGAAGGCGCGCTGGCCATCGGGGGCTTTGGTGACGAGGTTGACGACGCCGCCCATGGCGCCCGGGCCGTAGCGGCTGCCGGCGCCGCGCATGACCTCGAGGCGCTCCAACATCGCGACGGGGAGACGGGACAAGTCGACCGCGTTGCCGGGCCCGTTGATGGGCACGCCGTCGAGGAGGACGAGCACGGCGTTGGGAGACGCGCCGCGGAGTGACAGCGTCTTGCGTTGGCCGGCGCCACCCTGGTCCTGCAGCACGGCTCCGGGAGAGGCAGCGATGAGCTCAGCGGCGTCCTTCGCTTCGGCGACGCGCGACTTCGTCTCGATGACGGTGGTGGTGGCCGACGGGTCGCGCTGCGTTGGAGATGACGCGTTGGGAACGTCGGCAGCGCCGAGGGGAACGACGACGGGTGGGAGCGGAATCACCCCACCATCGCTGACGTCAGCGGCGAGCGCGGAGGCGCTCCACACGGCCACGCTGGCGACGACGAACCACCGCATGCAGCGCCCTCTGCTCTCTTCCGCGAAGAGAGAAGGCCACACGGTGACTCTCGTGAAGTCACCGCACCCTCAGGCAGGTTTCCTGGCTCGCCGGGACAGTGCGTGCCGACT
>JAUXRI010000242.1 GCA_030681895.1 Myxococcales bacterium | reverse complement strand
CGTGGCCGAGCTGCTCCATGCCGAGCGGAATCACGGTGCCCAGGCCGATGCCGGACGCGAGCTGGCCGACGCTCCGCTTGAGGAGCCGCACGTCGGTGAGCGCCCGAAGGATGTTCGCGACGGCCAGACCCGAGGGGTAGGTGAGCTGCAGCTTGTCGACGAGGAGCGGCGTGAAGATCATGCCGACGCCGACGCCGAACATGCCCACCGACAGGAAGTAGAGAATCAGCTTCCACACCGGCGGCTCTTCGAGACCCAGCCACACCATCGCCTGCACCAGCACGCCCATCGCGGCCATCGACGCGACCGACGCCGCGGCCGTCTGCATGTAGTTGGCGCCGTGTTTTCCTTCCGGCCCGTAGAAGTAGGTGATCGTCGAGCCGAGAATGCCGGCCAGCACCTGCCCGCCGACGAAGAAGCCGAGCGAGAAGTTCATGTAGCTGGCGGTGATGCCGCCGAGGGGGCCGAGCACCAGCACGGCGACCGCTCCGAGGAAGACGTAGTAGCGCGTCGTGCCCAGCGGGAACCAACGCGCGAACAGGCGTGGGCTGGAGGTCTCAGTCGTCATGGCCGCGCGGCATAGCCGAACCGGTCGCGAAAATGACTATCGGCGCGCGGCGCAGTCGTATTCTGTTGGTCCCGTGAGCAGCGTCTACCCGAGTCACTTCCAGCTGGCCGAGCTCACCGCCCACCTCGTCGCGCTGCTCGAGCGACGGCGTGCTGCGTTCGACGTGTGGGACGAGAAGGCCGAAGCGTCGCTGCTCGAGGGCGCGAACGAGGCGCTCGACGAGGCCGGCAAGCAGTTCAAGGAGCTCGCCGACGATCAGCCGTATTGGAGCCGCACCACCGAGGCGCTGCGCGAGGTCGCGGTGCCGCGGTACTTGAGGCTCGCCAAGGAGCAGCACGCGCTCGAGAAGCGTGGCTACGACGCGTGGCGCGGCGGCGATTTTCTCTCTCGAGCGGCGTACGCGGGCATCGGCCTCGTCGCGGGCTTCATCATCCTGCGCACCGCGATTCCCGACTGGCTCGAGCCACTGCCGTTGTTGTTCTTCATCGGTGGCCCCCTCATCCCCGACGCGCAGGCATGGTTCGCGAAGCGCCGGTACGCGAAGCAGCTGGTGAAGCTCGTCGACGACATGAAGGCCGAGGCCGTCGATCGACGTGCCTACCAGCCGCTCGGCATCGACGAAGGCGCCGCGGGCACCACCGAGGCCGCTCCCGCTCGAAAGGACGGGGATTCGACGAAGGGCTGATCAGGGAGAACACTCCCGGTCATGACTCCAGCCGAACGTTTGCGGGGCACGCTTGCCAGGCGTGCGCGGTTCCTCTGGCCGTTGATCGCGGTGCTGATCGTCTTCATCGTCGGCTGGAGCTCGTGCTCCTCGTACGTGCGGCCCGGCCAGTGGGGTGTCAAGCAGGTGACGTTCGGCTCGGGGCAGGGCGTGCACACCGAGATCTACCCTCCGGGCGTGCACTTCCTCACGCCGGGCGCCGAGCGCATGCACCTGTTCGCGGCCGACCTGCAGGTGCTCGAGATGAGCGACGCGCAGGAGCCGTCGGCCCACATTCCCAACCTGCGCACGATGCCGTCGCTGAAGATCCAGACGTCAGAGGGCTACACGGTCTCGGTCGACGTCACCGTCATCTACCGCGTCGACGACGCCTACAAGGTGATGACGCAGATCGGCCCGGGCCGGCTCTACGAAGACTCGGTCGTCATCCCTCGCGCGGAGCAGCAACTCCGTCGCACCTTCGGCGTGCTCGACGCAGAGGACTTCTACAAGGGCGACAGTCGCGAGAAGGCCGCGGCCGAAGCGCAGCGGCTGTTGTCCGATGAGCTGTCTCCTCGTGGGCTCGCCGTGACGCACGTGCTGGTCCGTCAGTACCGCTACGACAAGCGGTACCAGGCGGCGATCGAGTCACGGAAGATTCAGGATCAGACGGTCTTCAAGAACCAGGCAGAAGCGCTGGCGGCGCAGACCGAAGCCGAGAAGAACAAGATCGTCGCCGAAGGCGCTGCCGCGGTCGAAGTCGAGTATGCGCGAGGGAGAGCCGAGGTCGAGAAGCTGCGCAGCGAGGCTGATCTCTACTCACGCACCAAAGCCGCCGAGGGCAACCTGTCGGTCCGGCTCGCGAAGGCGCAGGGCACCGAGCTCGAGAACAAGGCGCTGCGTGGGGTCGGCAGTGAGAACCTCGTCGGCCTCAAGATGGCGGAGGTGCTCGACGGCGTCGACGTCATCGTCATCCCCAGTGATGGAGAAACGGGCACCAACCCGCTCGATCTCAACCAACTGCTCAAGCGCTTCGACGTGAGGGGAGAATGACCATGAAGACGTTTCAGCTCGTCATCGCGGCAGCCGTCATCAGCTCGGTCAGCGGGTGTGCCTGTCACTCCACCGGCGCCAACGAGGTCGGCGTGTTGACCCGAAAGCTCGCGCCGTTCGGCAAGAAGGGTGTGCAGGACGAAGTCTACGCCTCTGGCGCGACGTACTTCTTCGCGCCCATCATCACGGACTGGCACACCTTCGAGACGAAGCTCCAGAACCTGAAGATGCAGAAGCAGCCGGGAATGGATGGGGTGATCGACGACGTCGAGTTCAAGACCGTCGACGGCAACGACATCTCGGTCGACGTCACCGTCACCTGGCGCATCGATCCGAGCAAGGTGCCGCACGTGCTTCAGCGCGTCGGTGAGTCGACCGACGACGTGCAGGAGCGCCTCGTGCGCCCGGCCGCCCGCGCCTACGTGCGCGATGGCTTGAACCGCCTCAAGAGCGAAGACTTCTACGTCGCCGACAAACGTTTCGCGGCGGCCGAGGAGGCGAAGGCGTTGCTGCTGACCGCGCTCGGGCCCGAAGGCGTCATCGTCGAGCAGGTCATCCTCGGAGAGCACCGCTTCGCGCCCGCGTACGAAGAGGTGATTCGCGAGAAGAAGCTGGCCGAGCAGAACGGCGAGCGCATGAAGAGCGAAGGGCAGGCGGCGGCCGAAGAGAGCAAGCGCAACCTCGAGACCGCGCGCGGCGTCGTCTCGAAAGACATCGCGACCGCGAAGGGTGAGCTCGAGCAGGCGAAGCTGACGGCCGACGCGCAGCTGGTGAAGGCCAGCAACGAGGCCACCGCGTCGCTCACCGAAGCGAAGTCGAGGGCGCAGTCGATCGAGAAGGAGAACGCGGCGCTCGGCGGCGCAGGCGGCCGGACGATGGTGAAGCTGAAGATCGCCGAGGCGCTCAAGGGCAAGCGCATCGTCATGGTGCCGACGGGGAAGGGCGCCAACCTGCAGACGCTCGACGTCAACGATCTGATCTCCGCGAGGGCAGCGCAGGGCACGCTCAAGAAGTAGAAGGCGCGCATGCTCTCTGCGCTCCTCGTCGTCCTCGTTTCACAGACGCCGGCTCCCGACCCGAAGCTGGCGGCGGTCGCGGCGATTCACGGAGAGGTCGGACCGTGGGCCGTCGCGGGCTACCGCATGGGCGAGTTCGCGCTCACGAAGTTGGGACTCAAGGCCCACAGCCATGAGCTGCGCGTGCTCCATCGATCACCGAAGTCGCCGCAATACGCCTGTGTCGCCGATGGAGCCCAGGCCGCCACGGGCGCCAGCGTCGGCAAGGTGAACCTCGCCTTCGAGGAGGCGTCGTTCGAGCAGCTCCAGACGACGTTCACCAACGTGCGCACCGGCGCGAGCGTGACGTTGAAGCCCGCGAAGGTCTTCCTGGCCCGCTTCACCAACACCTCACGGGACAAGGCGTTCGAGAACGGCAAGGCCGTGCTCGCGCTCAAGGACGCAGAGCTGTTCGAGCTCGTCTCCGAGACGCCGGCGAAGTGACGTCAGCGCTCGGCGAAGGCCTGCCCGATCAACGCGCGGGTGAAGGCCTTGCGGGTCGCTACCGTGCCGTTGCTGAGCGGCGACGACACCACGAAGGCCGCGTGATCGCCGCGCAGCACACCGAGATCGGTGCCGACGCCCTCGAGGCGCATGTCTTCTTCGAGCAGCAGCCCATCGTTTCGTCCTGAGCCGTACCGCGCGACGAACGCGTGGCTCAGCGCCAGCTCGGTGGAGACCTGGCCCGTCGTCTCGGCGCTGCGCACGTAGAAGACGTGGTCCTGGTACCAGCCGCTCAGCTCTGCTCGCATCGGTGACGCCCGGAACGCGGCGTCGGCCTTCGCGCGGGTCAGCGTCGACAGGCCCTGAAATGCCTGGTGCACGAGGGGCATCGGCAGCGACGCGACCAGCCCATCGGCGAGCGGCGAGCCGTGCAACGCGCCCTGAATCGAGATCACCCGCTCGACCCGTCCCGAGCTGACCAGCTCCGGATACCGCAGCACGGCCAGCACCACGCCCGCGCCGCCCTTGCTGTGGCCGACGAGCACGACGGCCCGCTGCGTCGAGTCGCTGATGCGGCCGACCTCGTCGCGAATCATCACGGCATCGACGTCGAGGCTCCCTGCCGACGGTGGGAACAACGTCGAGACCTCTGCGCCCAATTCGTCTCGCACCACCGCCATGTTGTCGACGAAGTACCCGGGGATCGTCTCGTTGAGGAACCCGCCGACGAAGAGGAAGTGGAGCGCGCGCGGGCCCTTCATCACGGGCATCGGCTGCTCCGACGTCAGCGCCTGTCGCATTCGGCCGGCGAGCTCGGTGCTCCCCGAAGGCACGTGCTTCACGCAGCCGCACAGGACGAGACACAGCGTGACGAATCGGGCCATGGCGCCTTGGATGCCAGAACCCTCGCGACGGATCCACGCTCGGCTCGTCGCTCGACAGAGTTCCCGATTCCCGATGTGGTGCTTCCACTCGTAGTCACTCCGAGGGCCCCCATGACGTGGAAGCAGCTCGTTCGACTCGCGAAGGAACTGCCGTCGGTCGAAGAGGGCATCTGGTACCGCACGCCTTCCCTCGAGGTGCGCGGCAAGTCCTTCGTACGCCTCAAGGAAGACGGCGAGTCGGTGGTGTTCATTCTCGAGTCGGTCGACGCGCAGCAGTTCCTGATTCAAGCGCTGCCACGCATCTTCTTCATCACGCCGCACTACGAGAACTGGCCTGCGGTGCTCGCGCGGTTGAAGTCGCTGACGGTCAAGGAGGCGCGTCGACGCCTGGCTGACTCCTGGGCCCAGCGCGCGCCGAAGAAGCTGCTCGCGGCTCGAGTCGAGCGCTGAGCTTCCTCGCGTCTTCCGTCATCGCGGAGTACGAGCTTCTCCCATGACTGCCCGCGTTCGCGCTCGAGAGCTCGGCCTGCCGCTCGGCCGCTTCAAGCCGGGCAAGCACAACGCCATCACCGACGTCGCCGGCGTGCTGGTCGGGCACTCCACCATCATTCGTGGAGAGCCCGGGCCGCTCACGCCTGGCGTCGGCCCCGTGCGCACCGGCGTCACCGCGATTCTCCCCAACGAGTCGAACATCTTCATGGACCGCCTGGCCGGCGGCGCCTTCGTGCTCAACGGCGCGGGCGAGGTCTCGGGGCTCACGCAGGTGGTGGAATGGGGGCTGCTCGAGACGCCCATTCTCTTGACCAACACCATGTCGGTCGGCGCCGTGTCCGATGCGATGGCGCGCGTGATGGTCGAGCAGTACCCCGGCATCGGCTCGGAGCACGACGTCATCATTCCCGTCGTCGGTGAGTGTGACGATAGCTACCTCAACGACATCTCGGGCCGGCACGTCACCGAAGCGCACGTGCGTGAGGCGCTCGCCAACGCGAAGTCAGGGCCGGTGCCAGAGGGCTCGGTGGGCGGCGGCACGGGCATGATCACCTGCGACTTCAAGGCGGGCATCGGCACCTCGTCGCGCAAGCTGCCCCAGGTCTTCGGCGGCTACACGCTGGGCGTGTTGGTGATGAGCAACTTCGGAAAGATGCACAACCTTCGCGTCGCGGGCCTGCCGGTGGGTGAGTTCCTCGCCGAGAAGCTCAAGCATCTGCCGAGGCGCATGAACAGCTACGGCTCGATCATCGCCGTCGTCGCCACCGATGCGCCGCTGCTGCCGCACCAGCTGAACCGTCTCTGCAAACGCGTCGCGCTCGGCATCGGTCGTGTCGGCTCGTACGCGGCGCACGGCTCGGGAGAGATCATCGTCGGCTTCTCGACCGCCAACGTGGTGCCGCGCCGCACGCGCAAGATGGTCTACAAGATGAAGCTGCTCCTCGATCAACGTGTCGACCCGCTCTACGAGGCGGTGATGGAGGCGACCGAAGAGGCCATTCTCAATTCCTTGTGCGCGGCCACCTCGATGTCCGGCGTGGACGGCCACGACGTGCCTGCACTCCCGCTCGACGAGGTCAGGCGCTTCGTCGACGCCACCCGCCCCATCTTTGCGACCGTGAACAAGACCCCCGACGAGGCCGCCGTGCCCGCGGGCCAGGAGCCGCTCCCCGACGACTCGCTGCAGGGAGAGTTCGACTGGAGGGCAAAGCCCAGCGATGTGCGCAGCGCCGAAGGCATCCCTTTCCCCACCCGGCCGGCCGCCCCGCCACCCGACGACGATGCTGATGACGAGTGACCGCGTGCGAGGCCTTTGCTAGGGCCTGCGTCCCTGACGTCGTTTTTCCAACCCACCGCAAGGAGCCCATCATGGCCCGTAGCAAGAGCAAGCACCGCCGCGTGAAGTCGAAGATTCGTCTGCACTGGAAGAAGCGCCTGGGCCGCAAGAAGGCCGCCGCTGCCAAGACGCCTGCGAAGAAGAAGTAAACCCGTCGGGCTACAGGCGGTCGGCGGTGTACCGCTCGGTCAGGTCGCAGCTCATCGCGCCTGCGTTCGAGTTGCTCGAGAGCGAGCCCACCAGCCGCACGTTGCCCTGAATCGCACCGCCGTCAGGGGTGGCGGTGGCGCCGCTCGTCACCGCCCGGCCTCGGAGCGAGTAGGTCGTCTCGCTCCGGCCGCCAGCCACCGAGAAGTCGTAGGTGTCGTAGAGGGTGCCGCGAAGCTCCTCACCACCGATCAGCACCGAGAGTTGATTCCCCGACTGCGTGAGGTTGAAGTTCACCGGCCGGGGACCTTCGGCGGGGCAACCGTCTTGTGGGAAGCCCTGCTGCCACGAGACCAGGTAGGGACCCGCGATCATCGGGCAGTTGACGCAGGGTTGTTGGTCGCCGCAGGCCACCAGCAACGGCAGAACCACCAGGAGTCGACGCATGCGGGGCTTCTAGCATGGCTGCTCTCGACCTCCTCCCGCCGTCCGTGCAGGCGGCCGTGCGCCCGTTCCTCGAGAGTGACGCGCCGCGGACCGCGGTGTTCGACGCCGATGGCACGTTGTGGCGCGGCGACGTGGGAGAGGATCTGCTCCGCTATCTCGCCGCCAACCGCTTGGTGCTTTCCGACGCGTACGCCCGCTACGACGCGCTGCTCGAACACGCTCCCGTCGAGGCCTACGGCTACGCGGTGCAGGTGATGGCGGGCGTTCGAGAGGCTGAGCTCCAGACGATCTGCGCCACGTTCTTCGCGCAGCGCTACCTGGGCCGTGTCTTCCCCTTCGTTCGGCCGCTCTTCGACGTGCTGCGGCACGCCGGGGTGACGCCGTGGCTCTGCTCCGCGAGCCCGAGGTGGATCGTCGAGGCCGGGGCGAAGGCGCTGGGCGTCGAGCCGGAGCACGTCATTGGCGTCGACGCCGAGGTGGGCTCGGGCGTGCTGACCGAACGCCTCCGGCTGCCCGTCACCGCGGGGCCCGGAAAGGTGGAGTGGCTCTCTCGTCGCGGCGTCACGCCCGGGTTCGCCGCCGGCAACGGAGAGCTCGATCTCGACATGCTCGCAGCCGCCCGGCACCGGCTCGTCGTGGCTCCACCCGACGGCGTCGAGAACGCGCTCGTTCGACACGCTCGGACGTCTGGCTGGCCGATTCTCAAGACCTGAGACGCCCTCGCCGTTGACCACCGGGCCGCAATGACGGCAGAAGGCCCGCATCCATGCGTGCTCTTCCGCTCGCGCTGTTCCTCATCGGTGCCTTCGCCTCGTCGCCTGCGCTTGCCCAGAAGTACCGGGTCGTAGTGCTCGAGATCGACGGCGATCAGAACAACAAGCTGCGTAACCAGATCGAGTCGACGCTGATGAAGAGCGACTCGGTCGAGGTGGTGCCGCTCGACGAGTTCCGGGCCGCGGCCGCGAAGAAGCGCCTTAACGGCGCGGCGGCGATGACCGTCATCGGCATCAAGCGCGTCGGCAAGCAGCTGAAGATCGACGCCGCCGTCAGCGGCGAGGTCGGCGACAAGTACAAGGTCCTCATCTACGACCGCGTCGGTGGCGAGCTGTGGACGAAGGAGCTCGCGGTCAAGAAGGGGCTGCTGTCGGAGGACTTCGCGCAGAAGTTGTCGCGCGCGATCTCGGCTGCGGCAGAGCAGGGGGCTGCGAAGCACGCCAACGAAGGTGACGACCCTGCCGGCGGCGGCGACACCGGCACGGGCACGGGCACTGGTTCAGACCCCGGCCCTGAGATCGATCTCACGGGAAGTGGCGGCACGGACACCGGCTCCGGAGGCACCAAGACCGGCGGCGGTGGACGAACGGTCGTCAGCCCTGGCACCGGAGGCACCGGTGGCACAGGTCCCGACGACCCCACCGACACGAACCGCGACGCCGATCTCGACCGCGAGGCCTTCAAGAAGAAGAAGCGCATCGGGCCGCGCACCATCACCTTCTCGATCGCCGGCGCGACCACCTGGCGCTCGCAGTGCCTGCGGCCGGGCAGCATCGCGCTCGCCTCGTGCGCCGACTTCGATCGTCTGCCCGAAGCGCAGCAGCCCGTCGGCACGACCGTCACCTTCACCCCGCAGGTGCCGTACCTGGGCTTCACCGCGCACGCTGAACTCTTCCCGCTCGCCAGCTTCGACAACCGCATCGTCAACGGCTTCGGGTTGCTCGGCAGCCTGATCTACGGCTCCTCGGTCACCACCATCTCCGAGATCAACATGCAGGGCATGAGCGAAGAGAAGCAGGTCGCCAGCGTCGATCTCGGCTGGTCGATGCAGGCCGCCTGGCGCTTCCACTTCGCGATGGGCGCCGGAGAGCCGCAGGGCATCGGCTTCGCAGGTATCCGTGGTGGCCTCGTCTCGCGCAGCTTCACCATCGACCCCAACGCAGGCGTGCCGCTCCCCTCGAGCCAGCGCGTCGCGCCCACCGGCGCCGGCTTCCCGACCATCGGCGCCGACCTCGCGTTCCCCATCGTGCGCTTCTTCCGGCTCGAGCTCGGCGCCTCGCTCTTCTTCAACCCGCGCCCCGCGGACGAGCAGATCATCGGGTTCGGCAACCTCATGGACGACACGGGTGGGGCCACGTCGACGGGCTGGGGCCTCGACGTCGGCGGCTCCGGCGACCTCGTCGCGCTCGGGCCCGTCATGTTGGGTTGGACGCTCAAGGCCCGCTACCAGTCGTACTTCGATCGCTACTTCGGCCAGGGTCAGAAGTGGACGGTCTGCAACGAGCAGCAGTGCGGCGGCCTCGGTGAAGAGTCGTATCTGAGCGTCACCTGGGGCGTCTCCATCGCGTATTGAGACGCAGTGCGTGTCGGTTCGCCTGCACTCGTGTGTTGACACGTCACACCGTGCTGCATAGGAGCGCGCTTTCTTTCGGCCGCAATTCACAGGGGTCTTTCGTGAAGATGATTCGAGTTGTCGCGCTGGTTTCAGTCGTCTCCGCGGTGTTCCTGGCGTGCCCGCCGCCTCCGCCCCCGCCCCCCGATGCGGGGGTTGATGCCGGCGGCGCCAACCCGGATCCGATCGAGGCCTGCGCCGGCGGCTGCGCGGACAACCAGATCTGCGACGCCGACGGCGGCCTGCGCGGCACGCCCCGCACCTGTGTCGACGCCTGCGGCGGCTGCGACGCCGGCCAGTGCCGACGCAACACCTCGACCGGCGCCTTTTCGTGCCTCGTTCCCGTCAACACCTGCAACGGCGCCGCGTGCGCCGGCGGCCAGCAGGCGTGCGTCGGCAACCAGTGCAGCTGCCTCGTGTCGGCGCGCAGCACGCAGGACACCTGCCAGTCCGAGGGCCAGTGGTGCCGCGGCAAGGACTGCACGAACCCCAAGCGCTACGAGGAGTGCAAGCCCGGCACGGCCGCTGCCTGCCCCACCGGCGAAGCCTGCGTGCCGCTCTTCGGCACCAACGGGGAAATCGCCGTCTGCCTGAAGGACTGCAACGCCGGCGCGAACCTGTGTGACGTTGGCGAGCAGTGCTTCGGCCCGATTCGCACCTTCCCCAGCTCGAAGGTCTGCTTCCCCGACGGCCTGCTCAACGATTGCAGCCAGAACGTCCCCCAGGACGGCGGCTTCAGCGACGCAGGCGCGCCGCTGCCCACCGATGGTGGCTTCGCCCAGATGTCTGACGGTGGCTTCATCCTCAAGACCGTTCCCGTCGGCAACACGTGCCTCACCCGTTCGGCCGCGGGCGTCATCACCGACAACGCAGGCACGGGCCGCGGCAACTGCACCTACGCCGCGTTCAAGGTCTGGCGCTTCGGCTTCTTCCCCATCGAGACCTGCCTGCCTCCCGGCACGGGCGTGGTGGGCGACAAGTGCACGCGCGACTTCACCGCAGGCACGCAGGCGACGCGCTGTGGCACGGGCCTCGAGTGCGCGTACACGGGCGGCATCAGCGACGCCGGCGTCGAAGAGGGCGTCTGCCTCAAGGCCTGCAACGCGAACCCGAGCAAGCCTGGCTTCACCTCGCAGCCGGCGTGTGCCGCAGGCGACTCCTGCGTGAACCTGTACCGCTACACCGACCCGAACGACAACGCAGTGCTCGGCGTCTGCATGAAGGACTGCAACGTCTTCAGCCCGACGTCGGCCACCTGTCCGGCGCTCGGCAGCATTCCCACCAGCTGTGTCCCTGCTTCGGCCGACGGGCAGCTCTCACTGTCGCTCAACGGCGCAGGCATCTGCGTTCCCCAGCAGGGCCGGGTCGCGAACGCCGGCGAGCGCTGCACCGACACCGACGCCTTCCGTGGCTCCTCGTGCGGCAACGGTCAGATCTGCTCGAGCTCGACGCTCACCGACCCGCCCTCGTGCACGCCGGTCTGCGATCTCACCTGCAACCCGACCGACGGTGGCATGGCTCCGGCGCGCTGCATGAACCAGCCGAACGCTCGCTGCGCCGCTGGCAAGAGCTGCCGCCGGGCGTCGAGCACCGCAGGCGCTGCGGTCGGCTTCTGCCTCTGAGCCAACCAGCTCCTCGCTGATGACGACTGAAGGCCAGGTCACCTCGACCTGGCCTTTCGTCGTTCTGGCCTCACATCTGGATGATGCCCTTGCGCAGGCCCTCGGTGACGGCCTCGACCCGGTTGGTGACCTCGAGCTTGCGGTAGATGTGCTCGAGGTGCGTTCGAATGGTGGCCTTCGAGAGCGTCAGCATCGTCGCGGCTTCGCTGTTCGAGACGCCCTTGGCGATGAGCTGAAGAATCTCGGTCTCGCGCGCCGACAGCTTCTTGCCTTCGGGCTCTGCCGGCATCGTCGCGGCGACGGGCGCGGCTGGCGCGGCATCGGCGCTCGGCACCTCGGGCACCCGGAAGTGTTTGAGCAGGCGCCTGGCGAGCGAGGGCTGAATGACGGTGCCGCCCTGGCTGACCTCTTTGATCGCCTCGACCATCTTGTCCGCGGGAGTGCCTTTCAACAGGTAGCCCGACGCGCCGGCCTGCACCGCCTCGAGCACTTTGTCCTCTTCGTCGAAGATCGTGAAGATCAGGATCTCGACCTTCGGGATCTCGGCCTTCACCGCGCGCGTGACGTCGATGCCGCTCATGCGAGGCAGCCCAAGGTCGAGGAGCACGACGTCAGGCTTGAGCCGGCGAATGTCTTCGAGGGCGGTCTCTCCCGACAGCGCGGTGCCGATGATCTCGAGATCGGAGCTCGCCTCGAGCAGCTTCAGCTGGTTCTTGAGGATCTTCGACTGATCCTCGACGACGTAGACGCGGATACGGGTGGGCGGTGCGGGCGTCGGTTCCATGGGGCCTCTGTGGGGACTACTCGGTCAACGGGACTGAGAACGTGACGTGAACGCCAGCGCCGGGTTTCGCCTCGACGTTGACGGTGGCGCCGACCTTGTTGGCGCGCTCCTGCAGGTTGATGAGGCCGTAGTGGCCGGGGCGGGGAGCCTGTGAATCGAAGCCCAGGCCGTCGTCTTTGACCGAGAGCTGAATGCGCTCAGGGAGGAAGGACAGGCGAACGTCGACCTGCTTCGCCTTCGCGTGTTTGAGCGCGTTGGTGAGCAGCTCCTGGAGGACCCGGAAGATCGCCAGCGCCGACTCGGGCGCCATCTTTCCCATCCACTCGCCGTGCTTCTCGAAGCGCACGGGCAGCTGGGTGCGCTCGCCGAACGTCTTGACGTAGTCCTCGACGCCCTGACCGAGATCGAAGTCCTCGCGCATCATCCGCAGGCTGCGGCGGAGCTCTTCGATCGACTCCTCGGCGCAGGCCTTGATCTCGGTGATCTCCTTCAGCAGCACCTCGTCCTTGGCGAGCGAGGCGAGGTATTCGGACTGAATGATGAGCGACGACAGGCTCGCGCCGAGGCCGTCGTGGATCTCGCGAGACAGGCGGTTGCGCTCCTCGACCACGGCCAGATCTTTCAGATCCTGCTGCAGCTCGAGCACCTCGCGGTGGGCGCTGGTCTCGCGTTGGTTCAGGTACACCAGCACGTAGATGATGATGAAGTTGAGCGCGAGGTACCAGAGCAGGGTGAGGATCTCGATCGCCGTCGGCGTTCGGTTGAGGAGCTGATCGATGCGCGTGACGATCGGCAGCGCCAGAAGCGGCGGCAGGATCGCGAGCGGCTTGGGGAAGAGCAGGGCGAACAACGTGGTGAACAACAGCTGCGAGGCCAGCAGCGGGTTGGCCAGACCGCCGCCCGTCATCGGCTTGGCGACGACGATCACCATCACCACCAGATCGATCAGCAGGGTGACGTAGGTGACGACGCTGCCGACGCGTGGGTGGCTGAGCGTCAGGTAGTTCGCCACGCTGTAGAGCAGCATGAAGAAGTACATGCCGAACGCGAGCGGGCTGAAGCCGAAGTACACGCGCCACACCGGCACCGCGAGGATGAGCAGGCCCAGCGTGAGGAACATCATGCGCGCGTAGAAGAGCGCGCGGGCCCGGGCGATGAACCGATCTTTCAGCCACGACGCCGAGGCGTCACCGGCCGAGGCCTGCTGGCTGAGCCCACGCCGCTGGAGCACCTGCTGGACCCGCGCACGTCGATCGTCGGTCGCCTGCACGCCCGGAGCCTATCCCTCCACGTGCACGCGCGTGAGGCGAGATTGCCCAGCGAAGCGAAAACCGTCACAACGCGCAGGTGGCTGTGCTCGTCCCCGACTCGGCGTGTGTCATCGGCGTCGGAGGCCTCGGCTGCCCTGCGTCGCTCGCCCTGGCCTTCGCGGGCGTCAAGCGTCTCACCTTGATCGACCCCGACGTCGTCGAGGTCACCAACCTGCATCGCCAACCCTGGCACCACCCCGCCGACGTCGGCGTGCCGAAGGTCGAGTCGGCCGCGGCCAAGTTGCGCCGTCAGTTCCCCAACCTCGCGCTGACGGTCCGGCAGGAGCGGGCGACCGCCGCCACGATCGAATCGCTCTTGGACATGCACGACGTCGTGCTCGACGCGACCGACGGGGTGGGGACGAAGTTCCTGATCTCCGACGCCGCCGTGCTCACGAGGCGGCCTGCCATCTATGCCGGCGTGCTCCGCTTCGAAGGCCTGGCCATGCGCCTCGAGCCTGGCGGGCCGTGTCTTCGCTGCTTGTTCGAGACCCCGCCGACCGACGTGCCGACGTGCGCACAAGCCGGTGTCCTCGGCGCGATGGCCGGCGTGATGGGCGGGCTTCAGGCGTCGCTCGCGTGCCGGCCCAACCCTGAGCCCGGGCTCGCGTTGCTGCACGTCGTCGATGGGCTCGACCTGTCGTTCCGGACGGTGAAGGTGCGGCGCCGGCGCGACTGCGCGGCGTGCGGCGACGGCGCGAAGGCGGTATTGGTCGACGCCGACGATCCGTCATGTCCCACGCCAGCATCGACATCACCCGTGAGGTCTGCCCCATGACGTGGGTGCGGGTGAAGCTGCGCCTCGAGACCCTCGAGCCGGGTGACACGCTCGAGGTGCTCCTGAAGGGCGACGAGCCGCTGCGCAACTTGCCGCGCAACGCCCGCGACGAAGGGCATCTGGTGCGCTCCCTCGACCGCCTCGACGACGGTACGACACGGATGGTGATCGAGCTCCGGAGCGCCTGAGCCATGGCGCTGCGCGAAGACCAGATTCAACGGTACAGCCGGCAGATCCTCCTCAAGGAGGTCGGTGGCCGCGGCCAGTCCCGGCTCCTCGACGCCGTGGTGACCGTCGAAGGGCAGTCGCAGGCGCTCGATGTCGCGGTGGCCGAGCTCGGCGCCTCGGGGACCCCGCTCATCGATCCCGCAGCCGCTGGACGCACCGGGTTCCTCGCTGGCACGACGCTCGAGGCCCTGTCGCCCGATGCCGTCGCCGCTCCCACACGCGCCGTGGCGGGCTGGCTGGGGCCCTTCGCGCGTGGCGCCGCGGCTCCGGTCGGCTGTTTCCGGGTCGGCGTCTCGGCTGGGTCGATCGTCGGCGTTCCGGCCCATGCGCCCTGGCCCGAGCACGAGCCGTCCACGCAGGTCGCGGAGCCTGTGACCGCCGGCTCGCTCGCGGCGCTGATCGTTCAACGCTTTGCGCTGGGTCTCGACGCGTCGCCCGTCACCGTGCGCTGGGACGGCCACCGATGGCAGCGGGACTGAGCCTGGACCTCGCCGTCGCCCGCCGACACTGCGAAGCGGCGTGGCCGGCCGAGGGCGTCTGCGCGTTCGTGAAGCGGGCGGACGGGTGGCGCTTCGTGCCGCTTTCGAACGTCGCCGAGGCCCCCAGGACCTCGTTCGTCATCGACCCGCACGAGTGGATGGCGTTGGAGCGGGAAGCCCTGAACCTCGAGGTCTGGCTCATCCACTCCCACGTCGATGGGCCGGCAACCCTCTCGGCGTGGGACGTCTCGACCTTCACCGTCGACGGCCGTCCGCTTCTCCCGTCCCTCCGTCTGGCCGTGCTGGCGGTCCGTGCCGGCCGCTGTGTGGACGAGGCGCGTTGGGGCTTCGCCGATGGCGCCTGGACACCAGCCCTGTAGCGCCGTTTGACAATAAACCATTGCGCTGATGTGGCGACGTGCACTAAGTCGACGCGCTTTTTGGCGCACCTCTCCACCTCCACAGGAGCGTGACTCGCATGGCGCAGCAGGAGCAGCAGGGCTTTACAGTATGGCTGACGGGAATGCTGGGCGCGGGCAAGACCACGCTGGCTGAGTACATCGCTGCCCGGTTGCGGCAGGTCGGCCGCAAGGTCGAGGTCCTCGACGAGGACGATCTCGGCGAGTCGCTCTGGGGCGAGATTGAAGGCGCCAACAAAGAGGAGCGCGTCGTCATCTCGCGCCGCCTCGGCGTGGTGGCTGACCTGCTGACGCGAAACGGCGTCTGCACGCTCGTCGCCTGCGCCAGCCCGTACAAGGCCGTTCGCGACGAGAACCGCCGCCTCATTCAGCGGTACGTCGAGGTGTACGTGAACTGCCCGACGGAGGACCTCATCAAGCGGGACTCCAGCGGCAAGTACAAGAAGGCGCTCGCCGGTGAGATCCCCAACTTCGTGGGCATCACCGAGCCGTACGAGCCGCCTCCGGTCAACGGCGTCGAGGTCACG